>NZ_JAMGBF010000134.1 GCF_023516615.1 Streptomyces panaciradicis
GCCGTGATGACCGGGGCGACCGTCCGGCCTTCCGCCGTGACGACCGTCGCGATGACCGCCGTGATGATCGCCGTGACGACCGTGGTGGCTTCCGTCGTGACGACAACCGTGGCGGTGGATACGGCCGGCGCGACGATCGTCGGGACGACCGTGCCCCTGGCTCCCGTCCCTCGTTCCAGCGTGACGACCGTGATCGTGGTCCGCGTCGGGACGACCGGGGTGACCGTCCCCCCTTCCGCCGTGACGACCGTCGCGATGACCGCCGTGACGACCGCCGTGACGACCGTGGTGGCTTCCGTCGTGACGACAACCGTGGCGGCGGGTACGGCCGCCGTGACGACCGACGCGACGACCGGCGTGGCGATGACCGCGGCGGGTTCCGTCGTGACGACCGCCGTGATGACCGGGGCGACCGTCCGGCCTTCCGCCGTGACGACCGTCGCGATGACCGCCGTGATGATCGCCGTGACGACCGTGGTGGCTTCCGTCGTGACGACAACCGTGGCGGTGGATACGGCCGGCGCGACGATCGTCGGGACGACCGTGCCCCTGGCTCCCGTCCCTCGTTCCAGCGTGACGACCGTGATCGTGGTCCGCGTCGGGACGACCGGGGTGACCGTCCCCCCTTCCGCCGTGACGACCGTCGCGATGACCGGAGCGACCGTCCGACCTTCCGCCGCGACGACCGCGGCGACCGTCCGGTCCGCCGCGACGACCGGCGTGACGACCGGCGTGACGACTTCCGCCGTGACGACTTCCGCCGTGACGACCGTGGTGAGCGTCGGGACAGTGACCGTGGCGGCTTCCGTCGTGACGATCGCCGTGATGACCGGGGCGACCGTGGTGGCTTCCGTGGCCGTGACGACCGCGGTGGGCGTCCCGGTGGGTTCCGTGGCCGTGACGACCGGAGGGACGACCGCGGCGGACGCCCCGGAGGCTTCCGCGGCCGGGACGACCGACGTGACGACCGCAGGGACGACCGGCGTGACGACCGCCGTGGTGGCGGGCGTTTCCGGGACGAGCGGGACCGGGACAGGGAGCCCATCAAGCGGCTGCCGATCCCGGAGGACGTCACGGGCGACGAGATCGACAAGGACGTACGGCAGGAGCTGCAGAGCCTGCCGAAGACGCTCGCCGAGGACGTCGCCAAGAACCTGGTGATGGTCGCCAGGCTCATCGACGAGGACCCCGAGGGCGCGTACGCCTACTCGAAGGTGGCCCTGCGGCTGGCGTCGCGCGTGGCCGCCGTACGCGAGGCGGGCGGGTTCGCGGCGTACGCGAACCAGAAGTACTCCGAGGCGCTCGCCGAGTTCCGGGCCGCTCGGCGGATGACCGGCAGTGCGGAGCTGTGGCCGGTCATGGCCGACTGCGAGCGTGGGCTCGGGCGGCCCGAGAAGGCGCTGGACATGGCGGGGGCGCCCGAGGTGAACAAGCTCGACAAGGCGGGGCAGGTCGAGATGCGGCTTGTCGCGGCCGGCGCCCGGCGTGACATGGGTCAGCTCGACGCGGCCATCGTGACGCTGCAGAGCCCCGAGCTCGCCTCCAACTCCGTCCAGCCGTGGACCGCGCGGCTCCGGTACGCCTATGCCGACGCGCTGCTCGCCGCCGGTCGTGAGGGCGAGGCGCGCGAGTGGTTCGCGAAGGCCGTCGAGGCCGACCGGGACGGCAGCACGGACGCCTCGGACCGGCTCGCCGAGCTGGACGGCGTCGAGTTCGTCGACGCCTTCGACGACAGCGACACCACGGACGACGCCGAGGCCGAGGACGAAGCTCAGGCCGAGGTCGAGGACAAGGTCGAGGCTGAGGTCGAGGTCGAGGACGACAAGGAGTGATCTGTGCGAAAGGGCGGGACCGATGCGGTCCCGCCCTTTCGTGTGTCAGGGCTCCAGTGCGCGCAGCACCAGCCCCGACGCCGGTTTCGGGCCGAACGATGTCGACTTGCGGGGCATCGTGACGCCCTGGCGTGCCAGGTCGCGGACGACCTCCTCGCGGACGGGGTGCATCAGGACCGCCGTACCGCCGTCGTGCTCCGCCTTGGCGACCGTCGCCGCCGTGTCGTGGATGTAGGCGATGTGGGCCGGCGAGTCCTCCGGGATGCGCCACACATGGTCCAGGAGCGTGGCGTGCAGGACCGTGGCGTCCAGCGTGCGCCAGGCAGCGGGGCGGTCGGCGGGGATCGTACGGGCCAGCAGGTCCGGGTCCGGGCGGTCCAGGAGGTGGAAGGCCCCGTCACCGGCCAGGAGGAAGGCGTTGCCCGCGCACGCGGCGTCGGCGAGGACCTCCAGCGCCTCGGCCAGCGGCACGTCGAGCCGTCGTACCCGGAACAGGCCCTCCACGGCGGCCAGCGCGTCCGTGAGCGGCAGGGCGTGCAGGAGGCGGTGGATCGCGCGGACGCGCAGCGGGTAGCGGGCCGTGTCGACCAGGAGGACCAGGCCGTAGTCCCAGGGGCTGGGGGAGGGGTGCTCCGTGCGCAGCCGGCGGTAGGTCGCCCAGCGGTGGTGGCCGTCGGCGATCAGGGCCTGGTGACGGGCCAGTTCTGACTGGATGGCGGTCACGTCGGAGGGGTCGGTGACCGACCACAGGCGGTGGTTGTAGCCGTCCTCGGTGGTGGTGGACAGCAAGGGGGGCTTGTCGGCGAGGCGTTCCACCACGTCCGCCGTGGTGGCCGTCGAGCCGTTGCCGCGGTAGGTCAGGAGCAGCGGTTCCAGGTTCGCGGAGGTGGCGCGCATCAGGGCCGCGCGGTCGGCGACCACGTGCGGCATGACGTCCTCGTGCGGCAGGACGACGCCCTCCGCCGGGTCCGAGACGCGCAGGGCGCCGATGATGCCGCGCTGGAGCATGCCGTCGGCGTGCCGCTGTTCGTAGACGTACAGGCCCGGTTCGGGGTCGGTGGTCAGGACGCCCTCGGCCTGCCAGCGGCGCAGCGTGTCCGAGGCCTGTTCGTTGCGGTCGGTCGGGCTGGGCGCCTGGGGGAGGATCAGCCGGACGATGTTGTACGGGTCGGCGTCCTGGAGGTGGTGCAGGCCGTCGGGGCGCACGACGACGTCGTACGGCGGGGACGTCACGGCGGAGAGGCTGCCGACCCGGTCGGGGTCGTAACGAAGGCCGCGGAACGGGGTGAGTTCCAGGCCCCGGCGCGCCGTTGCCTCCGAGTGACCTGCTGTGTTCATCCCGGCATCGTACGTGTGCCGGTGGCATGAGGGATGATCGGGGGAAAACGTCGAACGAGGAGCGATGCGGAATGGGCCAGAGCGTCAGGACGAGTCCCGCGGACAGTGAGCGGGCCCTGAGCGAGGCGTACGACACGGCGCTGCTCGACCTGGACGGTGTGGTGTACGCGGGGGGCAACGCCATCGCGCACGCGGTCGAGTCGCTGGCGACCGCGCGCGACGGCGGGATGCATCTCGCCTACGTCACCAACAACGCGCTGCGGACGCCGGATTCGGTGGCCGCCCACCTCACCGAGCTGGGGATACCGACGGGGGCCGACGACGTCATCACCTCCGCGCAGGCGGTGGCCCGGCTGATCAGCGAGCAGATGCCGGAAGGCGCGCGGGTGCTGGTGATCGGCGGCGAGGGCCTGCGGGTCGCGCTGCGCGAGCGCGGGCTGGAGCCCGTGGAGTCGGCGGACGACGATCCGGTGGCGGTCGTGCAGGGGTACGGCGGCCCCGAGTTGCCGTGGGGGCGGTTCGCGGAGGCGTCGTACGCCATCGCGCGCGGGCTGCCCTGGTACGCCTCCAACACCGACCTGACGATTCCGGGCGCCCGTGGGATCGCGCCGGGCAACGGCGCGGCGGTGGAGGTCGTGCGCATCGCGACCGGGGCCGAACCGCAGGTGGCGGGCAAGCCGTTGCCGCCCATGCACCGCGAGACCATCCTGCGCACCGGCGCCGAGCGGCCGCTGGTGGTCGGGGACCGGCTGGACACGGACATCGAGGGGGCCTTCAACGGCGAGGTCGACTCGCTGCTGGTGCTGACCGGTGTCACCGACGGCGCCCAGCTGCTGGCCGCGCCGCCGCAGCACCGGCCGACGTATGTCGACGCCGATCTGCGCGGCCTGCTGACGGGCCAGCCGGAGGTCGCGGCGGCGGACGGCGGCTTCCGGTGCGGCGGGTGGACGGCCGTCGCCGGCGGGGAGCGGCTCGAACTCGACGGTGACGGCGAGGCGTTGGACGGGCTGCGGGCGCTGTGCGCGGCGGCCTGGACGGCGGCCGGGGACGGTGTGTGCGAGCTGGACCCGGGGAAGGCGCTGGCGCGGCTGGGGTTCTGAGCACCGGGGATCGATCGATTATGCGAGGGTAGGCTAACCTAACCTCGTGTTGGTCGACAGTCCTCCAGAGCAGCGCGCGGAGACCGCCCCCGCGCCCCCGACCCGCCGGGCGGTCCGTGCCCTCGGTCTCCTGATCGCCGTCCTCGTCCTGGTGCTCGTCGCGTTGGCGAGCATCGCGATCGGCGCGAAAGGGCTGTCCCTGGGGCAGGTGTGGCACGGCCTGTTCCAGGACACGGGCACGTACGGCGACGTGGTCGTCGACGAGCGGCTCTCGCGTACCGTCCTCGGGCTGCTCGCCGGTGCCGCGCTCGGCCTGTCCGGGGCCGTGCTCCAGGCGCTCACCCGCAATCCGCTGGCCGACCCCGGACTGCTCGGCATCAACGCCGGCGCGTCGGCCGCGGTCGTCACGGCGATCACCTTCCTCGGTGTCACCAGCCCGAGCGGCTATGTCTGGTTCGCGTTCCTCGGAGCCGCGGCGGTCGGGGCGCTCGTCTGGTTCCTGGGCGGCAGCCGGGGCGCGACACCCGTGCGGCTCGCGCTCGCCGGCACCGCGATCAGCGCCGCGCTCTACGGCTATCTGCAGGCCGTGATGATCACGGACCAGGCGGCGCTGGGCAAAATGCGCTTCTGGACCGTCGGTTCGCTGTCCTCGGCGACCGACTCGACGATCACGCAGGTGCTGCCGTTCTTCGTGGCCGGCACGCTGCTCGCCCTCGGCCTCGCCCGGCCGCTGAACGCCGTGGCCATGGGCGACGACACCGCCAGGGCTCTCGGCGCCGACCTCAACCGCACGCGGGCGCTGTCCATGCTGGCGGCGACCGTGCTGTGCGGGGCGGCGACCGCCGCGTGCGGGCCGATCGCGTTCGTCGGGCTGATGGTCCCGCACGCCGTACGGTCCTTCACCGGTCCCGACCTGCGCTGGATCCTGCCGTACGCGACGATCCTGTCGCCCGTGCTGCTGCTCGGCGCCGACGTCGTCGGCCGGGTCGTCGCCCGCCCCGCGGAACTCCAGGTCGGCATCATCACCGCGCTCGTCGGCGGGCCGGTCTTCATCTTTCTGGTACGACGGCGGAGGACGGCCCAGCTGTGAGGAACCACCGTGTGCTCAGGGCCCCGGGCGGGCTCTCCCTGCGCCTGGACGTGCGTGCCGTCACCGTCGTCGTCCTGCTGCTGCTCGCCGCGCTCGCCGCGAGCGTCGTGCTGATCGGCACCGGCGACTTCCCGATCCCGGCCGGCGACGTGGTGCGGACGCTGCTCGGCGACGGCAACGCGGGCCAGGAGTTCATCGTCAACGAGCTGCGGCTGCCCAGGGTCCTGGTCGGACTGCTGGTGGGCGCCTCGTTGGGGCTCGGCGGCGCCCTGTTCCAGGCCGTCACCCGCAATCCGCTGGGCAGTCCGGACGTGCTCGGCCTCGGACAGGGCGCGACCGCCGGGGCGCTGGTGATGATCGTGCTGTTCTCCGGCAGCGCGGCCCAGGTCACCGTCGGCGCGCTCGTGGGCGGACTGGCGACCGGCCTCGCCATCTACCTGCTGGCCTGGAAGCGGGGCGTGCACGGCTACCGGCTGGTCCTGGTCGGCATCGGCGTCTCCGCGATCGTCACCGCGGTCAACGGCTATCTCCTCACCGTCTCCGACATCGTGGACGCGGCCCGCGCGCTCGTGTGGATGACGGGGTCCCTCAACGGCCGTGACTGGGAGCAGGTCTGGCCGCTCCTCGGGGTGTGCGCAGTCCTCGTGCCGCTCGTCCTGGCGGGCGGGCGCGGCCTGCGGATGATGGAGATGGGCGACGACGTCGCGAACGCCCTCGGGGTGCGCGTGGAGCGCGTACGGGCGCTGCTGATGGTGGCCGCCGTCCTGCTCGTCGCCACGGCGACGGCGGCGGCCGGGCCCGTCGGCTTCGTCTCGCTCACCGCCCCGCAGCTCGCCCGGCGCCTCACCCGCTCGCCCGGCCCCAACCTGCTGCCGTCGCTGTGCATGGGCGCCGCCTTGCTGGTCACCGCCGACTGGGCCTCGCAGCGGGCCTTCGGCGCCGACCAGCTGCCCGTCGGCGTGGTCACCGGTGTCCTCGGCGGCGTCTACCTGCTGTGGCTGCTGGTCGCGGAGCGCAGGGCGGGCCGGATATGAGCGGCCCGCAGAACACGTACACCCCAAGGAGCGCAGTGAACCGCCTGTCCGCCGAGAACGTCACCCTCGCCTACGACCAGCGGGTCATCGCCGAGCAGCTCTCGGTGGAGATCCCCGACCACTCCTTCACCGTGATCGTCGGCCCGAACGCGTGCGGCAAGTCCACGCTGCTGCGCGCCCTGTCGCGGATGCTCAGGCCGAGCCACGGACGGGTGCTGCTCGACGGGCACGTCATCCAGTCGATGCCCGCGAAGAAGGTCGCGCGGACTCTCGGGCTGCTGCCGCAGTCGTCGATCGCGCCCGACGGGATCACGGTCGGCGACCTGGTCGGCCGCGGCCGGTACCCGCACCAGGGCCTGCTGCGCCAGTGGTCGGCCGAGGACGAGCGGGTCGTGCGAGAGGCCATGGCGCGCACGGGGGTCGCCGAGCTCGCCGAGCGGTACGTGGACGAGCTGTCCGGTGGTCAGCGCCAGCGCGTGTGGATCGCCATGGCGCTCGCCCAGCAGACACCACTGCTGCTCCTCGACGAGCCGACCACCTACCTCGACATCCAGCACCAGATCGACGTCCTCGACCTGTGCGCCGAACTCCACGAGGAACAGGGGCGGACGCTCGTCGCCGTGCTGCACGACCTCAACCACGCCGCCCGGTACGCCACCCATCTGATCGCGCTCAAGAGCGGCCGGGTCGTCGCCGAGGGCGCGCCGAACGACATCGTCACGGCCGAACTGGTCGAGGAGGTCTTCGGGCTGCGCTGCCAGGTCATCGACGACCCGGAGACGGGCACCCCGCTCGTCGTGCCCGCGGCGCGCAAGGCACGCGCGGCGGTGGCTACAGAAGCTTCCTGAGGCGGAACAGGTCGACCAGGCTCGCCTCCAGCTTCACCCGGCCCGAACCCCAGGCGCGGGCGAAGTTCAGCTCGCCGTCCACCAGGGCCACCAGGTCGTCGCCGGACATCGTCAGCCTGATCTGTGCCTTCTCCTTCGGCGGCCCCTGGACGACCTCGTCGACAGCGATCCGGCCGTCGGTCATCCGGCCGACGAGGGTCACGTCCAGGTCGGTGATCCGGCAGCTCACCGAGCGGTCCAGGGCGGCGGCCGCCCGGACGTCGCCGTCGGCGCCCCGCATGTTGTCCGAGAGCTTCTCGAGTGCGGTACGGCACTCCTCGATCGTTGCCATCGCGATCGACGGTACCCCAGGGCTTCGATGTAGCGTCTGGGCATGAGCGACTCTGTGCCCGAGGCCCCACCGGAGCAGGAGCGGCCCGAGGTCGAACCGGAGTACGACCCCGCCGCCCCCGCCCCGCTGGACGTGCCCCGCACCCCCACCGGCAACGCCGAGGTCGACGCCCACCTGGAGCGGCTCGGCGACGCCGACCACCTCGCCACCGACGGACACGTCGAGGTGTACGAGGATGTACACGGGGGGCTGCGCGACGCGCTCACCGCGCTCGACGCGCGCCCGGGACCCCCGGCGCCCTCGCCGTCGTACGACCCGAGGACGCCTTCACCCTCGTATGGCAACAGGAGCTGAACCGAACGTGGCAGGAGTCGCACGCCGCCGTCTGGACGCGGAGCTGGTCCGCCGTAAGCTCGCGCGCTCGCGTGAGCACGCGAGTCAGCTGATCGCGGCCGGGCGGGTCACCGTCGGCAAGACCGTCGCGACCAAACCGGCCACGCAGGTGGAGACCGCGGCGGCGATCGTCGTCTCCGACGACGCCGGCGATCCCGACTACGTCTCCCGGGGCGGGCACAAGCTCGCGGGCGCCCTGGAGGCGTTCGTGCCGCAGGGGCTCGTGGTGAAGGGGCGGCGGGCGCTGGACGCCGGCGCCTCCACCGGCGGGTTCACGGACGTGCTGCTGCGCTCGGGGGCCGCGCACGTCGTCGCCGTGGACGTCGGTTACGGCCAACTCGCCTGGACTCTGCAGAGCGATGAACGCGTCACCGTCAAGGACCGTACGAACGTACGCGAGTTGACGCTTGAAGCGATCGATGGGGAACCTGTGGATCTTGTCGTGGGCGATCTGTCCTTCATCCCGCTAGGGCTGGTGCTGCCGGCCCTCGTGCGGTGCGTGAAGCCGGACGCCGACCTGGTGATGATGGTCAAGCCGCAGTTCGAGGTGGGCAAGGAAAGGCTGGGCAGCGGGGGAGTCGTGCGGAGTCCGCAACTGCGGGCGGAAGCCGTGCGTGGCGTGGCCCGGAAGGCGTGGGAACTGGGCCTCGGGGTGCGGGGTGTCACCGCCAGTCCGCTGCCCGGACCGTCCGGGAACGTCGAGTACTTTCTGTGGCTGCGGGCCGGAGCAGCCGAACTGGACCCGGCCGATGTCGACCGAGCAGTGGCGGAGGGGCCGCGTTGAGTCAGAACCGAGCTCGTACTGTTTTCCTCCTCGCCCACACGGGCCGGCCGGCGGCCATCCGCAGTGCCGAGCTGGTGGTCAAGGGCCTGCTGCGCGAGGGCATCGGCGTGCGCGTGCTGGAGTACGAGGCCGCCGACCTGCCGCTGCCGGACGAGGTGCAGCTGGTCAAGGAGGCCACTCCGCAGTGCCTCGACGGGTGCGAGCTGCTGATCGTGCTCGGCGGTGACGGCACGCTGCTGCGCGGCGCCGAGTTCGCCCGCGCCTCCGGCGTGCCGATGCTCGGCGTCAACCTCGGGCGGGTCGGCTTCCTCGCCGAGGCCGAGCGGGACGACCTCGACAAGGTCGTCGACCGGGTCGTGACCAAGGCCTACGAGGTCGAGGAGCGGATGACCGTCGACGTCGTCGTTCACCAGAACGGGGACATCGTGCACACCGACTGGGCGCTGAACGAGGCGGCCGTGCAGAAGGCCGGCGCCGAGAAGCTCCTGGAAGTCGTCCTGGAGATCGACGGGCGGCCCGTCACCGGGTTCGGCTGCGACGGGATCGTGCTGTCCACCCCGACCGGATCGACCGCCTACGCCTTCTCCGCGGGCGGTCCCGTGGTGTGGCCCGAGGTGGAGGCGCTGCTGATGGTGCCGATCAGCGCGCACGCCCTGTTCGCCAAGCCCCTGGTGACCTCGCCGGACTCGGTGCTGGCGGTGGAGGTGCTGCCGCACATCCCGCCGGGGGTGCTGTGGTGCGACGGGCGGCGGACGGTGGAGCTGCCGCCGGGGGCCAGGGTCGAGGTGCGGCGAGGGGCCGTGCCGGTGCGGCTGGCCCGGCTGCACCACGCGTCGTTCACGGATCGGCTGGTGGCGAAGTTCGCGCTGCCGGTGTCGGGGTGGCGGGGGGCTCCGCACTAGGGTTCGGGGGGTGCCCTGTCGTCGGCGGGTGCGGGTGGTTTGCGGTTGCTCGCGCCCACGCGGCAGAGCCGCATGCCGAAACAGTCCCGCGCCCCTCGGGGCGTGACACTCCCCCGGGTGACAAGGGCACCTCGCACTCGGCTGCCCGGACCTCGTAAGGTCTTCATCGTGCTGGAAGAGATGCGGATACGGTCGCTCGGCGTCATTGATGACGCGGTCGTCGAGCTGTCACCCGGGTTCACCGCTGTCACCGGTGAGACGGGTGCGGGCAAGACCATGGTCGTCACCAGCCTGGGGCTGCTCCTGGGCGGGCGCGCCGACGCGGCGCTCGTGCGGATCGGGGCCGACAAGGCCGTGGTCGAGGGGCGGATCTCGGTGGCCCAGGGCGCCGCGGCCGTCGTGCGGGCCGAGGAGGCCGGGGCCGAGCTGGACGACGGGGCGCTGCTGATCAGCCGCACCGTCTCCGCCGAGGGACGGTCGCGGGCCCACGTGGGCGGGCGGAGCGTGCCGGTCGGACTGCTCGCCGACCTCGCCGACGACCTCGTGGCCGTGCACGGGCAGACCGATCAGCAGGGGCTGCTGAAGCTGTCCCGGCAGCGGCAGGCGCTGGACCGGTACGCGGGCGACGCGGTCGCCGGGCCGCTCGCCAAGTACGGCGAGGCCTACCGGCGGCTGCGGGCCGTGTCGGTCGAGCTGGAGGAGATCGTCACCCGCGCGCGTGAGCGGGCCCAGGAGGCCGACATGCTGCGCTACGGCCTCGACGAGATCGCCGGGGTCGAGCCGCGGGCCGGAGAGGACGCCGAACTGGCCGAGGAGGCGGAGCGGCTCGGACACGCCGAGGCGCTGTCGTCGGCCGCCACGGCCGCGCACGCCGCCCTCGCCGGGAACCCCGAGGACCCCGAGGGCATCGACGCGGCGACCCTCGTCGCGGGCGCCCAGCGGGCGCTGGACGCCGTGCGGTCGCACGACCCGGCGCTGTCCGCGCTCGCCGACCGGATCGGGGAGATCGGCATCCTGCTGGGCGATGTGGCCGGCGAACTGGCGGGCTACGCCGACGACCTGGACGCCGACCCGCTGCGGCTGGCGGCCGTCGAGGAACGGCGGGCCGCGCTGACCGCGCTGACGCGGAAGTACGGCGAGGACGTCAACTCCGTCCTGGCGTGGGCCGAGCGCAGTGCCGCGCGACTGACCGAACTCGACGGCGACGACGAGCGGATCGGCGAACTGACCGCCGAGCGGGACGCGCTGCGGGCCGAACTGGGCGGGCTCGCCCAGGCGTTGACCGACGCGCGGGCGGAGGCCGCCGAACGGTTCGCGGCCGCCGTGACGGCCGAACTGGCCTCCCTCGCGATGCCGCACGCGCGCGTGTCCTTCGAACTGCGGCAGAGCGAGGACCCGGAGGGCGTGGAGGTCGGCGGACGCACCGTCGCCTACGGGCCGTCCGGCGTCGACGAGGTCGAGCTGCTGCTCGCCCCGCACCCGGGGGCGCCGCCGCGGCCCATCGCCAAGGGCGCCTCCGGCGGTGAACTTTCGCGCGTGATGCTCGCCGTCGAGGTCGTGTTCGCGGGGACCGACCCCGTGCCGACGTACCTCTTCGACGAGGTCGACGCCGGTGTCGGCGGCAAGGCGGCCGTCGAGATCGGGCGGCGCCTCGCCCGGCTGGCGAAGAGCGCGCAGGTCGTGGTCGTCACCCACCTTCCGCAGGTGGCCGCCTTCGCCGACCGGCAGTTGCTGGTGGAGAAGACGAACGACGGCTCCGTGACGCGCTCCGGCGTGAAGGTCCTCGAAGGGGAGGACCGCGTACGGGAGTTGTCCCGGATGCTGGCCGGCCAGGAGGACTCCGAGACGGCCCGTGCGCATGCCGAGGAGCTGCTGGCCACGGCCCGCGCCGACGTCTGACAGCCCAAGCGGAGGTGACGGAGCGGTCCGTCGCCTCCGTACGCCGGTTCGGGCCGACGCGCTCCCGTCGGCCCCCGCACCGACACGGAGTCTTCACCTCCCCACCCGGAATCACCCCGTCCTCACCCGTGTGAGTGATGCTGCCCCGGTTTCCGCCCGTTCCCCGGCAGGTTCGCGTTGCCGGAACACCCGTACGTGCTGGCATCCTTGGGCGTGGAGCGTGGAGGAAACCGCGCGGTACACCCCCTCCGCCCGGTCCTTCTGTACCTTCTTCGTGACCGCCCGACGCCGAATCAGGAGCCCCGGCCGCGTGAGCCCCGTCAGCAGCCATCCGCCGCACGGCCAGTCGTCGCTGCGCACCGTGCAGGTGCTGGGCGGCGGCAACGCCGGCAGCAGCGCGCATGTGCGTTCGCTGGCCTCCGGCCTCGTCGCGAGGGGCGTACGGGTCACGGTGTGCGCCCCCGCCGAGGCCGACCGCCTCTACGACTTCACCGGCGCCGGCGCCGAACACGTCCACGTGCCCCGCAGCAGCGACCCGGCGTCCGTGGCCGTGCTGCGGGAGGCGTGCAGGAACGCCGACCTGGTGCACGCGCACGGGTTGCACGCCTCCTTCCGCGCCGTGCTCGCGCTCGGCGGGCGGCGCACCCCGCTCGTCGTCACCTGGCACAACCGGGCGCACGCCGAAGGCGCCCGGGCCCATCTGCTGCGCCTGCTGGAGCGGCGGGTCGTCAAGGCCGCCACGGTGGTCCTGGGGACCACCTCCGACCTCGTCGACCGGGCCCGCGGCTCCGGCGCCCGGGACGCGCGGCTGGCCGCCGTCGCCCTGCCCGTGCCGTCCCGGCCCGCCGACCACGACGACCCGGAGCGGGCCGGCTCCAAGCTCCGGGCCGAACTCGGCACGACCGGACGACCGTTGCTGCTGGCCGTCGGCTCGCTGGACCGGCACCGCGGCTACCGCACCCTCCTGGACGCCGTGCACGGATGGCGGCGCCTCGACCCCGTGCCGCTCGTCGTGATCGCCGGAGAGGGCCCCCTGCGCGGGGTGCTGCAGCGCCGTATCGAGGACGAGGAGCTGCCCGTCCGGCTCATCGGACGCCGCGACGACGTGGGCGACCTCCTCGCCGCCGCCGACCTCGCGCTGCTGCCCAGCGGCTGGGAGTCGCGGTCCGTGTTCGCCCAGGCGGCCCTGCACGCGCGCGTGCCGCTCGTCGCGACCCGCGTCGGCGGCATCCCCGAACTCGTCGGCGACGCCGCCGAACTCGTCCCGTACGGCGACGCCAAGGCCCTGGCCGACGCCGTGACCGCGCTCCTCGCCGACCCCGAGCGGTGCGAGCGGCTCAAGGACAACGGCACCCGGCAGGCGGCCACCTGGCCGACCGAGGACGAGACCGTCGCCCAAGTGCTCAGCGTCTACGACGAGTTGACCCAGCCCCGGCCGCTCGTCTAGCCGCCGGTGCGGCGGCCGTCCCGGGGCACGTGCCGACGGGCCCGCAGGGCCAGGCTCAAGGCCAGTACCGTCTGCGGGTCGTCGAGGTCCGTGCCGAGCAACTCGCCGATCCTGGCGAGGCGGTTGTAGAGGGTCTGGCGGTTGAGGTGCAGCTCCCGGGCCGTCTCCGCCTTGCGGCCGGCGTGCGCCAGGTATGTCTGCAGCGTGGGCAGCAGGGGCGGCTTCGAACGCTCGTCGTGGTCGCGCAGGGGGCCGATGGCACGGTCCACGAACGCGGCCAGGTCGGGATGCTCGCGCAGCCGCCACAGCAGCAGGTCGATGTCGAGGCGGCGGGCGTCGTACCAGGGGCGGTCCGTCAGCCCCTGGGCGGCCGTGGCCGTCTCCGCCGCGTGCCGCAGCCCCGCCGAGGCCGCCGCCCAGCCGCCAGCGACGCCGACCACCACCACCGGCGGCTGCGCCCCCGGCCGCCGCATGCCCGCCCGCTCCACGCCGGCCCGCAGCGCCGCCGCCACCCGGTCCGCCACCGCCGACCGCTCCGACTCCGACCGCAGGCCCAGCAGCACCAGGACACGGCCCTCCACGGGCCGTACGCCCAGCAGCACCGGCACCCCGACCGCCGCCAGTTCCTCGGACACCGCGCGCGCCAGCACCGCCCACCCGCCGCCCGGGGACAGCGCGTCGCCCAGCCGCATCACGACCGGCAGCAGCGGACTGCCGCCGGGCTTGAAGCCCAGCACGCGCGCCTGGGCGGGCGCGTCCTCGGCGGTGATACGGCCCTCGGCCAGGTCGGTGAGGAAGTCGCCGCGGCCGCGCGCCGCGAGCTCCTCCTCCTGCCGGGCCTGCATCAGCACGACCGCGAGGATGCCCGCGGCCCGTTCGGCCGCCATCCGGTGCACCGTCGCCAGCGGCGCGCGTACCGGAAGCAGCACCAGCCGGGCCCGTACCGCACCCGTCCCCGGCCCGCCCCCGGGCACGTCCACGAGCACCGACCCCGACGGCGGCGGGGCGTCCTTGCGCTGGCCGCGCAGCCCCTCCCAGACCTGCAGCGGGTCCGCGCCCTCGGGGCCCTCCCCGGCGGCGTAGAGCAGCTGGCCGTCCGGTGTCTCCAGGAAGACCGGGTTGCCGCCGAAGTCCGCCAGGATGCCCAGCACCTGGGGCACCCCGCCGCCGCCCAGCAGGGCCTCGGTGCAGCGGCGGTGCACCTCCTCGGCCCGCTGCAGCAGCGCGTAGTGGCCGTTGACGATCTCGGTGTGGATCTCCTCCGTCACCGCGACGAACGGCACCTCGCGGTGCAGCTGGACCAGCGGCAGGCCCATCGAGCGGGCGGTGTCGACGAGCGTGGCGGGCAGCCGGGTGAACCGGGGGCCCAGTTCCACCACGAGGGCCGCGATGCCCCGCTCGGCCAGGGTGCGCACGAACGCCCGCTGGTCGGCGGGGCGGGTGCCCAGCCCGTAGCCCGTGGTCAGCAGCAGCTCGCCGCCCTTGAGCAGCGAGGCGATGTTGGGCACCTCACCGGCGTGCACCCAGCGCACGGTCCGCCGCAGCCGGTCGGCGCCCGCCACGACCTCGGGCAGACCGCTGCGCAGTCCGGGCAGCTCCAGTGCCCGCTGCACGGTGATGCCGCCGCCCTGGGTGTCGAATCCGCTGTCCGTGCCGCTGTCCATGGACCGGACGCTACCTGTGTGGACGCCCCGGGGACACTTCCGGTCGGTGGGCGGCGGCGCGGCCCCGGACGAGCCCCGCCGCCGTGCCCTCGCGCGGGCTCAGCCGCCGTAGGCCCCCGACGCCGTCAGGCGCAGGGCCGTGTCGATGAGCGGGACGTGGCTGAAGGCCTGCGGGAAGTTGCCGACCTGGCGCTTGAGGCGCGGGTCCCACTCCTCGGCGAGCAGGCCGAGGTCGTTGCGCAGGGAGAGCAGCTTCTCGAAGAGCTTGCGCGCCTCGTCCACGCGGCCGATCATCGCCAGGTCGTCCGCCATCCAGAACGAGCAGGCCAGGAAGGCGCCCTCGTCGCCGGGCAGGCCGTCGACGCCCTCGCTGTCGCCCTCGGTGGGGTAGCGCAGGATGAACCCGTCCGGGGTGGACAGCTCGCGCTGGATGGCCTCGATCGTGCCGATCACGCGCTTGTCGTCCGGGGGCAGGAAGCCCATCTGCGGGATGAGCAGCAGCGACGCGTCCAGTTCCTTCGAGCCGTACGACTGCGTGAAGGTGTTGCGCTCCTTGTCGTAACCCTTCTCGCACACGTCCCGGTGGATCTCGTCGCGCAGTTCCTTCCACCGCTCCAGCGGGCCGTCGGCGTCGCCGGACTCGATGAGCTTGATGGTGCGGTCGACGGCGACCCAGGCCATGACCTTGGAGTGCACGAAGTGCCGGCGCGGGCCGCGCACCTCCCAGATGCCCTCGTCGGGCTCGTCCCAGTGCTGCTCCAGGTAGCGGATCAGCTTCAGCTGCAGCAGGGAGGCGTAGTCGCTGCGGGCCAGGCCCGTCATGTGGCCCAGGTGCAGGGCCTCGGTGACCTCGCCGTACACGTCGAGCTGGAGCTGGTGGGCGGCGCCGTTGCCGACGCGCACCGGCGCGGAGTTCTCGTAGCCGGGCAGCCAGTCCAGCTCCGCCTCGCCGAGCTCCCGCTCGCCCGCGATGCCGTACATGATCTGCAGGTTCTCGGGGTCGCCGGCGACCGCGCGCAGCAGCCACTCGCGCCAGGCGCGGGCCTCCTCGCGGTAGCCGGTGCGCAGCAGCGAGGACAGGGTGATGGCCGCGTCGCGGAGCCAGGTGTAGCGGTAGTCCCAGTTGCGGACGCCGCCGATGTCCTCCGGGAGGGAGGTCGTGGGCGCCGCGACGATGCCGCCCGTCGGCGCGTACGTAAGAGCCTTCAGCGTGATGAG
>NZ_JAMGBF010000135.1 GCF_023516615.1 Streptomyces panaciradicis
GATGTCCTCCGGGAGGGAGGTCGTGGGCGCCGCGACGATGCCGCCCGTCGGCGCGTACGTAAGAGCCTTCAGCGTGATGAGGGAGCGGACCACCGCCTCGCGGTACGGGCCGTGGTACGTGCAGTGCTCGACCCACTCCCGCCAGAAGTCCTCCGTGGCCTGCAGCGACTGTTCCGGCTCGGGGAGCGCCGGAGGCTGCTTGTGCGAGGGCTCCCAGGAGATCGTGAACGCGATCCGGTCGCCCGGGGCGACGGTGAAGTCCGAGTACGTGGTCAGCGACTTGCCGTAGGTCTCGCACTCGGTGTCGTACCAGACGGAGTCCGGGCCGGCCACGGCGACCGTGCGGCCGTCGTGCTTGTGCACCCACGGCACGACCCGGCCGTAGGAGAAGCGCATGCGCAGGGCCGAGCGCATGGGCACGCGGCCCGAGACGCCCTCGACGATGCGGATCAGCTGGGGGGCGCCGTCACGCGGGGGCATGAAATCCGTCACGCGGACCGTGCCGCGCGGGGTGTCCCACTCGGATTCCAGGATCAGCGAGTCGCCGCGGTAGCTCCGCCGGGCCGCGGTGGGGGGCTCGGCGTCGGAGGCGTGGGCGGGGCCCAGGCGCCAGAAACCGTGTTCCTCGGTGCCCAGCAGGCCGGCGAAGATGGCATGCGAGTCGAAGCGGGGCAGGCACAGCCAGTCCACCGTGCCGTCCCGGCAGACCAAGGCGGCGGTCTGCATGTCTCCGATGAGTGCGTAGTCTTCGATGCGCCCGGCCACGTGCAACTCCAGTCGAACGGCCACGTCACCCCCAGCAGGGGGCTGTCGCTATTGCGGTCAAGGGGTCGTTGTAATGCGTCGTTGAGCGGTGAAGCAAAGCAGTCGTGCCTGCCGTGTGGCAAAACGACGATTGATGCTCAACGATCTGACGAGCTCTCGTTGTTCCGGTGATTACAGGCGGGGGTGGTGCCGTGTACCCGGCCGGGCTCGGCAGCGAGTGTCCGAGCAGGATACGACGCACGTAGATGATCTGTGTGCCGCTCCGGGCAACCCGCGTCGGCCGAACGGGTGAGCAACGAGGGGGAAACAGTCGGAAGCGTGTACGTCCGTGGCGACCCGTGCGCGGAGCGTGGCCGGAAGCCATCGCCTGCCTTCGCTGATACCCTGGTAGCCCGTGGACCGGTGGGCGAGAGAACCCCGGAACCGCACCACAGACCGCGACCACGGGAGCCCCCTCTTGGCCATGCCGCCCGCTGCTTTCCGAAACAGCAAAGCTTCGACGACCAAGCACATCTTCGTCACCGGGGGTGTCGCCTCCTCGCTCGGCAAGGGCCTCACCGCCTCCAGCCTGGGCATGCTGCTCAAGGCCCGGGGCCTGCGCGTGGTCATGCAGAAGCTCGACCCGTACCTGAACGTGGACCCCGGCACGATGAACCCCTTCCAGCACGGTGAGGTGTTCGTCACCAACGACGGCGCCGAGACCGACCTGGACATCGGCCACTACGAGCGCTTCCTCGACCGCGACCTGGACGGCTCGGCCAACGTCACCACCGGCCAGGTGTACTCCACCGTGATCGCCAAGGAGCGGCGCGGCGAGTACCTCGGCGACACCGTGCAGGTCATCCCGCACATCACCAACGAGATCAAGCACCGCATCCGCCGCATGGCGACGGACGAGGTCGACGTCGTGATCACCGAGGTCGGCGGCACGGTCGGCGACATCGAGTCGCTGCCGTTCCTGGAGACCGTCCGCCAGGTGCGGCACGAGGTCGGCCGTGACAACGTCTTCGTCGTCCACATCTCCCTCCTGCCCTACATCGGCCCGTCGGGAGAGCTGAAGACGAAGCCGACCCAGCACTCGGTTGCGGCCCTGCGCAACATCGGTATCCAGCCGGACGCCATCGTGCTGCGCTGCGACCGCGAGGTGCCCACGGCGATCAAGCGCAAGATCTCGTTGATGTGCGACGTCGACGAGGCGGCGGTGGTCGCCTGCCCCGACGCGCGCTCCATCTACGACATCCCGAAGACCGTGCACGGCGAGGGCCTGGACGCCTATGTCGTCCGCAAGCTGGACCTGCCGTTCCGCGACGTGGACTGGACGACCTGGGACGACCTGCTCGACCGCGTCCACAACCCCGACCACGAGATCACCCTGGCCCTGGTCGGCAAGTACATCGACCTGCCCGACGCCTACCTGTCGGTCACCGAGGCGCTGCGCGCCGGCGGCTTCGCCAACCGGGCCCGCGTCAAGATCAAGTGGGTCACCTCCGACGACTGCAAGACCCCGGCCGGCGCCAAGGCGCAGCTGGAGGACGTCGACGGCATCTGCATCCCCGGCGGCTTCGGCGACCGCGGTGTGCTCGGCAAGGTCGGCGCGATCAAGTACGCCCGCGAGAACCGGATCCCGCTGCTCGGCCTCTGCCTGGGCCTGCAGTGCATCGTGATCGAGGCCGCGCGCCACCTGGCCGACATCCCGGACGCCAACTCCACCGAGTTCGACCCGGCCACCGGCCACCCGGTCATCTCCACCATGGCCGAGCAGATGGACATCGTCGCCGGCGAGGGCGACATGGGCGGAACGATGCGCCTGGGCATGTACCCTGCCAAGCTGGCCGAGGGCTCCATCGTGCGCGAGGTGTACGACGGCAAGGAGTACGTCGAGGAGCGGCACCGCCACCGCTACGAGGTCAACAACGCCTACCGCGCGGAGCTGGAGAAGAAGGCGGGCATCCTGTTCTCCGGCACCTCGCCGGACGGCAAGCTCGTCGAGTACGTGGAGTACCCCCGCGACGTGCACCCCTACCTGGTCGCCACCCAGGCGCACCCCGAGCTCCGCTCCCGCCCCACCCGGCCGCACCCGCTGTTCGCGGGTCTGGTCAAGGCGGCCGTCGAGCGCCGGCGGGCCGGGGCCGCTCAGGAGATTTCCGACTGACACAAGAGTTGTACGGTGGCCGGGGCGCGCCCATTCAAAAGGTGCGCGTCCCGGCCGCTTCTTTTTGCACACGGGGAAGGACAGGGCATGACCATCAAGGACACCGCCGAGGAGTGGGAGATCCGGGCGACGGAGACCCCGTTCACGGGCAACAAGACCTCCGTCCGCACGGACGAGGTGGTCATGCCCGACGGCACGGTCGTCCGCCGCGACTACCAGGTCCACCCCGGCTCGGTGGCCGTGCTCGCCCTCGACGACGAGGGGCGCGTCCTGGTCATCCGCCAGTACCGCCACCCCGTGCGGCAGAAGCTGTGGGAGATCCCGGCCGGTCTGCTCGACGTGCCCGGCGAGAACCCGCTGCACGCCGCCCAGCGCGAGCTGTACGAGGAGGCCCACGTCAAGGCCGAGGACTGGCGGGTGCTGACCGACGTCTACACCACGCCCGGCGGCTGCGACGAGGCCGTGCGCATCTTCCTGGCCCGCGATCTGTCCGAGGCGGAGGGCGAGCGCTTCGCGGTCGAGCACGAGGAGATCGACCTGGAGTACGAGCGCGTGCCGGTCGACGAGCTGGTGCGGGGCGTCCTCGCGGGCGAACTGCACAACAACTGCCTCGTCGTGGGCGTCCTGTCGCTGGTCGCCGCGCAGCACGGCGAGGGGCTGGACGCGCTGCGTCCCGCTGAGGCGGCGTGGCCCGCGCGTCCGTTCGAGGCCTGAAGCCACTCGGGCCCTCAGATACGTCACCGGTGTGACCATCTGCTGATCCGATCGGGGGACCTGCCCGCCGCGCTCCACCTGGACCGTTGCAGAGCGTGAACTAGGCTCTGTTACCGCCCGGACCGGAGTCCCGGCGGGCTCTTGCGTGTGGTGGGACGGGAGTGTGCCCGTGACGGATCAGGCGGTGGACCCAGGCGGCGTACGGCTGTCGGAGCGCGGTGCTGCGGAGCGTCAGTTCCTCGGCCGTACAAGGGAGTTGAAGGAACTGCGCGCCGACATCGAGCGCGCGGGCCTGGACACCCTGTCCGGAAAGAAACCTCCCCGCGCGCGCGTGCTGCTCATCGCGGGCCGCCCCGGCTCCGGACGCACGGCCCTCGCCGAGGAACTCGTACGGCAGGTCGCGGACCGTTACGACGACGGGGTGCTGCGAGCGCGGCTCAGCGAGCCCGACGGCACCCCCGTCCCCACCGAGCGCACCGCACGCGAACTGCTGGCCGCGCTGGACCGGCCGACCCCGGCCGGAGCGGGCGCCGACGAGCTGTCCGAGGCGCTGCGCACGGCCCTCGCCGACCGCCGCACCCTGATCCTGCTCGACGACGCGGCCGACGCCGAACAGGTCGACGCCCTGCTCCCGGACAGCCCGGACAGCCTGGTCGTCGCCGTCTCCGACGGCCCCCTCACCGGCATCTCCGACGTCCGCCCCTGCACCCTCGGCGGCCTCGACACCAAGTCCGCCATCGAGCTGCTGAGCGCGTACACCGGCTCCGTGCGCATCACCGTCGACCCGCGGGCCGCGGAGGGCCTGGTCGAGGAGTGCCAGGGCCAGCCGACCGCGCTGGAGCTGGCGGGCGGCTGGCTCGCCGCACGCCCCAAGGCCGCCGTCTCCGACCTCGCCAAGCAACTGCGGGCCGACGGCCAGGAAGGCACCCCGCTCGGCCGTGTCTTCCGGCTCTCCTACGCCTCGCTGCCCTCCACCGCCGCCCGGATACTGCGACTGCTCTCCCTCGCCCCGGGCGGTCTGATCGACCCGCACACCGCGTCCGCGCTGGCCGGCTGCTCGGTGGGCGGCGCCCGCACCACACTGGACGACTTCGTCGCCCTCGGCCTGCTGCGCTCCCTGGAGTCGCCGCTGCCGCAGTACGAGGTCCCGGGCTGTCTGCACCCCCTGCTCAAGACCCTCGCCGAGACCCAGGAACGCCCCGCCGAGCTCCAGCTCGCGCGCGCCCGGATGCTGGAGCGGACGGTGCGGCTGCTGCAGTCGTGCCGGGCGATCACGGAGACCGACAGCGCCGAGGCCCGGGAGAAGCTCCAGGGCATGCCCCGCTCCCTGCGCTTCCCGCACCCGCGGGCCGCCGAGGAGTGGCTGAGCCTGCGCCGCCCGGCCCTGCTGGCCGCCGCCCGGGCCGCGGTGGCCGACGGGGAGCTGGACACCCTGGCCCGCCGCCTGATGTCCCAGCTGGTCAGGACGATGGTGGCGCACTTCGGCATGCAGGCCGCCGCGCCGGACCTGTACGGCGTCCACGGGCTGGTGCTGGACGTCGCCGAGCGCCGCAAGCTGCCCCGCGAGGCGGCGGCGGCCCTGCTGAACCTGGGGGACCTGGACGCGCAGACGGGGCGCACGGCGGACGCCCTGGTGCGCTATCGGGCCGCCCTGGACGCCGGACGCGAGGCGAACGACCCGTACGCGACCGGTCGCGCGATGGAATCCGTAGGGGGCGCGCACCTGGAGCTCGGGGACTACGACCGGGCCGCCGACTGGTTCGGCCGCGCCCTCGCCCAGCGCCTGGCCCGGGACGAGCGCGCCGAGGCCGCCCGGCTGTACGGCCGTATCGCCGCCGCGCACACCTACGCGGGCCGCTACGGCGAGGCGCTGCGCAACTGGCGGTCGGCGGCCGCCGGACACCGCAAGAACGGCGATGTGGCCGCCCACGCACGGGCGTTGAGCGAGATCGCCCGGGTGCAGGAGTACGCCGGACGCCCGGAGGAGTCGCTGCGCACCTGCCACGAGGCGCTGGACCTCGCGCGCCGCGCCGACGACGTACGGCTGCAGGCGGCGCTCCAGCTGAGGCTCGCCGACACGATGGAACACCTCGGCGATCCCGCGGCCGCCCGGCTGCACCGGGGTGCCGCCGAGCGGCTGCTCGGCGAGGAGCCCGGCCTCCCGGAAGAGATCGATGAAACGAAACAAGCCGCTGACACCTGCGAAATCCGCAGTACACCCGCTGAAGATTGATGCAATGAAAGGCTAGACAGCGGGAACACCTTCATTAGACTGGCTCTGCCGCACCTTCTCCTGCGGTGTCTCCCGGTGTGCTCATGCATGCCTGGGTATGTGTTGTATTGCCCCACATCCACTGAGCCAAGGACCGTGATCGACGTGAAGGTCGGCATCCCCCGCGAGGTCAAGAACAACGAGTTCCGGGTGGCCATCACCCCGTCCGGCGTGCACGAGCTGGTGCGCCACGGCCACCAGGTCGTCATCGAGCAGGGCGCCGGTGCCGGCTCGTCGATCCCGGACGAGGAGTACGTCGCCGCGGGCGCCCAGATCCTCGGCACCGCCGACGAGGTGTGGGCCACCGCGGACCTGCTGCTGAAGGTCAAGGAGCCCATCGCGGAGGAGTACCACCGCCTCCGCAAGGACCAGACGCTCTTCACCTACCTGCACCTGGCCGCCTCCAAGGAGTGCACCGACGCGCTCATCGAGTCCGGCACCACCGCGATCGCCTACGAGACCGTCGAGCTGCCCTCCCGCGCGCTGCCGCTGCTCGCCCCGATGTCCGAGGTCGCGGGCCGGCTCGCCCCGCAGGTCGGCGCCTACCACCTGATGCGCTCGGTCGGCGGCCGCGGTGTGCTGCCCGGTGGCGTCCCCGGCACCCAGCCCGCGCGGGCCGTCGTCATCGGCGGCGGCGTCTCCGGCTGGAACGCCACGCAGATCGCCGTCGGCATGGGCTTCCACGTCACCCTGCTCGACCGCGACATCAACAAGCTCCGCGAGGCCGACAAGATCTTCGGCACCAAGGTGCGCGCGATCATGTCCAACTCCCTCGAGCTGGAGAAGGCCGTCCTCGACGCCGACCTCGTCATCGGCGCCGTCCTCATCCCGGGCGCCAAGGCCCCCAAGCTCGTCACCAACGAGCTCGTGGCGCGGATGAAGCCGGGAAGTGTCCTTGTCGACATCGCGATCGACCAGGGCGGCTGCTTCGAGGACTCCCACCCGACCACGCACGCCGAGCCGACCTTCCAGGTGCACGACTCGGTCTTCTACTGCGTCGCCAACATGCCCGGCGCGGTGCCCAACACCTCCACGTACGCGCTGACCAACGCCACGCTGCCGTACATCGTCGAGCTGGCGAACCGCGGCTGGGTGGAGGCGCTGCGCCGCGACCCCGCGCTCGCCAAGGGCCTCAACACCCATGACGGCAAGGTCGTTTACCGCGAGGTCGCGGAGGCGCACGGCCTGGAGCACGTGGAGCTCGAGACGCTCCTCGGCTGAGTCCCCCCGAGGGCCGTCGGGTCACCGGAGAGCTAAGTCACCTTTTCGTAAAGGCGATACGTCAACAAGACGCGTCAACCCTGCGCACACGGCCGGACCTTGCCCCACAAGGTCCGGCCGGATGTGTGTATGGTCACTTCGCGACTCTCGGTCAACTCACCTCGAACGTAACTCTTCGGTCCATTCGCACACCGGTGAAACCTGCCGTGCGACGGCCGTACGCCCTTGACAGTGGGATGTTTCATTGTCGACACATCGAGCCGGGTCCGGCGGATTGTGTTGCTGCGAACACCCGACACGCCATAGAGTCGCCAACCGTCGGCATGGTGCCACGCTGACCTGTCTAGAAGTTTCCTGGTCACCAAGGAGGTAAGACGACTTGTGAATGAGTCGACATTTTCTCCCGGGGGTGGTCAACCAGGAATGCCTGTACGGGGCCAGGGCCCCACGGGGTTCGAGGCTGTCGGCTCCGTTGCTGTGCGCACCTTCGCAGCCCACCAGAGCCCCGGCCCGCAGCTTGCCGGGACTGCACACCAGAGCATGGATGGCCATCACGTGAACGCCATGGCCGGCGACGGAAGTGGCGCGCCCCACAACCACTTCGCCGACTACGACGAACTGCCCGACGGGCACTTCTACGACCCGGACGCCGAGTACGAGCCCGATCCCGAGTACGCGGCCACGCTCGCGCCCGACGCTGCCCGGCAGCGCCGTGAGCGCGTCGGCCCGACCGGGCGCCCGCTGCCGTACTTCCCGATCCCGGGGCCGCTGACCGACCACGGCCCCGCGAAGATCATCGCGATGTGCAACCAGAAGGGCGGCGTGGGCAAGACGACGTCGACCATCAACCTGGGTGCCGCGCTCGCGGAGTACGGACGCCGCGTGCTGCTCGTGGACTTCGACCCGCAGGGCGCGCTGTCGGTGGGTCTCGGCGTCAACCCGATGGAGCTCGACCTCACCGTCTACAACCTGCTCATGGAGCGGGGCATGGCGGCCGACGAGGTGCTCCTGAAGACCGCGGTCCCGAACATGGACCTGCTCCCGAGCAACATCGACCTGTCGGCGGCCGAGGTCCAGCTGGTCTCCGAGGTCGCGCGCGAGTCGACGCTGCAGCGTGCGCTGAAGCCGCTCATGGCCGACTACGACTACATCGTGATCGACTGTCAGCCCTCGCTGGGTCTGCTCACGGTGAACGCGCTGACGGCCGCGCACAAGGTGATAGTGCCTCTGGAGTGCGAGTTCTTCGCGCTGCGTGGTGTCGCGCTGCTGACGGAGACCATCGAGAAGGTCCAGGAGCGGCTCAACCCCGAGCTGGAGCTCGACGGGATCCTCGCCACGATGTACGACTCGCGCACCGTGCACAGCCGTGAGGTGCTCGCGCGTGTCGTCGAGGCGTTCGACGACCACGTCTACCACACGGTCATCGGGCGCACGGTCCGCTTCCCGGAGACCACGGTCGCCGGTGAGCCGATCACCACGTACGCCTCCAACTCCGTCGGCGCCGCCGCCTACCGCCAGCTCGCCAGGGAGGTGCTCGCCCGGTGTCACGCCGAGTGAGTCTGCCGGGGGCCGACGAACTCTTCCGTACGACAGGGGGAATGGCGCTCCAGCCGTCCACGCCGCGGCGTGGGGCCAACGGCGAGGCACGGGTGCCCGCGCCCGCCGGCGAGAGCGATCCGGCGGCGGTGACGTCCGAGGACGCGCCGCAGTCGGTGCCCGCGCAGGGCGGTGACGGCGAGGGCGCCGAGCACTTGGCGGCGGAGTCGGAGCAGCCGATCGACGCGGGCGAGTCCCGCAGCCGCCCCACGCGGCGGCAGACGGCGCAGGAAGGTTCTGCCACGCCGGCGGCGGCCGCACAGTCCCGCAAGCGCGGACGGGCGGCCAACCGGCGCCCCAGCGGCCGGGAGCGGCACGACGAGAAGATCACCGTGTACGTCTCCGCCGAGGAGCTCATGGACCTGGAGCACGCCCGTCTCGTCCTGCGCGGCGAGCACGGGCTGGCGGTCGACCGCGGGCGGATCGTCCGCGAGGCGGTCGCCGTGGTGCTGGCCGATCTGGAGTCCCGAGGGGACGCGAGCATTCTGGTACGCCGGCTGCGCGGGCGGTAGGCGGTAGCCTGCGGGGGCCATGACCTCGAACGACGTTCCCAGCCCCGGCGCAGGCGCCGGCCGTCGGCGTGCGCTGGGGCGGGGACCGGGGGCGGCGCCCGCCACGGGGGCGCCGGCCGCTGTGGAGCCTGTCGGCGGGGAGTCTGCCGGCGGGGAACCGGCCGTGACGGAACCGTCGAGCGAGGCATCGGCCCTCACGGAGCCACCCGTCGTCACGGAGCCGCCTGCCGCCGTACCGACCGCCGTCGAGCCGGTGGTCGTCGAGCCGGCCCCGGAGCCGTCGCCCGGGCTGGAGCCCGAGCCCGAGCCAGCGCCCAAGCCGGGACAGGAGCCGGGACCTGAGCCAGAGCCGGCGTCCTGGCCGGAACCCGAGCCCAAGCCTGCGTCGAAGCCCGAGCCGGAGTCCGAGCCGTCGTCGTGGCCGGAACCCGAGCCGGGGTCCGAATCTGGGCCGGAGCGGGCGGCCGAGGTCGTTTCCGGGGCGCCCCGCGCCTCCGCCGAGCCCGCCGTGGCCGCTCAGGCCGCTGAGGCCCAGGAGCCCGGTGACGGTGTCTTCAAGGTGCGGCTCTCCAACTTCGAGGGTCCCTTCGACCTGCTGCTCCAGCTGATCTCCAAGCACAAGCTGGACGTCACCGAGGTCGCGCTGTCCAAGGTCACCGACGAGTTCATGGCGCACATCCGGGCCATGGGGCCGGACTGGGACCTGGACCAGACGACCGAGTTCCTGGTCGTCGCCGCCACCCTGCTCGACCTCAAGGCCGCCCGGCTGCTGCCGTCCGCCGAGGTGGAGGACGAGGGCGACCTGGCGCTGCTGGAGGCGCGGGACCTGCTGTTCGCGCGGCTGCTGCAGTACCGGGCGTACAAGCAGATCGCCGACATCTTCAGCGCCCGGCTGGACGACGAGGCCCGGCGCTACCCCCGTACCGTCGGCCTCGAACCGCAGCACGCCGAGCTGCTGCCCGAGGTCGTCATCAGCATCGGAGCGGAAGGTTTCGCCAGACTCGCGGTCAAGGCGATGCAGCCGAGGCCCAAGCCGCAGGTGTACGTCGACCACATCCACGCGCCGCTGGTCAGCGTGCAGGAGCAGGCCGGGATCGTGGTGGCGCGGCTGCGGGAGCTCGGCGAGGCCAGCTTCCGGACCCTGGTCGAGGACACCGACGACACACTGACGGTCGTGGCGCGCTTCCTGGCGCTGCTGGAGCTGTACCGGGAGAAGGCCGTGGCCCTGGAGCAGGAGGCGGCCCTGGGGGAGCTGCTGGTGCGCTGGACCGGCGGCGAGGGGGAGGACCGGCCGATGGTGACCGACGAGTTCGACCGACCGCCCGAGCCGGCCAAGGAGGACAAGGCGTGAGCGAGGACACCACCGAACGCGCGGCCGGGCCGCGCTCCGTCGCCGACCTCGACCTCAAGCCCGCCCTGGAGGCCGTCCTGATGGTCGTGGACGAGCCCGCGACGGAGGAGCACCTGGCGAAGATCCTGGAGCGGCCCAGGCGGCAGATCGCTAGCGCCCTGCGGGAGCTGGCCGACGACTACACCGTGCAGGGCCGCGGCTTCGAGCTGCGGTTCGTCGCGGGCGGCTGGCGCTTCTACACCCGTCCCGAGTACGCGGCGGCCGTCGAGCGCCTCGTCCTGGACGGCCAGACGGCACGCCTGACGCAGGCGGCCCTGGAGACCCTGGCCGTCGTCGCCTACCGTCAGCCGGTGAGCCGCAGCCGGGTCTCGGCCGTACGCGGGGTCAACTGCGACGGGGTCATGCGCACCCTGTTGCAGCGGGGTCTGGTCGAGGAGGCGGGCACGGAACCCGAAACAGGTGCGATCCTGTACAGGACGACGAACTATTTCCTGGAGCGGATGGGCCTGCGTGGTCTGGACGAGCTCCCGGAGCTCGCGCCCTTCCTCCCGGAGGCGGAGGCGATCGAGGCCGAGACCCAGGAAGGCGTGCCGTCGTTCGATCCGGACGCTCCGGATTCCGACGCAGACGACAAGACGGAACTTTGATGCGAAGCAGCAGCGGCAGGAACAGCAGCGGAAACAACGGCGGGAGCCGTGGTGGCAACAGCGGCGGCCGCGGCGGGAGCAGCGGTGGCCGCGGTAACCACCGCGGCGCCGGCAACTCCCGTGACGACAAGCAGGGGGCCGGCCGGCCGAAGAAGCCGCGCCCGGAGGAGCGGCGCTACGACGTCGGTCCCGGCGCCACCCATGACGGGCCGAAGTCGGGTCGCGGCCCCGCGGCCCGCGGCGGCGCCAAGGGCGGCCCCAAGCAGGGACAGCAGCGCGGCGGCCGCACGGCTCCGGCGCGGTCCCGTGAGTACGAGGCGCGGACCGAGGAGCGCAACCGGGATCGGTACGCGGGCAAGAAGGACGTCAAGCTGCCCAAGACCTTCCCGGGCGCCGAGCAGGAGGGCGAGCGGCTGCAGAAGGTCCTCGCGCGCGCGGGCTACGGCTCCCGGCGGGCCTGCGAGGAGCTCATCGAGCAGGCGCGGGTCGAGGTCAACGGCGAGATCGTCCTGGAGCAGGGCAAGCGCGTCGACCCCGAGAAGGACGAGGTCAAGGTCGACGGCCTGACGGTCGCGACGCAGTCGTACCAGTTCTTCTCGCTGAACAAGCCCGCCGGTGTCGTCTCCACGATGGAGGACCCGGAGGGCCGGCAGTGCCTCGGGGACTACGTCACCAACCGGGAGACCCGGCTGTTCCACGTGGGCCGGCTCGACACCGAGACCGAGGGCGTCATCCTGCTCACCAACCACGGCGAGCTGGCGCACCGGCTGACCCACCCCAAGTACGGCGTGAAGAAGACCTATCTCGCCGCCATCGTCGGCCCGATCCCGCGCGACCTGGGCAAGAAGCTCAAGGACGGCATCCAGCTGGAGGACGGCTACGCGCGCGCGGACCACTTCCGGGTCGTGGAGCAGACCGGCAAGAACTACCTGGTCGAGGTGACCCTCCACGAGGGCCGCAAGCACATCGTGCGCCGCATGCTCGCCGAGGCCGGCTTCCCGGTCGAGAAGCTGGTGCGCACCTCCTTCGGGCCGATCACCCTGGGCGACCAGAAGTCGGGCTGGCTGCGCCGGCTGTCGAACACCGAGGTCGGCATGCTGATGAAGGAAGTCGATCTCTGATCCCGCCCGCGGGGCTTCGGCCGGCTCGGACGTGTCCGGGCCGGCCGATTCGTCTGTGTGCCTCCGCCGGCCGGTCCGGGCCCCGGCCCTGCAACGCGTCCCTCAGGGGCGCGGGGAACTGTGCGACAAGCCACGACGAACCCGCAGCCGCCCTCGCACGGCAGCCCCACGGCGGGGCGGCCGGTCAGCCGCCGTCCGGCCTCGCCCGGTCCGTGCCGTCGAGAAGGCGCCGCATCAGCTCGGCGGCCCGGACGGCCGCGGCGCCGCAGCAGTTGTTGAACAGGACGTGGAGCCGGTCGACTCGGGTGGCGAGGTCGCGTAACCGCGGCAGCCACTCGGTGAGTTCGGCCTCGTCGTAGTCGTGCCGGAAGCGGTCCTCCTTGCTGCCCGACCCCCAGGCGGGACTGCGCCCGTGGAACCGGACGACCGACAGCCGGGGCGAGGTCACCGGGGTGACCGGCGCGATGGACGACGGCAGCGTCCGGTTCATGTCGACGGCCACCGCCGCCATGCCGTACCGGCCGAGCAGGGCACAGGTCGCCTCCGCCCACTCGGGGCGCCACCAGTCGGGATGCCGGAACTCCACGGCGAGCGGCCAGCCCGCGGTCCGCTCGGCGCACTCCTTGAGGAACTGCCCCGCCCGCCGCCCGGGCCGGAACCACGGAGGCAGCTGGAACAGCACGCTGCCCAGCCGCCCGGCCTGCCGCAGCGGCTCGATCCCCTCGGTGAAACGCGCCCACACCTCGTCGAGCACCTTCGGGTCGTGCGGTCTGGCCGGAATGCCGTCCGGCAGGGCCGCGTCGCGGGTCGGGTGCCCGGTGAGCAGCGAGAAGGCCTTCACGTCGAACACGAAGCCGTCCGGGGTCCGTTCGGCCCACAGCCGGCTGTTGCGGGCGCTCGGCAGCCCGTAGTACGTCGAGTCGACCTCGACGACCGGGAACCGCTCGGCGTAGTACCGCAGCCGCCCCTCCGGGTCCTTGCGTCCCGCCGGATACCAGCCGCTGCCCACCAGCGCGCGGTCCGTCCACGAACACGTGCCCACCAGGATCTCGCCCATGGCGTGCCGGTTACCCCGGGAGGGCTTGTGAAAGCACGGGCCCCGTGTTTATAGTCCAAGTGACCATTAAGGGGGTGGGGGCATGGAGTACGACAAGTACGCCTACGAACCCTTCGCCGTCACCGTCGACCTCGCCGTCCTGACCGTCCGCGACGGCGCCCTGCACGTCCTGCTCGTCGAGCGCGGACAGGACCCGTACGCCGGCCACTGGGCGCTGCCCGGCGGTTTCGTCGAGCCGGACGAGTCCGCCGAGACGGCCGCCCGGCGTGAACTCGCCGAGGAGACGGGCCTGTCGGACGTCACGGGACTGCACCTGGAGCAGCTGCGCACCTACAGCGAGCCCGACCGCGACCCCCGGATGCGGGTCGTGTCCGTCGCGTTCACGGCGCTGCTGCCCGACGCGCCGGAGCCGCACGGCGGCAGTGACGCGGCGGACGCCCGATGGGTGGAGTGCGACACGGCACTGCCGGTCGCCTTCGACCACGACCGCATCCTCGCCGACGCCCGCGACCGCGTCGGCGCCCAGCTCGAGTACACCTGCCTCGCCACCGCCTTCTGCCCGCCCGAGTTCACCCTCGGCGAGCTCCGGCAGGTCTACGAGACGGTCTGGGGCACCGAACTCGACCGGCCCAACTTCCGCCGCAAGGTGCTCGCCACGCCCGGCTTCGTCGAACCCGTCCCGGGCGCCGCGCGCCTGACCGGAGGGCGCGGCAAACCCGCCGCCCTCTACCGCGCGGGACCGGCCACCAGCCTTGTTCCGCCCCTCCTCCGACCGTCCCGGGAAGGACGCCCCGCATGACCGCACCCCTCGTCGACAAGCGCGCCGCCACCGGGGCGCTGACCGGGCTCGCCCTCGGGGACGCGCTCGGTTTCCCCACCGAGTTCAACGACGTCCCGGCGATCCTCGCCAAGTGCGGGCCGTGGCGGCAGATGCCGCTGCCGAAGCCCGCGATCGTCACCGACGACACCCAGATGACCCTGGCGCTCGGCCGGGCGCTGCGGACGGCCATGGACCGCGGGGTTCTCGCGCCCAAGCTGCTGGAGCGGCCGCTGCGCGAGGAGTTCGTGGACTGGTACCGGTCGCCGGAGAACAACCGGGCGCCCGGCAACACCTGCCTGCGGGCCTGCGAGCTGCTCACGGACGACAACCGCGCCTGGCAGGACGCCAGCCAGATCGGATCGAAGGGCTGCGGCGCCAACATGCGCGTCGCGCCGATCGGGCTCGTGCCCAACCTGAGCGACGAACAGCGCGCCGGGGCCGCCCAGTTGCAGTCGGCGCTCACCCACGGGCACCCCACGGCGCTCGCCGCCTCCGACCTCACCGCCCGGGCCGTGCGCCTGCTCGCCCAGGGCGCCGAGCCCACCGGACTCGTCGGACAGCTGCGGTCGTACGCCCTGGAGAACCGCGGCCGCTACCACGAGCGCTGGCTCGGTGACCTGTGGAAGCGCAGCCAGGACCCGAGCCCCGAGCACTTCATCGCGCGCGGCTGGGACGAGTGCCTGGAGATCCTCGGCCGCCTCCGGGACGCCGTGCGCACGGTCTCGCCCGAGACCGACCCGTGCCTGGCCACCGGCGCCGGCTGGATCGCCGAAGAGGCCCTCGCCACCGGCCTGTTGTGCTTCCTGATGTTCGTCGACGAGCCCGTCGCCGCGATCCGGCGGGCCGCCTGCACCTCCGGCGACTCGGACTCCATCGCCTGCCTCACCGGCGCCTTCGCCGGCGCGTACCTGGGCTCCGACGCCTGGCCGACGGAGTGGGTGGACCGCATCGAGTACCGGGGCGACCTGATGACCCTGGGCGCCCTCTGGGACGCTTGAGCGGTGATCGACACCCTGGACATCGACCTGACGCCGGTGGTGGCCGAGCAGCCCGACCCCGTGCTGTTCGCCACCGTCTCCGGTGCGCACCTGTACGGCTTCCCCTCCCGCGACTCGGACGTGGACCTGCGCGGCGTGCACCTGCTGCCCACGGCCGCCCTGCTGGGGCTGCGGGAGCCGGCACAGACCCGGTCGCGGATGTGGGACCGGGACGGCGTCGAGATGGACCTCGTCACCCACGACCTGCGCAAGTTCGTCCGGCTGATGCTCAAGCGCAACGGCTATGTGCTGGAGCAGCTGCTGTCGCCGCTGGTCGTGCACACCACCGACGCGCACCGGGAGCTGGCCGCGCTCGCGCCGGGCGTGCTCACCGGCCATCACGCCCACCACTACCGGGGATTCGCGAACACGCAGTGGCGGCTGTTCGAGAAGACGGGTGAACTCAAGCCGCTCCTCTACACGTTCCGGGTACTGCTGACCGGCGTGCACCTGATGCGCAGCGGCGAGGTGCAGGCCCATCTGCCCACCCTGCTCGGCGAGGTGGACGCCCCCGCCTACCTGCCGGAGCTGATCGAGGCGAAGGCGCGGCAGGAGCACGCGGAGGCCGATGTCGACCACGCGCGCGTGCGGGCCGACGTGGAGCGGCTGCACGCCGTCCTGGACGAGGCCCAGCAGGCCTCGTCGCTACCCGACGCCCCGACCGTGTACGACGCCCTGCACGACTTCGTCGTACGGGTCCGGCTGGAGGGCTGAGGCACGGCGGACGCGGACGAGGAAGTCCTCCACCCGCCGCCGGTCCGGCTCCTCGGGCAGCGGGCTGCGGTGGGCCTCCTCCTCCGCCTCGTCCGCCAGGCGGCCCATCCACGCCTCCACCTCGGGCCAGGGGACCTCGCCACGCTTGACGGCCAGCAGGGGCTCGCGCAGCTCGCCGACGTCGATCGTGAGGACGCCCGTGCGCAGCAGGTCGCGGGAGCTCGTCAGCAGGCGCAGCAGATGCATGGCGTGCTTCCAGCGCGGGGCGCCGTGGACGCGGACGTCCGCCTCCAGCTTCTTGCGCTGGCCGAGCGCGTAGCGGGCGAACGTGTCGTGGGCCCGGCGGGAGAGGAACGCCCCGCGCAGGGCGAGGAGTTCACGGCCGGTGTCGTCGGCGTACTCGACGAGCGGGGAGTGCAGGCACTCCAGGATGTTGGGGTTGGCGCGCAGCGCGAGCTCGCAGAAGCGCTCCAGCTCCCAGCCGAACTGCTCCTCCCCGGGCCCCTCGACGTGGGTCGGCGGCTTCTCGAAGCGCCAGAACAGGGGAGTGGGGGCGAGGAACACGCCCCGGCGGTCGGTGTCGCTGCCGTCCGTCGCCAGACCGAAGGCGCGCGAACCCATCACGCAGGCGTAGATCGTGTGGTCGCGGACCAGGGTCTCGGGAAGCATGGACGGGAGCGTACGCGGCGCCTCACGCCAGCCGGATCGAATTTCCCTTCACCTCGATCTGCTCGGCGGGCAGCGGCTTGGGCGCGGGACCGCCGGCCACCGAGCCGTCGGCGATGCGGTACTTGCTGCCGTGGCAGGGGCAGTTGATGGTGCCGTCCGCCACCGAGCCCACCGTGCACCCCAGATGGGTGCAGATCGCCGAGAACGCCTTGAACTCGTCCTTCTTCGGCTGGGTGACCACGACCTTCTGCGCGTCGAAGATCTTCCCGCCGCCGACCGGGATGTCGGAGGTCTTCGCCAGCTCCTGGCCGGCGGAGGCCTTGGCCGACGACGACCCGGAGCCGTTGCCGTCGCCGTACGTGCTGCAGCCCGCGGCGAGCGCCGCCGCGCCCGTCGCCAGGATCACCGTGCGCCGAGTCGAGCGGTGGGTCATGTCGTCACTCCGAACGTGCGGAAGAACCAGAAGGCGGACGTCAGCCAGATGAGGGTGAGGGCGGTGAGGACCAGGCCGCCGACCAGCGGCAGGAGCGCGGCGGGCAGCCGCTCCGAGCGCAGCAGCAGCATCTTGGCACTGAAGGCACCGAAGAAGAAGCAACCCAGGGCGGAGTGCCACATCACGCGTGTCGAGTACGTCTGGTAGCCCAGCGCGTAGAGGCAGTGCACGGCGACCGGGACCGCCACCAGGAACGCGATCCGGCCCGACCAGCGGTGCAGCGTCGCCGACCAACGCGGCCCCGGCAGCCGGCCGTAGACCATGAGGGCGCTGACCAGCTGGACGAGCGCGAAGAAGAACGCGGTCGAGGCCAGCCAGGACTTCACCGCGCCCGTGCTGCTGAACCCGGCGAGGTTGAAGGCGATGCCGCTCGGGTCGTGGGTCCTGCCGTACACCCCGAGGGCGACCGCCACCGCGCCCGCGACCAGGGCCGGGACGAGATAGCGGGCCGGGCCCGGGGCGCGGCGGGCCGGCTCCGGCGGAAAGCTCTGGGTGGCGGCGTTCGGGTCGACGGTCATGTCGGCTCCCTGGGCAGGAGGGGCGGGGATCAGGGCGTGACGGGCCGGGCCGTGAGGCGCTGTCCGTCGACCGTCACCGCGCCGGTCTCCGGATCGATGGCGGGCGCGGCCGCGGGCTTCCCGTCGCGGGTGACGATGCCGACCTGCCGGCCGCCCGGCAGGACGATCCAGCCGCCGACGATCCTGGCGCCGGCCACCTGGCTGTTCGCCCGGTAGATCCCGGACGGCTTCTTCGCCCGGTCGAGGGTGAAGGCGTAGTGCCCGCCGCCGACGTCGGCCGTGCCGGTCAGCTTCCCGCCGCCCTTCAGGGTGCCGTTCAGCCGTGCGCCGTCCGCGCCGGTCAGCCGCATGACGCCGGCACCCTTCACGTCGCCCTTGAGCCACGACTCGATGTTGTGGCCGTCGCAGAAGTACGCGATCGCCTTGCCGCCGCGCAGCGAGACGGCGACGGCGGATGAGTCGTCGTCGGTACGGCCCGTGTAGACGCCCGCCGGCGCGGCGGACCGCTTCGGGGCCGGCGACGGGCTCGTCACGGCCGCCGACGGCGACGGCTTCGCGGACGGCGACTTCGCGGACGACGGCTTCTCGTACGTGGACGAGGCGCTCCTCGTGCCCGTCGTCGAGTCGAGCGTGAGGATGAAGACCGCGAGCAGCAGCCCCGCGAGCAAGGTCAGCAGTGGTCCAGGACGCTTCATGACGGGCCTCCCCCGAGGCGAGTTCCCTGTCATCAGAGCGGACCGGCGGGACGGCGTAAAGAGGCGCACGGGGTGTTCACCCCCGAAGTGGCAGAACAGAGACAATCGGGTGACATCGCCATGGATCGCCGGACCGTCTCAGCGGGCGGGCGGCGCGGACCCCCGGCACGCGGGCTGACTAGGCTGGAGGGTCGTAGAGCCGATACCCGAGCAAGGAGCAGCGCCGTGGCGGTACGAGCGGTCCGGGGAGCCGTCCAACTGGAACGGGACGAGGCCGGACACATGGACGAGCAGGTCGGCGCCCTGCTCACGGCCGTCCTGGAGCGCAACGGCCTGACCGCCGACGACCTGATCAGCATCTGGTTCACGGCCACGCCCGACCTGCACAGCGACTTCCCGGCCGCCGCGGCACGCAAGCTCGGCATCGTCGACGTCCCCCTGATCTGCGCCCAGGAACTCGACATCGCGGGCGCCATGCCCCGCGTCGTCCGCATCCTCGCGCACATCGAGACCGACAAGCCCCGCGACGAGGTCAACCACGTCTACCTCGGTGCCGCGGCCGCCCTGCGCAAGGACATCGCCCAGTGAGAACCGCACTCGTCATCGGCACCGGCCTCATCGGCACGTCCGCCGCGACCGCCCTGTCCCAGCGGGGCGTCGTCGTCCACCTCACCGACCACGACCCCGAGCAGGCCCGCACCGCCGCCGCGCTCGGCGCCGGCACCGACGAGGCCCCCGACGGACCGGTCGACCTCGCGATCGTCGCCGCCCCACCCGCGCACGTGGCGACGGTGCTCGCCGACGCCATGCGCCGGGGCGTGGCCCGCGGCTACATCGACGTGGCCAGCGTCAAGGGCGGCCCGCGCCGGGAGCTGGAGGCGCTGGGCCTGGACCTGGCGTCCTACATCGGCACGCACCCCATGTCCGGCCGCGAGAAGTCCGGCCCGCTCGCCGCCACCGGCGACCTCTTCGAGGGCCGCCCCTGGGTGCTCACACCGACCCGGGACACCGACACCGAGGTGCTCAACCTCGCCCTGGAACTGGTCTCGCACTGCCGTGCCGTGCCGGTGGTCATGGACGCCGACGCCCACGACCGGGCCGTGGCGCTCGTCTCGCACATGCCCCACCTGGTCTCCAGCATGGTCGCCGCGCGCCTGCAGAACGCCGAGGAGGCCGCCGTACGGCTGTGCGGGCAGGGCATCCGGGACGTGACCCGGATCGCCGCCTCCGACCCCGGCATGTGGATCGACATCCTCTCCGCCAACCCCGGGCCGGTCGCCGACCTCCTCTCGGACGTCGCCGCCGACCTGGACGAGACGGTGCGGGCGCTGCGTGCCCTGCAGTCCTCCGACGACGACAAGCGGCACGAGGGCACCTCCGGCATCGAGGACATCCTGCGGCGCGGGAACGCCGGACAGGTCCGGGTCCCCGGCAAGCACGGCTCGGCCCCGCGGGCCTACGAGGTCGTGGCGGTGCTCATCGACGACCAGCCCGGCCAGCTCGCCCGCATCTTCGCCGACGCCGGACGGGCCGGCGTCAACATCGAGGACGTACGCATCGAGCACGCGACCGGGCAGCAGGCCGGTCTGGTGCAGCTGATGGTGGAGCCCCAGGCGGCGCCCGTGCTCACCGCGGCGCTGCGGGAGCGGGGCTGGGCCATCCGGCAGTGATCCTCCCGATGATCCGCCTGTAAGAGGGGAGCCGGGAGGCCGGTAACCTTGTGCGGGGCGCGCTCGCGCCCGCACACCACCCGCCACACGCACCAGGAAGGTGTCCCCCCGTGGAAAACGGCGCCGCCAAGCCCGTGATCGTCGCCATCGACGGTCCCTCCGGCACGGGCAAGTCGAGCACGTCGAAGGCCGTCGCCGCACAGCTGGGCCTGAGCTACCTGGACACCGGCGCCCAGTACCGGGCGATCACCTGGTGGATGGTCACCAACGGGATCGACATCGACGACCCCTCCGCGATCGCCGCCGTGGCGGGCAAGCCGGAGATCGTCTCCGGCACCGACCCGGCCCACCCGACGATCACGGTCGACGGCACCGACGTGGCCGCCCCGATCCGCACCCAGGAGATCACCTCCCAGGTCAGCGCCGTCAGCGCGGTGCCCGAGGTGCGCGCCCGGATCACCGAGCTGCAGCGCTCGGTGGCCGCCGCCGCCGAGGACGGCATCGTCGTCGAGGGCCGGGACATCGGTACGACCGTGCTGCCGGACGCCGACCTGAAGATCTTCCTCACCGCCTCCCCGGAGGCCCGCGCGGCCCGCCGCAGCGGCGAGCTCAAGGGCGCCGACGTGCACGCCACCCGCGAGGCCCTGATCAAGCGGGACACCGCGGACTCCTCCCGCAAGACCTCGCCGCTGGCCAAGGCGGACGACGCGGTCGAGGTCGACACCACCGAGCTCACCCTCCAGCAGGTCATCGAGTGCGTCGTCACCCTTGTCGAGGAGAAGCGGGCCGGGAAGTGACCACCGTCCCCGTCGCCTCCGAGCGCGGCGCCGAGGTCGGCCGGCGCATCGGCGTCGGCCTGATGTACGGGCTGTGGAGGCCGCGCGTGCTGGGCGCCTGGAAGGTGCCCGCCACCGGCCCGGCGATCTTCGCCGTCAACCACTCGCACAACATCGACGGCCCGATGGTCATGGGCGTGGCGCCCCGGCCGACGCACTTCCTGATCAAGAAGGAGGCGTTCGTCGGCCCGCTGGACCCCTTCCTGACCGGGATCGGCCAGCTGAAGGTCGACCGCTCGGTCGCCGACCGCGGGGCGATCACGCAGGCGCTGGACGTGCTCTCGGCCGGCGGGGTCCTCGGTATCTTCCCGGAGGGCACCCGGGGCGAGGGCGACTTCGCCTCCCTGCGTGCCGGGCTCGCCTACTTCGCGGTCCGCAGCGGCGCCCCGGTGGTGCCGGTGGCGGTGCTGGGAAGTTCCGGGCGCGGCGGACGGTTGATACAGGGGCTGCCTCCGCTGCGCAGCCGTATCGACGTCGTCTTCGGCGAGCCCTTCGAGGCGGGCGACGGCTCCGGACGGCGCACCCGCAAGGCGCTCGACGAGGCGACCGAACGCATCCAGAAGCAGCTGAGCAGCCACCTGGAAAACGCCAGGCGCCTCACCGGGCGCTAGCGCCTGCCCGGCGGATCAGGCCGGCTGCAAGGTACGGTGCTTCTGGGCCGAGCCGAGCGGGGTCTGGTGCGTCCAGCTGCAAGGCGGAGGAGGGCGTCGACGCGGAGCGTCGGCAACCGACGGCAACGCCGCAGATGGGCGTGCCGGGCCCCGCGGCGCCGGCCTGATCCGCCGGGCAGGCGCTGGGCGACACTGAGTAGTGGATCAAACCGGGCGACACCGGGCGGTCCACCGATCACCACGATGAACGAGGTACGGACTTCATGAACGACCACATCCACTCCGAGGGCTCTGCCGAAGAGCACGACCACGGAGAGCTTGGCGACGCCGAGTACGCGGAGTTCATGGAGCTCGCCGCGGAAGAGGGCTTCGACCTCGAGGACGTCGAGGGGGCCATCGAGGCGGCCGGTCACGGCCCGCTGCCGGTGCTCGCCGTCGTCGGCCGGCCGAACGTCGGCAAGTCGACCCTGGTCAACCGCATCATCGGCCGCCGCGAGGCCGTCGTCGAGGACAAGCCGGGCGTCACCCGCGACCGCGTCACCTACGAGGCCGAGTGGGCGGGCCGCCGCTTCAAGGTCGTCGACACCGGCGGCTGGGAGCAGGACGTCCTCGGCATCGACGCCTCCGTGGCCGCCCAGGCCGAGTACGCCATCGAGGCCGCCGACGCCGTCGTCTTCGTCGTCGACGCCAAGGTCGGCGCGACCGACACCGACGAGGCGGTCGTACGGCTGCTGCGCAAGGCCGGCAAGCCCGTGGTGCTGTGCGCCAACAAGGTCGACGGGCCCAGTGGCGAGGCGGACGCCGCCTACCTGTGGTCCCTCGGCCTCGGCGAGCCGCACCCCGTCTCGGCGCTGCACGGCCGCGGCACCGGCGACATGCTGGACGCCGTCCTGGAGGCGCTGCCGGAGGCGCCCGAGCAGACCTTCGGCGGCACGGGGGTCGGCGGACCGCGCCGCATCGCGCTCATCGGCCGCCCGAACGTCGGCAAGTCCTCCCTGCTGAACAAGGTGGCGGGCGAGGAGCGCGTCGTCGTCAACGAGATCGCGGGCACCACCCGCGACCCGGTCGACGAGCTGATCGAACTCGGCGGCGTCACCTGGAAGTTCGTCGACACCGCGGGCATCCGCAAGCGCGTCCACCTGCAGCAGGGCGCCGACTACTACGCCTCGCTGCGCACCGCGGCCGCCGTCGAGAAGGCCGAGGTGGCGGTCATCCTGATCGACGCCTCCGAGTCCATCTCGGTGCAGGACCAGCGGATCGTGACCATGGCCGTCGAGGCGGGCCGCGCGCTGGTCATCGCCTACAACAAGTGGGACACCCTCGACGAGGAGCGCCGCTACTACCTGGAGCGGGAGATCGAGACCGAGTTCGGCCAGGTCGCGTGGGCGCCCCGGGTGAACGTCTCGGCGCGCACCGGGCGGCACATGGAGAAGCTGGTCCCGGCGATCGAGACCGCCCTCGCGGGCTGGGAGACCCGGGTCCCGACGGGCCGCCTCAACGCCTTCCTCGGCGAGCTGGTCGCCGCCCACCCGCACCCGATCCGCGGCGGCAAGCAGCCCCGCATCCTCTTCGGCACCCAGGCCGGCACCAAGCCGCCGCGGTTCGTGCTCTTCGCCTCCGGCTTCATCGAGGCGGGCTACCGGCGCTTCATCGAGCGCCGGCTGCGCGAGGAGTTCGGCTTCGAGGGAACGCCGATCCATATCTCGGTGCGGGTGCGCGAGAAGCGCGGCAACAAGAAGAAGTAGCGCACACCGGCAAGCAAGAAGGGCGGCCCCGACCGGGGCCGCCCTTCTTCGCGTTCCTCAACTGCTTCTCGACGGGCCCGGTGGCAGCGCCGCGGGCACATGGTGCATCCCCGTGCCGCCCTGCTGGCCGATGTGCCCGACACGCTGCCACTGCGACTGCTGCCGGGCACTGTGGGCCCCCGCGCTGTACGCGCCGTACGAGCTGCTGAACGACCCCGGGCGGTGCGCGGTGTACCCCCCGGAGCTGTGCGGGATGTTCCCGAAGGCGGTGAAGCCCAGCTCCTCCTCGCCGCTGCGGTCACCCGGCAGTGTGCGGAAGGACTTGACGTACTCCGCGTAGAGCGCGTCGTAGATCGGCGTGGCCGAGGGGCCGCCCGGGAAGTCCGGGGCCGACGACCGCGAGGACGGGATCGGCGGGTAGGACGAGCGGCGGGGAACGTCGTAGGAGTGCACGTATGTCCAAACGACCCCGGGCCACTTGGGATGCGGTTTCCCCCGGCGGGCGCCCTCAGGTGCCCGCGAGCGGCATGGCCGCGGCGACCAGCTTCCCGTTCGCCGCCGCCTTGTCCAGCGCGTCCCGCAGCAGGTCCTCGCGCGGCTGACGGCCGATCGACCCCACCGGCGCGGCGAACATCAGCACCTGCTGGTGCTTGTTCGCGGCGGCCCGCCAGCTCTCGGTGACCTGCAGCGGCTGGTGCGCCTGCCACCAGGCCACCGGCTGCCCGCCGTTGGCGTTCGGCTGGAGCACGGCGTGCAGCTGGCCCACGGCGAGCAGCACCGACCAGCCGTGCAGCACCGGGGGCACCTCCGTGATCTGCGTCAGCGGCATGAAGCCCTGCTCGATCAGCAGCGGCAGGAAGTCGTCCCCGAGCCCGGTGGCGCCCGGGCGGACGATCGGGCCCGTCGGCTCGACCACCAGCGCCGGGTGCAACTCCCCGGCGATCAGCACGAGTCCGCTGGTCACGCCGAGCACGGCCTGCTCGGCGGCGACCTTGTCGGGGTCCAGGTCGACGGTGTCGCCGGAGATGGACCGCACGGCGCCCTGGAGCTGCTCCTCGGTGACCTGGACGACCTGCGAGGGCAGGCAGGTGGCGTGGGCGAAGGCGAGGACCGCGGTCTCGTCGCCGATGAACAGGACGGTGCTGGTGCGCTCCTGTTCGGAGTCGCCCGGGGTGCGGCAGGACGTGCAGTCGTAACTGCCGGGGGCGTTCTCGCCGGCGAGCAGCCGGTCGGCCTCTTCGTCGCCGATCTCGGCGCGTACCTCGTCGCTGACATCGAGCATGCGCGGCACGGGTGGCTCCCCTCGGGAAGTGGTGAACCGGGCGGGTCCCGGGCTCATGAAGAAGACAACGGGCGATCTGTGGCGAGAGTCACGCCCCAGGGCGAAGGGAATCAATCCGCCCGACGCGCATGGTCACCATTCGTGCGGAATTGGTCACTCATGGTCAAATGCTCGGAATGGCAAGGGAGTTGGTTGCGTGAAGTGAGTCACAGATCAAAGAAGTAGCTGGTCGACAAATCCTGAAATCAGGGAATGAAGTGGGTGACCAGAATTCGCTGATACCGGCGGTAACGGTGAACTGGCCTGGAATGACGAGGAGTTGGTTGCTGACGCCCCGACAGGCTCTTTAGATTCCTCGGCCGTGTGCAACGAGCACCGCTCGGGAACGTCCGCCGGTCGCGCCGGCCGGCCAAGCAAGGCCGGCGCGAGCAGACGGACAAGGCGGAGCGCGGCGACCGGCCCCAGTGCCGCGAGCGCGCCCCGTCCTGGGGGACCCCGGGTGTCGGGAGAGGGAATTACATGTCCGAGTGTGCCGATACCAACCGCCACAACGGTCGCAAGACGCGTACGACGGCGGCCCTCGCCGGGGCCGCACTGCTCGCCGCCCCGCTGGGACTGCTGGCCGCGTCCGGCAACGCAGCCGCGGCCGACGGCGGAGTCTGGGACCGCATCGCCCAGTGCGAGAGCGGCGGCAACTGGCACATCAACACCGGCAACGGCTACTACGGCGGGCTCCAGTTCTCCGCCGGCACCTGGCGCGCGTACGGCGGCTCCGCCTACGCCTCCACGGCCGACCAGGCCTCCAGGGAAGCCCAGATCGCCGTGGCCACCAAGGTGCAGCACGCCCAGGGCTGGGGCGCCTGGCCGGTCTGTTCGGCACGGGCGGGCGCGTCCGGAAGCGCCCCCGCCTCCTCCGGCTCGGTGACGACGAAGTCGTCCGAGACCACCAAGTCCGCCAAGGCGGCCCCGTCGAAGAAGGCGCCGACGCGCTCGACGGGCCACACCAACCGCAGTTCCTCCCGAGGGAACTACACCGTCCGCGAGGGCGACACCCTGAGCAGGATCGCCGCCAGGCACGGGACCACCTGGCAGCACCTGTACGCCGCCAACAAGGCCGTCATCGGCGGTGATCCCGACGTGATCCTGCCCGGGCAGCGGCTCGTCGTCTGAGGCGCTCCCGGTCACGCTCCGGGGCCCCGTCCGGTCGTCCGACCGGGCGGGGCCCCGGCGTCATCCCGGTACGTCCCGGCGCCCCCGCGACGGCCCACGCGGCGTCCCTCGTCCCAGCTCGGCCGCCTGCCCGCCGAACACCACCGCGCCGCGCCGCAGTTCGTACACGAACACGGCGCCCCGGCCCTCCAGCGCCGGCGGCAGCCGCTGCTCGGCGACGACCACGCACGCGTCGAGACCGCCCAGCAGCTCGTACGTACGGGCGGCGACCGGCGGGGACATGCCCTGCGCGGGTTCGTCGACGAGCACCACGCGCGCGCGTGCCAGCAGGGCGCGGGAGAGCGCGAGCATGCGCTGCTCGCCGCCGGAGAGGGTGCCGGCGCGGCGCGGCAGCAGCTTCTCCAGCGGGGGATAGGCCTCCAGAGCGAAGCCGACGTCCAGCGCCGCCAGTTCGAGGTTCTCGCGCACGGTGAGGGAGCCGAAGACCGCCTGCCGTTCGGGCACCAGGCACAGGCCCCGCCGGGCCCGCTCGTACGCCGGCATCCGGGTCACGTCGGCGCCGTCCCACACCACCGCCCCGCCGGACAGCGGCACGGCTCCGGCCAGCGCGCGCAGGACGGTCGTACGGCCGGAACCGTTGCGCCCCAGCAGGACGGTGAGGCCGGGGCCGGGCGCGGCGAGGGTGACGCCGTGCAGGGCCTCCAGGGGGCCGTAGCGCACGCGCGCGTGCCGCAGCGAGATGCCGGCGTTCACGAGGCGGCCTCTTGCAGGACGCGGTCGGGCGGGCCGGAGGCGACGATGCGGCCCGCGGTCATGACGTGCACGACGTCGGCGAGGTCGGCGACCAGGTCGAGATCGTGCTCGACGACCAGCAGTGCGGTGCCGTCGGCCGCCAGGGCCTTCAGGACGCGGGTCATCGCGGTGACCTCGGTGCTGTCCAGGCCGGCGGCGGGCTCGTCGAGGAGCAGGACGCGCGGGCCGCCGGCGAGGGCCCGTGCCAGCTCCACCCGGCGGAGGGTGCCCGTGGGCAGGGCGGCGGCGGGGAGCGTGCGCAGGGGGCCGTCCAGGTCGAACAGGCGCAGGGCGCGGTCCACGGCGCCGGGGTCGGTGACCCGGCCCTGCTCGGCGCCCACGCGGACGTTCTCGGCCACGGTCAGGGACGGGAAGACGGCCAGCTGCTGGAAGGTGCGGGCGATCCCGAGGCGGGTGCGGGTGTGAGCCGGCAGACGCGTGATGTCCCGGTCCGCGAGAAGCACCTGTCCGCGCGCGGGACGCAGGGTGCCGGCCAGACAGTGGAAGAGGGTGCTCTTGCCGGCGCCGTTGGGCCCGATGACGGCGGTGACCTGCCCCGGGTGCACCTCCAGCCCGACACCGTCGAGGGCGGTGAAGCCCCCGTAGCGGGCCTGGAGCCCGCGCGCCACGAGAAGGGCGGCGCGCGGCGGCCGACGCACCAAGGCGCCTCCGCCCACAGCGCCGGTGACGGCGGATGCGCCGTCGGGCGCGGGCGCCCCTTGCCCGGACCGCCCCCCGCCACCGGCCGAGCGCCGTCCGCGGGGGGCCGCCGGTATCCCGCCGACCGGGGGCGCGAGGTTTTCCGCGGGTGAGGGCGGGGGGTGCTTGTCGGGGCCGGCCGCGAGGTTTTCCGCGGGTGGGGCCGCAGGGTACTTGTCGGGCGGGGTCGTGAGGTTCTCCGTGGGGCGGGCTGCAGGGTGCCTGTCCGGCGGGGGCGCGAGGTTCTCCTCTGCCGGGGGTGCCGCGTCTCCCGTACCCAGGGCGGCCGTGGCGCCCCCGGTGCCGGAAGTCGCAACCTCCCCCGAGGCCCCCCGCCCCGTCGCCGTCCCGCCCGCCGGGGTCCGCCGCCGGGGCGTCGGTGTCGCTGTGTGCCGGGCCCTCGCTCGCGCGCGCGAGCCCGCCTCGGTCAGTTCCGTCGCGCGGTGCGGGCGCAGACGGGCCGTCGCCGTTCGCCACGCCTCGTACGGGCCTCCGGGGAAGCGGCCGATCAGGACCGCCAGGACGCCGATGAGGGCCGCCGCGACGCCGCCCCGCGTGCCCGCGTCCAGGCCCACCAGGAGGGCCGCCGCGGCCAGGGCGCCCAGGGTGCTGTCCGCGCCCAGGACCACCACCGCCGCGAACCACAGCAGGCCGCGCACGGGGTCGTAGGCGCCCGGGTCGAACGCGCGCAGGCCCATGCCGAGCATGCCGCCGCCGAGCGCGGCCAGCGCGGCGCCCGCGACGAACGCCAGGAGTTTCAGGGACGGGACCGGCACGCCCGCCGCCGACGCCCCGGCCTCGTGGTCGCGCATGGCGGCCAGGGCCCGGCCCGTACGGCCTCGGCGCAGCGCCCGGGTCGCCAGCAACGCGGCGAGGAGCAGGACGAGTTCGAGGACGTAGTAGGCGCGGTCGCCGTCGAAGCCCGCCGGGCGGCCCAGGCCCAGGTCCGAGGTGGCGTACGGCTGGGCGAAGACGAAGCGGCTCACCCCGACGCCCACCGCGAAGGTCGCCAGCGCCAGGGCGAGGCCCCTGCGGCTGATCGCCGGCCAGCCGGTCAGCAGGCCCAGGGGGGCGACCAGGACGACCGCGACGGCGAGAGCGGCCAGTTCCGGCAGGCGGGGCAGGCCCGGGAAGCGGCCCGCCGCCAGCAGGGCGGTGAACAGGGCGCCGAGCCCCGCGTAGGCGGCCTGGCCGAGGGAGATCTGGCCGCCCCGGCCGGTGACCACCACCAGGGACAGCAGGACCACGCCCAGCGCCGGCACCTGCACCGACGTGTGCAGGTCGGAGCCCGCGAAGCCCAGCGGCAGCAGGAACAGCACGACCGCGACGATCCACGCGCCCGGGGGCGTCGGCACGCGCGCGGTGGCCGTGCGCGGCAGCGCGTCCCGGGTGCCGACGCGCGGCAGCGCCAGGGCCGCCACCAGCAGCGCCACCACGAACAGGTTCGCGCCCACCGTCTGCAGCAACGGCCCGGCCCAGCCCGCGGGATGCAGCCGCGTCAGCTGGCTCTGCGCGATCCCGACGCCCAGCGCGACCAGCACCGCGACCGGCAGACTGCGCATGCGTGCCGCGACCGCCACCGCGACGACCTCCATGACCAGCAGCGGCAGACCGTAGGGGTCGAGACGGACGTACGGCGCGAGCAGCACGCCCGTCAGGCCCGCGGTGAACGCCCCGAACGCCCACCCCGCCGCCGCCACCCGGTCCGCGTCGATCCCGCCGAGCACCGCCAGCCGCCGGTCGTCCACGACGGCCCGCAGCTCCCGCCCGAACCGCGTCCAGCGGATCACCGCACCGACCCCCGCCGCCAGCACCAGCACGACCGCCAGCTGCCCCCACGGATCGGCGGACACCAGCTCCGGTGCGTCGTCCCGCGCGCCCTGCCCCCACAGCAGCGCCGCCCCGCCGACCAGCAGCACGAACACCCCGATGGACGCGACGAGGGTCTGCGCCGGGTCGCCGCCCTGGACGGCGAGCGGACGGAAGACGAAGCGCTCCAGCGCCACGCCGATCGCGGGGGCCAGGAAGACCAGCGTCAGCGCCGCCGCAGGCCACAGCGGCCAGCCCCACTCCACCACGCACTGCCGCAGCACATAGGCGCACACCATGGCGATGGCCCCGTGCGCGAAGTTGAGCACACCGGTCGCCCGGTACGTCACGATCAGGCCGATCCCGGTGAGCGCGGCGGCGCTGCCGACCGACAGACCGGCCAGCGTGAGGTCGTAGGTGAGTGAGGACATCAGTCGGTTTCTTCGGACGGCTCGCAGATGGGACACGGGCCCAGCTCGCCGCCGGCCAGGACCTTGGCGTCCACCGGGACCGCCTCCGCCTTCCCGGCGACCAGCGGGCAGTCGGCGCGGTGCCACAGCGTGCCGCCGGGCACCATCAGCAGGTCCCCGCTGACCGCGAGGGGCGCGGTGACCGCCGGCCCGGACGCGTCGGCGTCGGCGGGTTCGGTGACGAGGAGGCCGTAGAGCTCCTCCACGCGCGCGGTCGCGAGGGCGCTCCGCCCGTGGGTGAGCAGCACCGCCCCGGCGACGATCAGCGCGGCGCCGGGGATCGTGCAGGAGGCCAGGTAGGGGAGCTGCCGTTCGGCGTAGCGCTCGCCGGAGACGCCGTACCAGCCGATGACGCACAGCACCGCGCCCGCGGCCAGCGCGGCCCAGCCGGCCCACAGCACGGGGTGCACGGTCCGCAGTCGCGCTGTCCGCATCTTTGGCTCCTCGTCCGTTCACACACGTCGTGTGTCTGTCCATGTCAGCCAATGGCTTGCACTATGCCTTCTGGAAGCTGACCCTGAAAGCACCGGGCGCACCTTGCCCGGATGGACACCCGGTGGTGAGCCAGATGGTTCTCGGGAGCGACCTCAGGCGGGGGAACGCGGCGAGGGGGCACGGCCCACGGGCGGTGGGACGGGGTACGGCGGCGCTGGCCGCCCTCGTTCTCATCTTCGCCCCGGTCCTCGCGGCGTGCAGCGACAAGAGCGGCGGCGGCAGCTCCAGCCCGCCCCCCACGCCGTCCGTGCAGAAGACGGCGAGCGCGCCGGCCACCGCGCCGGCCGACCCGGCGGCGGCCAAGCAGCAGATCAGCGCCGACTGGCAGAAGTTCTTCGACCCCAAGACGCCCTTGGCGGAGAAGCAGAAGGTCCTGGAGAACGGCACCAGGATGGCCCCGGTGCTCAAGGCCTTCAGCGGTGACAAGCGCGGCGGGCAGGTCCAGGCGAAGGTCCAGAAGATCGAGTTCACATCGCCGGACCAGGCGACGGTGACGTACGCGCTGACCCTGAACGGCGCCACCGCCCTGCCGAACGCCTCCGGCACGGCCGTCCTGCAGGGCGGCACCTGGAAGGTGTCCGTCAACACGCTGTGCGCGCTGGTCAAACTGAGCGGCGATGCGTCCGGCTCGCCGGCGCCCGGCTGCTGAGCGCGCGGCCGCCGCGGCGCTGCTGCTCGTCGTCGCCACCGCCTGCGGCAGCCGGCTGCCCGAGAGCGACTTCGAGCACGGCACCCGCACCCCGGCGCCGGGCGGCGGCGCGCCCATCCCCGTCGGCATCGTCGCCAGCGCCACCAGTCCGGTCGGCGGCGACACCTTCACCGGACCGGGCGAGGGCGCCAAGGCCTACTTCGAGCGCCTCAACGCGCGCGGCGGCATCGACGGCCGCCGCGTCGAGGTGCACGAGTGCGACGACGGCGGCAGCGGCGTCGGCGACAACACCTGCGTGCGCCAGCTGATCGAGGAGGACAGGGTCGTCGCGCTGGTCGCCACCACCGCCCTGGACTACGCGGGCGCCCCCCGCGTCTCCCACGCGGGCGTGCCCGACATCGGCGGCCAGCCCATCGGCGCCGCCTACGACACCTGGCCGCACCTGTACGGCATCTACGGCAGCTCCGCGCCCCGCGACGGCACCCCCGGCTGGGGCGGCAAGCTGTACGGCGGCACGGAGGTCTACCGCTACTTCAAGCGCGTCAAGGGCGCGCGTACGGCCGCGGTCGTGTCCTACAACCAGGCCGCCTCCGCCGCCTACGCCCGGCTCGTGCAGCGCGGCCTGAAGGCCGAGGGCTACAAGGTGGTCACCGAGCAGGTCGACTTCGCGCTGCCCAACTTCCGCGCGGCCGCGGCCGATCTGAAGCAGCAGGGCGCCGACCTGGTCTTCGACGCCATCGACGGCCACGGCAACGCCCAGCTGTGCAGGGCGATGGACGAGGTCGGCGCGAAGGTCGTCGCCAAGGTGACCAACGTGCAGAACTGGACGTCCACCGTCCCCGAGGACTACAAGGACTCCCCGCGCTGCCGCAACGCCCTGTGGGCGACCGGCTCCAGCCGCGACTTCGACGACACCGGCAACGCGGCCGTACGGGAGTTCCGGGACGCCACCGAAGGACTGAAGACGCACTCCCAGTGGCAGCTGGAGGGCTGGGCGGCCGCCCGGTGGTTCACCGACGCCGCCAAGTCCTGTGCGCGGACGGGCATCACGCGCGCGTGCGTCGACGCCTTCGTGAACAGCAGCCGCGACTACACCGCCGGCGGCCTCCTCCTGCCCGTCTCCTTCGCACCCCTGCCGAAGCCGCCGAAGACCCGCAGAACCTGTCTGTCGGTGGCCCGCTGGCAGGACGGCAGGGGATGGGTGGCGCAAGGGGACATGAACCGTACGTGCTTCGAGGTGCCGCAGCTGCCGTACGAACCCTGAGACAGACTGGGGCCCATGCTGGAGACCTCGGCACGACTCCTGCGCCTGCTCTCGCTGCTGCAGGCGCACCGCGAATGGTCCGGCGCCGAGCTCGCCGACCGGCTCGGCGTCACCGCGCGCACCGTGCGCCGGGACGTGGACCGGCTGCGCGAGCTGGGCTACCCCGTCAACGCCAGCCCCGGCACCGGCGGCGGCTACCAGCTCGGTGCGGGCGCCGAGCTGCCGCCGCTGCTGCTGGACGACGACGAGGCGGTCGCCGTGGCCGTCGGCCTGCGCACGGCCGCCGGACAGGGCATCGAGGGCATCGGCGAGACGTCCGTACGGGCGCTCGCCAAGCTGGAGCAGGTGCTGCCGAACAGGCTCCGCCGCCGGGTGGGCGCCCTGAACGCCTTCACCGTGCCGATGTTCCGGGGCCCGCGGTCCGGCACCGTGGACCCGGCCGTCCTCACCGAGCTGGCCAATCTGTGCCGGGACTCGGAGCGCCTGCGCTTCGACTACAGCGACCACAACGGCTCCGCCTCCCGCCGCGCCGTCGAACCGCACCGCCTCGTCTGCAGCGAGCGGCGCTGGTATCTGGTCGCCTGGGACCTCGACCGCGACGCCTGGCGTACGTTCCGCGTCGACCGCGTCACCCCCAGGCCGCCGCACGGCCCGCGCTTCGCCCCGCGCACCCCGCCCGCCGAGGACCTCGCCGCGTACGTGTCGGCGGGCGTCTCCACGCGCGCGTACGCGGCGCGGGCCGTCGTACGGCTGCTGGTGCCCGTCGAGGAGGCCGCGGAGCGGATCTCGCCGACCGCAGGCCAGCTGGAGCCGGACGGTCCGGGCGCCTGTGTGCTGCGCACCGGCGCCGCGAACCTCGACGTCATGGTGATCCACGTGATGATGACGGGCTTCGAGTTCGAGGTGCTGGAGCCCGCCGAGCTGACCGAGTCGATCAGGACCGCCCGGGACCGGCTGTCCCGCGCGCTCCTCCGAGCGGCGGCCCCGGGGCCGTCGGCGGGCGTGTGAGGCGGGGCCGGCATCCGGCCTGCGGGGGGCATGCCGCGGCCCGGGCCGGGCAGGAGGGCGTGCGGGGGTTCTGTGTCGGAACCGTGTATTTCCTCTGCGGTGCCGGCCCCCTGGGCCGGGCCCGGAATCGGGCGGGATTCGAATGCCGGGGAGGTCGGGAGCGCTTCTCGCGGTGCTTTACGCCGGGCTATTCGACAAGGGCCCGCGACACGCCGGAATTACGGTCGAATGCCTGCGCAAGGCGTACGGGACCGCTCATACGTGTGACGCAGCGCGGTCGAAACGCGTGTCGTGATCCTGTGACAGAAGTGTGACCGCCGGGGGATCTGTGACTCCTGGGACCGGCCCGGCCTTCCCGGTTCCGGAGGCAGCGCCTACCGTTCCCGTATGGCACCGATTCCCGCTCCGCAGGCGGAGCCCCAGGACAGTCCGGAGGCGTATGTCGGCCTCGACGCGGCGCAGGCCGAGCGGCGCGCGCGCGAGCGCGGCTGGACCACGGTGCGGTCCCTGCCGCCGGGGGCGATCATCACCATGGAGTACCGCGCCGGCCGGCTCAACTTCGAGGTGCGGGACGGCCTCGTGGTGCGGGCCTGGAAGGGCTGAGACGACACGCGGGCCCCGGTTCCCGTCGGGAACCGGGGCCCTTCTTCGTGCGGGGGGTGGCTGTGCGTACCGACCCCCGCCGTCCTCGGCCGGTCAGCCGCCCAGCGGGCGGGCCGGTGCCGGCGTGCCGCGCGGGACGCGGTCGGAGTGCGGTGGCCGACGGCTGCCGGCCGGGGTGACCGGCGTGCGCTCCGAGCGGGCCGTGTGCGGGCC
>NZ_JAMGBF010000136.1 GCF_023516615.1 Streptomyces panaciradicis
GCGGTCGGCGCCTCCGGCGGCACCGCGGGCGCGGCCGGCTGCTTGGGACCGGCCTCCGCGGCGGCCGCGGCCTGCTCGGCGAGCCGGCGGGCCTCCTCCGCGCGCATCAGGGCCTCCTCGGCCTTGCGCTGCTTCTCCAGCCGCAGCGCCTCGGCCTCGGCGTGCAGCCGGGCCTCTTCCTCGGCCTGCCTGCGCCGACGCTCCTCCTCGGCCTTGCGGCGGGCCTCCTCCTCGGCGCGCGCCTTCTCCTCGGCGAGCAGCCGCTGCCGCTCCTCCTCGGCACGCCGGGCGGCCTCCTCGGCCCGGCGCCGGGCTTCCTCCGCCTGCCGTTCGGCCTCGCGCCGCTGCGCCTCCTCCAGCTCGCGCCGCTTGCGCTCCTCCTCCTCGGCGCGCAACTTGGCGAGCTGCTCCTGGCGCTCGCGCTCCAGCCGCTCCTCCTCGGCCTTGCGGGCGGCCTCCTCCTCGGCCTTGCGGCGGGCCTCCTCCTCGGCCTTCTTGCGCGCCTCCTCCTGCTCCCGGATCTCCTGCTCGGACAGCGGCAGCATCTGGTCGAGCCGGTGGCGTACGACGGTGGTGACGGCCTCGGGCTCCTGGCCGGCGTCCACCACCAGGTACCGCCCGGGGTCGGCCGCGGCGAGGGTGAGGAAGCCGGAGCGCACGCGCGCGTGGAACTCGGCCGGCTCCGACTCCAGCCGGTCGGGGGCCTCGGTGAACCGCTCGCGGGCGCTCTCCGGGGAGATGTCCAGCAACACGGTGAGGTGGGGTACGAGGCCGTTCGTCGCCCACCTGTTGATCCGGGCGATCTCCGTCGGGGACAGGTCGCGGCCCGCTCCCTGGTAGGCGACCGAGGAGTCGATGTACCGGTCGGAGATCACGACGGCGCCCCGCTCCAGGGCGGGCCGTACCACCGTGTCCACGTGCTCCGCGCGGTCCGCCGCGTACAGCAGGGCCTCGGCCCGGTGGGACAGACCGGCGCTGGAGACGTCCAGCAGGATCGACCGCAGCCGCTTGCCGACCGGGGTCGCGCCCGGCTCGCGGGTGACCACGACTTCGTGGCCCTTGGCCCGGATCCACTCGGCGAGCGCCTCGGCCTGCGTGGACTTGCCGGCGCCGTCGCCGCCCTCCAGGGCGATGAAGAAACCGTTCCCGGCGGGCGTGGTCAGGGGGTCGTCGCCGCCCAGCAGCGCGTCCCTCAGGTCGTGCCGCAGCGGCACGCCGGAGCGGTCGTCGACCTTGGCCAGCACCAGCGCGGCCACCGGCAGCAGCAGCGCCCCGACCAGCATGAGGGTGAAGGCGGCGCCGCCGTGGGCGAAGACGAACTTGCCGTTCTCCAGCCGGTGCGGGCCGATCCCTGCCGCCACGACCGGGGCGATCACCGCGCCGAGGGCCACGGTGACCCGGACGACCGCGTGCAGGTGCTCGGTCGTCCGTGCGCGCCGGTGGTCCTCGGCCTCCTGGTCGAGGAGGGTGTGCCCGGTGTTGGCCGCGACGCCCGCGCCGATGCCGGCCAGCGTGACGATCAGCAGGACGGTGGTGACGTCCGGGACGAGCCCGGCGGCCAGCAGCGCGATGCCGGTGAAGGCGATGGCCAGCGCGAGCAGGCGGCGGCGCGAGAGCGACACCAGGATCTTCGGCGCCGTACGGATACCGACGACGACACCGCCGGTCAGTCCGAGGACCAGCAGGCCGTAGGTCACCGGGCCGCCGTGCAGGTCCTTGGCGTGCAGCACGCACACGGCGACGGCCGCGGCGATCGCGCCCGCGACGGCCGCGCCGGAGAGCACCAGCAGCGGGATGGCTCCCGTGCGGCCCTTGTCGACGCCCGAGGCCGTCTTGGGCCGGCGCAGTCCCTCCAGCGGCGAACGCGCGCGCGGGGTGCGCGTGTCGGGCAGCTCCAGGAACACGACGACGGACAGGGAGGCGGCGAAGAGCCCGGCCGCCACGTACGAGGCGAGGGCGGCCTGGTGCTGGGCGAACCAGTCCAGGCCGGTGCCCAGCAGGTTGTTGAGCAGGCCGGCGACGACGAGCGCGGCGGCCGCGAGCGGGATGGCCACGAAGGTCGTGCGCAGCGACAGGCGGCGCAGGGCGTCCAGGTGGTCCGGCAGGGGCCGTACCGTCGCGCCCTCCGGCGGCGGGGCCGGCAGCAGCGCGGGCGCGGCGCTCTCGCGGCACACCGTCCAGAAGCGCTCGGCCACCCCGGTCACGAAGGCGGTCACCAGCAGGATCGCCAGCGCGTTGTCCGGCGTCCAGTCGATCCACAGCGGGGCGACGATGAGCGCGAGGACGCGGACGGTGTCGGCACCGACCATCGTCCAACGGCGGTCGAGAGGGCCGTCGTGGGAGGTGAGCGAGGTGAGCGGGCCGAGGAGTACGGCGCCGAAGAGCAGCGTCGCGAGGATGCGTACCGCGAAGACGGTCGCCACTGCGAACGCCACGCCCCGGTAGTTCCCGCCGAACGAGCCTTCGCTGATGGCCGCTTGAAGGGCCAGCAGCACCAGCACGAGGAGGGCGAGGGTGTCACCGATCGACCCCACGAACTGTGCGCTCCACAACCGCCTCAGCTGCGGTCGTTGGAGCAGGGCGCGAACGGCGCGCTCGCGGGAGTCCGCGACAAGGGCGTCGTCGGGGGCCGGCTTGGGGGCCGTTGGCTGCTCGGCTCGCGTCATGCTTTCAGCCTATCGGGACCGACCGACAAGCCAGGGGGCGCTCCCGAACGTGCGCACGCCCCGACACCAAAGCGATATCGGGGCGTTCGTTTTGCGAAGCCGTCTTGGGGAAGGTCCCCGTGACTCGGCCGCCGTTCAGTCGTCCGAGGCCGTCTTCGAAGCAGTCGTCTTCTTGGCGGCGGCCGTCGTCTTCTTGGCGGCCGTCTTCTTCGCGGCCGTCGTCGTCTTCTTCGCGGCGGTCTTCTTGGCGGTCGTCGCCTTCTTGGCCGGGGCCTTCTTGGCGGGCGCCTTCTTCGCCGTCTTCTTCGCGGGACCCTTCGCCCGCTTCTCGGCGAGGAGTTCGAAGCCGCGCTCCGGGGTGATCGTCTCGACGCTGTCGCCGGAGCGCAGCGTCGCGTTGGTCTCCCCGTCGGTCACGTACGGTCCGAAACGGCCGTCCTTGACCACGACCGGCTTCTCGCTGACCGGGTCGGTGCCCAGCTCCTTCAGCGGCGGCTTGGCGGCCGCGCGTCCGCGCTGCTTGGGCTGCGCGTAGATCGCCAGCGCCTCTTCGAGGGTGATCGTGAAGAGCTGCTCCTCGGAAGTGAGCGAGCGCGAGTCCGTGCCCTTCTTCAGGTACGGGCCGTAGCGGCCGTTCTGCGCGGTGATCTCCTGGCCCTCGGCGTCGGTGCCGACGACGCGCGGCAGCGACATCAGCTTGAGGGCGTCCGCGAGGGTCACGGTGTCCAGCGACATCGACTTGAACAGCGAGGCCGTACGCGGCTTGACGGCGTTCTTGCCGGTCTTCGGGGTGCCCTCGGGGAGCACCTCGGTGACGTACGGGCCGTAGCGGCCGTCCCGGGCGATGATCTGGTGGCCCGTCGCCGGGTCGGCACCGAGCTCGAAGTCGCCGCTCGGCTTGGCGAGCAGTTCCTCGGCGAGCTCGACGCTCAGCTCGTCGGGCGCCAGGTCCTCGGGCACGTCCGCCCGCTGGTGGCCCTCGGAGTCCTTCTCGCCACGCTCGATGTACGGGCCGTAGCGGCCGACCCGCAGCACGATGCCGTTGCCCACCGGGAACGACGACACCTCGCGCGCGTCGATCGCGCCCAGGTCGGTCACCAGCTCCTTGAGGCCGCCGAGGTGGTCGCCGTCGCCGTTGCCGGCCTCGGCCGCGCCGCCGATGCCGTTGGCCTCGCCGAAGTAGAACCGCTTCAGCCACGGCACGGCCTGCGCCTCGCCGCGGGCGATGCGGTCGAGGTCGTCCTCCATCTTGGCGGTGAAGTCGTAGTCGACGAGCCGCCCGAAGTGCTTCTCCAGGAGGTTGACCACGGCGAAGGACAGGAAGGACGGGACGAGCGCCGTGCCCTTCTTGAAGACGTAGCCGCGGTCCAGGATCGTGCCGATGATCGACGCGTACGTCGACGGACGGCCGATCTCGCGCTCTTCGAGCTCCTTGACGAGGCTGGCCTCGGTGTAGCGGGCCGGGGGCTTGGTGGCGTGCCCGTCGACCGTGATCTCCTCGGCGCTGAGCCGGTCGCCCTCGGCGACCTGCGGCAGCCGGCGCTCGCGGTCGTCCAGCTCGGCGTTCGGGTCGTCGGCGCCCTCGACGTAGGCCTTGAGGAAGCCGTGGAAGGTGATCGTCTTGCCGGAGGCGGTGAACTCGACGTCCCGGCCGTCGGCGGCCGTGCCACCGATCTTCACCGTGACGGAGTTGCCGGTGGCGTCCTTCATCTGGGAGGCGACCGTGCGCTTCCAGATCAGTTCGTACAGCTTGAACTGGTCGCCGGTCAGCCCGGTCTCGGCGGGTGTGCGGAAACGATCACCCGAGGGGCGGATCGCCTCGTGCGCCTCCTGCGCGTTCTTGACCTTCCCGGCGTACGTCCGCGGGCTGGGCGGCAGGTAGTCGGCGCCGTAGAGCTGCGTCACCTGGGCGCGGGCGGCGGCCACGGCGGTGTCGCTGAGCGTCGTGGAGTCCGTACGCATGTAGGTGATGAAGCCGTTCTCGTACAGCTTCTGGGCCACCTGCATGGTCGCCTTGGCGCCGAAGCCGAGCTTGCGGCTCGCCTCCTGCTGCAGCGTGGTCGTACGGAAGGGGGCGTACGGCGAGCGGCGGTACGGCTTCGACTCGACGGAGCGGACGGCGAACTGCGTCTGCTCCAGGGCGGCGGCCAGTGCGCGGGCGTTCGCCTCGTCGAGGTGGAGGGTGTTCGCGCTCTTGAGCTGTCCCAGGGAGTCGAAGTCGCGACCCTGCGCGACACGCCTGCCGTCGACGGACTGCAGGCGGGCGACCAGCGACGACGGGTCCGACGGATCGCCGGCGCGGCCGGTCGCGAAGGTGCCCGTCAGGTCCCAGTACTCGGCGGAACGGAAAGCGATGCGCTCGCGTTCCCGCTCCACGACGAGACGGGTCGCGACGGACTGGACGCGGCCGGCCGACAGCCGCGGCATGACCTTCTTCCACAGCACCGGCGAGACCTCGTAGCCGTAGAGACGGTCGAGGATGCGGCGGGTCTCCTGGGCGTCGACCAGCTTCTGGTTCAGCTCGCGCGGGTTGGCGACGGCCGCCTGGATCGCGGCCTTGGTGATCTCGTGGAAGACCATCCGCTTGACCGGGACCTTGGGCTTGAGCACCTCCTGGAGGTGCCAGGCGATGGCCTCGCCCTCGCGGTCCTCATCGGTGGCGAGGAAGAGCTCGTCGGAGTCCTTGAGCAGGTCCTTGAGCTTCTTGACCTGGGCCCTCTTGTCGGCGTTGACCACATAGATGGGCTGGAAGTCATGGTCGACGTCCACACCGAGGCGGCGGACCTCGCCGGTGTACTTCTCCGGCACCTCCGCGGCACCGTTGGGAAGGTCGCGGATGTGCCCGACGCTCGCCTCGACGGTGTAGCCGGGGCCGAGGTAGCCCTTGATCGTCTTCGCCTTGGCAGGCGACTCGACGATGACGAGTCGGCGGCCGCCGTGTGCGGTCTCGCTGGTCGGGGACAACTTCGCTCTTCTCTCCGGTCGATGCTGGGGCCTCCCCAGGCGTTCCTCCCGGGGCCGTGTCATGGTGACGCTGCGGAGTGTGACGGTACATCCCGCCCCCGTGTCAAACGGGAAAAGCCCGCAACGGCCACTCGAACGGTAACCCGAGTCGCGCCATTCCTGCCGCCCGGAGTGCCCGGCCACCTTTTCGAGGCGAACCGGAGGATCACCTCCCGATTACCTCGTCCGCAGCTCCGGGGCTGCTTTCACACTCGGGTCAGGCACCAGGCCGCGAGGGTCAGCGCGATCACCGACACGAGGCTCGCGAGGGCCGCCGATGCGACCGGGTTCACACCGTGCGCGACGGGCTCGCCGTGCCGCACCCGGGTCACGGTCCACACCAGCAGCGCTCCGCCGAACAGCGCGAACACCGCTCCAGCGAAGATCGCCGGTCCGCTCTCCATGGCTCCCCGTGCCCCTTTTCCACCCGTCCGCGTATGCCCCGTCCGGGGAGACTGGCACGCGCGGGAGACGGCCGGGCGAACCCGAGGTGAACGCCGGGCCGACCCGCCTGTGGATCGTCGCCCACCGTGACGCCGGCCCCGGCCGCGGATGCCCCTCACTGCCGTCGTTCCCGGCACGAGTCGTCCGGCCGCGCCGGGCACCGCGCATCCGGCGCGCGGACCGCGCCGAATTCGCCGCGGTGATCTTTACCGGCGTCGCCCGCGCCCTTCTCCCGCTCAATTCGGCGGGGGCCCACAACGCCTATGACCTGGTGGGCACGCGCTTTCCCACCGCTTCCGGAGGGGCTTTCCCGATCTTTGCCGCCGGGTGCGTCAAGGGTCGGCGGACCCGGCGGAAGAGGGAATCGCGCGAAGCGTCGAGCAATAGGAAAATCTTGGCCTGTTTTCATATGCCGGTGGAGAATGCCGCCGCGGGCTCCCGGCGCGTCGCTCAGGCCGGCTCGAGGAAACCCTGCTCCACCAGCAGCCTGATCTGAGCGGGCGTCCGGTCGCGCAGCAACACCGGGTCCTCCCCGACCAGTTGCGCGATGGCGTCCAGGATGCGGCCCGCGCTCAGCGAGCCGTCGCACACCCCGGCGAAGCCCGCGCCGACCGTGTCGACCTTCGTGGCCCGGCGCATGCCGCGGTGCTGACGCAGCACCACATGCTCCGGGTCCTCGGCGCCGGGCAGCCCGACCTGCTCCTGGACGACCTCGGCGACGAGCCTGAAGTGCCCTTCCAGCAGGGCCGCGTCGTCGTGCGCGCGCAGGTAGTCCAGCCGCTCGAAGTGGGCTCGCACCGCGTCGCCGAGCGGCTGCTCGACCGAATGCGGCCACTCCTCCACGGTGATCGAGGGCTCGGCGGCCGTCGTCCGGCGCAGGGTGATCCAGCCGAAGCCGACCGCCTTCACCTTGCGCGCCTCGAACTCGTCCAGCCACGCGTCGTACCGCGCCTGGTACTCGACCGGGTCCCCGCGGTGGTCACCGGCGTCCCTGAGCCACAACTCGGCGTACTGCGTGACGTCCTGGACCTCGCGCTGCACGATCCACGCGTCGCACCCGCGCGGCACCCACGACCTGAGCCTGTCCTGCCAGTCCTCCCCTTCCACGTGCTGCCAGTTGGCGAGGAACTGCGCGAAACCGCCCTCCCGCAGCCGCTCCCCCGACTGCTGAACGAGCGAGCGGCACAGATCGTCCCCGCCCATTCCACCGTCGCGGTACGTCAGCCGGGCGCCCGGCGAGATGACGAAGGGCGGGTTGGAGACGATCAGGTCGTACCGCTCGTCGTCCCGCACCGGGTCGAAGAGGGAGCCCTCGCGCAGGTCGGCCGCCGGCGCGCCGGAGAGGGCCAGGGTGAGCGCCGTGATGTGCAGGGCGCGCGGGTTGACGTCGGTCGCCGTCACGCGCGTGGCGTGCTGGGCGGCGTGCAGCGCCTGGATGCCGGAGCCCGTGCCGAGGTCGAGGGCCGACGCGACGGGCGTACGGACGGTGATGCCGGCGAGGGTGGTCGAGGCACCGCCGACGCCCAGGACGACGCCCTCGTCCTTGCGGCCGATCCCGCCGGCGCCGCCGACCGCGCAACCGAGGTCGGACACGATGAACCAGTCCTCGCCGTCGGGCCCGCCGTACGGCCGTACGTCCACGGTCGCGGCGACCTCGTCGGCCCCGGCCGGCGCCAGCCACCCGCTGTTCAGGCAGGCGTCCAGGGGCAGAACGTCCGCCACGCGCGCGTGCGGCACCGGCTGCTGCAGCAGGAACAGCCGCACGAGCAGTTCCAGCGGCGTGTCCCCGCGGGTCGCGCGGAGCGCGGGCACGATCTCGCTGCGGGCCAGCGCCGCGTACGCGGGCGCGCCGAGCAGGTCGAGCAGCCCGTCGGCGGTGAAGGACTGCGCGAGCAGCGCGTCCCGCAGCCGGGCGGCCACGTCGGGGCGGTCGGAGGCGGGCAGGGCGGGAAGGCTGGAGGTACTCACGCCCCCATTGTGGCCGTGCCGACCCCCCGCCCGCAGCCCCGCGCCGGCCCACGCCCGCGGGGGCCGAGCCGGACACGGCCCCCGCGGCACCTCTTCTCAGCTCACAGCCGACGTGCCCGCGACCGAGGCCGACCCGGCAGCTCCTCGTCAGCCCGCCACCGACGGACCTACGACGCCCGCCGCCCCCGCGTTCCTCGTCAGCCCGCCGTCGACGAGGCCGTAACGGCAGCTTCTTCTCAGCCCGCCGCCGACCGGGGACGGGGACCGACAACGACCCCGCAGCTCCCCGTCAGCCCGCCGCCGACGGACCCGTGATGGCCGTCGACCCCACGCTTCTTCTCAGCCCGCCGCCGACGGGGGCTGCTGCTGAGGCCGA
>NZ_JAMGBF010000137.1 GCF_023516615.1 Streptomyces panaciradicis
GCCACCGACGGACCTACGACGCCCGCCGCCCCCGCGTTCCTCGTCAGCCCGCCGTCGACGAGGCCGTAACGGCAGCTTCTTCTCAGCCCGCCGCCGACCGGGGACGGGGACCGACAACGACCCCGCAGCTCCCCGTCAGCCCGCCGCCGACGGACCCGTGATGGCCGTCGACCCCACGCTTCTTCTCAGCCCGCCGCCGACGGGGGCTGCTGCTGAGGCCGACCCGGCAGCTCCTCGTCAGCCCACCCCCGACGGACCCGTGCCGCCCGCCGCCCCCGCGCGACTCGTCAGCCCGCCGTCGACGACGCCGTGGCGGATGCCGACTTGCAGCTGGTCTGTTTCGCCATCGCCTGGCCGACCTCGCCCTCCTCCAGGGTCTTCAGCGCGTCGTTCCCGCTCTGGCTCAGCTTGTCCAGCGAGGTCGCGATGTTCTTGAGGCCGTCGGCGAACTTCGCCTGGTCCTTGGTGTCGAGCTTGTCGACCTGGGTCTTCAGCGAGGCGTAGGACGTGCCGATGCCGTCGAGTTCCTTGACCGCGTCCTGCTGCTTCTTCGCCCCGTTGTCCACGTTGGGCGCCCCGGCCTTCTGCACGGCGGCACCGATCGCCTTGTAGGCGTCGGACATGTCCTGGAAGGCCTGCGCGTCGGTCTTGCGCACCTCTTCCGGCGTGCTGTTGTCCGAGGTCTCCTTCTGGATCGCGGCGTTGGCGGCCTCGATCTTCTTGGCCTGCGGCTGCACGGCGTCGCAGACCTGCTTGGCCCAGGCATCCAGCTTGTCGTTGCCCTTGTCGCTGCTGCTGCAACCCGACAGCGCCACTACCAGTACCGCACCGCCGGACAGTGCGGCAGCGAGCTTCTTGTTCACCGGATTGGTCCCTTCCATGGCTCTCCGGCCCCGGAACATACACGCCGCACCGACGACACCCCCATTCCGGGCGCCCGCTTAAACGACTTTTAGAACCATTTGCACCACGCGAGAGAAGGCTCACCGTGAGGCTGCACACATACAACGGGCACAGCCGGGCACACGGAGCGCACACATGCGAAGACGGGCGGGCGACGCGTCAACACGCGCCTCCCGCCCGCCCCTTGGAGCCGGGTCCCGTAAGACCGTCTACGAAACCACCGCGGGGTCGGTGGGCTTGGACACCTGCTCGGACTTGCCCTCCTCGTCGCCCATGGCGATGCCGCGCCGCTTGGACACGTAGACCGCCCCGACGATGACGACGAGCGCCAGGACCGCGATCCCGATCCGGACGCCGAGGTTCTTGTCGCTGCCGTAGGAGAACTTGATCACCGCGGGCGCGATGAGCAGCGACACCAGGTTCATCACCTTCAGCAGCGGGTTGATCGCGGGACCCGCGGTGTCCTTGAAGGGGTCGCCGACCGTGTCGCCGATCACGGTGGCGGCGTGGGCCTCACTGCCCTTGCCTCCGTAGTGGCCGTCCTCCACGAGCTTCTTGGCGTTGTCCCAGGCGCCACCGGAGTTGGCGAGGAACACCGCCATCAGGGTGCCCGCGCCGATCGCGCCGGCCAGGTAGGAGCCGAGCGCGCCGACGCCGAGCGTGAACCCGATGAAGATGGGCGCCATCACGGCGAGCAGACCTGGCGTGGCCAGCTCCCTGAGGGCGTCCTTGGTGCAGATGTCGACGACGCGTCCGTATTCGGGCTTCTCGCTGTAGTCCATGATCCCGGGGTGCTCGCGGAACTGCCGCCGCACCTCGTACACCACGGCACCCGCCGAACGCGACACCGCGTTGATCGCCAGCCCCGAGAAGAGGAAGACGACCGCCGCGCCGGCGATGAGGCCGACCAGGTTGTTCGGCTGCGAGATGTCCATCGACAGGGTCAGCGGGGCGCCAGCGCCGCTCAGCTTCTCGCCCACGTCCGCCACGTTCGTGGTGATCGCGTCCCGGTACGACCCGAACAGCGCCGACGCCGCCAGGACGGCGGTGGCGATGGCGATGCCCTTGGTGATGGCCTTCGTCGTGTTGCCGACGGCGTCCAGGTTGGTGAGCACCTGGGCTCCGGCGCCCTGGACGTCGCCGGACATCTCGGCGATGCCCTGCGCGTTGTCGGAGACTGGGCCGAAGGTGTCCATGGCGACGATCACGCCGACCGTGGTGAGCAGGCCGGTGCCGGCCAGCGCCACCGCGAACAGCGCGAGCATGATCGACGTACCGCCGAGCAGGAAGGCGCCGTAGACGCCGAGGCCGATCAGCAGGGCGGTGTAGACGGCCGACTCCAGACCGACCGAGATACCGGCGAGGACGACGGTGGCCGGGCCGGTCAGCGAGGTCTTGCCGATGTCGCGGACCGGGCGGCGGGTGGTCTCGGTGAAGTAGCCGGTCAGCTGCTGGATGACGGCCGCCAGCAGAATGCCGATCGCCACCGCGACGACCGCGAGGATCCGCGGGTCGCCGTCCTTGGCCCTGATGGCGGCGTCGGTGACGCCATCGAGGTCCGAGTACTTCGACGGGAGGTAGATGAACACGGCCGCCGCCACGAGGGCGAGGGAGATCACCGCGGAGATGAAGAAGCCGCGGTTGATGGCCGACATCCCGCTGCGGTCCGCGCGGCGCGGGGCCACGGCGAAGATGCCGATCATGGCGGTGATGACGCCGATCGCGGGCACGATCAGCGGGAAGGCCAGTCCGGAGTCGCCGAAGGCCGCCTTGCCGAGGATCAGCGCGGCGACCAGGGTCACGGCGTACGACTCGAACAGGTCGGCCGCCATGCCCGCGCAGTCGCCGACGTTGTCGCCCACGTTGTCGGCGATGGTCGCGGCATTGCGCGGGTCGTCCTCCGGAATGCCCTTCTCGACCTTGCCGACCAGGTCGGCGCCGACGTCGGCGGCCTTGGTGAAGATGCCGCCGCCGACACGCATGAACATGGCGATCAGCGCGGCTCCGAGGCCGAAGCCTTCGAGCACTTTCGGCGCGTCGGCCGCGTACACCAGCACCACGCAGGAGGCGCCCAGCAGACCGAGCCCCACTGTGAACATGCCGACTACGCCGCCCGTGCGAAAAGCGATCTTCATGGCCTTGTGCGAGACGGCGGTGAGATCCTTTTCGGGCTCACCTTCCGCCGGGGTCGCTTCCCGGGCCGCCGCGGCAACGCGCACATTGCTGCGTACCGCCAGCCACATGCCGATATAGCCGGTGGCCGCCGAGAACGCGGCGCCGATCAAGAAGAACACCGATCGGCCTGCGCGCTGATTCCAGTCGTCCGCGGGCAGCAGCATGAGCAGGAAGAACACGACGACGGCGAATACGCCGAGCGTGCGCAGCTGACGGCCCAGATAGGCGTTGGCGCCTTCCTGGACCGCTTCCGCGATCTTCTTCATGCTGTCGGTGCCCTCGCCCGCGGCCAGCACCTGGCGTACCAGGATGCCCGCGACCACGAGCGCGGCCAGTGCGACGACCCCGATGACCATCACGATGATCCGGTTGTCGTCGGTCAGGACTGCGGCTGCGAAGGTTGTGGGGTGGTCCAGCTGATGAGGGGTAGAAAGCCCCGCCATTCGTCCTCCTTGACGCTTGGGCTGAGCTCAAGATGTGGACGGATTCTAGGTACCCGCACCTGATCAAAACAGAGCACGGGAAACGGAATTAGCCTTCACATGCTCTTCAGCAAATGATCGACGTCACGCCACGGAACCCGAAAGTGGTAATGCCCCAAAGCCATTGACGCCGCCATTTACTTGATCGAATTATCTCCTGATTGATCGTGAAGGAATTCACGAAATGCATCTTGCCTGACCACTGTAGGCACGATCACCGCACGCCGACATGCCGAAGGGCCCTACGGCGTAGGGCCCTTCGGTACAGAAACGGTGGAGCGGGACTCAGGGGAGCACTGCGACGGGTGGTGTGGTCGGCCAGGTCATCCGGATCGACCCGCCGTGCTCCCCGGCCCTGACCTCGACGTCGTCGACGAGGCCGCTGATGACCGCGAGGCCCATCTCGTCCTCCTCGGTCTCCACGTCGTCGCCCACGGCGCCGGGTGCCCGGTCTCCCGGGGTCGCCCGCGGTGCTTCGTCGCCGACCTCGATGGAGAACTGCTTCTCCTCCTCGACCAGCTTCACCTGCACCGGTGAGGTGATGCCGGCGCTCTGGTGCAGCCCGACGGCCCGGCTGCAGGCCTCGCCGACGGCGAGCCTGACCTCGTCGAGGACGGCCTCGTCCACTCCGGCCCTGCGCGCCACCGCTGCCGCCACCAGTCGGGCGGTCCTGACGTGCTCGGGCAACGCGCTGAAGCGGAGTTCAACGGTGGCCATGCATCCCCCTCGCGACTACGGGCGTGCGGTCGGGGGACCGGGCCGCCGAATGCCCGGACCCCCTGATGGATCTTCGTCCGCCTGGGAGCGGTCACTTCCCGCCCCTGGGGCGGTGGTCAGTCGGTCGCCGCCACTGCTTCCTCGACCGAGGTGTGGATCGGGAACACCTTGGTGAGACCGGTGATGCGGAAGATCTTCAAAATGCGCTCCTGGTTGCAGACCAGGCGCAGCGAGCCCTCATGGGCTCGTACCCGCTTCAGGCCGCCGACCAGCACGCCGAGCCCGGTGGAGTCGAGGAAGTCGACGCCCTCCATGTCAACGACGAGGTGGAAACTCCCGTCGTTCACCAGCTCGACCAGCTGCTCGCGCAGCTTGGGCGCGGTATATACGTCGATTTCGCCACCGACCTCGACGACCGTACGATCGCCGACGGTACGGGTCGACAGGGACAGGTCCACGGATCCTCCAGCACCTTGCTATCGAGCGGTCGCCCCTCGGGACGTTCGGCTTCAGCCCCCGGACGGTTCGCCAGCCGCGATGGCATTCAATCACTTACCGGCAGGCGTGCACGACGCCTTGGTCCCATTGTCCGTCACGCCAGTGACACACTCGGTGCCGATGGCCAAGAATCACCGATCCGATCGATCCCCGACGGACACCGTCTCCGGGCTCGCCCCGGGCGCGGTCCTGGACCGGCTCGCCTTCGGGCCGAGCCGGGCTTCGCGCATCACTCATACGGAGCACTTGCCCCCGCGCGCGGGTCGCCATGCCGTCTGGCCTGACCGGATTCGTTCGGAGGTCATCGCCGCCGTGCAGGCCTGTGGCATCGAGCACCCCTGGGCCCACCAGGCACTCGCCGCCGAGCACGCCCTGGACGGCGACTCGGTGGTCGTCGCCACGGGCACGGCGTCCGGCAAGTCCCTGGCGTACCTCGCGCCCGTCCTGTCCACGCTCCTGGACGGCTCCGAGGCCCCGAACGGCCGCGGCACCACCGCCCTCTACCTGGCCCCCACGAAAGCTCTTGCGGCCGACCAGTGCCGATCCGTGAAGGAACTTTCACAACCTCTGGGAAATGCCGTACGTCCCGCGGTCTACGACGGCGACACGCCGTTCGAGGAACGCGAGTGGGTCCGCCAGTACGCCAACTACGTCCTGACCAACCCGGACATGCTGCACCGCGGCATACTCCCGTCCCACCCCCGCTGGTCCTCCTTCCTGAAGTCGCTGCGGTACGTCGTCATCGACGAGTGCCACACCTACCGGGGCGTCTTCGGCTCGCATGTCGCCCAGGTCCTGCGGCGCCTGCGCCGCCTGTGCGCCCGCTACGGCTCCTCCCCCGTCTTCCTCCTGGCCTCAGCGACCGCCGCCGAGCCGGCCGTCGCCGCCCGCCGTCTGACCGGCCTGCCGGTGGTCGAGGTGGCCGACGACGCCTCTCCCCGCGGTGAACTGGTGTTCGCCCTGTGGGAGCCCCCGCTCACCGAGCTGCACGGCGAGAAGGGCGCCCCCGTCCGCCGTACCGCCACCGCCGAGACGGCCGACCTGCTGACCGACCTGGCCGTGCAGGGCGTCCGCTCGGTCGCCTTCGTCCGCTCCCGGCGCGGCGCCGAACTGATCTCCGTCATCGCCCAGGAACGCCTCGCCGAGGTCGACCGGTCACTGGCCCGGCGTGTCGCGGCCTACCGGGGCGGCTACCTCCCGGAGGAGCGCCGCGCCCTGGAGCAGGCCCTGCACTCGGGCGAGCTGCTGGGCCTGGCCGCGACGACGGCCCTGGAACTCGGCATCGACGTCTCGGGCCTGGACGCCGTCGTGATCGCCGGCTATCCGGGCACCCGCGCCTCCCTGTGGCAGCAGGCCGGGCGCGCCGGGCGTGCCGGGCAGGGGGCGCTGGCCGTCCTGGTCGCCCGCGACGACCCCCTGGACACCTTCCTCGTCCACCACCCCGAGGCCCTCTTCGACCGGCCCGTGGAGTCCACGGTCCTCGATCCCGACAACCCCTACGTCCTCGCCCCGCACCTGTGCGCGGCCGCCGCGGAGATCCCCCTGACGGACGAGGACATGGACCTCTTCGGCCCGCAGGCCGAGGCCCTGCTGCCCCAGCTGGAGGCCGCGAAGCTCCTGCGCCGCCGTACCCGGGCCTGGCACTGGACCCGCCGGGAGAGGGCCGCCGACCTCACCGACATCCGCGGCGGGGGCGGCCGGCCGGTCCAGGTCGTCGAGGCCGGCACGGGCCGCCTGCTCGGCACGGTCGACGAGGGCGCCGCCCACTCGACCGTCCACGAGGGCGCCGTCCACCTCCACCAGGGCCGCACGTACCTGGTGCGCTCGCTGGACCTGGAGGACTCGGTGGCGCTCGTCACCGAGGCGAACCCCCCGTACTCGACGGTCGCCCGGGACACGACGGCCATCTCCGTGCTGGAGACGGACACCGAGATCCCCTGGGGCGAGGGCCGCCTGTGCTACGGCTCCGTCGAGGTCACCAACCAGGTCGTCTCCTTCCTGCGCCGCCGCGTCATCACCGGCGAAGTGCTCGGCGAGACCAAACTCGACCTCCCTCCCCGTACGCTGCGCACCCGCGCGGTGTGGTGGACGGTCACCGAGGACCAGCTCGACGAGGCCCGCATCAACCCCGAGATCCTCGGCGGCGCCCTGCACGCCGCCGAGCACGCCTCGATCGGCATGCTGCCCCTGTTCGCGACCTGCGACCGCTGGGACATCGGCGGCGTCTCGATCCCGCTGCACCCCGACACCCTGCTGCCGACGGTCTTCGTCTACGACGGCCACCCCGGCGGCGCGGGCTTCGCCGAGCGCGCCTTCCACACCGCCCGCGCCTGGCTCACCGCCACCCGCGAGGCCATCGCCTCCTGCGAGTGCGAGGCCGGCTGCCCGTCCTGCATCCAGTCCCCCAAGTGCGGCAACGGCAACGACCCACTGCACAAACGCGGGGCCGTACGACTCCTCACGGTGCTGTTGCGGGGGGCGCCGGAGGAGGGGCCGGGGGGCGGGGAGGAGCGGTCGGAAGAGGGGCCAGGGGCGCGGAAGGAGCGGCCGGAGGAGGGGCGGGAAGTGGCGCCGTCGGCTCCGGCTCCGCAGGTCCCGCCCGGGCCCTGACCTCGGCCGCGAACGGTCCTCGTCCCGAGGCCGCCGTCACGTCCGAGATCTGGCCCACGACCACGCACCGCACGAGCCGCGCCCCCTGCGCCCGGGCCAGCCGGTCCGCCCGCGCGCAGGCCGCCCCGGTGCCGTCCGCCCACCGGTCCGCCGCCGCGAGCGCCGCCAGATCCGCGCCCCCGGCCGCCCGATGCCGGACCACGACGGCCTGCCCCAGAGCCAGCACGACCCCGAAGACCACGCACAGCACGGCGATGGCCCCGAGGCTCCAGACGGTGGCCGAGCCGCGGTCGGAGCGCCACGCCGTCCCGTTGGAGCGCCACGCCGTCCCGTTTCTCATCGCCCGGCTCCCAGCGTCTCCTCGGCCGCCGCGACGGCCTCCTCGCGTACCTCGAACGGCAGCCCCCGCAGGGCAGGCGGTTTCGCCACGACGACGACCCTCACCTGGTCCCCCTCCCGGCCGACCGTGACCCGCGCACCGCGCGGCGCCGCCTCCTGGGCCACCCGCAGGACCGCGTCGGCCGGGTCCTGCCGGGCAGCGGCCCGCGCCCCGGTCCGCGCCGCGTCCACGCACTGGATCCGCGCGGCGACCACCAACAGCCCCCAGACCAGTGCCATCGCGAACATCACCAGCACGGGCAGCACGACAGCCGACTCCGCCGTCACGAACCCGCCGTCGGCCCTCCGCCTACATCCGCGCATCGAGGGCCCGCTTCACGATGCCCTGCAGCTCCGCACTGACGGTGCCGCTCGTCACCACCTTGTAGAGCATCGCCGCGAACGCCACCGCCGCCACGATGCCCACCGCGTACTCGGAGGTGACCATCCCCGCGTCCCGCCGCGCCGCGCGCGCCCTGCACACCAGGGCGCGCAGCCGCGCCCGAACCACCTTGCACATCTCAACCCCCGTGAGGATCAGCTTCATCGGTCGGCGACCGCTTTCGTCGCCGTTGCTTTCGTTGCCACTGCTTTCGCCGCCACTGCTTCGTCGTCGCGTCGCCATCACCGCGCTCGCGTCACCTGCCACCACCTCCTCCCAGCACTCCGCCCGCGAGTCCGATCACCACGGGCAGTACGCCGATCGCGATGAACGCGGGCAGGAAGCACAGCCCCACCGGCGCGGTCACCATGACCGCCGCCCGCCGGGCCCGGCCCGTCGCGGCACGCGCCCGCTCCGCGCGAACCTCCCCGGCCAGACGGGCCACCGGTCCGGCGGCCGGCAGCCCGGACACGTCGGCGCGTTCCAGCAACCGGGCCAGGGCACCGGCACCCGGCAGCCCCGCGAGCCTCAGCCAGGCCTCGGAGGGTTCCCCGCCGAGCCGCACCTCCGCCGCGCCGCGCACCAGCGCGTCCCCGACCGGGCCGCCCAGGGCCTCCCCCACGGCCTGCGCCGCGACCACCGGCCCGGCGCCGGCCGCGATGCAGGCGGCCAACAGATCCGAGGCGAGGGGAAGTTGTCGTGCCGCCTCGGCAGGGTCGAAGGCTACGGCGGAGACGCTTCCCGCCTGTCTGCGGCGCCACCACCACAGCCCCGCCGCCGCGACCAGCCCCACCACGCCCCCGGCGAGGCCGCCGACCAGCACCCACCCGGCGCACACGGCCCCCGCCACCGGACCCCATCCCCGCAGGGCGGCCCGCACGTCGAGGCGGGGCGCGGCAGACGTCGCCTCCAGGGTGGCCACCAGTCCGGCCAGCCTCCGGCGCACTCTGCGCTCCCTGCGCACCGACTCCACCCACCGCAGAGCCCACACGCCGACCAGCGCGATCCCCACGATCACCAACAGCCTGTGGATAACCTCTGAACCGAACGCATCCCCCTCCTCGTGCCAGGTCTTCACGCCGCCTCAGCTCCCCGCACGATCCGCATCGCCCACCACATCCCCAGGCCCTCCAGCACCCCGCCGACCAGCAGGCAGCCCAGGCCGGCGCCGGTGTGCAGCAGTACGTGCAGGGGATCGGCGCCCAGGGCGGAACCCAGGCCCAGGCCCAGGACCGGAAGCCCGGCGAGCATCAGCGCCGTGGACCGGGCGCCCGCCAACTGAGCCTGTAGATCGGCGCGTTGATCCCGCTCCGCCCGCAACGCCGCTTCGAGCCGGTCGAGTCCGGCGGCGAGGCCGGCTCCCTGGTCCACGGCGACCCGCCAGCACGCGGCGAGCCCCAGCAGTCCCTCGGCTCCCGGCTGCCGCGCCGCGACCGCCAGCGCTCCCGGCACGTCCCCGCCGAACCGCGCCGCCGCCAGCACCGTCGCCTGCGCGTCCCCGAGCCCGCCGGAGTCACGGGCTGCCTGCAGCAAGGCCTCTCCCGGCTGCCGTCCGGCCCGCACCTCCCCGGCGAGCGCCCCGCACAGCCCGATCACCGCGCCCTCGCGGTGCTCGCGTGCCCGCCGGTCGCGGCGTGCCAGCCGCATCCGCCTCAGCAACGGCACTCCGGCCGCCCCCGCGACGACCGGCACCACCGAAGCCCCCGCCACGGCCAGCACCAACCCGGCGGCCAGCGACCACCACTCGACCCCCAACCGCCCGCGGAGGCGCCGCAGTTCCCCGGCCGTGACCCGCCACGTCGGCGGTCCCGTCCCCGCCATCCCGCCACCGGCGAGCAACAGTTGCGCCCGCCGCGCCCCGGAGTGCCGTCCGCCCAGCAGCAGGGCCATCATCCCGACGCACAACACGGCAGCCACCAGAGCGAATCCGCTCGTCCCCCTCACCATGCCGCCCCGCTCCCGTCCTCGTTCACGCCCGTCCGCATCACCACGTCCGCCCTCTCTCGCCCTCGTCCTCGCCCGTCCGCATCACCACGTCCGCCCTCTCTCGCCCTCGTCCTCGCCCGTCCGCATCACCACGTCCGCCCTCTCTCGCCCTCGTCCTCGCCCGTCCGCATCACCACGTCCGCCCTCTCTCGCCCTCGTCCTCGCCCGTCCGCATCACCACGTCCGCCCTCTCTCGCCCTCGTCCTCGCCCGTCCGCATCACCACGTCCTCCCACTCCCGTCCTCGTTCACGACCTCGTCCACCCCCATCACCACGCCCTCCCGTTCCCGTCCTCGCCCCCGCCCTCCCCCTCACCCGCTCGACCGCCCTCCCGGCCGTCAGAGCAACTCCCGCAGCCGCGGCCACCCCCGCTCGCGCACGAACGCCTCCGGGCCCCACCGCAGCGCCGGCACCGTCCGCACCAGCCCCGAGCCGTCTCGTTCCAGGACGTGCACCTCGGCGATGCGCCGTCGGCCGGTCCGGTCCCGCACGAGGTGCAGGACCACCGACAGCGCGGCCGCCAACTGGCTGTGCAGCGCGGCCCGGTCGAGTCCGGCCGCCGTGCCGAGGGCCTCCAGCCGGGCGGGCACGTCGCCGGCGGCGTTCGCGTGGACGGTGCCGCAGCCGCCCTCGTGCCCGGTGTTCAACGCGGCCAGCAGATGCACCACTTCGGGGCCGCGCACCTCCCCCACGACCAGCCGGTCCGGGCGCATCCGCAGTGCCTGCCGCACCAGGTCCTGGAGGGTGACCAGCCCCGCGCCCTCCTGGTTGGCGGGTCTGGTCTCCAGCCGTACGACGTGCGGATGGTCCGGCCTGAGCTCGGCCGAGTCCTCGGCGAGCACGATCCGCTCACCGGGCCCGACGAGCCCCAGCAGGGCGCTCAGCAGCGTCGTCTTGCCGCTTCCTGTGCCGCCGCTGACGAGGAAGGACAGCCGCGCCTCGACCAGGGCCCGCAGCACACGCTCCCCGCCCGGGGGCACCGTGCCCGCCGCGACCAGCTCGTCCAACGTGAACGCGCGCGGCCGGACCACCCTCAGCGACAGGCAGGCGCAGCCCACGGCCACCGGAGGCAGCACCGCGTGCAGGCGTGTGCCGTCGGGCAGGCGGGCGTCGACCCACGGCCGGGCGTCGTCGAGGCGCCGCCCGGCCACCGCGGCCAGCCGCTGCGCCAGCCGCCGTACGGCCGCGGGGTCGGCGAAGGTGACCGAGGTCAGTTCCAGTCCGCCGCCCCGGTCCACCCAGACCCGGTCGGGGGCCGACACCAGGACGTCGGTCACCGACGGATCGGCGAGCAGCGGCTCCAGCGGCCCACTGCCGATCAGTTCGGAGCGCAGCCGCTCGGCCGCCCCGAGGACCTCGGCGTCCCCGAGGACCCGCCCCTGCTCCCGCAGGGCCTGCGCCACGCGTGCGGGCGTCGGCTCGGCCCCGCTCTCGACCAGCCACTGCCGTACGCCGTCCAGCAGCCCCGGTGCGGCGGTCATGCCGCACCCGCCTCGGCCAGCGCCCGCTCCCAGAACTGGCGGCAGAACCGGGCGAGGGGCCCGCGCCCGCCCGCGCCGGGCGGTGTCCTGCCCTCGCCGTGGCGCACCAGGCCGGCCTCGACCGGTACCTCGCCGGCCAGGGGCAGGCCGAGCAGCCGGGCCACCTCGCGGTCGTCGAGTCCGGGCGCGTACGGTCCGCGGACCGCCACGCGCAGGTCGCGCAGGACCATTCCGGCCGCGGAGGCCACCCGTCCGGCCGCGGCGACCGCGCGCAGTTCCGCCGGTACGACCAGTAGCCCGAGGTCGAGCTGGGAAAGTGCCTCGGCGACTCCGTCGTCGACGCGGCGCGGGAGGTCGACGACGACCGTCCCGCCGCGGCGCCGGGCCGCGGCGAGCACCGCCCGCATGGCCTGTGCCGGGATGGCCACGCAGTCGCCGCGGTCCCAGCTGAGCACCCGCAGGGAGTGCAGGCGCGGCAGCGACTCCTCCAGCGCGCCGCCGCCGACACGGCCGCGGGAGGCGGCGAAGGCGGGCCAGCGCAGGCCCTCCGCGGTCTCGCCGCCGAGGAGTACGTCGAGTCCGCCGCCGAGCGGATCGGCGTCCACGAGCAGGGTGCGCAGCCCCTGGTGCGCGGAGGTGACGGCGAGGGCGCACGCGAGCGTGGACGCTCCGGCCCCGCCGCGGCCGCCGATGACGCCCACGGTGAGGGCGGGTCTGCCGACCCCCTCGGCGACGTCGGCGATGCGGTCGACGAGCCACTGCTCGCCGTCGGGCAGCATCAGCACGTGGTCGGCGCCGATCTCGACGGCCCGGCGCCAGACCCCGGAGTCGTCCTGGTCGCGGCCGACCAGCACCACCCCTCGCCGGCGGGCGGCCCCGCGCACTCGTCGGGCCGCGTCGTCGCCGACCAGGACGAGGGGTGCGGCCTCCCAGCCGCCCGCCCGTTCGGGCACGCGGTGGTGGACCTCCGGTGTGGCGCCGGCCGCGGCGCACAGCCGCAGCAGGTCGTCCAGCAGGTCGACGTCCTCCGTGACGATCAGTGGACCGGCCTGCCGCCCCGAGGCGGCGGGCGGTGGTTCGTGCGTGACGGCTCCGGCCATGGTCTCCGTCCCCCTTCGCTGCTTCTGTCGCGCAGCCCCTGCGGCCCCGCGATTCCCAAACGTGTGAAGAACCGGTTAGCGGCCTCCATATGAACGGCCGACAGAAACCGGCCGAAGCCGCCCGACAAACCGGAACCGGTCATGAACTCGGCCCGAGCGGGACGCGCTGGAATCACGGTGCAGCGATGCCGGAAATCTTGTGGATCTTGGTCGAAAACTGTGGACAACTCGGCGGTTGTGAATATCGCCGTCACCCATACCGGCGAGTCCGGTACCGATCCCTGCGCGACTTCCCCAGCGGAGCGCGACGGCTACCCAGCGTGACAAATCATGGGCATGCAAAAGAGGCGGTCGCGGCCGCCTCGGAACGGCGGTACAACCACCTCGACAAGGGAAAAACCCACCCGGACATGCGACGACCCCCGCCGGGGGGGAGAGCGGGGGTCGTCTCCACGGCCGACTCGGGGGGGGAGGAGCCGGACCGGGTTAGCACGGTCGCGAACGATCCGTGACTTCCATGGTGTACCCGAGAGCCCTCTCAGGCAAACCCACGCGCCAACCTTACGCCGAATGGGCTCCCCCTATGCTCGGGGTTGTGGAAAACCAGTCGTTGCCCCGCACAGCGGCCTTCTTTGACCTGGACAAGACGGTCATTGCGAAGTCGAGCACGCTCACGTTCGGCAAGTCCTTCTACCAAGGCGGCCTGATCAACCGCCGCGCCGCCTTGCGCACCGCATATGCCCAGTTCGTGTTCCTCCTGGGCGGCGCCGACCACGACCAGATGGAGCGCATGCGGGAGTACCTCTCCGCCATGTGCCGCGGCTGGAACGTCCAGCAGGTCAGGGAGATCGTCGCCGAGACCCTGCACGACCTCATCGACCCGATCATCTACGACGAGGCGGCCTCCCTCATCGAGGAGCACCACACCGCCGGCCGCGACGTCGTCATCGTGTCGACCTCGGGCGCCGAAGTCGTCGAGCCCATCGGCGAGTTGCTCGGCGCCGACCGCGTGGTCGCGACCCGCATGATCGTGGGGGACGACGGCTGCTACACGGGCGAGGTGGAGTACTACGCGTACGGCCCCACCAAGGCGGAGGCGGTCAGGGAACTGGCCGTCTCCGAGGGGTACGACCTGGACCGCTGCTACGCCTACAGCGACTCGGTGACCGACCTGCCGATGCTGCAGTCGGTGGGCCATCCGCACGCGGTGAACCCGGACCGCGCGCTGCGCCGCGAGGCCCTCGCGCGCGGGTGGCCGATTCTGGACTTCCACCGCCCGGTCCGGCTCAAGCAGCGGATCCCGTCGTTCTCCGTGCCGCCCCGTCCGGCCCTGGTCGCGGCCGCCGCCATAGGTGCGGCCGCCGCGACCGCCGGCCTCGTCTGGTACGCGAGCAGACGCCGGACGACCGCCATGTAACCCTTTTGGCCCTGTTTGTGAGTAAAAGTAAAGAAGCGAAGGCAGGGGTTTCGCTTCCTCCGGTCGTGGAGTACAAAGGGGTTAACGGCCCGCGAGACCAAGGACATCCGCGAGGATCACCTTAATAACGCATTTGGCCCCACGGACCGAGCATGAACACCGGGCACCCACGCGACGTCGACCCGTCGATTACGGGCCAGCCGCACCAGGGACGGGCAAAGTTCCCGACCTGATGGGCAACATATCGAGGACGCTTGGTAACCCGGTGGACATGCCAGCGGCGGTACGAATTACTCGTACCGCCGCAACCCTTTTCCGGAAGTCCCGGCGCGGTACCGGCGCCTTTTCTACGCCGCGCCGCGCTGCAGCGCCTCGCACACGGCCGTCGACTCCCGGGCCCCCAGTCCGACCGCCTTGCCGCAGTGGGCGATCCAGGCGGCCATGCCGTCCGGGGTGCCGGAGACGTAGCCGTCCAGCGCCGCCAGATAGGCCGCACGGCCCAGTTCCGCGTGGCCGACCTCGGCGGGGCAGACGGACTTCGGGTCCAGACCGCTGCCCACCAGGACGATGCGCTCGGCCGTGCGCGCGACGAGGCCGTTGTGCGAGGCGAAGGGGCGCAGCGCGAGGAGCTCGCCGTGCACGACGGCGGCCGTCACCAGGGCGGGCGCGGAACTGCCCGCGATGACCAGCTCGGCGAGACCCTCCAGCCGGCCGTGCACCTCGTCGGCGCCCGGCAGCGGCAGCTCGATCAGCGGCTCGTCGACGGGCTCGCCCGCCAGTCGGGGCCGCCCGACCTCGTCGCCGTTGGTCGCCGCGGCCACCAGGTGCAGCCGGGCCAGCACCCGAAGGGGTGACTGCCGCCAGATGGACAGCAGCTGCCCGGCCTCGGCGGTGAGCCTGAGCGCCGCGCCCATCACGCGCGCGTCGTCGTCACCGCTGAAGTCGGTCCGGCGTCGCACCTCCTCCAGCGCCCAGTCCGCGCCGGACAACGCAGCCGAGCCGCGGGCGCCGCGCAGGGCCGCCTCGGAGGTGATCTCGTTGCTGCGGCGCCGCATGACCCGGTGCCCGTAGACCCGGTCCACGGCCTTGCGCACGGACTCCACTGACTCGGCCACACCGGGCAGCGAACCCAGGGCGGCGAGCGGATCGGCGGTAGCGCCTGTCGTACTCATGAGTACGACACTAGCCACCCCGAGGGCGAACCCCACGAACGAGTGGTCTTCTTCACGCGCGCATGCCACGTACAGCTATCGGCCGACTACTCTTCGTGAACATGAAAATTGCTTTCGTCGGGAAGGGCGGCAGCGGCAAGACGACGCTGTCCTCCCTGTTCATCCGCCACCTCGCGGCCGCCGGCACGCCTGTCCTCGCGGTCGACGCCGACATCAACCAGCACCTCGGCGCCGCACTCGGCCTCGACGAGGCGGAGGCCGCCGCACTGCCCGCGATGGGCGACCGGCTCCCGCTGATCAAGGACTACCTGCGCGGCTCCAACCCGCGGATCGCCTCCGCCGAGACGATGATCAAGACCACCCCGCCCGGCGAGGGCTCACGCCTGCTGCGGGTGTGCGAGGACAACCCGGTCTACGACGCCTGCGCCCGGCCGGTGGAACTCGACGGCGGCGCCGTCCGACTGATGGTCACCGGCCCCTTCACGGAGGCCGACCTGGGGGTCGCCTGCTACCACTCCAAGACCGGGGCGGTGGAGCTGTGCCTGAACCACCTGGTGGACGGGCGCGGCGAGTACGTCGTGGTGGACATGACGGCGGGCTCGGACTCCTTCGCCTCCGGGATGTTCACCCGCTTCGACATCACGTTCCTCGTCGCCGAGCCGACCCGGAAGGGGGTCTCCGTCTATCGCCAGTACAAGGAGTACGCCCGTGACTACGGCGTCGTCCTGAAGGTCGTCGGCAACAAGGTGCAGGGCCAGGACGACCTGGACTTCCTGCGCGCGGAGGTGGGGGACGACCTGCTGGGGACCTTCGCCCACTCCGACTGGGTGCGGGCCATGGAGAAGGGCCGTCCGCCCCGGTTCGAGCTCCTGGAGGACGCCAACCGCCGAGCGCTGCGCGTCCTTCAGGTCGCCGCGGACGCGACGTACGAGCTGCGGGACGCGGAGCGCTACACGCGCCAGATGGTGCACTTCCATCTGAAGAACGCCGACGCGTGGGGCAACGCCCGCACGGGGGCCGATCTGGCGGCGCAGGTCGACCCCGCCTTCGTGCTGGGGGAGGGTGTCGGGGCCCCCGTGTGACGAGGGCTACCGCTTGGCGCCCGGCGCGCCCGGGACGCCCTTGGGCGCCGGGGCCGGGCGGCCCGACAGGAAGGACGCCCAGCCCTGCCTCGGGGCCTGGCCGACGTCCAGGGTGCGCAGCTTCGCCAGGACGGCCGGGTCCTGGGCGTCCAGCCAGTCGGCCAGCTGGTGGAAGGACACACAGCGCACGTCGGGCTTGTTGCACACCTGCTCGACGACCTCCTCGACGGCCCGCATGTAGGTGCCGCCGTTCCAGGACTCGAAGTGGTTGCCGATGATCAGGGGCGCGCGGTTGCCGTCGTAGGCGCGCTGGAATCCGGCGAGCAGGCCGTCGCGCATCTGGTCGCCCCAGAAGTCGAACTTGGCGGGGTCGCCCTGGGTGCGGGTGCCGGACTGGTTGACCATGAAGTTGTAGTCCATGGTGAGCTGCTCGTACCGGTGACCGGGGAACGGCACGAGCTGCATGGACAGGTCCCACAGGCCGTAGCGCTTGTTCGGCCAGACCTGGTTGTCGACCCCGCTGGTGTCGTAGCGGAACCCCAGGTCGCTCGCGGCCTTCATGAAGTTCTGCTGGCCTTCGAGGCAGGGCGTGCGCGCTCCGATGAGCTCCTTGTCGTAGTCGAAGGGCAGCGGAGCCGCCTTCTTCATCCCGGCGTTGGTCTTCCAGGACTTCACGAACTGCTTGGCCTGGGCGATCTCGTCCTTCCACTCGTCGACCGACCACTGGCCGACGCCGCCGTTGGGCCCGCAGAAGTGCCCGTTGAAGTGCGTGCCGATCTCGTTGCCCTCCAGCCACGCCAGGCGCAGCTGCTTCACGGTGTCGGCGATGCCCTTCTCGTCGTTGAAGCCGATGTCGGAGCGGCCCGGTGAGTGCTGCGGCGGCCGGTAGAGGTCCCGCTTCTCCTCCGGCAGCATGTACACGCCGCTGAGGAAGTACGTCATCGTCGCGTTGTTGGCCTTGGCCACCTTGCGGAAGTGGGAGAACAGCCTCTGGCTGTCCTCGCCCGCGCCGTCCCAGGAGAAGACGACGAACTGCGGCGGCTTCTGGCCCGGCTTGAGGCGCTCCGGTCTCGGCAGATGGGGCTGGGCCCCGGTGTAGGCGGTGGACCCGTCACCGATCAGGCGGAAGGCCTGTTTGGGAGCCTGGCGTGGCTTGGCCTTCTGCGGGCCGGCGGCCCCCGACTCGGAACCGTGGGAGCCGATCGCGCAACCGGCGAGTGAGGCGGCACACGCCGCGGCGATCACGGCGCCCGCGGCGATCCTCTGGGTGGCGGCCATCTTCCGCCCACCTTCTTCCTTCTCTCAGGCCAACGCCGACGAAGGCGTTCTCTGGTGGTGTGCCGGGCAGGCCCGACAGCGCCGCCAAGGTCGCACGGAGCCGAGAAGGAATTAGTACGACAAGCCGATGAAATAACCGCTTCACCCATTCAAGTGATTGAATGCTCCATTTGCCAGAAAAGTCTATGCCCGACCTTTACTCTGAATTACGATTCGTTTACCGAGCGTTGAATCATCCCGCCGCTGCACGCCGTGACCCACGGCCGCGACCCGAGCCCCGTCACCGACGGGGACCACCTGTTCCGCGACCGCTGCCCCGGAGGAGACGGGAAACATGTCAGCCTGCGCACCCACCCGCGCCACCGACCCCACTCGGCCCGAGCGCGCCACCCAGTCCCACAGCCCACCGCCCCCGCACCGCCGCTTCCGTGTCGACGGTGCCGATGTGTCCGCGTCCGTCGCGGTCTTCCTGATCGCGCTCCCCCTGTCCCTCGGCATCGCCCTCGCCACCGGCGCACCGCTCCAGGCCGGTCTGGTCGCCGCCGCGGTCGGCGGACTCGTCGCCGGCCGGCTCGGCGGCTCCCCGCTCCAGGTCAGCGGCCCCGCCGCCGGACTGACGGTGGTCACCGCCGACCTCATCCACCGCTACGGCTGGCGCACGACCTGTGCCATCACGGTCCTGGCGGGCGTCGCCCAACTGGGCCTGGGCTGCCTGCGCGTGGCTCGCGGCGCCCTCGCCGTCAGCCCGGCCATCGTGCACGGCATGCTCGCCGGCATCGGCGTCACCATCGCCGTCGCCCAGCTGCACATCGTCCTCGGCGGCACCCCGCAGAGCTCCGTCCTCGCCAACCTCCGCGCCCTGCCCGCCCAGCTGGGGCACGTGCAGCCGGCCGCGGTGATCGTCAGCCTGCTCACCCTCGCCCTCCTCCTGCTCTGGCCCCGGATCCCAGGCCGGGCGGGACAGCTGCTGCGCCGTATCCCGGCCGCGCTGATCGCCGTCACCGGCGCCACCACGGCCGCCTCCCTCGCCGGCCTGCGTCTGCCCCGGGTGGATCTGCCGTCCTGGAGCAGCCACGCCCTGGCCGGGCTTCCCCAGGGCCCGGCGCTCGGCCTGGCGACCGCCGTGCTCACCACCACCCTGGTCTGCAGCGTGCAGTCGCTGCTCGGCGCCGTCGCCGTCGACAAACTGGCCGCCGCCCGGCCGGGGCCGCCGGTCCGGGCCGGACGTTCCGACCTGGACCGCGAGCTCCTCGGTCAGGGCGCCGCCAACATCGTCTCCGGCGCGCTCGGCGGACTGCCGGTCGCCGGTGTCGCGGTGCGCAGTTCGGCGAACGTGAACGCGGGCGCCGTGAGCCGGAACTCCACCATGCTGCACGGCGTTCTCGTAGTGATCGCCGCGCTGCTGCTGGTCCCGCTCCTGCAGCTCATCCCGCTCGCCTCGCTCGCCGCCCTGGTGATGGCCGTCGGCATCCAGATGGTCTCCCTGCACCACATCCGCACGGTGACCCGCCACCGCGAGGTGCTGGTGTACGCCGTCACCACCCTCGGCGTGGTGGTGTTCGGCGTCCTCGAGGGCGTGCTGCTCGGTGTCGCGGTGGCCGTCGCCGTCTCCATGCACCGCCTCGCCCGCACCCGCATCACCCACGACGAGCGGGACGGAGTCCACCACGTCCGCGTCCGCGGCCAGTTGACCTTCCTCGCGGTGCCCCGCCTCAGCCGGGCCCTGCATCTGGTGCCCCGAGACGCCCACGCCGTCGTCGAGCTGGACGGGTCGTTCATGGACCACGCGGCGTACGAGTCCCTGCAGGACTGGCGGAACACCCACACGGCCCAGGGCGGCACGGTGGAACTGACCGGCCGCAGGACCGGTCTGAGCACCGGCGGACCGGACCCCGGGGACGACCGTGTCGCCGAGCCCGGGACCACCCCCGGCACCGGCGAAGCCGCCGCCTCCGTCGACTGCCGCTGCCACCCCTGGACACCCTGGCGCAACCACCACTGCGAGCACCCCCGCCCCGCACCGGCCACCGCCCACCCGGCCCCGGCGACCGGCCACAGCCGGCACCAACTGGCGCGCGGCATCACGGCGTTCCAGCACAAGACCGCGCCGCTGGTGCGGGGTGAGCTGGCGAGGCTCGCCCGGGAAGGACAGCGCCCCTCCCAGCTCTTCCTCACCTGCGCTGACTCCCGGCTGGTCACGTCGATGATCACCGCCAGCGGTCCGGGTGACCTGTTCGTGGTGCGCAACGTCGGCAACCTCGTGCCCCCGCCGGGCGAGGAGGGCGGCGACGACTCGGTCGCGGCGGCCATCGAGTACGCGGTGGACGTGCTGAAGGTGCGGTCCGTCACCGTGTGCGGGCACTCCGGGTGCGGGGCGATGCAGGCGCTGCTCGACGCCGAGCCCGGGCGCGGCCGGACACCGCTCGAGCGATGGCTGCGCAACGGACTGCCCAGCCTGGAGCGCATGGCCGACTCCGAGCGGCCCTGGGCCCGGCTGGCGGGCCGCGCGCCCGCCGACGCGGTGGAGCAGCTGTGCCTGACCAACGTGGTGCAGCAGCTGGAGCACCTGCGCGCGCACGATTCGGTGGCACGAGCGCTGCGGGAGGGGCGGCTGGAGCTGCACGGCATGTACTTCCACGTGGGCGAGGCCCAGGCGTATCTGCTGACGGGGGCGCGCGAGGAGCGGGTGTTCGGCCATGTGGGGGTGGCCGATGTGACCTCGTGACCGCCGCGACGGCGACGACCGGGCCGGTGTGAAGGGCGTTACACCGCTGAACCCCGCCCGGCCGGCCTCCGTGGGTACGAATGACCCCAGGCCACAGCGACCGAGCCGACCCGACCAGCCCCCATGACAGGTCTAAACCAATTTTCGGGCGACCCTTGTCATCGGCCCCTCGGGTCTGATGAGCTGTGGCCTGGGACACAACGGACACCCTGGGAAAGGCAGATGCCGTGAGCAACGAGAGCCTGGCCAACCTGCTCAAGGAAGAGCGCAGGTTCGAGCCCCCCGCCGACCTGGCAGCCAACGCCAACGTCACGGCGGAGGCGTACGAACAGGCCAAGGCTGACAGGCTCGGCTTCTGGGCCGAGCAGGCCCGCCGGCTGGCCTGGGCCAAGGAGCCGACCGAGACGCTGGACTGGTCGAACCCGCCGTTCGCCAAGTGGTTCAAGGACGGCGCGCTCAACGTCGCCTACAACTGCGTCGACCGCCATGTCGAGGCCGGCAACGGCGACCGGGTCGCGATCCACTTCGAGGGGGAGCCCGGCGACGGCCGCGCCATCACCTACGCCGAGCTCAAGGACGAGGTGAGCAAGGCCGCCAACGCCCTGCTGGAGCTGGGTGTCCAGGCAGGCGACCGGGTCGCGATCTACATGCCGATGATCCCCGAGACGGCGGTCGCGATGCTGGCGTGCGCCAGGATCGGCGCCGCGCACTCCGTGGTGTTCGGCGGCTTCTCCGCCGACGCCCTCGCCACCCGCATCCAGGACGCCGACGCGCGCGTGGTCATCACCTCCGACGGCGGCTACCGGCGCGGCAAGCCGTCGGCGCTGAAGCCGGCCGTGGACGAGGCGGTCGGCAAGGCCGGCAACGTCGAGCACGTGCTCGTGGTCCGCCGCACCGGGCAGGAGGTCGCCTGGAGCGAGGGCCGGGACGTGTGGTGGCACGAGATCGTCGACCGCCAGTCGGCCGAGCACACCCCGGAGCCCTTCGACGCCGAGCACCCGCTGTTCATCCTGTACACGTCCGGTACGACGGGTAAGCCCAAGGGCATCCTGCACACCTCCGGCGGCTACCTCACCCAGACGGCGTACACCCACCACGCCGTCTTCGACCTCAAGCCGGAGACGGACGTGTACTGGTGCACGGCCGACGTCGGCTGGGTCACCGGCCACTCCTACATCGTCTACGGGCCGCTCGCCAACGGCGCCACCCAGGTCATGTACGAGGGCACCCCGGACACCCCGCACCAGGGGCGCTTCTGGGAGATCGTGCAGAAGTACGGCGTGACGATCCTGTACACGGCGCCGACCGCGATCCGCACGTTCATGAAGTGGGGCGACGACATCCCCGCCAAGTTCGACCTGTCCAGCCTGCGGGTCCTGGGGTCCGTCGGTGAGCCGATCAACCCCGAGGCCTGGATCTGGTACCGGAAGAACATCGGCGCGGACCGCACGCCGGTCGTGGACACCTGGTGGCAGACCGAGACCGGCGCGATGATGATCTCGCCGCTGCCGGGTGTCACCGCCGCCAAGCCCGGCTCCGCGCAGACCCCGCTGCCCGGCATCTGCGCCACCGTCGTCGACGACGAGGCGAACGAGGTGCCGAACGGCGGCGGCGGTTACCTGGTGCTGACCGAGCCGTGGCCGTCGATGCTGCGCACCATCTGGGGCGACGACCAGCGCTTCATCGACACCTACTGGTCCCGCTTCGAGGGCAAGTACTTCGCCGGCGACGGCGCGAAGAAGGACGACGACGGCGACATCTGGCTGCTGGGCCGGGTCGACGACGTGATGCTCGTGTCCGGGCACAACATCTCCACCACCGAGGTGGAGTCCGCGCTGGTGTCCCACCCGTCGGTCGCCGAGGCGGCCGTCGTCGGCGCGACGGACGAGACCACCGGCCAGGCGATCGTGGCCTTCGTCATCCTGCGCGGCACCGCCGCCGAGACCGAGGACCTGATCGCCGAGCTGCGCAACCACGTCGGCGCGACGCTCGGCCCGATCGCCAAGCCCAAGCGGATCCTGCCGGTGGCCGAGCTGCCCAAGACCCGCTCCGGAAAGATCATGCGCCGTCTGCTGCGCGATGTCGCCGAGAACCGCCAGCTCGGTGACGTCACCACGCTGACGGACTCCACCGTCATGGACCTCATCCAGTCCAAGCTGCCGGCGGCGGCGAGCGAGGACTGAGGCCCTTCGTCGGCCCGGGGGTGTCCGGCCACAGCGCGCCGGACGCCCCCATTAGGTAAACTAAGCAAAGCAAACGTGATCCTCCAGGTGTGCCGGGAAGTCTGGTCGGCGAAGAGCACTGCCCTGCCCCCAGACCGGAGGTCTCCCCGTGACCGCCCCCCGCAGCAGCACCCCGCGCAAGGTCCTCGGACGCCTCTCCCTGCCCGAGCGGACCTACGTCGCGGACGCGCTGCGTACCGAGACCGTCGGTGGCGTACTGCTGCTCGCGGCCGCGGTCACGGCGCTGATCTGGGCGAACATCCCCGCACTGCACGACAGTTACGAGAGCCTCAGCCACTTCCACTTCGGCCCCGCGGCCCTCGGGCTGCATCTCTCGGTCGCGCACTGGGCCGCGGACGGCCTCCTCGCGGTCTTCTTCTTCGTCGCCGGCATCGAGCTCAAGCGCGAGCTGGTCGCCGGTGACCTGCGCGACCCCAAGGCCGCCGCCCTGCCGGTCGCCGCGGCCCTGTGCGGCATGGCCGTCCCCGCGCTCGTCTACACCCTCACCAACCTCACCGGCAACGGCTCCCTCGGGGGCTGGGCGGTGCCGACCGCCACGGACATCGCCTTCGCGCTCGCCGTGCTCGCCGTCATCGGCACCTCCCTGCCGAGCGCCCTGCGCGCCTTCCTGCTCACCCTCGCCGTCGTCGACGACCTCTTCGCGATCCTGATCATCGCGGTCTTCTTCACCGGCTCCATCGACTTCGCCGCGCTCGGCGGCGCCGTCGTGGGTCTCGCTGTCTTCTGGCTGCTCCTGCGGAAGGGCGTGCGCGGCTGGTACGTGTACGTCCCCCTCGCGCTCGTCATCTGGGGGCTGATGTACAACAGCGGCATCCACGCCACCATCGCGGGCGTCGCCATGGGCCTGATGCTGCGCTGCCACCGCCGCGAGGGCGAGGCGCACTCCCCCGGCGAGCAGGTCGAACACCTGGTGCGCCCCCTGTCGGCGGGCCTCGCCGTCCCCCTGTTCGCGCTGTTCAGCGCGGGTGTCGTGGTCTCGGGCGGGGCGCTGGGCGATGTGTTCACCAAGCCGGAGACGCTCGGCGTGGTGCTCGGGCTCGTGGTCGGCAAGGCGGTCGGGATCTTCGGCGGCACCTGGCTGACGGCACGTTTCACCAGGGCCTCGCTGAGCGAGGACCTCGCGTGGGCGGACGTGGCCGCGGTGGCCACGCTGGCCGGCATCGGCTTCACCGTGTCGCTGCTCATCGGGGAGCTGGCCTTCGACGGCGACGCCGTACTGACCGACGAGGTCAAGGCCGCCGTGCTGACCGGGTCCCTCATCGCGGCGACCCTGGCGACCGTGCTGCTGAAGGTCCGCAACGCCAAGTACCGCAGGCTGTGCGAGGCCGAGGAGCGGGACGACGACGCCGACGGCATCCCGGACGTCTACGAGGAGGACGACCCGGCGTACCACCTGCGAATGGCGGCGATCTACGAGAACAAGGCCGCCGAGCACCGCCGGATCGCGGAGGAGAAGGCCGCCGAGCGACGCGCGGTTGCCCAAGTGCCGGGCGGGGCAGGCGATGAGGACGGCCGTCCGGCATGATCTGACGGGACGGTACAAAAGTTCCGTGGACACAGACGGTAGGCAGAAAAGGGAGATCGCGATGAGCGCACCCGACGGCAGCCCGGTCGGCGCCGAACGCAGCATCGGCCAGCTGTTCGCCTCGGCGACGACCGAAATGTCGGCGCTGGTGCACGACGAGATCGCGCTGGCCAAGGCGCAGCTCAAGCAGGACGTCAAGCGCGGCGCGACGAGCGGCGGCGCGTTCACCGGGGCCGGCGCGGTGCTGGTGTTCTCGCTGCCGATGCTCAACTTCGCGCTGGCGTACGGTATCCGCACCTGGAGCGACTGGAACCTCGCGGTCTGCTTCCTGCTGTCGTTCGCGGCGAACGTGCTGGTCGCGGCCGTGCTCGCGCTCGTCGGCGTGGTCTTCGCCAAGAAGGCGAAGAAGAGCCAGGGCCCGCAGAAGGTCGCCGCGTCCATGAAGGAGACCGCGGGCGTCCTGCAGAAGGCCAAGCCGCACCCGCGGCCGGAGCCCGCGGCGATCGAGGACCGCGCCCCCGCGGCCATCGAGGCTGTGGCACGCTCGTCCTCATGACGGATCCCGCCACACCATCGGCGCAACCCACCTCGGTCGTACGGCCGGACGCCCTCCCCGACGGGACGAAGGTGACGCATCGCGACGTCGCCGCCAACGGCGCCCGCTTCCACATCGCCGAGGCCGGAGACGGCCCGCTGGTGCTGCTGCTGCACGGCTTCCCGCAGTTCTGGTGGACCTGGCGGCACCAGCTGACCGCGCTGGCCGACGCGGGCTTCCGGGCCGTCGCCATGGACCTGCGGGGCGTCGGCGGCAGCGACCGCACCCCGCGCGGGTACGACCCGACGAACCTCGTCCTCGACATCACCGGCGTCGTCCGCTCCCTCGGGGAGCCGGACGCCGCGCTGGTCGGCCACGACCTGGGCGGATACCTGGCGTGGACGGCCGCGGTGATGCGCCCGAAGCTGGTACGGCGGCTCGCCGTCACCTCCATGCCGCACCCCCGGCGCTGGCGCTCGGCGATGCTCACCGACGTCAAGCAGACGCGCGCCGGGTCCTACATCTGGGGGTTCCAGCGCCCCTGGCTCCCCGAGCGGCAGCTCACCGCCGACGACGGGGCACAGGTGGCCGAGCTGCTCCGGGAGTGGTCCGGCCCCCACCAGCCGGACGAGGAGACCCTCGACACCTACCGGCGCGCGATGTGCATCCCGTCCACGGCCCACTGCTCGGTGGAGCCGTACCGCTGGATGGTGCGCTCCCTGGCCCGGCCGGACGGCATCCAGTTCAACCGCCGGATGAAGCGGCCGCTGCGGGTGCCGACCCTGCATCTGCACGGCTCACTCGACCCGGTGATGCGCACGCGCAGCGCGGCCGGCTCCGGCGAGTACGTCGAAGCGCCCTACCGCTGGCGGCTGTTCGACGGGCTCGGGCACTTCCCGCACGAGGAGGATCCCGCCGCCTTCTCGACCGAACTGATCAACTGGCTCAAGGATCCCGAGCCCGATCGGTGACCGTTCCCTCGCGCCCGGTATCCGGACCTGAACACCTGTCCTACGAACAGCCAATTGCCTGGCGCATAGGCCAATTGGGGGCCGTGGGGGCGGTTATCGACCTTGGGGCGGGGGCAGACGTCCGGGTATGGGCTGGACGCACGACTACAGTGACGCAGTTCGCAATCGCCGCTCGGCCATCGGCCTGAGCACCCACCAGCGAGGAGGCACCCCGCAGATGCAGGGTACGGACCTCCGGGTGGGCATTCCGCGCATCCTGCGCCGCCGGGCCCGCTGGGTCTCGGTACGCCTGCGTCACCCGCGCGGCTGACGCCCCTTCCTTCAAGCGGGTTCCCGTACGACGTCTACAGCGCGCAACTGTCGCTGTCGACCTGCTGGTTCGCGCTGCGCCCCTGGGTGATGTCCGGCTGGATCTCGTCCGCGGTGAGCGCGTAGCCGGTGTCGGCGTCGTCGAGGGACTTGGCGAACACCACGCCGTACACCTCCCCCTGGGGGGTGAGCAGCGGTCCGCCGGAGTTGCCCTGGCGGACGGTCGCGTACAGCGAGTACACGTCCCGGCGCACGGTGCCGCGGTGGTAGATGTCCGGGCCGTTGGCCGGGATGCGTCCCCGCACGCGTGCGGCGCGGACGTCGTACGAGCCGTTCTCGGGGAAGCCCGCGATGATCGCGCCGTCGCCGCTCCTGGCGTCGGCGGCCGAGAACTTCAGGGCGGGCGCCTTGAGGCCGGGCACGTCCAGTACGGCGATGTCGCGGTGCCAGTCGTAGAGGACGACCGTGGCGTCGTACTTCCGGCCCTCGCCGCCTATCTGGACGGTGGGCTCGTCGACGCCGCCGACCACGTGCGCGTTGGTCATGACGCGGCGGTCGCCGAAGACGAAGCCGGAGCCCTCCAGGACCTTGCCGCAGCTCGTGGCGGTGCCCATGACCTTGACGATGGACTTCTTCGCGCGCGTGGCCACGGAGCTGTTGGCCAGGGCCGGGTCGGGGGGCCGGACGTCGGTGATCGGCTCGTTCGAGAACGGGCTGAAGACCTGCGGGAAGCCGTTCTGCGCGAGGACCGAGGAGAAGTCGGCGAACCAGGTGTCGGCCTGGGTCGGCAGCGCCCGGGAGACCCCGAGGAGCACCTTGGAGCTGCGCACCTCCTTGCCGAGCGTCGGCAGGGTCGTGCCGGCCAGGGCGGAGCCGATCAGCCAGGCCACCAGGAGCATCGCGACGACGTTGACGAGGGCGCCGCCGGTGGCGTCCAGGGCGCGGGCCGGGGACCAGGTGATGTACCGGCGCAGCTTGTTGCCGAGGTGGGTGGTGAGTGCCTGGCCGACCGAGGCGCAGACGATCACGACGACGACCGCGACCACGGCGGCGGTGGTGCTCACCTCGGCGTTGTCGGTCATCGCGTCCCAGATGACGGGCAGTGTGTAGACCGCGACGAGACCGCCGCCCAGGAAGCCGATCACCGACAGGATGCCGACGACGAAGCCCTGGCGATAGCCGACGATCGCGAACCACACGGCGGCGACCAGCAACAGGATGTCCAGCACATTCACGGTGGACACCCTGTCATGACCGCCAGTCGAGCGGGACCTGCTTCTCCCGGTCCCAGGGGCGCTCCCAGCCGGAGTAGTGCAGCAGACGGTCGATGATCCCGGCCGTGAAGCCCCATACGAGGGCCGATTCGACCAGGAATGCCGGACCTCGGTGCCCGCTGGGGTGCACCGTGGTGGCACGGTTGTCCGGGTCCGTGAGATCCGCCACGGGGACGGTGAAGACCCTCGCCGTCTCGTTCGGATCGACCGCGGCGACCGGGCTCGGCTCGCGCCACCACCCCATCACCGGGGTCACCACGAAACCGCTGACCGGGATGTACAGCTTCGGCAGCACGCCGAAGAGCTGCACGCCGGACGGGTCGAGCCCGGTCTCCTCCTCGGCCTCGCGCAGAGCGGCCCGCAGGGGCCCGTCGGCGTGCGGGTCGCCGTCCTCGGGGTCGAGGGCGCCGCCGGGGAAGGAGGGCTGTCCCGCGTGCGACCTGAGGGACCCCGCCCGCTCCATGAGCAGCAGCTCCGGACCGCGCTCGCCCTCACCGAACAGCACGAGCACTGCCGACTGCCGGCCCGCCCCGTCCTCGGGCGGCAGGAAGCGGCTCAGCTGCAGCGGCTGCACCGTCTCCACCGCCCGCACCACCGGGCCGAGCCAGTCGGGCAGGCCCTCCTTGCTGAGTGTCACCGGCCCGCCCTGCGTGTCGCTCGCTCGTGTCATCGCCACCCCCGTCGTCCTGCCCGTTCCAACGCCCGGCAGGCCCTTGATCGTTCCTCGCGCCGGTGTGTCCGGTCCGTCATGCGGCGCCCAGCGGCGGAGCCGCCCTGCCGCCGGCGTCCAGGTAGGCCTGCGGCGGGTTGAGACGCTGGCCCGGGAAGCCGCCCTTCTCGTACTTCAGGAGCTTCTTCGCCTTCTCGGGGTCGGTCTCCCCCTCGCCGTAGGCCGGGCAGAGCGGGGCGATGGGGCAGGCGCCGCAGGCGGGCTTGCGAGCGTGGCAGATGCGGCGGCCGTGCCAGATGACGTGGTGCGAGAGGTCCGTCCAGTCGCTCTTCGGGAAGAGCGCCCCCACGGCGGCCTCGATCTTGTCCGGGTCGGTCTCCGCGGTCCACTGCCAGCGCCGCACCAGCCGCTGGAAGTGCGTGTCCACGGTGATGCCGGGGCGGCCGAAGGCGTTGCCGAGCACGACGAAGGCGGTCTTGCGGCCGACGCCGGGCAGTTTGACGAGGTCCTCCAACTTGCCGGGGACCTCACCGCCGAACTGCTCCACCAGCGCCTTCGACAGCCCTATCACCGACTTGGTCTTGGCCCGGAAGAACCCGGTGGGGCGCAGGATCTCCTCGACCTCCTCAGGGTTGGCGGCGGCCAAATCCTCGGGGGTGGGGTACTTGGCGAAGAGCGCCGGGGTCGTCTGATTGACCCTCAGGTCGGTCGTCTGGGCGGACAGGACCGTGGCGACGACGAGCTGGAAGGGGTTCTCGAAGTCCAACTCCGGGTGGGCGTACGGGTAGACCTCGGCGAGTTCGCGGTTGATGCGGCGGGCGCGGCGCACGAGCGCGGTCGGGGACTCGCCCTTGGGCGGCGCCGCGACGGGCTTGGCGGCGGGGGCGCCCTTGACGGCCGCGGCGGCCTTCTTCGGGGCGACGGTGGGCTTTTTGACGGGTGGGGCTTTCCTGACGGGTGCTTTCTTCACGGCGGCGGGCTTCTCGGCGGCGGGCTTCTCGGCGGCGGTCCTGTCCGCGGTCTTTGCGGTCTTCTCGGCGGCGGTCGGCTTGGCGGCGGCGGTCTTCTTCACGGCCGTCTGGTTCCCCGTCGGCTTTTTCGCAGCCGTCTTCCTCGCGGTCACCTTCTTCGCCACAGCCTTCCCGCCCGCCACATTCCCTGTCTCTTTTGCCGGTTTCCTTCCGCCGCCGGGGTTCTGTTCGCCCACAGCGGAATCACGACGTGCAGCCACCCGCGCAGCCCCCTTGGCCTGTGCTCTCACCGGCGATTTGGACACCCGGCCAGCCTAGAGCCCGGCACTGACATCCGCCCCGGACCCAGAGGATCGGCCCCCAATTGGACCCCTGCCGCTTACCTGGGGACACCAGTGCGGCATCCTTGTGACAGATCACACTGTTTGGACCGTCCGGCAAGATGGGGAACACGGTCCCCTGGTACCAAGGGGGAGCAAGATCCCCTGAGCAGGTCGACAAGGAGATAACTCGTGGACGACGTTCTGCGGCGGAACCCGCTCTTCGCGGCGCTCGACGACGAGCAGGCCGCGGAGCTCCGCGCCTCCATGAGTGAGGTGACCCTCGCGCGCGGCGACTCGCTCTTCCACGAGGGCGACCCCGGTGATCGGCTCTACGTGGTCACCGAGGGCAAGGTCAAGCTGCACCGCACCTCCCCCGACGGCCGCGAGAACATGCTCGCCGTCGTCGGCCCCGGCGAACTGATCGGCGAGCTGTCGCTGTTCGACCCGGGCCCGCGCACCGCCACGGCCACCGCGCTGACCGAGGTCAAGCTGCTGGGCCTCGGCCACGGCGACCTCCAGCCCTGGCTGAACGTCCGCCCGGAGGTGGCCGGCGCCCTGCTGCGCGCCGTCGCGCGGCGGCTGCGCAAGACCAACGACCAGATGTCCGACCTGGTCTTCTCGGACGTCCCCGGCCGGGTCGCCCGCGCCCTGCTGGACCTCTCGCGCCGCTTCGGCGTGCAGTCCGAGGAGGGCATCCACGTCGTGCACGACCTCACCCAGGAGGAGCTGGCCCAGCTGGTCGGCGCGTCCCGGGAGACGGTCAACAAGGCGCTGGCCGACTTCGCGCAGCGGGGGTGGCTCCGTCTGGAGGCGCGTGCGGTGATTCTGCTGGACGTGGAGCGGCTGGCGAAGCGGTCTCGCTGACGCTGGTCCGGGCTGGGCCGAGGTGCTGGGGGCTCCGCCCCCAGGCCCCCGTTCGGCCTGAACGGCCTCGTCCTCAAACGCCGGACGGGCTGTCTTTGCGCGCACGTCCGCCGACGCCGGACGGGCTGTCTTTGCGCGCGCGTCCGCCGACGCCGGAACGGGTGTTTCAGTGCGCCCACGTTCGTAAGCGCCGGAACGGCTGTGTGTGGCCGTCGGCTAGATCAGGCCGTGCTCTTCCAGGTAGTCCATCTGTGCCCGTACCGACAGCTCGGCGGCGGGCCACAGGGAGCGGTCCACGTCGGCGTAGACGTGGGCGACGACCTGGGTGGGGGCGCGGTAGCCGTTCTCGACCGCCGTCTCGACCTGGGCGAGGCGGTGGGCGCGGTGGGCCAGGTAGAACTCCACGGCCCCTTGGGCGTCCTCCAGGACGGGCCCGTGGCCCGGCAGGACGGTGTGGACGCCGTCGTCGACCGTCAGGGAGCGCAGCCGGCGCAGCGAGTCCAGGTAGTCGCCCAGGCGGCCGTCGGGGTGCGCCACGACCGTCGTACCGCGTCCCAGGACGGTGTCGCCGGTCAGGACGGCCCGGTCGGCCGGCAGGTGGAAGCATAGGGAGTCCGAGGTGTGGCCCGGGGTGGGGACGACCCTGAGCTCCAGTCCGCCGACGGCGACCACGTCGCCGGCCGCGAGGCCCTCGTCGCCCAGCCGCAGCGCCGGGTCCAGCGCACGCACGCGCGTGGCGGTCAGCTCGGCGAAGCGGGAGGCGCCCTCCGCGTGGTCGGGGTGGCCATGGGTGAGGAGGGTGAGCGCGATGCGCTTGCCGGCCGCCTCGGCCGTGTCGACGACCGTGCGCAGGTGGCCCTCGTCCAGCGGGCCGGGGTCGACGACGACCGCCAGGTCGGAGTCCGGTTCGGCGAGGATCCAGGTGTTGGTGCCGTCGAGGGTCATCACCGAGGCGTTGGGGGCCAGGACGTTGACGGCCCGGGACGTGGCCGGGCCGCTGACGACCACGCCCCTGGGCCGGCCGGGGAGGGTGCTCGCGTCGGTCATGCTCAGGCTCCACCGGTCGGAAGGTCGGTCGGGATGCGCTTGGTGAACTCGTCGTGCCCGGGCCAGGTCAGCACGATCCGGCCGTCCTCCAGACGGGCCTGTGCCAGTACGGCGGTCATGTCCTGCCCCGGGGCGGCGGCGAGCGCGTCGGCGGCCGTGCCGTACGGGGCGAGCGCGCGCAGGGTGGCGATGGTGGGCGGCATCATCAGCAGCTCGCCCTTGTCGTAGCCCTCGGCCGCGTCCTGGGGCCGGATCCACACCGTGCGGTCGGCCTCCGTGGAGGCGTTGCGGGTGCGCTGGCCGTGCGGGAGGGCGGCGACGAAGAAGAAGGTGTCGTAGCGGCGGGCCTCGAACTCCGGGGTGATCCAGCGCGCCCAGGCGCCGAGCAGGTCCGAGCGCAGCACCAGGCCGCGGCGGTCGAGGAACTCGGCGAAGGAGAAGTCACGGGCGACCAGGGCCGCGCGGTCCGCCTCCCAGTCCTCGCCCGTGGTGTCGCCCACCACGGAGTCGGCGGTCGGCCCGGCGAGCAGGACGCCCGCCTCCTCGTACGTCTCCCGGACGGCCGCGCACACGATGGCCTGGGCCGCCCGCTCGTCGACGCCGAGCCGCTCGGCCCACCACGCGCGCGTGGGGCCCGCCCAGCGCACGTGGTGCTCGTCGTCGCGCGGGTCGACGCCCCCGCCCGGATAGGCGTACGCGCCTCCGGCAAAAGCCATGGAGGCGCGTCTGCGCAGCATGTGCACGACCGGACCGCTGCCGGTGTCCTTCAGGAGCATGACGGTGGCCGCCCGCTTGGGGACCACCGGGGTGAGCGTGCCCTCCGCGAGCGCGCGGATGCGGTCCGGCCAGTCCTGCGGAAACCACTGCCCATTCGCCATGGCCGGAGGCTATCCCGTGGTGCGCGAATGTTCGAGAGGTCCCCGAGGTCAGAGCGGTGGTCACTGGACCAGAGCGGTGGTCACGGGATCAAAGCGGTGGTCACGGGATCAGAGCGGTGGTCACGGGCTTAATGCGGTGGCTACGGGACCAGCTCGACCTGGACCTCGACCTCCACGGGCGCGTCCAGCGGGAGCACCGCCACGCCGACCGCGCTGCGCGCGTGCACGCCCTTGTCGCCGAGGACCTCGCCGAGCAGCTCGCTGGCGCCGTTGATCACGCCGGGCTGGCCGGTGAAGTCCGCCGCCGAGGCGACGAAGCCGACGACCTTCACCACGCGCGCGATGCGGTCCAGGTCACCGGCGACCGACTTCACGGCGGCCAGGGCGTTCAGCGCGCAGGTGCGGGCGAGCTCCTTGGCCTCCTCGGCCGTGACCTCGGCGCCGACCTTGCCGGTGACCGGAAGCTTGCCCTCGACCATCGGGAGCTGGCCGGAGGTGTAGACGTACGCGCCCGACTGGACGGCCGGCTGGTAGGCGGCGAGCGGCGGGACGACCTCCGGCAGCCTGAGACCGAGTTCGGCCAGCCGGGCCTCGACGGCGCCCATCACTGCTTCTCCCGCTTCAGGTAGGCCACCAGCTGCTCGGGGTTGTTCGGCCCGGGCACGACCTGGACGAGCTCCCAGCCGTCCTCGCCCCAGGTGTCCAGAATCTGCTTCGTGGCGTGGACGAGCAGGGGGACGGTTGCGTATTCCCACTTGGTCATGTGGCCGACTCTAGCCGTTGCCCGGCCACCGTCCGCCGTCGCGTTGTCCACAGGCCGCCGCGTGATCCGCACGGCGACTGGTTAGGCTCGAATACGTGAGCAGGCTCCAGGTCGTCAGCGGCAAGGGCGGGACCGGAAAGACCACGGTCGCCGCCGCTCTCGCGCTGGCCCTCGCGACCGAGGGGAAGCGGACGCTTCTCGTCGAGGTCGAGGGGCGCCAGGGCATCGCGCAGCTCTTCGAGACCGAAGCGCTGCCCTACGAGGAGCGGAAGATCGCCGTCGCTCCAGGGGGCGGGGAGGTGTATGCCCTCGCCATCGATCCAGAACTGGCCCTTTTGGACTACCTCCAGATGTTCTACAAACTCGGAGGTGCCGGAAGAGCGTTGAAGAAACTCGGCGCCATCGACTTCGCCACCACCATCGCGCCGGGCCTCAGGGACGTGCTCCTGACCGGCAAGGCCTGCGAGGCCGTGCGCCGGCGGGACAAGAGCGGCCGGTTCGTCTACGACTACATCGTCATGGACGCGCCGCCCACGGGCCGCATCACCCGTTTCCTGAACGTCAACGACGAGGTGGCGGGCCTGGCGAAGATAGGGCCGATACACAATCAGGCGCAGGCCGTGATGCGGGTGCTGAAGTCGGCGGAGACGGCCGTGCACCTGGTGACGCTGCTGGAGGAGATGCCCGTCCAGGAGACCGTGGACGGGATCGCCGAACTGCGCGCCGCGCGGCTCCCGGTGGGCCGGATCGTCGTCAACATGGTGCGGCCCGAGGTGTTGGACGGGGCCGACCTGGAACTCGTACGGAGCGTGCCGCGTTCCACTGTCGCGAAGGCACTGTCGGCGGCGGGGCTGGGCGGCGCGCGCCGCGGCGGGAACGCCGAGAAGCTGGTGGACCCGCTGCTGCGGCAGGCCGAGGAGTACGCCGAGCGGTACACGCTGGAGCACGAGCAGCGCTCGGTGCTCGCCGAGACGGGCCTGCCGCTGCACGAACTGCCGCTGCTCGCCGAGGGCATGGACCTCGCGGGGCTGTACGAGCTGGCCGCCGAGCTGCGCGAGCAGGGCCTGTCATGAGCCGGAGCACGATGCGCGAGCGCACCGGCGGGAGCACGATGCGGAAGCAGGGGATGTCATGAGTCCGGACCCGGCAGGCGCCCAGGAGAGCCCGCGCCAGCACCGCCTCTCCGCCGCGCGCGTCCTCGACGTCGACCCGTTGCTCGACGACCCGGGGACGCGGATCGTGGTGTGCTGCGGCTCGGGCGGGGTGGGCAAGACCACGACGGCCGCCGCGCTCGGGCTCAGGGCCGCCGAACGCGGCCGGAAGGTGGTCGTGCTGACCATCGACCCGGCCCGCCGGCTCGCCCAGTCCATGGGCATCGACTCCCTGGACAACACCCCGCGCCGGGTCAAGGGCGTGGAGGGCGAGGGCGAACTGCACGCCATGATGCTGGACATGAAGCGCACCTTCGACGAGATCGTCGAGGCGCACGCGGACGGCGAGCGGGCGGCCGCGATCCTGTCGAACCCCTTCTACCAGTCGCTCTCCGCGGGCTTCGCCGGCACGCAGGAGTACATGGCGATGGAGAAGCTGGGGCAGTTGCGGGCACGCGACGAGTGGGACCTGATCGTCGTCGACACCCCGCCCTCCCGTTCGGCGCTGGACTTCCTGGACGCCCCGAAGCGGCTCGGGTCCTTCCTGGACGGCAAGCTCATCCGCGTCCTGCTCGCGCCGGCCAAGGTCGGCGGCCGGGCGGGGATGAAGTTCCTGAACGTCGGGATGTCGATGATGACCGGCGCGCTGGGCAAGGTGCTCGGCGGTCAGCTGCTGAAGGACGTCCAGACGTTCGTGGCGGCCATGGACTCGATGTTCGGCGGCTTCCGCACGCGCGCGGACGCCACGTACAAGCTGCTGCAGGCGCCGGGCACGGCGTTCCTGGTGGTGGCGGCCCCCGAGCGGGACGCGCTGCGCGAGGCCGCCTACTTCGTGGAACGGCTGGCGGCCGAGGACATGCCGCTCGCCGGTCTGGTGCTCAACCGGGTCCATGGCAGCGGCGCCGACCGGTTGTCGGCCGAGCGCGCGCTCGCCGCCGCGGAAAATCTTGTGGAGTCCCGCATTGTGGATCAGGACGGCGGGAAAGCTGGACTTCGTAACTCTCCCGACACGTACGGCAGTTCAGAATCTCCCGCATCCGAGCCCGCCGAGTCCGAGGCGTCCGGGGCCAACTCCCCCGGTCCGGACGATGAGGACCAGGGTGTCGACCGTCTCGCCGCGGGCCTGCTGAGGCTGCACGCGGAACGTATGCAACTGCTCTCCCGCGAGCAGCGCACGCGTGACCGCTTCACGGCGCTCCACCCCGAGGTCGCGGTGGCCGAAGTGGCCGCGCTGCCCGGCGATGTGCACGACCTCGTGGGCCTGCGGGACATCGGCGACCGGCTCGCGGCCAACCGGCCGGAGCTGCCCGACTCCGTCGTCGACTGAGCCCCCGTCGTCGACTGAGCCCCCGTCGTCGACTGATGGTCCTCCATCGTCGACTGAGGCGAGGGTG
>NZ_JAMGBF010000138.1 GCF_023516615.1 Streptomyces panaciradicis
TGGTCCTCCATCGTCGACTGAGGCGAGGGTGCGCTCCTGACGGGCGCTTCCTCGAGGGGTGCCCTCAGCTCACCGCCGCGTAGTTCTCGTACACCTCGTCGTCGTCGAGCGGCAGGATGCCCACCCCCCGCTCGTACTCCACGCGCGCCGTCTCCAGCAGCCGGCGCCAGGAGGTCACGGTGGGCCGCCTGCGCAGCAGTGCGCGGCGCTCGCGCTCCGTCATGCCTCCCCACACGCCGAACTCGACGCGGTTGTCCAGCGCGTCGGCCAGACATTCGGTGCGTACCGGACATCCGGTGCACACCGCCTTGGCCCTGTTCTGCGCTGCTCCCTGAACGAACAGTTCATCCGGATCGGTAGTGCGACAGGCGGCCTGCGCACTCCAGTCGGTTACCCAGCCCATACCGGCGCCGTCCTCTCCCGAATCGAGGCTCCCCCACGGCGGCAGCGGCATATTCACCGCCGCCAGTTGAGGACGTTACGGAAGGTGGGCACAGCGCAACACCCCCTTCGGGCCCAATCTTGAATGGCCCGAACGGACTATGCGTAAGCGGCAGATCACCCGGGGGAGTGAGCTGGTAACATGCGTGACCTTCCCGGCAATCCGGGACAGTTCCGCTGAGTCACAACGGACGCCGGGTGACACAGAAGGCGGATTCGGACACGCCCCCACCAGAAAGTCGGGGAACCTCCGGAACGATTCGGGGTCGCCGGACGTATTGATACGTGGCCCTACTGCTGTGACAGTTGAGAGCAGCTTAGGCCAAGGCATATACGCGTGTCCGGCGATTGAGAACGTAGGCTGCCCTCATGCCAAAGAAGCGCTCGGGCGGTGGCCTGTCCCCCACGCAGCAGGCCGCCAAGTTCCTCGGTGTCAGTGTGCTCGCCGGTGCCGTCATGGCCGGTATCGCACTGCCCGCCGTCGGCGCGCTCGGACTCGCGGCCAAGGGATCGGTGGAGAGCTTCGACGAGCTCCCGGCCAACCTCAAGACCCCGCCGCTGAGCCAGCGCACCACGATCCTCGACGCCGACGGCGGCCAGATCGCCACGGTGTACTCGCGGGACCGGACGGTCGTCGCCCTCAAGGACATCTCGCCGTACATGCAGAAGGCGATCGTCGCGATCGAGGACGCGCGGTACTACCAGCACGGAGCGGTCGACCTCAAGGGCATCCTGCGCGCGCTGAACAAGAACGCGCAGAGCGGCGGCGTCTCCGAGGGCGCCTCGACGCTCACCCAGCAGTACGTGAAGAACGTGTTCATCGAGGAGGCCGGCGACGACCCGACGAAGGTCGCCGAGGCCACCCAGCAGACGCTCGGCCGCAAGATCAAGGAGCTGAAGTACGCGATCCAGGTCGAGGAGGAGCTGGGCAAGAAGAAGATCCTCGAGAACTACCTGAACATCACGTTCTTCGGCGAGCAGGCCTACGGCGTCGAGGCCGCCTCCCAGCGCTACTTCTCCCGGCACGCCAAGGACCTCAGCCTCCAGCAGGCGGCGCTGCTCGCGGGCATCGTGCAGTCCCCGAGCCGCTACGACCCCGTCAACGACGAGGCGGAGGCGACCAAGCGCCGCAACACCGTGCTGCAGCGCATGGCCGACCTCGGGGACATCTCCCAGGCGGAGGCCGACAAGGCCAAGAAGACCTCGCTGGGCCTCGACCCCAGCCAGCCCAGGAACGGCTGCATCACCGCCGTGAAGGGCGCGGGCTTCTTCTGCGACTACGTCCGCGAGGTCTTCCTCAACGACCCGATCTTCGGCCGGACCAAGGAGGCCCGGGCCAAGGTCTGGAACCAGGGCGGCCTGACGATCCGCACCACCCTCGACCCGCAGGCCCAGGAGTCGGTGCAGTCCTCGATCAAGGACCACGTCTACAAGAGCGACGACGTGGCCACCGCCGCCACCCTCGTCGAGCCCGGCACCGGCAAGATCCTCGCGATGGGCCAGTCGCGGCCGTACGGCTTCGGCAAGCACGAGACGCAGATCAACCTGTCGGTCAACCAGTCCATGGGCGGCGGCGCGGGCTACCAGCCCGGTTCGACGTTCAAGCCGATCGTGGCCGCGGCCGCCATCGAGGGCGGCACGCCGGCGACGCAGTCGTACTCCTCGCCGTACGAGATGGACTACCCGAGCCCGGTGTCGATCTGCAACGGCGGGCAGTGGCGCGACGACCCGAACAACCCGACCAAGCTCAGCAACGAGAGCGAGTCGGAGCACGGCCCGTACAGCATGAAGCAGGCGACCGCGAAGTCGGTCAACACCTACTACGTGCAGCTGATCAGCGACATCGGCATCTGCCCGGTCGTCGACATGGCCAAGAAGATGGGCGTGCAGCGCGCGGACGGCGCCAAGATGCGGCAGGCCCCCTCGATCGCGCTCGGCACCCAGGAGATGTCGCCGCTGACGATGGCGAACGCGTACGCGACCTTCGCCTCGCGCGGCATGTACTGCACGCCGATCGCCATCGAGTCCATCAGCCAGCGCATCGGCGACAAGACGAAGTCGCTGCAGGTGCCGAAGTCGACCTGCTCGCGGGCGATGTCGGAGAAGACCGCCGACACCGTCACCACGCTGCTGAAGGGCGTGGTCGAGGACGGTACCGGTCAGCAGGCCGGCCTCAGCGACCGCCCGAGCGCCGGTAAGACCGGTACGACGGACAACCGCTACGCCGCCTGGTTCGTGGGCTTCACCCCGAACATGGCGGGCGCGGTCTGGGTCGGCGACCCGACCCACAAGCGCCAGATGAAGCAGATCACCATCGGCGGCGTCTACCACGACCTCGTCTACGGCGCCGACACGCCCGGCCCGATCTGGAAGGACGCCATGACCGGCGCCCTGGAGGGCAAGCCCGTCGAGTCCTTCAACCTGATCGACATCCCCGACGGCCCCAAGGAAAAGGGGAAGGGCAACGGCGACGGGAAGAACGGCGGCAACGGAGGCAACGGGAACGGCGGCATCTTCGGCGGCCTGACCAACGGAGGCAACACGGGCGGCGGCAACAACGGCGGGACCACCTTCCCCACGCCCACCTTCTCCATCCCGGACAACCTGTTCCAGGGCACGACCAACGGGAACGGCAACGGGGGGCGGCGCGGCTGACGCCGGGACCGGTCGGTACGTAAGACGGCGGCCGCTTTCCCACCTGCCGGTGGGAAAGCGGCCGCCGTGCGTACAGGTGCGCAGCCCTCAGCCGGCCAGCAGCTTCTTCACCACCGCGGCGACACGGCCGCCCTCGGCCAGGCCCGCGACCTTCGGGTTGACGATCTTCATGACGGCGCCCATGGCACGCGGCCCTTCGGCACCCGAGGCCTTCGCCTCCGCGACCGCCTCCGCCACGATCGAGTTCAGCTCCTCGTCGCTGAGCTGCTTGGGCAGGTAAGCGGCAAGAAGCTCGCCCTCCGCCTTCTCCCGCTCGGCCGACTCGGTACGACCACCCTGCGCGAAGGCGTCGGCCGCCTCACGACGCTTCTTCGCCTCCTTGGTGATCACCTTGAGGACCTCGTCGTCGGAGAGCTCGCGCTTCTCCTTGCCCGCGACCTCCTCCTTGGTGATCGCGGTGAGCGTCAGCCGGAGCGTCGAGGAGCGGAGCTCGTCGCGCTCCTTGATCGCGGCGTTGAGGTCTTCCTGCAGCTTCGACTTGAGCGTGGTGGTCATGCGTCCGATTGTCGCAGGTACGCAACGCCGGACGCCCGCCCATTTAGGTGGAGGCGGGAACGGGGGTCAAGGAGGAGGCGGGAACGAGGGCGGCTCAAGTCACCTCGCCGGTCTGACACGATGGAGGTATGCGCGCTCGATACGGAGTACCTCTGGGGATCGCGGCGGCCGGCGCCGCCGGTGTGGCCTACGCGGCGGGCTTCGAAGCCCGCTCCTTCCGTCTGCGGAGGGTGACCGTCCCCGTGCTGCCCGCCGGAATGCGCCCCCTGCGACTGCTGCAGGTCTCCGACATCCACATGGTCGGCGGGCAGCGCAAGAAGCAGCGCTGGCTGCGCTCTCTGGCCGGCCTGCGCCCCGACTTCGTGATCAACACGGGCGACAACCTGTCCGACCCCGAGGGCGTGCCGGAGGTCCTGGACGCGCTGGGCCCGCTGATGGAGTTCCCGGGCGCGTACGTCTTCGGCTCGAACGACTACTACGGCCCCAAGCCGCGCAACCCCGCCCGCTACCTGCTGGAGAAAGTCCAGGGCCGGCACGGCCTGAACGGCAACCCGCCGGTCGTCGGCGCGATCCACAACCCGTGGGAGGACCTGCGGGACGCATTCGACGCGGCGGGCTGGCTGAACCTGACCAACACGCGCGGCACCCTGAAGATCGACGGCATGGCGCTGGAGCTGACGGGCCTGGACGACCCGCACATCAAGCGCGACCGGTACGCCCAGGTGGCGGGCGGCCCGTCGGACGCGGCGGACTTCTCGATGGGCGTGGTGCACGCGCCGTACCTGCGCGTGCTGGACGCCTTCACGGCCGACGCGTACCCCCTGATCCTCGCCGGCCACACGCACGGCGGCCAGCTCTGCATCCCCTTCTACGGCGCCCTCGTCACCAACTGCGACCTGGACACCGACCGGGTCAAGGGCCTGTCGCGGCATGTGTCGGAGGGCCGTACGTCGTATCTGCACGTGTCGGCGGGCTGCGGGACGAACCGCTACACGCCGGTACGGTTCGCCTGCCCGCCGGAGGCGACGCTGATGACGCTGGTGGAGAGGGCGTAAGGGCTGGGGGCGCGGGAGCCGCGGCAGGATCACTGGTGTCACTGCGGGCGCGAGGTGACTAGGGCGTGTGTCGAAAGTCC
>NZ_JAMGBF010000139.1 GCF_023516615.1 Streptomyces panaciradicis
GGTGACGACGTGCCCGGCGGTGACAACGTGCCAGAAGCCGACGGCCACGACGACGGTGTTGAGGGCGAGGTAGGCCACCACCAAGGCGACCGCGACGCCGATGGCCTCCAGGAAGCCCTTGAGGAAGACCGCGCCGAGCAGGGCGACGAGGACGAGCGTGATCAGCATCTGCCGGCCGTGCAGGGTGCTGGTCAGGTGCGGGTTCTCGACGAGGTGGGTCGAGGCGTCGGCGGCCGACAGGGTGATGGTGATCAGGAAGTCGGTGGCGGCGAAGCCGAGCAGGGTGAGGACGAAGAGCTTGCCCTTCCAGAACGACAGCAGGCGTTCCAGCATGGCGATGGAGCCCTCGCCGTGCGGGCTCTCCTCGGTGACCCGGCGATACACCGGAAGCGCACCCGCCAGGGTGACCAGTACGAGTACCAGGGTGGCGACCGGGGAGAGCAGGCCGGCGGCGAGGGCCGCGATGCCCGGCTGGTAGCCGAGGGTCGAGAAGTAGTCGACGCCGGTCAGGCACATCACCCGGTACCAGCGCTGGCCCTTGTGCGGAGGTTCGGGCGCGGCGTGCGGGCCGGTGTGGCCGCCCTGCTTGCCCATGTCGGACAGGCCCTCCAGCATCCACGTCCGCAGACGGCTCGGCGGCGGGTGTTCGGTGGCGACCATCGACGTGCTCTCCTGATGTGCGGCTCAGCGTGAGGCTCGGGCCATCACACGTACGGCGGCACCAGCGTATGCAGAGAGTGACGCATGGGCCCGCGGGAGCGTGCTCCGGACGCGTTAAGGCTGCGTCAAGAGCGACCGAGCGGACCCTTCTGACAGGACTCCGCTCGATCGCCGGTATGCGGGCGAGGCCAGCGGGGAGAGGCGATGGTCTGCCTGGCCGCGCGGATGCAGGTGTCGAGGATGTCGATCGCGGTGTCGATGTCGTCGTTGCGGTGGTCGGCCACGGCCTGGAGGCGGAAGCGGGCGGCGTCGGAGGCGACCGCCGGCCGCTTCACGAGGTGGGTGAGCCCGGCGCGGGCTATCAGGCCCGAGGGCGTGCGACGTGTATCAGCGCGGCGACCGTAGGACCCATGCGCTGCCGGCGACGGGTAGGGAGAGGGACGCGGTCGAGTTCTGCACGGGCGGGGGAGCCGGACACCTCCAACGCTCCAACGCGCACTTCGGGGCGTGGATGACGGCCCTGGACCGGGTGACCGACGTCAACGGGCAACACTTCACGGCGTCCGTGGGGACCGGACGCGCGGACGTGAACACCGAACTCACCTGGGCAGTAGGTCTTTTGATGTCGGCCATCATCCTCACCACCCTTGGACTGCGGCCCAGGCCGGCCGAGTTCCGTTAGGCACCGGCCAGCCGGGTCTCCTCCAGGTCGAGGGAGCGTTGCAGCCGACGGCGGGTGGTGTCGCTGATGCGGTGGGCGTCGTACAGCGACTGCAGCTCCGCCGTCTCGACGGCGATCAGGTCGCGGCGCAGCTGGCGGTAGACCAGATCGGTGGACTCGGCGGTCGTGGTATTGCCGCTGTTGTGGGCGAGACGCTCGCGTGCGTCGTCGAGACGGGCGTTCAGACTCCGGCGCAACCGGTCGAGGACGATGTCGGGTACTGCCTCAAGTTCGGCGAGTTCCTCCAGGCGGGCCAGGCCGGCGTGGGCGAGGCGGGAGCGGGCTTCGGCCTCCTCCCGCACGGTGTGGGCGGGCTCCAGGGCGATGCCGGAGCGGCGGACGACCGGAGCGAGACTGAAGCCCTGCACGACGAGGGTGACGACCACGACCGACGTGGTCAGCACGAGGACGAGCGGCCGGTCCGCGAGCGCGGTGCCGTCTTTGGCGACCACCGGGATGGACAGTGCGGCGGCCAGGGGCATCACGCCCCGGGTGCCGGCCCAGGTCAGGACGACCGGCACCCGCCAGTTCATCCGGCCGAGCGCGCCCTTGTGCTGCACGACGGCCGACAGCGGGGCGATCCACAGCAGCCGTACGGCAACCAGGGTGCCGGCAACGGCGAGGGCGTACAGCGGCCAGGCCCGGTCGCCGTCGGCCAGGGCCCGCACCTCCGCGGGCAGTGCCAGGCCAATGAGGGAGAACACCACGCTCTCCAGCAGGAAGACCACCGTGCCGTAGACGGCGTGCAGCTGGAGGCGGATGCGGGCGTTGGTGAGCCGGTCGCCGCGGCCGCCGAGGACCACACCGGCGACCACGCACGAGGTCACGCCGGAGGTGTGTGCGGCCTCCGCCAGCAGGTAGGCGGCATACGGGGTGACCAGGGCGATCACCGTCTCCAGGACCGGGTCCTCGGTACGCCGCCGGATCAGCGTGATCACCGCGGCCACGGCGGCGCCGATCAGGGTGCCGCCACCGGCCAGCAGCAGGAACTGCCCGCCCGCCGCACCCCAGTTCGCGGCTGCGGAGGCCACGGCGATGCCGGCCGCCACCCGGACCAGCACCAGGGAGGTGGCGTCGTTGAACAGGCTCTCCGCCTGGACGAGCACCTGTACCCTCGGCGGCAGGGACAGGCGCCGCCCCAGCGCGGTGACCGCCACCGGATCGGTGCTGGCCAGGACCGCGCCCAGCACGAATGCCATCTGCCAGGACAGGGGCGTGACCCACACCGCGACCGCGCTCACGGCGGCGGCCGAGGCGAGCACCAGCCCGATGGCGAGGACCCCGACCGGCTTCCATACCGCCCGCAGCTCGCGCCAGGGCATCTCCTCCGCGGAGGCGTACAGCAGCGGTGGCAGCACGACCAGACCGATGATGTCAGGGCTGATCTCGATCTGCGGTGTGCCGGGCAGGAGTGCCACCGCCAGTCCTGCGACGACCAGCAGGGAGGGCGCGGGGATGCGCCACCGGCGCGCGAAAGTGGCGACCACCGTGGCGAGAACCACGAGGGCGAGAACCGTACCGACGCTGCGCATGCCGTCCCCCTGGGGCTAACGGAGAACCGCTGTGGTTCCCGGCCGACCAGACTTCCCGGCACACCTGCCCTCACCCTATCGGGCCAGGTCACGTCAAGACAGTGTCAAGTTCCCCGGGAGCGGCGCCAAGAAGGCGCTAACACCTGCCCCGAGCGGCCTGCGAAGGGGCTTCCTTGGATGGAGGGACCCCTGAGGGCGGGGGAGTTGATCCAGTGAGCGGAGCGCGCCACGGCGATGAGTGACGTACGGCCCGGACGACTGAAGGTCTACCTCGGGGCTGCCCCGGGAGTCGGCAAGACCTACCGCATGCTCGACGAGGGGCGGCGCCGGGCCGCCCGCGGTGCGGACGTGGTGGTGGGGTTCGCGGAGTGCCACGGGCGCCCGCACACCGAGGCGATGCTCGACGGTCTGGAGGCCGTCTCCCGGGCGTCCTGCGTGTACCGCGGGGGAGGGTTCGAGGAGATGGACCTGGCTGCGTTGCTCGTCCGGCGCCCGCAGGTGGCGATCGTCGACGAGATCGCGCACAGCAACGTCCCCGGCGAGGGCCGCAACCCCAAGCGCTGGCAGGACATCGAGGAACTGCTCGATGCGGGCATCGACGTGATCACCGCGCTGAACATCCAGCACCTGGAGTCCCTCAACGACGTGGTCGAGAAGATCACCGGGGTGCCCCAGCACGAGACGGTGCCCGACGAGGTGGTCCGGCGGGCCTGGCAGATCGAGCTGGTGGACATGCCCCCGGAGGGGCTGCGCCGGCGGATGGCGCACGGCAACATCTACGCGCCCGAGAAGGTCGACGCAGCCCTCGCGAACTACTTCCGGCCCGGCAATCTGACCGCACTACGGCAGCTGGCGCTTCTGTGGACGGCCGACCGGGTCGACGAGGCACTGCAGGAATACCGCTCGCAGCACGCGATCGGCGCGGTGTGGGAGACCCGGGAGCGGGTCGTGGTCGCGCTGACCGGCGGGCCGGAGGGGGACACGCTGATCCGGCGGACCGCCCGGATCGCCGACCGCTCGGCGGGAGGGGAACTGCTCGCCGTGCACGTGGCCCGCAGCGACAAGCTCGCAGACGGCGTCTCGCACGCCTCCCTCACCCGGCAGCGCAAACTCGTCGAGGAGCTCGGCGGCAGCTACCACTCGGTGGTCGGCGACGACGTGGCCACCGCGCTGGTCGAGTTCGCCCGCACCGAGAACGCCACCCAGCTCGTCCTCGGCACCAGCCGCCGCGGCCGACTGGCCCGGTTCCTGACCGGGCCCGGTACAGGTGAGACGGTGACCGAGCTGTCCGGTGACATCGACGTCCACCGGGTCACCCACGAGCGAGCCGGACGCGGCACCCTCCTGCCGTCAGGGCGCCGCACTCTGTCCAGGGCCCGGATGATCGCGGGCCCGGTGACCGGTCTGCTGCTGCCGGTGCTGCTCACCGTCGTCCTCGCCCAGCTGCGCGGGACGCTGACCCTGACCAGTGAGGCCCTGCTGTTCCTGCTCGCCGTGGTCGGTGTGGCCTGCATCGGCGGGGTCGCCTCGGCAGTGATCGCCTCAGTGACGGCCTCCCTGCTGCTCAACTACTGGTTCATCCCGCCCACAGGAGCCTTCACGCTGGACGACCCGAACGCCCTGCTCGCCCTGGCGGTATTCGCTGTGGTGGCCGCGACGGTGGCCGCCGTCGTGGACCGGTCCCTGCGCCTGTCGCGCCGCTCCGCCCGCGCAACGGCCGAGGCCGAGACCATGTCGTCCCTGGCCGGCAGCATCGTGCGGGGCGAGGCGACCATTCCGGCGCTGCTGGAGCGGACCCGCGAGACCTTCGCCATGGAATCGGCGGAGCTGGTGGACGAGCCGCCCGACGAGGCGGGCGTGACGGCCGTGCCTGCCGGCCCCGGCGCCTGGCTGGCGCTGCGGGGCCGCACGCTGTCGTCGTCCGAGAGGCGGGTACTGGCCGCGTTCGCCGCGCACGTGGGATCGGCGGTAGAGCGCGCCAGGCTCGCCGAGGCCGCAGCCGAGGTGGAGCCGGTCAAGGCCGCCGACCGCCTGCGTACCGCGCTGCTGCGGGCCGTCGGCCACGACCTGCGCACCCCACTCGCAGCGGGGTGGGCCGCCGTCACCTCACTGCGCAGCCGGGATGTCGAGTTCTCGGCCGAGGACCGGGACGAACTGCTCGCCACGGCCGACGAGTCCATGGCCAAGCTCAATCGCCTGGTGGAGAACCTTCTCGATCTCAGTCGCCTGGAGGCGGGCGCCCTCACGCTGAACCTCCGGGCCACCACCCTGGAGGAGGTCCTCCCGATGGCTCTCGCCGACGTCTCCGACGTGGACGTGGCGGACGTGGAGGAGATCCCGGCGGTGCTGGCCGACCCGCCGCTACTGGAACGGGTGATCGCCAACCTGGCCGGCAACGCCGCCCGCCACACACCGGCCGGGAAGAAGGTGCTGGTGACCGCCAGCGCGTTGGCGGGCCGGGTGGAGCTGCGGGTCGTGGACCGGGGACCCGGCCTGCCCGCGGAGGGCCGCGACCATCTCTTCGAGCCGTTCCAACGGCTCGGCGACACGGACAACTCCAGCGGCCTCGGCCTCGGTCTGGCGCTCGCCCGCGGTCTGACCGAGGCCATGAACGGCACTCTCAGCGCCGAGGACACCCCCGGCGGCGGCCTTACGATGGTCGTGGCACTGCCGTTCGCCGCACAGACCCTGAGCGCCACAGTGGCCGAGCAGAGCGCAGGAGGTGCGTGATGAGCACCGTGACCGGCAACTGGACGCTGCACCGCAAGGCAAGGGCCCGCGCTGTACGCCGACCATGGCCGCTGCGCGACCGGCTTGCCCTGGCGGCCGGTGTCGCCGCCCCCTTCGTGGTGGCCCTGGCGCTCGTGCCCTTCCGTACGAGCGTCTCGCACACCAACGCCGCCCTCGTTCTCGTCGTGGTGGTCGTCGCGGTGGCCGCTCTGGGCAGCCGTACGGCGGGTGTGGTGGCCGCCTTGTCGGCGGCAGCCTGGTTCGACTTCTTCCTCACCCGGCCGTACGAGACCTTCGACATCACCACCTCCAGGGACATCGAGACGGCGGTCCTGCTCCTGGTGGTAGGTCTGATCGTGTCCCAACTGGCGGCCCACGCCCGACGCCTGGAGGTGATCACGGTCACCGACGCCGCCTACCTCGCGCGCATCCACCGCGTCGCAACCCTCGACGCGGACACGGTGGTCGACGAAGTCCGCCGCGAACTCACCGAACTGCTCGGCCTGGACGCCTGCCGTTTCCAGTACGGCACCCTGCTCGGGCAGCCGGCCCGCCTGCACAACGACGGAAGCGTGACGGTGGGCAGGCGCTCGTGGGACGTGGACACCGCTGGCTGGCCCGAGGGCGAGATCGAGTATCGCGTCCACGCCAACGCCCGCTACATCGGGCGCTTCATGCTCACCCCGGGGCCGGGTCCCGTACCCCCGCTCCAGGCCCGGCTGGTCGCGGCGACCCTGGCCGACCAGACGGGGGCCGCCCTGGACACGGCGGGGTCGGCAGGCTGAGCCGACCCGGAACTCACTCCAGGCCGGAGGCCTTGAACACGGCGCGCGCGGTCTCCTGGTCCACCCGTCGGGAGACGCGTCGCAAGGCGGTCGCGCCGCACAGGAGCAAGCCGTCCGAGGCGGCCTTGCGCGCGCCCTGATCGAGGCGGTACCACAACTGCGGGTTGCGTACGAGGACTTCGGGGTCGATCTCGACGCGGCCACCCAGGGCGTCCCGCAGCAAAAGCCGTTGCGCGATGGTGTCCATGTAGCGGACGGACACCAGCAGGTCCGTGCGTACCCCGTGTTCCCGCACGAGCCGGCGCGAGGTCAGCCAGTTCTCTCCGGCGGACACCCGGGCGGGATACAGCACCACGAAGAGGAGTCCGGCGAGGGCCAGCCACAACGCGGTGCGCCACAGGGCGAGCCGACCCGAGCCCCAGTCGACCAGCAGCAGCAGAGTGAGCAGTAGGCCGGCGCAGCGGACCGAGCTCCACAACTCCTGAGTCCACTCGCGGTCGTTCGTGGCCTCCCTTGCGCCGTCCGGTCCGTTCGTACGTGCGTCGAGCGGTCCCCCGCATGCGTCATCACGGCGTCCCATGACTGCGACGCTAGCGATCCGAGAAACGCGATCCACGCACCTTGATACGGCTCTGACGAAATTCGGACGGTTCCTTGTGCCCGGACCACCGTGCGCGTCGCCCGGGCGGGGACGGGGGAAAGCAGTCCGTGAGAATGGCCGTCAGGAGCCCGTCAAGTTCGGCTGCCTCAGCGCGAAGAAGCCGCAAGCAACAGCCGGAAGGGTCGGGAAGGGGACGGAACCTGGGGGCAGCCGCGCACCCTTCAGCCCTGGTGTGCGGCCGAAGCACGGTTATCCAGTTTGCCACCATGATTCTGCTGGCGCTGTCGGCCAACACCTCCTTCGGTGGCCTGCCGGTGCTGCTGAAGCTGCTGGCCCGGGACAACTACGCCCCGCACGTCTTCGCCCTGAAGGCCGATCGCCAGGTCCACCGGCACGGCGTCCTCGCGCTGGCAGCGGTCTCGGCCGCGCTGCTGGTGTTCTCGGGTGGCGACACCAACACCCTGGTGCCGCTGTTCGCCATCGGTGTCTTCGTGGGTTTCACCATCGCGCAGGTCGGCATGGTCCGGCACTGGCGGGAGGAACGCGGCCCCGGGCGGCGGGGCAAGGCACTGCTCAATGGCTTCGGCGCGGCCCTCACCGGTGTGGCGACCGTCGTCGTCACGGCGTCCAAGTTCGAGGAGGGCGCCTGGTTGACAGTGATCGCTCTTCCGCTGCTGGTCGTTGCCTTTGAGACCGTGCACCGTGCCTACGGCCGGATCGGCGAGCGGCTGGCTCCGGGCCGCGTACCGGAGCCAGCCGCACCGTGAGCGTTCGCTGGTGATCGTCCCGGTGTCGTCGCTCTCCCGGTTGACCTCGGAGGCCCTGACCGCGGCCTCCTCCCTGGGCGACGAGGTCCGGGCGGTCACCGTCTGCTGTCCCGACCCCGAGGACCGGGCCCAGATGCATGACCTGGAGGGGGCCTGGGCCACATGGGATCCTGGGGTGCCGCTGGTCCTGCTGGCGTGTGAGCGCCGCAGCCTGGGCCGCCCCATCGCGGCGTACGTCCGCGAGGTGGCCGCGTCCGAGCCGGCCACCCGGGTCACCGTGCTGATTCCTGAGACGGAGCCGGAGCGGCTGCGGCAGCGGCTGCTGCAGAACCAGCACGGCGCGGTCGTCGCGCACGCAGTGCGACGCGACACGGACGCGGTGATCTGCCGACTGCGCTTCCGGCTCTCGTGATCGTCCGACGGTCGACAGCCGGTTCTGTCCCGGGGTCGGATCAGGTGCCGTAAGAGTTCCGTCAAGGGGGTGCGGGCCGCCGTATGGGACCCGTCAACGGCGCTCGAATCCGGCCAGAGACGGGGTTTCCTCTAATCGTCCGATCCGCTCGCGGATTCCCGAACCTCACTCCAGGAGCTCACGATGGCCGATCTGGCCTTCGTCGCCGCCACGATCGCGTGCTTCGCGCTGGTGGCTCTCGTCGCCAAGGGGGTGACGAAGCTGTGACCGCCGAGAACATCGTCGGCCTCGTCGTGGCCGTCGCCCTGCTGGGTTATCTCGTCCTCGCTCTGATCTTCCCGGAGAGGTTCTGAGCCACGACATGGGTCCCGTCCTCGCAGGCATCCTCCAGCTGCTCGCCCTCATAGGCGCGCTGGCACTCGCCTACATCCCTCTTGGCAACTACATGGCCAAGGTCTACTCCTCCGACAAGCATCTGCGGGTCGAGAAGTGGATCTACAAGGGCATCGGCGCCAACCCGGACACGGAGATGCGCTGGCCCGCGTATCTGCGAGGCGTCCTCGCCTTCTCCGCGGTCAGTGTCCTCTTCCTCTACCTGCTGCAGCGGCTCCAGGGCGTCCTGCCCGGTTCGCTGCACTTCTCCTCGGTCAACCCGGCGCAGTCGTTCAACACGGCCGCGTCCTTCGTGACCAACACCAACTGGCAGTCGTACTACGGCGAGCAGACCATGGGGCACGTCGTGCAGACCGCCGGTCTGGCCGTGCAGAACTTCGTCTCCGCGGCCGTCGGCATCGCCGTTGCGGTGGCGCTGGTGCGCGGCTTCGCGCGCTCGCGCACCGGTGAACTGGGCAACTTCTGGGCCGACCTGGTGCGCGGCACGATCCGCATCCTGGTGCCCGGCGCCGCGATCGCCGCGATCGTGCTGGTGGCATGCGGCGCGATCCAGAACTTCTCCGGCATTCACGAGGTCGGCCAGTTCATGGGCGGCTCGCAGCAGTGGAACGGCGGCGCGGTCGCCTCGCAGGAGGCGATCAAGGAGTTCGGCACCAACGGCGGTGGCTACTTCAACGCCAACTCCGCCCACCCGTTCGAGAATCCGACGCCGTTCACCAACCTCTTCGAGATCTTCCTGCTGCTGGTGATCCCGTTCTCGCTGACGCGGACCTTCGGTGTGATGGTCGGCTCGGTGAAGCAGGGCTACGCGATCCTCGCCACGATGGCCGGCATCTGGGTCGGCTTCGTCGCCCTGATGATGTGGACCGAGTTCGCCCACCACGGGTCGGCGCTGCAGGCAGCGGGCGGGGCGATGGAGGGCAAAGAGGTCCGCTTCGGCATCGGCTCGTCGTCGATCTTCGCGGTGTCGACCACGCTCACCTCGACGGGGGCGGTGGACTCGTTCCACTCCTCGTTCACCGGACTCGGTGGCGGCATCACGATCCTGGGCATGCAGCTGGGCGAGATCGCGCCCGGCGGCACCGGTTCCGGCCTGTACGGCATGCTGATCATGGCGGTCATCGCGGTGTTCATCGCCGGTCTGATGGTCGGCCGTACACCCGAGTACCTGGGCAAGAAGATCGGCTCACGCGAGATCAAACTCGCGGCCTGCTACATCCTGATCACCCCGGCGCTGGTGCTGGTCTTCACCGCCGCCTCGATGGCCCTGCCCACGCCGCCGCACTCGATGCTCAACTCCGGTGCGCACGGCTTCTCCGAGGTGCTGTACGCCTTCACCTCGGCGTCCAACAACAACGGCTCGGCCTTCGCGGGCCTGAACGCCAACACCGACTGGTACAACACCATGACCGGACTCGCCATGATCCTCGGACGCTTCCTTCCCATGGTGTTCGTGCTGGCCCTGGCCGGCTCGTTGGGTGAGCAGCAGCCGGTGCCGGCCACGGCGGGGACCCTGCGTACCGAGAAACCTCTGTTCACCGGCCTGCTGGTGGGCGCGATCCTGATCATCACCGGTCTGACCTACTTCCCGGCCCTGGCGCTGGGCCCGCTGGCCGAGGGGCTGGCGTCATGACCACCCGTATACAGAAGCCAGAGGACTCCATGTCCACCGCCACCCCGACCCGGGCGCCGCACAGTGACCTACCCACCGGGCACAAGCCCGCCGAAGGACGCGTCGGAGCGGGCCTCTTCGACCCCAAGCAGCTGCTGAAGTCACTGCCCGAGGCGTTCCGCAAGCTCGATCCGCGGGTGATGGTCAAGTCCCCCGTGATGTTCGTCGTGTGGATCGGCTCCGCACTGACCACGGTCTTCTCCTTCAAGGACCCGGGCGACTGGTTCGGCTGGACCATCAGCGCCTGGCTGTGGCTGACCGTCGTCTTCGCCAACCTCGCCGAAGCCGTCGCCGAGGGCCGTGGCAAGGCCCAGGCCGACACCCTGCGCAAGGCCAAGACCGACACGGTGGCGCGGCGGCTGGTGGGGGAGTCCGAGGAGCAAGTACCCGGCACCGACCTCAGGATCGGCGACCTGGTCGTCTGTGAGGCCGGCGACGTCATCCCCGGTGACGGCGATGTCGTCGAGGGTGTGGCATCGGTCGACGAGTCGGCGATCACCGGTGAGTCCGCCCCGGTCATCCGGGAGTCCGGCGGCGACCGCAGTGCGGTGACCGGTGGTACGAAGGTGCTGTCCGACCGGATCGTCATCAAGATCACAACGAAGCCCGGTGAGACCTTCATCGACCGGATGATCAACCTGGTCGAGGGCGCCGCCCGGCAGAAGACCCCCAACGAGATCGCGCTGAACATCCTGCTCGCCTCGCTGACCATCGTCTTCCTGCTGGCCTGCGCCACGCTGCCGCCGTTCGCGAACTACGCGGGCACGCACCTGACCATGGTCGTGCTGGTCGCCCTCCTGGTCTGCCTGATCCCGACCACGATCGGTGCCCTCCTGTCGGCGATCGGCATCGCGGGCATGGACCGGCTGGTCCAGCGCAACGTCCTGGCGATGTCCGGTCGCGCGGTCGAGGCCGCGGGTGACGTCTCCACCCTGTTGCTCGACAAGACCGGCACCATCACCCTCGGCAACCGTCAGGCGTCCGAGTTCGTGCCCGTCCCGGGCACCACCGAGGCCGAGGTCGCCGACGCCGCCCAGCTGTCGTCGCTGGCCGACGAGACCCCCGAGGGCCGCTCCATCGTCGTCCTGGCGAAGGAGAAGTACGGCCTGCGCGAGCGCCACCAGGGCGAGCTCGCGGGCGCCGAGTGGATCGCCTTCACGGCCCAGACCCGTATGTCGGGCGTCGATGTCGACGGGCGCAAGATCCGCAAGGGAGCGACCGGATCGGTCATCGCCTGGGTGAAGGAGGAGGGCGGCACCGTCGCCGACGACGCCGACACCCTCTCCAACGCCATCTCGCAGGCGGGCGGCACGCCGCTGCTGGTCGCGGTCAAGGACCACCGCGGTGCCCGGGTGCTGGGTGTCATCCACCTCAAGGACGTCGTCAAGGACGGCATGCGCGAGCGGTTCGACGAACTGCGCCGCATGGGCATCAAAACCGTCATGATCACCGGCGACAACCCGCTGACCGCCAAGGCGATCGCCGACGAGGCGGGCGTCGACGACTTCCTCGCCGAGGCCACCCCCGAGGACAAGATGGCCCTCATCAAGCGGGAGCAGGCCGGCGGAAAACTGGTCGCGATGACCGGTGACGGCACCAACGACGCGCCCGCGCTGGCCCAGGCGGACGTCGGCGTGGCGATGAACACCGGCACGTCGGCCGCCAAGGAGGCCGGCAACATGGTCGACCTCGACTCCAACCCGACCAAGCTGATCGAGATCGTCGAGATCGGCAAGCAACTCCTCATCACACGCGGCGCGTTGACCACCTTCTCCATCGCCAACGACGTCGCGAAGTACTTCGCGATCATCCCGGCGCTGTTCGCGGCCGTCTACCCGGGCCTGGACAAGCTCAACATCATGGGCCTGTCCTCGCCCGACTCCGCGATCCTGTCCGCGGTCATCTTCAACGCGCTCATCATCATCGCGCTGGTGCCGCTGTCCCTGAAGGGCGTGCAGTACCGGCCCGTCAGCGCCGACAAGATGCTGCGCCGCAACCTCACGATCTACGGCATCGGCGGGCTGATCGCCCCGTTCATCGGCATCAAGATCATCGACCTGCTCATCTCCCTCATCCCCGGAATCGGCTGATCGCCATGAACAACTCCGTATCCAGCACACTCCGGTTGCTCGGGGCGGGTCTGCGGGCCCTCCTCGTGCTGACCCTGGTGACCGGCGTCATCTACCCGCTCGTCGTCACCGGCGTGGCCCAGGCGCTGTTCCACGGCAAGGCGAACGGCTCCGAGATCAAGGCGGACGGCAAGGCCGTCGGCTCGTCCCTGATCGGGCAGTCGTACAACCTGCCGCTGAAGAAGGGGCAGCAGACCCCGGACCCGGACCTGAAGTGGTTCCAGGGCCGCCCGGCCAATGGGCTCGGCGCCAACAGCGTCAACAGGCAGTACACGCTGCTGCTGTCCGGCGCGACGAACCTGTCGGCCGACAGCAAGGTCCTGATCCAGCAGGTCAAGGACGCCAAGGCGGCCGTCGTCAAGGACAACTCGGTGCCCGGCTACACCGTCAGGCCGTCCGAGGTCCCCGCCGACGCGGTCACCTCCTCCGCCTCCGGTCTGGACCCGAACATCTCCCCGCAGTACGCGGACATCCAGGTCCACCGGGTCGCCGCGAAGAACGGCCTGTCCGTGGCGGCGGTGGAGAAGCTGGTCGAGGACCACACCGAGGGCCGCACGCTCGGCTTCATGGGCGAACCCCGCGTGAACGTCCTCGAACTCAACATCGCGCTCAAGGCACTTGTGGCAAAGAGCTGATGGGATTAACCGAGATGCGCGGGAGTTGGCGACCGGGAGCCATTCTGGATCCTGGTCCGTCAACTCCCGCCGTCATGAAGCCGGTTGCCTCGCGTTCGGTGCCGTCCGGCCCGACGCACGACAGGAAGGGCACGCACCCATGACCAGGGTGTTGGTGGTCGAGGACGACCCGCAGCTCGTGCGGGCCCTCGTGATCAACCTGCAGGCGCGCAAGTACGGCGTCGACGCGGCCCCCGACGGGGCCACGGCCCTGCGGCTGGCCGCTGCCCGTCAGCCCGACGCGGTGCTGCTCGACCTCGGTCTGCCCGACATGGACGGCATCGACATCATCAAAGCACTGCGCGGCTGGACGCGGGTACCGGTCGTGGTCCTGTCCGCGCGGCAGGGCTCCGACGAGAAGGTCGCTGCACTCGACGCCGGCGCGGACGACTACGTCACCAAGCCGTTCAACATGAACGAACTCCTCGCCCGGCTGCGCGCCGCCGTCCGTCGCACCGAGGACATTCCGCTCGTCCCGGAGACGACTCTCGTCGAGACCGGGGACTTCAGCATCGACCTGTTCGCCAAAAAGGTCGTACGTGGCGGGCGGGATGTGCGGCTGACCCCGACCGAGTGGCATCTGCTGGAGATCCTGGTGACCAACCCCGGCCGCCTGATCACACAGAAGCAACTCCTCCAGGAGGTCTGGGGCGTCACCCAGGCCAACAAGACCAACTACCTGCGCGTGTACATGGCTCAGCTGCGCCGCAAGCTGGAGGCGGACCCCGCGCACCCCCGCTACCTGATCACCGAGCCCGGCATGGGCTACCGCTTCGAGGGATGACATGGCACGCGGAAAACTCCGGATCTACCTCGGCGCCGCACCCGGCGTCGGCAAGACCTACGCCATGCTCTCCGAGGCCCACCGCCGGATCGAACGGGGCACCGACTGCGTGGTGGCTTTCGTCGAGCACCATGGCAGGCCACGCACCGAGGTCATGCTGCACGGCCTCGAAGAGGTGTCGCGCAAAGAACTGGAGTACAGGGGCACCACGTTCACCGAGATGGACATCGACGCCGTCCTCGCCCGGCGCCCCCAGGTGGCTATGGTCGACGAGCTGCCGCACACCAACATCCCCGGCTCCCGCAACGCCAAGCGCTGGCAGGACGTCGAGGAACTGCTCGCGGCCGGCATCGACGTCGTCTCCACCGTCAACATCCAGCACCTGGAGTCCCTCGGCGACGTCGTCGAGTCCATCACCGGCATCCGTCAGCAGGAGACCGTGCCGGACGAGGTCGTACGGCGCGCGGACCAGATCGAGCTGGTCGACATGGCGCCGGAGGCGCTGCGCCGCCGTATGGCGCACGGCAACATCTACAAGCCGGACAAGGTCGACGCGGCCCTCTCCAACTACTTCCGGCCCGGAAACCTGACGGCACTGCGGGAGTTGGCGCTGCTGTGGGTGGCCGACCGGGTCGACGCCTACCTGACCGAATACCGCAACG
>NZ_JAMGBF010000014.1 GCF_023516615.1 Streptomyces panaciradicis
GACGCCTTGGCCCCGCGGCACCTTGATGCGGGACTCGAAGTGGCCGTACTTCTGGGTGAAGGTCTTCGCCGTGTTCAGCCGCGCCGACGTGTACTGGCAGGTGCCGTACCAGCATTGAAGGCCCGGGTCGCTGTTCTTGCGGGCGGTGATGACCAGGTTGCCGTTGCCGTCGAGAGCAGCGTTGCCGGTGCTGTTCGTGTAGTACTGCAACTCGTGGTTGCCGTTGCCGCCGCCGCCCGTCTCCAGGGTCCACTTCGAGGAGTCGGGCGCGCTGCCCGCGGCGCCGTTGAAGTCCTCGGACCACGTCTGCGCCGCGGCGGCGTTCGCGCGGTTGGCGGCCGGACCGGTGGTGTTGAAGAGGACGGCGCACGCGAGGGCGGTGGTGATCAGCAACACCAGCCCTCCGTACGACCAGCGGCGAGCGTGATGAGCTGCCATGCGGGAACACACCTCGTCTGTGGGGAAGCTGGGCGTCGGGCGGCGGGCGGTCCGTCGGGGTGCACGGGCAGGGAGCGCTTGGTGGAGGCTGAGAGCGCTCTCTTGCTGCGCACCGGGATGCCGCCGGCGAGCCACGACCATACGCACGATCATTGGCTCTGCCAACCGGAAGGGAAAGCCCTAAATGGCTTTGACCTGGAGTTACTTGAGGAAGCGGGTGCGTCCGAAGAACGTTTAATACGCGTTTAAACCACGCTTAAGGCAGCGGCCCACAGGCCGCGATCGCTATGTCCGGGATGCCCTCTGGCCACCGTCGCGCCTGCGAGGCTTGAACGGTGTCGGGTGCAAGCCCGCATCCGGGGCGAGCCGGGCGCTTACAGCTCGATCTGCCCTGTCAGCCGCCACTCGAGGTACTTGGCCAGACTCGGTGCCACCCAGGTGCGACTGTCGTCCTCGTGGTTCCAGACGAAGACATCGGGACGGTCGATCCTTGAGAGGAGCGCGAACAGGTCCCCGTTCCCCGCGTCCGCGAAGAAGAGCAGCGGATCGAACGGCATGTACAGGGAGGCGAACTCGGTCTTGCCGCGCAGGTCGAGGTTCTCGGAGGCGATGCGCTCGGCCGGCCAGGCGAGTCCGTCTCCGTACTCACCCTCGATGCCGTCGCTCTCATGGAGCAGCGAGACGAGGTCCGCGGGCAGGGGATGGCCGAGGGCCGTGGCGCAGCGGATCAGGGACGACTCAGACACGGGCGGCCGGAAGACGGCCGTGCCGGGCAGCGCCGCGACGACATCGGTCCACACGGTTGCTTCGACCTCCTGAGCCTGGCTTTGGGGCGAGTCGGCTTACCGCCCGCCGGTACGGGGTGGGGGCGGCGACTCGACCAGTGTGACCGTTACCCGCGGGAGCCGCGGGCGCCCATCTCGCCGCACTTGGCGCATTCGCTTGCGGTGTGTCGGGCAGCGAGCCGGTTCTCATGGCAACGATCGCGATCAGCGCTGTGTCGTAGGCATCTGATAGGCCATGGCCATGACGTTCTTGGTGATGGTCGAGGGAGATGCGGGCGGATGGCACGTCGATCGGGATGCGCTGACCGAGGTGATCCGCAATCGATGGGCCGACGCCGAGATCGATCCGTCAGATCGCAGTGAAGTCCGCAGTCTCGTCTGGGAGTTCGACACGGACACCGGCCGAGGTGAGGCATACCTGCACGAGGACGGTACCTGCCTGTACATGGACGTCTGGGAGGACGACGCGATCTGGTTGGCGATCACCTTCCGCCAGTTGACACCCGTGCACCTCGACCTGACGTTCTGCGACGCGGGTTATACCTTCGACGTGCGTCTGCCAACCGGGACAACTGAGGTCGAACTGATGGCCCTGGTCAACGCTGAAGGCTGAGTTGAGCCCGACGTGGCGAGGTGAAGGGCCAGGCGGCCGACGCGGCGTCGGTCCTGCGGGCCGTACGCCATCGGAACTTCCGCAGCGGGCACCTTGTTTCAGGGCGGCCGTGGTCTGCTCGCCTCCGCTCAGCAGACCAGGCCGCGTCGACGCGGCTGTCGGTGGCTCGTGTCATGATCCGCCTCATGAGTGACCGCCGACTTTCCCGCGCGTGGCTGGCCTCCTGGGCAGAGAGAGTCTCCGGGATCCTCAGGGCGATGGCAGACGAGTTCGAGTCGCGTCACGGCTTTTCCCCGGCATCAACGAGGTTCGGCTGGCCGACCGGGACGATCAAGCGGCGGCTCACGCGCTTGCCCAAGTGAGCATCATGCCAGCCGACTTGGTCACCTTGTACGACAGCATCGGCGACATCACCTGGGCGGACGTCGACAGCGGCTACTTCCTGTACCCGGCAAGTGGCGTTCTGCTGCGGCTCCAGGAGTATGGCCTTGTCGACCTGGGCGCAGACCAGAAGAGCGACGGCCTGGTCATCGGCTCGAACGGCGGCGGCTTGTCGTACGTGCTGGGCCCTGATGGGGCGGTTCACCGGGCACGGGCCGCCTCGCTGGACGAACCGGAACTCGACAAGGTGGCCGATGATCTATGGCACCTTCTGGAGCTATGGGAACGATCTCTGAGACGGTTCGTCGCCAATGGAGGACGTGGCTCCATGTGAGTCGGCTCCAGAGGAGGCCGGCCGCCGAAGTCCCGCAGAACCGACTCCGGCGAGCGCCATGCCGACGACAGGGGAGGTCACAGTCCGCAATGCATCGCAGTGGGCAGCACCTCCCAACCAGAGCCTAGGAACGCATGTGCGTGCGGGCTTGTTCGATCCATCCCAGCACAGCCTTGGCACCGCAGCGCTCGGCGACCCCTTGCGCCTCGTCAAGGTGGTGGAACGCCGCCGCGGAGTCGCCGGTTTCGGCTGCGAGGTAGGCCAGTGCCACCAGGCCCGCCGCTTCCCCGGGCCTGAAGCCGATCTCACGGCGCAAGGTCACCGATTCGGTCAACCTCTCATGCGCCTGATCGAAGCGGCCCGCATCCTTGTCGGTGAAGGCAAGATGCCGTGTCGCATAGGACATCGTCATCCGGTCGTCGACGGATTTCGCCAGCGCGTACGACCGCTCGAAGTACGGCTGGCCGGCGAGACCATTTCCCTTGACCACCTGATGCCAGCAGCCGACCCAGAACAACGCGTCCGCCTCACCCGAAGCATCGCCGAGGCGCTCGTACAACTCGGCCGCGCGCTCGAACAGCGCCAGTTCCTGCGGGTTCTCTTCGCGGTCGCTCAGGAAGCGCACGTGCAGCACCTTGCCCCGCGCCATGGCAAGCGCCGCCTCTACCGAGTCCAGCACCTCATCCGACTGGTCCAACGCGGAAACGTCCCCGCCGAACATCGCCTTCTCGAACAGATCTTCCGCGCGTTCGATCCAGTCCTGCCCCTGCATACCCCTACCCCCACTGCCTCTGCCTCTGCCTTCGGACGATGACAGCGCCGAGGCTATCTCCGCACTCCTGCCGAATCGCGGGAATTACGCGGGCCGGCCCGCAGGGTCCCAGACCGTGGAAACCGCGGAGCAAGAGAACTCGCGGGACGCTGGGACCCGGAGCAGGGCCGACCGGCCCCTCGCGTCGGCCGTTCCTCGCCCGGTATGCAGGGATGAAGCGACAGGGCTCACGGCGAGGGGCGTCGCTCGGGGCGTCGGCCGTCGGTGCGGACAGGCACTCGGCCAGCCGCGTCGACGACCGCCGTGCCGCTGCCCCGCACCCCGCGGAGGGCCGCCGGCGCGCGATCCGTCCATGCCCGTCCGCGTACCGGACTCCAGTCTCCTGCCGCGCGGCTCCACGGCCTGGCGCACCCAGCCCACTGACCATTGACCAGGGAGGACACGATGAACGAGCAGCAATCATGCCGGCGGCGATCGCAAAGCCGTCTGCTCACCTTCACGGTGGCCTCCGCCGCCCTGGCGCTCTACGCACTGCGGTTCCGGCCGCGCCTGCTGACCTGGGGCGCAACACCTGACGAGGCCGACTGCGCTTACCCCGGCGACGAACTCATTCCCGAAGCCGACGGCACCTCGACCATGGCCACCACCCTGCCTGCGCCACCCGAGAAGGTCTGGCCCTGGCTGGTGCAGATGGGAGGAGACCGCGCCGGCTGGTACAGCTGGGACCTGCTGGACCACTTCGGAGAACCCAGCGCCAGTCACATCGCGCCCCAGTGGCAGACCCTGCAGGAAGGGCAGCGACTGCCGGCGACGCGCGACGGCCAGGCGTGGTTCACGGTGGCCCGCCTGGAGCCGAACCGGACCCTCGTGCTGCGCTCCGACCTCGGCCTGCCTTCCGGCCACTCCTTCGACCCGGACTGGGAGGCCCGTCCCCTCGCGCGCATGGGCGGTGTCTGGAGCTTCCATCTGCGGCCGACCGCCGACGGGATGACCCGCCTGGTGGTCCGCACCCGCGGCCAGAGCCGTCCTCGGCTGCTCATGCGGCCGTTCGACCTGTTCATGGGCGAACCTGCCCACTTCATCATGCAGACCCGGCAGTTCCACAATCTGCGCACCCGGCTCGCCGCCGCAGCCTGACGCGGGGCTGAGCCGCCGCGGCAGGCGCGCCGTCTTCGGCCGGCCCGCGTCGGCGGTCCAGAGCCGGACTCAAGGGGCGCAGCCACCGTGCCGACCCGTCGCTGGGCCCATCTGACGTCAGGAGCGTTTACCGCATTCAGGTCATTCAGAAATAATGGGGACATGTTCGACTCGGTCAGTCCCTTGGACCCGGATGTGCGGCGCGCCTACCTCGCGCGTCTCGACGTCCAACCGGCGCCACCGTCCGTGGAGGCCCTGCGGCTTTTGGTACAGCGTCACGCTGAACGCGTTCCGTACGAGACTCTCTGGATTCAGGCCGGTGAAGCCTGGAACATCGACCCGTACGACTCCGCGGCGCGCATCGCTCTGCGTGGCCGAGGAGGCTACTGCTATCACATGAACGGGGCACTGGGCCTGTTGCTCACATCGCTCGGCTATGTCGTACGCGGCCACGTCGGGGGAGTGCACGGCCCGGAGGGCCCCCGTGCCGATGTGATGGGGAATCACCTCGTGCTGACGGTCGAGCAGTTGCCGAGCGACACGAATCCGGGCGGTGTCTGGTACGTCGACAACGGGCTGGGCGATGCTCTGCACGATCCGCTGCCGTTGATCGAGGGCAGGCACGAGCAGGCGCCCTTCGTACTCGGTCTGGAACAGACTCCCGACGGGGCGCAGTGGCACCTGACTCACGACCCGGCCGGCGGCTTCACCGGAATGACCTGGACCATGGCTCTCGCGCACCCGGCTGACTTCGAGGCGCAGCACCGGTGGTTGTCCACGTCGCCGGAGTCGGGGTTCGTCCAGGTCCCGATGGCCGAACGCCGCGATGCGACCGGAGCGGACGTCATTCGTGGCCTGGTGCTGAGCCGGATCGGTGACGGTGCGCGCAGGCATGAGCCCGTCACTCGCCGCGCGGAGTGGTTCGACCTGCTCGCTGACCTGTTCGGCCTGCAGTTGCACGCCATGGCTGCGCAGAGGCGTGAACAACTCTGGACGAACGTTCTCTCGGCGCACCAGCGCTGGGAGGAGTCGCAGGATGCGCGCCAGTGAGCCCGGGGGCCCACCGGTAGCTCATGCCAGTTCCATGAGGATGTCGGCGCGGGCGTAGTAATCGGCCACGGGGAGGCGGTCGCGGGGGATTCTGACGAACCCCGCATCCTCGTAGAGGTGGAGAGCGGGCGCGAGTTTCGAGTTCGTGCCGAGGAACAGACGCCTCGCCCCGAGTGCGTGGGCGCGCTCGACGGCTGCGGCGACGAGCCGGCGGCCGATGCCGCGTCCCTGCGCTGCGGGAGCCACGGCCATCTTCGCCAGCTCGAACACCGCGTCCGGATGCGCCAGTAGGGCGATGCAGCCGAGTACCGTCCCGCTGCCTGGCGCGCGTGCCACGAGCACGTCGCCGCCCGCAGCCACGATGTGGCCGAACGGGTCGCTGAGAACGGCCCGGTCCGCCTCCTCCAGGCTGAACAGCCGGGAAATCCACTCCTCGTTCAGTGCGTAGAAGGCGTCGGCGTCACTCTGCGAGGCGATCGAAGTGACGGTGGTCGGGGCGGGGGCATGCGGCATGAGAAAGGTTCCCTTTCCTGCGTGGCTGCCTGTAGCCTCCGATCCCGCTCACTCATATGTCCAATACAGGCGCCGACACTGATCAATAAGATTGAGTTATGGATCGCCGCATCGAACTCCGTCATCTGCGGTACTTTCTGGCCCTGGCAGAAGAACTGCACTTCGGCCGCGCGGCCCAGCGGCTGCACATCGCCCAGCCTGCCCTGTCCCAGCAGATCAGACAGCTGGAGAAAATCGTCGGCGTCGAACTGTTCCTGCGAACCTCTCGAAGCGTCCAACTGACCGAGGCGGGAGCGACTTTCCAGCCAAGAGCCCGCATCCTTCTGGACCGTTTGGCGGCCGACCTCGACGAGGCCGCGCGAGTCGGCCGCGGCGAGGCCGGCCGACTGGACGTCGCCTTCATCACCTCGGCCGCCACGCTCGTCAGCGAGCATGTGCGGGCATTCGCCCGTCGCCGCCCCGAGGTGCAGGTCAAGCTGCGGGACGGCTTCACCACCGACGTCCTCGCTGCCCTGGAACGGGGCACCGCCGACGTCGGCATCGTCCGGGATGCCGAGGAGCGGGACGACATCGACCTCTCCCTCTTGGCGTCGGAACGGTTCGTCGCGGTCGTCCCCGCTGAACACCCCGCGGCCAAGGGCGACCGGCTGGACGTGAGGGAACTGGCCGCAGATCCGCTGATCCTGTTCCCGCGCTCGGCAGGACCTCAGGCGTTCGACACCAACACGCGGCCTCTGCGAAACGCCGGCCTCGACGTCCGGATCGCGCAGGAGTGCTCCGACTGGCACACCATCATCACGCTCGTCGCGGCCGGCCTCGGCGTCTGTATCGCCCCCCATAGCGTCACGACCCTGCTGCCCGCAGGCGCACGAAGGCTCGAACTCGACGGACCTCCCACCATGAGCCGGATCTTCATGGCCACCCGCCGAGGGGACGACCGTGCCCTCCTGAAAGCCTTCGTCGCAGCATCCGACCGCCTGGGCGAGCATGGCCACGCCTGGTCGACGGAAGTGCGCTGACCGGCCGCGCGAGCACTGCCAGGGAGGGGGCGATCAGGTCCGCGTGGCCTCACATCCGGGATCTCAGCACGTCTACCTCGCAGCCCGGTGCGAAGGGGTCGAAGCCGTGCTCGGTCAGCCAGCGAACTATCAGCAGGCTCCGCAACGACCACCAGGCACGGATGACGTGGAGGTCGATGTCGGTGCCGTAGCCGGCGATGACGTCGTCGAGGTGCTCCTCGTGTCCGAGAGTGAAGGTGGCGAGATCGTACAGGGCATCACCCCGCCCGGCCTCGGACCAGTCGATGATGCCGGTGACCTCGTCGCCGTCGACGAAGACGTGATCGATCTGCAGGTCGCCGTGGGTGAAGGCCGCAGTCCAGGGCCGGAGCGCGGCCTCGGCGACCTGGCGGTTGCGGTGAACCAGGTCGGGGGGGCAGGACGGCGTTCGTCACGAGCCGCTCGCACTCGTCGTCGAGTTCCGCCGCCAGTTCGACGCGGCTCCGGCCGGCCCGGCCCGTCCGGGGCGGCAGGGGTGCTTCGTGAAGCTTGCGGATGGCCGCGCCCGCCGCGGCCCACGCTGCCGGCGTCCCGGTCGACGGCCCGCCGAGGCGCCCGAGCGTCGTCCCCGGGAGTGCGGCCATCGCGAGGACGTGGGGCTTGCGCCACAGGACCTGCGGAGTGGGGACCGGCACCAGGGCCATCGCCTCGACCTCGGCGTCGATGCGCGCCTGATCGGCGTCCACCTTCAAGAACAGGTCACCGACGCGCAGCGTCGCGCGCTCGGAATGGGCGACGACGACTTCGACCTCATCCATGGGCGACCAGTATCCCGGGGCCGATCGCCGACGTCGCCGGCTTTATGACGTGCGATGACGCGGCTGACCGCCCCAGTCACCTGTCGGCGCCGTGCGCGTCCCCGCACTCTGGATGCCCATGGACGACGAGCCGGTTCTGCTCCCCGTCGAAGATGCCGGCCAGGACCTCGGCGTCCTGCCGTTGCCCGCTGAAGAGGCCCCGCTGGTCGACGTGCACGACCAGGATGTCGTGGCTGTCGATCACTTCAGAGATGCCTCGGGTCTCTATCGTGTCCGACCACGCGTTCAGGTTCCGACCGAACCACAGGACAGGTTCCGGCCGGCCAAGCAACCTAGCCCTGCCGGGCGTGGGCAGGTCTCCTCGGTCGTATGCGTAAAACCTCGCCCGCCCCGCAGAGCCTGACGGGGCGGGCGAAGGTGGCGGGCGGTGCTACTTGGTGAGGGGGGCCAGCTTGGGGTCGTTGGCGTACGCCTCGGCCGCGTTCTTCTTCGTCACGATCACGGGCGGCAGGAGGTAGGCCGGGACGACCTTGTCGCCGTTGTTGTACGACTTGGTGTCGTTGACGGTCGGCTTGTCGCCCTTCTGCAGGGACTTGATCATGTTGACGGTCTCCGCGACGAGCTTGCGGGTGTCCTTGTTGATCGTCGAGTACTGCACACCGGCCATGATCGACTTGACCGACTCGACCTCGGAGTCCTGTCCGGTGACGACCGGGACCGGCTTGCCGGCGCCCTTTACCGAGGTGAGGATCGCGCGGGCCAGGGTGTCGTTGGGGGACAGGACGCCGTCGAGCGTCTTCTTGCCGCTGTACGCCGAGGTCAGCAGGGAGTCCATGCGCTGCTGGGCGTTCTCCGCCTTCCAGCCCTGCGTCGCGGTCTGCTTGATGTCCTTCTGACCCGAGCCGACAACGATGTCGCCCTTGTCGATCAAGGGCTTGAGGACCTTCATGGCGCCCTCGAAGAAGACCTTGGAGTTGTTGTCGTCCGGCGAGCCGGAGAACAGCTCGATCGTCCAGGGACCCTTCGGCTTCTTGGCCTTCATGCCGTCGATCAGGGCCTGGCCCTGGAGCTCGCCGACCTTGAAGTTGTCGAAGGCGATGTAGTAGTCGACGTCCGGGGTGTTGGTGATGAGCCGGTCGTAGGCGATGACGGTGGCGCCCTCGTCCTTGGCCTGCTTGACCTGGGTGGCCAGCTGCGAGGCGTCGGTGGCACCGATGACGATGACCTTCGCGCCCTTGGTGACCATGGAGGAGATCTGCGCCTGCTGGTCGGCGACCGTGGTCGAGGCGCCCGCGTACTGGACGTCCGCCTTGAAGCCCGCGTCCTTGAGTCCGTTGGTGAACAGGTCGCCGGCGAGCACCCAGTTCTCGGAGGTCTTGGCGGGCAGGGCGACGCCGATCAGGGAGCCCTTCGAGAAGCCCTTGCCGCCGGCGCTGTCACTGCCGGAGGAGCCTTCGCGCTCGTTGGAGCAGGCCGTGGCCAGGGTGAGGAGGGCGGCGGCGCCGACGGCGGTGATGCTTTTGATGAGGGTTCTGCGCATGGTGGAGTGGTGCCCTTCGTGGGTGCTGGTTGCGGGTGTGCGGTGTGCCGTCGAGCGCGGCTGAGGTGGTGCGGTTCGAGCGCCGGACTGTTTGTCGGTGCCGGGTGGTGCGGGTTGGGGGAGCCGGACACCCGGTGGTCAGGGGACCGGGTGTCCGGCCGTCTGGGGTGGTGGTGAGCGGAGGGTTCGTGGAGCCGGGTCGGTGACGTGTGCGTCCGGTTCTGGCTCGGCGAGCAGGCGGGACGGTCAGCCCGCGACCTTGGTCTTGTCCGCGTCGGAGGCCGGGGCGGGCGGTGCGGCCGTGCCGGCCGGGTCCTCGCGCCGGAACGGGCGTGTCAGCGTTCCGATGATGGAGAAGCGCCCCTGGCTCTTGTTGTAGACGTCGAAGGCGACGGCGAGCAGCAGGACCAGTCCCTTGATGATCTGGACCATGTCCGAACCCACGCCCTGCAGTTGGAGTCCGTTGTTGAGCAGGGCCATCACCAGGCCGCCGACGATCGAGCCGCTGACGGTGCCCAGGCCGCCGGAGACCGCCGCCCCGCCGATGAACACGGCCGCGATGGCGTCCAGTTCCCAGCTCAGGCCGTCCTGCGGGCCGGAGGCCGCGGAACGGGCCACGAAGATCATGCCGGCGAGAGCGGCCAGCACCGACATGTTCATCATGACGGCGAAGTTGACCCGCTTGAGTTTCACGCCGGACAGCTCGGCCGCGCGTGCGTTGCCGCCGACGGCGTAGATGTGGCGGCCGCCGATGGTGTTGCGGGTGTAGTGCGAGTACGCCAGGACCAGGGCGATCAGGATGATGCCGGAGATCGGCAGGCTGGTGCCGACGCGGCCGCCGGCGAAGCGCAGCGTGGCGAAGACGATGACGGCGATCATGACGGCCAGGCGGACGCCGGTGACCCACAGCGGCGCGAGGTCCGCGTTCATCTCGCGTCGGGTCTGTCGTGCCTTCCACTCGCGCCAGACGACGCCCGCACAGGCGGCCAGGCCCAGCAGCAGGGTGAGGTTGTTGTAGCCGGTGTCCGGTCCGACCTCGGGCAGGAAGCCGGCGCCGATCTTGCGGAAGCCCTCGGGCACCGGGACGGTGTCGGCGTTGCCGATGTACTGGTTGGCGCCGCGGAACAGCATCATTCCGGCGAGGGTCACGATGAACGCCGGTACCCCGATGTAGGCGACCCAGAAGCCCTGCCAGGCGCCGATCGCCGCGCCGACGAGCAGGCCGAGCAGAATGCCGAGGGGCCAGGGGAGGGAGTGCTCCTGCATGGCCTTGGCGACGACGATGCCGGTGAACGCCGCGACGGAGCCGACCGACAGGTCGATGTGCCCGGCGACGATCACCATCAGCATCCCGACGGCCAGGATCAGGATGTAGGAGTACTGGCTGACGACGGCGATGAGGTTGCCGGAGGTCAGCGTCAGGCCGTCGGTCCAGATCTGGAACAGTACGACGATGGCCACCAGGGTGGAGATCATGCCGAACTGGCGGGCGTTGGAGGTCGTACCCCCGAAGAGGTTCTTCTGCAGGTCAGTTATGCGGCTCATGGAGTGGGGCTCTTCTTGTTGGCGGTCATCTGCTTCATCAGGACTTCCGGGTCCGCGTCCGCGCGGGCCACCTCACCGGTGATGGCGCCCTCGAACACCGTGTAGATGCGGTCGCACAGGCCGATCAGCTCGGGCAACTCCGAGGAGATGACGACGACGCCCTTGCCCTGGGCGACGAGGCGCTGGATGATCCCGTAGATCTCGAACTTCGCGCCTACGTCGATGCCTCGGGTCGGTTCGTCGAGGATCAGCAGGTCGGGGTCGGTGAACATCCACTTGGCCAGCACGACCTTCTGCTGGTTGCCGCCGGAGAGCTTGACGACGCCCTCGTCGACGCTGGGCGTCTTGATCCGCAGGCTGGTGCGGTAGTCCTCGGCGATACGGTGCTCGCGCACCGGGTCGATGACGCGGCGGCGGGCGATCTTGGACAGCTTGGCGGCCACCATCGAGGTCTTGACGTCGTCCAGGAGGTTGAGGCCGATGGACTTGCGGTCCTCGCTGACGTAGGCCAGTCCGTGCCCGATGGCGTCGGCCACGGTCTTGAGCCGGATCTCCTTGCCGTCCTTGAAGACCTGCCCCGAGAGCCAGGTGCCGTAGGACCGGCCGAACAGGCTCATGGCGAGTTCGGTGCGGCCCGCGCCCATGAGTCCGGCGAAGCCGACGATCTCGCCGCGGCGGACCTGGAAGGAGGAGCCTTTGCAGACCATCCGTTCGTCCGAGGTCGGGTGCCGCACCGTCCAGTCGCGGACCTCGAAGAAGACCTCGCCGATGGCGGGGGTGCGGTCGGGGAAGCGGCTGTCGAGTTCACGGCCGACCATGCCCCGCACGATGCGGTCCTCGTTGACGCCGTCGGCCTTGACGTCGAGGCTCTCGATGGTGCGGCCGTCGCGCAGGATCGTGATGGTGTCGGCGACCGCCTCGATCTCGTTCAGCTTGTGCGAGATCATGATCGAGGTGATGCCCCGCTCGCGGAAGCCGCGCAGCAGGTCCAGCAGATGCTGGGAGTCGGCCTCGTTGAGGGCCGCGGTGGGCTCGTCGAGGATGAGCAGCTTGACGTCCTTCGCGAACGCCTTGGCTATCTCGACGAGTTGCTGCTTTCCGACGCCGATGTCCTTGATCAGGGTGTCGGGGTCCTCGCGGAGCCCGACCTGCTCCATCAGTTCCAGGGCCCGGCGTTGGGCGCTCTTCCAGTCGATCGAGCCGCGGCGGCGTGGCTCGTTGCCGAGGAAGAGGTTCTCGGTGATCGACATGCCGGGCACCAGGGCCAGTTCCTGGTGGATGATCACGATGCCGGCCTGCTCGCTGGCCCGGATGCTGTCGAACCGGACCTGCTCGCCCCGGTAGACGATGTCGCCGCTGTAGCTGCCGTGCGGGTGGACCCCGCTGAGCACCTTCATGAGCGTGGACTTGCCGGCGCCGTTCTCGCCGCAGATCGCGTGGATCTCACCTTCCCGTACGGCGAGGCTGACGTCGGCGAGCGCGGTGACGCCGGGGAAGGTCTTGGTGATCGACCGCATCTCCAGCAGGTTCGGGGCGGTGGGGGTCATGAGCGGCGCTCCTGACCGCCGTGAACGCGCGGAGGCGTCCCCGGGCCTTGGGGCCTGCGGCATTGCATGGACATCAACTTGCCTCCGATGGCACTGCCCTGTGCCGTCGTGTCCGAGATTTCGTCTGCGGCACCGGACACTAAATCCATTTGTTTTACTAAGTCAATGGGCCGCGAGAGATAGATTGGCGAGGGGTAACGAGAGAGGACCGTGCGTGCGGCAGGCAGGAACGAACCTTCCGAAGGTCGGGCGATACAACCGGGCCGTCGTCCTGGACCAGATCCAGCTCGCCGACGGCATCAGCCGTGTCGAGATCGCCGAGCACACCGGCCTCACCCCGCAGACGGTGTCGGGCATCGTGCGCCGGCTGCTCGACGAGGGCATCGTGCGCGAGGACGGCGCGAGCAGGGTCTCCAGCGGCGGCAAGCCGCGCACCACCCTGCGCATCAACGCCGACGCGGGCAGCGCGGTCGGCCTGCACTTCGACCCCGTCCAGCTCAGCTGCACCGTCGTCGACCTGCTCGGCCGCCCGCTGGTCGTCAAGAAGCGCCCCACCCATCCCGGCGACGATCCGGCCGAGGTCGTCAAGGCCATGGCGGAGCTCGTCGCCGACGTCCTGTCCGAGACGGGCGTCGACCGCGACAAGATCCTCGGACTGGGACTGGCCACCCCCGGGCCGATCGACCTCGAGCAGGGCGCGATCGTGGGCGCGCCGCAGCTCGCCCGCTGGACGCGGGTGCCGGTGCAGCACATGCTGAGCGAGGCGACCGGCCTGCCGGTGACCCTCGACAACGACGCCACCGCCGCCGCGGTCGGCGAGCGCTGGTCCGGTGCGGGCAGGGGCGTGGCGGACTTCGCCTACTTCTTCTTCGGCACCGGCGTCGGTGGCGGCCTCATCCTCAACCACCAGGTGTACAGGGGAGGTTCGCTCAACGCGGGCGAGTTCGGGCACTCCTCCGTGCTGCCTGACGGCCCCGAGTGCTACTGCGGCAACCGCGGCTGCCTGGAACGCCTCGTCAACCCGACGGCCATCGTCGCGCAGGTGCACCGCAGACTCGCCGCCGAACCCCGCCTCGACAGCGCCCTGGCGCGCGCCTTCGCCCAAGACCCCGAGAGCGTCGACCACGCGGCCATCGGGCTGGCCGCAGCGGCCGGTGACCCGGTCGCGGCGGCGGTCATCGACGAGACCGCGCAGCACGTCGCCTCGGTCGCGGTCGACATCGTCAACTTCATCGACGTGGACCTGATCGTCCTCGGAGGGCACGGCATCCAGCACGTGGAGCAGCGGTACGTCGAGGTCGTCGCCGCCGCGCTGGCCAGCCGCCCGCTCTCCCGTCACGTGCGGGTCGTCGACGTGGAGGCGTCCTGGCTCGGCACGGACGCGGCGGTCGTGGGCAGCGCGGCACTCGTCCTGCACGCCACGTACTCACCGCAGCTGTCGGCGCTGCTGGGCGCCAACGTGGCTCCCGCCGGGAGGCGTTGACCCGGCCCGGCGCTTCGCCATTTCCGGGGTGCGCGGTGCGCGATGCCTCTCGCCGCAGGAAGGGGCGCCGGAGCGAGAAGCCGACCCGCTGCCCGGTCCGGGCCCGCTCTCACATGGCCACGGCAACAGCCGTCAAGCGGACCGCCCCCCGGGCAGCCGCAGCGATCTCGACCTGCGAAGATCAGCCTGCACAGGTGTCCGCCCCGTCAGTGCCGGGCGGCAGTGGGGGAGTTCCGATGACGACGATCGACGAGTACCAGCGGCGCTGCGAGCAGCTGTTCCTGGCCGGAGGGAACGCGGCCGTGAGGCGCGCAGCGAAGCAAGGCATGGATGAGCTCGGCCCCCACCCCGACCTCTATTGCTGGCTCGCCCTGGGACACGCCGCCGAGGACGACGACGACCACGACGACTCCGCGGAGGAAGCCTTCCGGGCCGGACTCTCCATCGACGGCGACCATTTGGGACTTCTGGCCGGTTACGCCGAACTGTGCCTGCGTGCGGACGCCTTCGAATACCCGGGCAGGGCCGCGCGAGCGGTCACCCTCTCCAAGCGGCTGAAGGAACTGGCACCGCAGTCCGCCGAAGCCGACCGGCTTGCCGCTGCCGAACACTGGGCCCGGCGCGGCTATTGGGACGACTTGCGGATGAGAGTCGCGGAGAGGGCGGTCCAGAGCCGTGACACCGAGGCGCAGGCGCGTGCCCTCGCCGAGGATCGCCGGCAGGGCGGCGTCGCGGCGACCGGCAGCGTGAACATCGAGGACCGTGAAGCCGTCGTACGCGCCGCCACCCTCAAGGCGCTGTCCGGGCCCTGGAACGCCCCGGTGCGCTTCCTGGGCCGGCATCGCACGGCAGTCTGGATCGTCAGCGGCATCCTGTGCCTCCTGACCAACACGATCCTGCGCCGGACGGGAGCCGTCAGCTCCTTCAGCGTCTGGGGCTACCTCTGGGCACTGCCGGTACTCATCGTCGACCGCCGTTTCGCCGCCATCCGCAGGGAGGCAGAGGCGCAGCACATCGCCATCCTGGAAGCGGCGCTCGCCGAACCGCGCTGACGGCGGGCATTCGGCGTCTGTCCGCCTGCCTGCGGGTGTGAGTGGGACCTCGCAGGGACCTCGCAGGGACCTCATCCGCGACCGGCTGCCTGCGTACGTCTGCGGTGCGGGAGGTGCGATCCGAAGTCCTCTCCCCGCCAGTGGGCATCGCCACGGTGTCCGGTGACGGGGCGCAGTCGGATACGGGCGTCGAGGCCGGTGCCAGGGGCGGGATGGAGGCTGATGGTGCCGCCGGAGGCGTCGACGAGGTGGCGGACGATGGGCAGGCCGAGGCCGGTGCCGTCGTGGTGTGACTCGGAGGAGCGCCAGAACCGGAGGAGGTTGTCGACGCTCTCCTCCAGGGCACCCGGGATCCCCCACACGTGGCCGGCGGGCCGGTGATGTCGAGGGCGACGTACTGCTCGGCCGCCAACGGCTCCCGCATCGCGGCCCGTTCGGCGAGGACGGTGTCCAGGTCGACGGGTTCGGGCGTGGTGGCGGTGTTCTCCAGGCGGGCCAGGGCGAGCAGGCCCTGCACCATGCGACCCAGGCGCTCCACCTCGCCGACGGCCTCCTCGAGGCTGCCGTGCGCCCTCGGGTCCAGGTGGGGTTCGAAGTTCTCCAGCCGCAGGCGCAACGCCGTCAGCGGGGTCTTCAGCTGGTGGGAGGCTTCCGAGGCGAACGCCTGCTGGGCCTTGAGCAGATGCTGCAGCCGGGTCGCGGTATGAGTGAACGCCGTTGCCAGACGCCGTAGTTCGGGTGGTCCGGCGGTGGCGTCGGGAGGGGTGGTGAGCTGTCCCTCGGCGAGCTGGGTGGTCGCGGCTTCCAGGGTGCGCAAGGGGCGGGTGATCCAGCGGGCCAGACTGAAGGCGACCAGAGCGACCGCGGCGAGGATGCCGGCTCCGGCCAGGGCCAGGGCACCCCAGATGCGGTGCACCCGGGTGCCGACCTGGTCCAGGGGACAGGTCAGGCGCAGAGCTCCGCGGACGGTGGTGCCGGAGGAGCCGGGCATGGTCGCGGACAGTACGTCACGGCCGTCGCCGTCCGTCGTGGTGATGACGGTGGGCCGGTTGTCCAGGGCGCGGGCGATGTCCGGCTCGGTCGCGAGGCTGACGCCGGTGTGGCCGGCCGGCCGGATCGGAATCGGCCGGGACAATGCCCTGGGTGTCGGTGACGACGACGTGGCAGCCGGTGCGTTCGGCGTAGTCACCGACGACCTCCGGCGGAGACGCCGCGCCAGGTGGAAAGTCATTCTCGGCGCGGTACGACTCCGCCCTGCCAGCGGTAGAGGTCGCGCAGCAGGGAAATCTCCGCGCCGTGATGGATCAGCTCCCTGTTGACGTGCAGAACCCTGTTCTGCATGGGAAACCGCTCCGGACCCACTGTGGGTGGCTTCTCCAAGTCAGCGTCCGAGAGCTCGCGGACCCCCGCGTTCCATCTCCCGTACATCGCATCGAGCTGCTTGAGCGCCTCGTCAGCGGTCCCCGCGTAGGCGAATGTCTCGGAGTCGACCTCCTGGCCGCCGAAGTACCATGCGACGCGATAGCCCAGGCACGAGACGACGATGTGCGCCAGCCGCCAGGCGATCGTGGTCACCGGTGCCGGCACCGGGTCAGGGGACGCCCAGTCCATCGTCCATTCCCGCGAACCTGCCGACATCGGTGCGGTCGACGTGTCACGTGGTCGGATGCTCCAGCAGCCGTGAACCGGCTCCCAGAAGTACTCCTCGTCGGTAAGACCCTCGAGCCGCGGCCGTAGGTTCTTGCGCCAGTACCAGTCCAACTGCTCCGCGAGTTGCTCACTTCTTGTCATTTCCGCACCCTACGTGGGGCCGTCCGGTAGGTCTCCCCGTAGCCATAAACGCACCACCGGGCACCTTTGGGTCGGTGGCGACCTGCATGTCCCCGGAGTGCGCATTGGCCTCCACGTCACGCGGCAGGTCTCCTGACGTGGTTTGCCGACCCGGAGGAGGTCAGCCACGACGAGAGCGGTCAGGTCACCGCGGTACTCGCGTCCGGACGCCGTACAGCCTGGTCCGCCGCTGTGTGCCACGCGAATGACGAGCGGCTGCGAGCCGCGGCGGACAGGGCGAACACTGCATCATGCGGCACTAGGAAGCGTCGGCGTAGGCGAGATGGGCGTCGCAGACGGTGCAGCGGAAGAGCATGGCGGTTGCCCCCTGACCCAGGTGCGTCAGGAATTCTTCGAGCTGCTTCTCGTCGTGCCAGCCGTCGAGGCGCATGTCGGTCCGCAACTGGTCGAGCGCTTCGGGATGCCCCGCCAACTCGGCGTAGCCGACTTCGCCCACGAAGGCCGCAGCGTCCTGGCAGTGGACGAGCCAGTGCGGGTCCTGCCAGGCGTGGAAGCCGGGGGTGCGGCGCGTGACTTCGTGCAAGACGTCCTTGCTGACACCGACAAGCCCGTAGGAGTCACAGAACTCACCCGCGAAGCGTTCAGCAGCGCTGCCGTCTGCGATGCACCACGGACAGAAGTGTCCGTTGACCTCGTGCGCAGTGTAGAAGGTCGCCGTATAGATCCAGCCCCTGTCGCGCTCGCAACAGACGCACGTGTCAGCGGCCGCGCGGATGGAGCCGCTCGCCAGAGGGTCTGGATGGTAGCGAAAGAAGGGCAGGCCAGCGCTCATCGCCGGTTCCCGATCTGCGCCCTGGTGGCCATGCGTACTGATCCCACGGGGAGCAGTCTCCACTGGAGCACGTTTCCGATCAAGCGCGGTGCCGGAGACCAGGCCCGCCCCCGGGCGTGCTCGGCGGGCTGGGTAGGTTGGTGGCCACCGACCCAGGAGATGTTCCGTGCCCGGCCGCCCCAGCATTCTGTTCGTGACCGATCTCGCCTACGACGCCCGGGGGCGGCGTTACTGCGACGAGGACATCTTCCTCTCCTCGCGGCTGCGGAACGACTTCGACGTCGCCCTGTGCCACCCGCTGGACGCCACCGCTCTGATGGACGCCTTCGACGCGGTCGTGGTCCGCAACAGTGGTCCCGTGCTGCACTACCGGACGGAATACGACGCCTTCCGGGAGCACGCCGCAGCCCGCGGTACCCGGGTCTACAACCCGCTGTCCGGCCGGGCCGACATGGTCGGCAAGCAGTACCTGCTGGACCTGACCGGAGCCGCGTACCCGGTGATCCCCACGATCGACCGGCCGCAGGACCTCGGTCGCCTGCCCGAGGCCGACCAGTACGTCGTCAAACCCAAGGCAGGGGCGGACTCCATCGGCCTCAGCGTCCTGCCTCGGGAGCGGCTGTCCACCCTCGCTTACGGCGACATCCTGGTCCAGCCACGCATCGACTTCCGTTACGAGGTGTCCTTCTACTTCGTGGACGACGCCTTCCAGTACGCCCTTCACGCGCCCGACCCCCAGCGGCGCTGGGTACTCGAGCCCTACGAGCCCACCGAGGCCGACCTCGACTTCGCCCGCCGCTTCATCGACTGGAACACCCTCGACCACGGCATCCAACGCGTGGACGCCTGCCGCACCCCGGAGGGAGAGCTGCTGCTGGTCGAACTGGAGGACCTCAATCCCTACCTCTCCCTGGACCTCGTCGACGCCCCGACCCGCGACACATTCGTCACCAGCATGACGACCTCCCTCCACCGGTTCCTGGGTACGGCACCGGGCCGCTGAGACGGCAGGGGACGAATGGCGGCGAGGAGGGGCCACCCCACGTCCCGCGGTCAGTTCACGCCCGGCCCGAACCGCTCTCTGTACGCCGACGGGGTGATCCCTGTCTCGCGGCGCATCAGCGTGCGCATATGGGCAGCCGTGCCAAGCCCGCTGCGCCGTGCCACCACCTCGAAGCGGGACTCACCTCGCTCGATCAATCGGCAGGCCAAGGCGAGGCGTTCGCCGGTGAGCCACGCCAATGGCGTCGTTCCCAGTTGTGTCCGGAAGCGGCGATGCAGCGTCGCCGCACTGACCGCCGCACGGGCCGCAAGGTCGGAGACCGTCAGGGCTGTGTCCAAGCGCTCCTGGGCCCAAGCCAGAACAGGAGCCAAGGACTCAGTCGCTCGGTCGGGCACGGGGCGCTCCACGAACTGCTGCTGCCCGCCGTCCCGATGCGCGGCGAAGACCAGCCGCCGGCTCACGGAGTTGGCGACCTCCGCGCCGTAGTCGCGACGGACCACATGGAGCCCGAGGTCGAGTGCCGCCGCGCTGCCCGCAGCGGTGAGGATGTCTCCGTCGTCCACGAACAGCACGTCCGCTTCGAGGTGGACGGCAGGGAAGCGGGCCCGGAAGGAGTCCGCCCATTGCCAGTGCGCGGTGGCGCGCCGGCCGTCGAGGACCCCGGCTTCGGCCAGCGTGAAGGCGCCGCTGCAGAAGCCGACCAGGCGCGTACCGCGTGCGTGCGCCCTTCGGATGGCGTCGAGTACGGCGGGACGGCGGGGTACCTCGATGTCGGGGCGGTTGGGGACGATCAAGGTGTCGGCCGTGTCGGCCGCGTCCAGATCAGCGACTCCGGTGAGCGTGAAGAAGCCGTCGCGCATGAGCGTGCGGGGCTCGGGTGAGCAGAGTCTGAAGTCGTACAGGTCGCGACCGATCTCCGGTCGGCGCAGACCGAAGATTTCGGTCGCGCAGCCGAGCTCGAAGGGGTTGGAGTTCTCATCCACGATCACAACGACTCGGTGTGCGCCCGCCGCGTGCACCGCGTGCGAGGATTCTTTCGCCATATGCGATTCCTAGCACTCACACCGCCGGCGTGGAGCGGCCCAGGATGATCCCATGAGCCACGAACCCATCCTCCTCAGCGACGCTCTGGCCTCCTTCGACGCGCTGTGGAGTCCTCGCATCGTCACGCGCGTCAACGACTACGACGTCCGCATCGCCAAAGTCGAGGGCGAACACATCTGGCACGTCCACGACGACACCGACGAGTTCTTCCTGGTGATCGACGGAGAGCTGCACATCTCCCTGCGCGAGACCGAGGGGGAGCGCACGGTCCTTCTCCCGCAGGGGGCGGTCTTCACGGTCCCCCGAGGCACGGAACACAAGCCGTACGCTCCGTCCGGCGCCGCCATCCTCATGTTCGAGCCCGCCGGGACGCTGACCGTGGGCGACCGCCACGACGAGGTCCCGGACCACGTCGACTCAACCACGGGCCATGCCCTCGACCCCTGAGCCGACAGGGCGTGCCAGAACCAACCAACGGCGCAGACGGGTTCCCTAGCCGAGTCCGACCAGTCCGGCCATCGTCCCGCCAAGGACCCGATCGCGAACTTCGCCCGGGCCGGTGACCCGTTCGACCAGCGCTCGGGCGAGTACCGGGTCGCCGTACGGTGCATCCGAACCGAACAGGGTCCGATCCGGGATCTCCTTGATGGCAAGCCGGACCGCGAAGACGATGTTGGCCGTGGACAGCTCCAGGTACATGTTGGGCGTGTCCCGCAGCAGTTCGATCGCCTGCATCCAGTACTGCCCTCCCAACTGGCTGACCACGAGTGGTACGTCGCGGTACCGGCGGGCCAGCGCGGCCAGCGTCGCCAGGTCCTCCGCGGTGGTCGGCGCGGATCCGTGGACGACCACGGGCAGCCGCCGCTGATCGGCTGCCGCCTGGAGTACCGGTTCGATGAGCCCTGCCCCTCTCGGTGGCGGCGTCAGCTCCCCGATCCCGCACAGTCCGCGCCCGACCACCTCCTGCTCCACGATCTCGGCTGTCGCCTGCGATCCCAGACCCAGCGGCACTGACAGGAAGCCGATGAACCGGTCCGGCCTTGCGGCAAGTGCCGCGTCCAATTCCGCCCACGCCCCTCGGTATGCCTCGACCGTGCCGGCCCGGCCCGCGAGGGCCTTCTCCAGAAGGGTCATCTCCTGGCGCAGTTCGGCCAGATCGCGAGCCCGTTCCGGGTGGGGTCGTGTGGCGAACAGGACGGCCCGGTCGACTCCGGCCTCGTCCAGCAGCTTCTCGTGCGTCTCGAGCGGGTCGTGGACATGACTGTGCGCGTCGATGATCACTGATGCGTTCCTCTCTCTTCCGGCGGTCCGGAATGCGGCCGCTCAGGGCACTGTTGCTCCCTGACACCGTTGGAAGGTCAAGCCGGAAGGAACGGATCGGTGCTGATCGGAGAGCTCTCACGGCAGACCGGAGTGAGCGAACGGCTGCTGCGCTACTACGAGCGGACAGGGCTGATCCATGCCGAGCGCCGCGCCAACGGCTACCGCGACTACGAGGAGCAGACGGCCGAGACCGTACGCCGCGTGCGCGCCCTGCTGGCCGCCGGCCTCCCCACTCGCATCATCCGCCGGGTCCTGCCCTATATGCAGGACCCGGAGACGCTGCATCCCTGCCCCGGAGTCGTCAGCAGCCTGCGCGACCACCTGGACGTACTCGATCATCGCGCCGCCGAGCTGGAGACCGCCCGTCGCCTACTGCGCCAGACGATTGCCGCGACCGAGCGGACCGAAGCATCGCAGACCGAGCTCGAAAGCCGGGACCCCCGAACCGTGCGATCGCACTGACATCGCGCAGGTGGACCACAGCCGCACGTCACCCCATCGACTGCAGAATGCGGTCGAGTGTGCGGCGCCCCATTCCGCTCATCGTCGGATTGCTCTGGGCGTAGTACCAGACGAGACCCATCGCCTGTTCGAACGCCCATGCCTTGCCGCGCTCCCACTCCAGATCGCCACAGCCCAGTGTCCGCCGGAGCACCTCCCGCGGGCCCGGCTCCAGCAGGTGCCAGGCACTGACCAGATCCAGGGCGGGGTCGGCCGGTCCGAAGCCGCCGGTGTCGAGTACGCCGCTGAGCCGGTTCCCGGTGACCAGTACATTGCCGGGGATCAGGTCACCGTGGCTCATCACGTCGGCATCCTCGCGCGGCAACTCCCTGAAGTGGTTCCACATGTGGCGCAGGCGGGGTACGTCGAGCAGACCCTCGCTCTCCTCGAAGCACTCCGCCATCCAGGCGTCGTGGTCAGCGATGACGCCGCCGCGATTGTCGCCGTTGAAGCGCCGCCCTCGCGTCTCGGCGTGCCGCAGGGCGGCGATGAAGGCCGCCAGGTCCTCGGCAAAGGCGTCCGATCCACTCGGGTCGGCATCGAACGCGATCGTGCCCGGCAGCCATGTCTGGACCGACCACGGCATGGGGTAACCCGCTCCCGGCTTCCCCAAGGCGACGGGTTCAGGGACAGGGAACCGAGACACCTGTGCCAGCTCCGCGCTCGCCCGGGCTTCCTGTTCCAGAATCGCCAGCGCCTCGTCGGCGTCGGCCAGACGCAGCGGGAAGCGGGCTGAGAGGTCCTTCCCGATACGGAAGATGGCGTTGACGGTTCCGGTCGACGACGCAGGCCGGCGGATCTCCCTGCCGCCCCACTCCGGAAACTGTTCCTGGATCAACATCGCGACGATGTCGGTGGTCACGTCCACCTGGTCATCGTGCATGGTCATTCCGACGGGCCTTCCATTAGTCCGATGCGAAGCGCCGGAAGCAGACCGGATCAACTGGGACGACAGCCAGTATTCATCCCTCACGGTCCAGATCAACTGGAATTCTCGCCACCACGTGCAGCCACCGAACCGGGTCCCACAGCCCTTCACACGCCGTGGAAGGTGAAGGTGTGCGGGGCGGAGCCGTGGTCGGGGTCCACCAGATGGGCGTGCAGGCACGGAATTCGAGAGCGAGATCGGGGGCGGCGACCGCGACCTCGGCGGACGTACGGAACTCCTGTGGTGACCTGCGGCGACCAGGCCGTGCAGGTTCGGCGGGGAACACATGCCGCATCAGACCGCCGACTCACCACAGTCCTCACGCCGGTCGTCTCCGACAGGCAGCCCCCGGTCTCCTGAAGCAAACTGCTCGTGACCCGAGCCCGGACGACAAGGGAGCCTGACATGGCCGATGTCGACATACTCGTGGTGGGCGCTGGCCCAGTAGGCCTGACGGCAGCGGCTGAGCTGCGGCGGCATGGCGTGAACTGCCGCATCGTCGACCGGCTGGCCGCCCCGGAACCCTATGCCAAGGCCATCGGCATCGTGCCCCGCACCATGGAGGTGTGGGACGCCATGGGCCTGGTCCGCAGAGTCCTGGACGAGGCTGTGCCGCACCTGGGCCAGCTGGTCTACATCGACGGCAAGCCTCGCCCCCCGGTCGAGCTGTCACTGCCGCCCGAGATCCCCTACCCCTTCGCGACACTGCCCCAGTACGCGACCGAGCGGTTGCTCGCCGAGCACCTGGCGAGCTTCGGCACACAGGTGGAGCGGCCGACCGAGCTCCGCTCTCTCCAGACGCACCCGGACGGCGTAGAGGCCGTACTCGCGCATGCCGACGGACGGATCGAGCGACTGCGGGCCCGCTACGTCGTGGGCTGCGACGGCGCGCACAGCCTGGTCCGCAAGGCGGCGGGGCTGACCTTCGAGGGCGATGCCTTCCCCGAGCAGTACATGATCGGCGACGTCGAAGTCGACTGGGAACTCCCCGCCGGCTACAGCATGCGGGCCGTGAACCTGGACGCGAACGGCGAAGTGGACGACATGCTCGTCTGCATTCCGATGCCGGGCGTTCGCAGGTACTGGCTGTCGATGCTGCGCCCCCGCGCCCAGGCCGAGAGCGTGGACGACTCGAACGCACCGGAAGACGCCGGCCTCGGCTCGGGGGACGAGCGGGGACTGAACCTCGAGCAGATCCAGGCCGTGCTCGACCGGCTGTCCCCGGAGGTGACGACCGCCTCCACGCTGCGCTGGTCCTCCACCTTCCGGACCAGCCACCGCCTGGTCGACCGCTATCGGAACGGGCGTCTCCTCGTCGCCGGTGACGCCGCGCACATCCACCCGCCGATCGGCGGGCAGGGTCTGAACACCGGCGTACAGGACGCCTACAACCTCGCCTGGAAACTGGCCCTGGTCGTCCGCGGAGTGGCCTCGGACGACCTGCTCGAGACCTACCACGCCGAACGGCACCCGATCGCTCGGGAAGTCGTCGACCGCACCGTCCGGCATGCCCGCAACGTCCGCAAGGCCGGCGCGGGCCCCCTCAACAACGGCGCGGACGCGGAGATGATGCTGCGGCGACAGGCCCAGCTGCTGGTCGCCTACCCGGACAGCCCGCTCACCCAGACGCAGGCTGACGGAGCTCCTGACGCCGGCCCCGCCCCCGGTGACCGGGCACCTGACTGCCGCGGCCTGCAGAGCGAACTCGCCGCCTACCCGCGGCGGCTCTTCGACCTGCTGCGTACCCCACGGCACGTGCTGCTGCTGTTCGCGGGGCCGGAGCACGCATCGGGCGACGGCGCCGCCCGGCTCGAGGCGTGTGCCGTCGAGGCGCATCGCGCCGCCCATGGTCTGCTGGACGCCTATCTGGTCACCGCGGCCGATGTTCCGCGGGACGCCCGGCCGGTCGGCCTGCGTCCGCCGCTGGTGCGTGACGCGGCGGGCGAGTTCCAGGACGTCTATGCGCCGCGCGACGGCGAGGCCGTCCTGATCCGTCCGGACGGCTACCTCTCCGGACGCTTCCATCCCGCCACACCGGAACGCCTGGCCGCCCATCTGGGCCGCACCTTCGCCTGACGACCACGGCCGGCCCCGGCCGTCCGCCGCACCGATGCCGTCCCCGCAGGCGGGGGACGGCATCGGTGCTTCTCGACAGGACCGAAATACCCTCCTCAGCCCAGAAGTTCACGTACGAGCGCACCGACCTGCTCCACCTCGATGAGGAAGCCGTCGTGACCGTAGGGGGATTCGATCACCCGGACCTCGTCCGCCGTGCTGATCCCGGCGGCGAGCTCCGCCTGCTGGGTGAGGGGATACAGACGATCCGAACTCACCCCGGCGACCAAGGTTTTGGCGGTCACCCGGCGCAGGGCGCCGCGCGTACCGCCGCGGCCTCGGCCGATGTCGTGGGCGTTCATGGCGTCCGAGAGGACGACGTAACTGCCCGCGTCGAAGCGGCGCACCAGTTTGGCGGCGTGGTGGTCGAGATAGGACGCGACCTGGTACCGGCCGTCCTGCCAAGGGTCCTCGGTCTGCTGGGGGTTGCGCCCGAAGCGGACCTGCAGCTCCGGTTCGCTGCGGTAGGTGACGTGGGCGATGCGGCGGGCCAGGCCGAGTCCCGCGTGCGGACCGCGGCCCGTGGCGTGGTAGTCACCGCCGTGCCAGTGCGGGTCGCCGCGGATGGCGTGGAGCTGGATGTCGGCCCAGGCGATCTGTTCGGCGCTCGCCGCCGCCGTGGTGGCGAGGAGGAGGAGCGCGTCCGTGCGCTCCGGATACGACACGGCCCACTCCACGGCGCGCATCCCGCCCATGGAGCCGCCGATCACCAGGGCCCAACGGTCGATGCCGAGTGCGTCGGCCAGGCCGGCTTCCGCGGCGACCTGGTCGCGCTGCGTCACAAAGGGGAACGCTCCGCCCCAGTGCCGCCCGTCGGGACGAGTGGAGGACGGGCCGGTACTTCCCTGGCAGCCGCCCAGCACGTTGGGGGCGACGACGAACCAGCGGTCCGTGTCCAGGGCCAGTCCGGGCCCGACCAGTCCGTCCCACCAGCCAGGCGTGGGGTGACCGGGTTCGGCCGGTCCGGCGACGTGGCTGTCGCCGGTGAGCGCGTGGAGCACCAGTACGGCGTTGGAGCGGTCGGGTGCCGGTTGCCCCCACGTCTCGAACGCCAGCCGCACCTGCGGCAGTTCGCCTCCTGACTCCAACGGCAGCGGAGTCTCCCGCACGTGCCAGAAGCGACGCCCGGCGGGGTCCCCCTCCCGCCAGGCCCCGGAGGCCGGTGGGAGGGGGACCTGGGAGGTCGCCAGTACGGTGTTCAGGACGCGCCCTTCGCCGCGCGGAACCCGGCCTCCAGGTCCGCCTTGAGATCGGCGAGGTTCTCGATGCCGACCGACAGGCGAACCAGTCCGGGCGAGGTGCCGGTGGCCGCCAACTGCGCGTCGTCCAGCTGGCTGTGGGTGGTGGAGGCCGGATGGATGATGAGACTGCGTACGTCGCCGATGTTGGCGAGATGGCTGAACAGTTCCACGGCGTCGACGAACCGCTTGCCCGCTTCCACTCCGTCCCGCAGTTCGAAGGCGAGGACCGCGCCGGCGCCGCGCGGCAGGTAGCGCTGCCCCGCCTCGTACCACCGGTTGGATTCCAGGCCGGGGTAGTGGACGACGGCGACTTCGTCGCGCTGTTCGAGCCATTCGGCGAGGGCCTGGGCGTTGGCCGAGTGCCGTTCGAGGCGCAGGCTGAGCGTCTCCACGCCTTGGAGCAGGAGGAAGGCCGAGTGCGGGGAGAGGGCGGGCCCGATGTCGCGCAGCAGCTGCACGCGCAGCTTGATGGCGAAGGCACCCGGGCCGAGCGCGGGCCAGTACCGCAGGCCGTGATAGCTGGGGTCCGGTTCGCTGAAGTCGGGGAAGCGGTCGGTGTGCGCGCCGAAGTTGAAGGTGCCGCCGTCGACGACGATGCCGGCGATGGTGGTGCCGTGGCCGCCGAGGAACTTGGTCGCGGAGTGGACGACGATGTCGGCGCCGTGCTCGATGGGCCGCAGCAGGTACGGGGTCGGGACCGTGTTGTCCACGATGAGCGGGACGCCCGCGGCGTGCGCGACATCGGCCACGGCGCGTACGTCGAGGACGTTTCCGCGTGGGTTGCCGAGGGTCTCGGCGAACAGCGCCTTGGTGTTCGGCCGGATCGCCGCTCGCCAGGCCTCGAGGTCGTCCGGGTCGTCGACGAAGGACACCGAGATGCCGAACTTGGTCAGCGTGTGGCGGAACAGGTTGTAGGTGCCGCCGTACAGGGACGTGCTGGAGACGATGTGGTCGCCCGCGCTCGCCAGCGTCAGGATGGCGAGGGTTTCCGCGGCCTGCCCTGAGGCCAGGGCCACCGCGGCGACGCCGCCTTCGAGCGCGGCGATCCGCTGCTCGAAGACGTCCTGGGTCGGGTTGTGGATGCGGGTGTAGATGTTGCCCGGCTCGGCGAGAGAGAACAGGTCGGCGGCGTGCTGGGTGTCGCGGAAGACGAACGAGGTCGTCTGGTAGATCGGCACCGCCCGCGCTCCTGTCGTGGGATCGGGCGCGGCACCGGCGTGGATCTGCTTGGTCTCGAACGACCAGGCCGAGGTGTCGGGACCGGCTGGTGCGTCCTCGGGGGTGTGGCCGGCGGTGACGGAGTCGATCGGCTGGCTCATGGTTCTCCCTGGTGCCGGTTGTGCGGGGGTGCGTGAAGACGCCGCGCGGCTGCCGGTCCGGAGGAAGGCATGGCGGAGGTCGGCGCGGCGCGGTGGGGGAGCGGGGCCGGGGCCCCGGACGCCGGAGCGTCAGCTCGCGACGGGACAGCCCATGGTGGTGACACGCACGTAGTCGACGTGGCGGCGGGTCACGAGCAGGGTCATGCAGGGAGAGAACCACAGTCGGTGCCGGGGAGCCAGCGTGACGTGGGGTGCTGAAACACGATTGCCACATCCGCGGCGCCCCGGGGCTCTTTGCCGGTGGGAGGCGGACGTACGGCTCCCAAGACGATGGAAGGTGAGTCAGACGGCGAGGCGGCGTACGGCTTCGAGGAGTGTGTCGACGTCGTGCTCGGTGGTGGAGAAGGAGGTGACGAAGCGGCAGACACCCGGCTGCCAGCGGTCGTGGTAGAAGGTGAATCCCTCGGCCAGAAGCTGGTCGATGACCCCTTGGGGGAGGCGGCAGAAGAGGATGTTGGCCTCGACCGCGTGCAGGAGATCGGCGGCGGGAAGGGCCTTGAGCCCGGTGCCCAGGCGTTCGGCCATCGTGTTGGCGTGGGTGGCGTTGCGCAGCCACAGGCCGTCGGTGAGGTAGGCGTCGAGCTGGGCGGTCTGGAAGCGCATCTTGGAGGTGAGCTGGCCGGCGCGCTTGGCCCTGAAGGACAGTTCAGGGGTGAGGGCGCGGTCGAAGACGACGACGGCGTCGGCGGTCATGGCGCCGTTCTTGGTCGCTCCGAAGGAGAGGACGTCGATGCCGGCCTGCCAGGTCAGCTCGGCCGGAGTGCAGCCCAGGGCGGCGACCGCGTTGGCGAAGCGGGCTCCGTCCATGTGGACGCGCAGGCCCGCGTCCTGGGCGATGCGGGCCAGATCGCGGACCTGGTCGGGCGTGTAGAGGGCGCCGGTCTCGGTGGCCTGACTGATGCTGAGCACGGAGGGCTGCACGCTGTGCACGTCGCCGGCCTTCCGCGTCGCGGCCGCGCGCAGCTCGGCGGTGTCGATCCGGGCGTCGTCGCCGGACAGGGCAACGAGCTTGGCCCCGTTGGTGAAGAACTCCGGTGCGCCGCATTCGTCGGTGTTGATGTGGCTGTCGCGGTGGCACAGCACGGCGCCCCAGGGTGGGGTGAGGGCGGCCAGGCTCAGGGCGTTGGCCGCGGACCCGGTGGAGACGGGCAGGACGTCGACGTCGCGTTCGAAGATCTCGGCGAAGCGTGCGCGGGCGGCGGCGGTGAACCGGTCGGCGCCGTACGGCAGTTCCTGGCCGGCGGCCGCCGCGGTGACGGCCTGGACGATCTCGGGTGAGGCGCCGGCGGTGTTGTCGCTGGTGAATATCCGCTGGGGCGCGGAAACGGCGGCGATGGTCATGTTCAGGGATGTCTTTCAGCTGATGATGGGGGAGGCGATGACGACGGTGACGTCGGCCGCCTCGGGGCCGGTGCGGTACAGGTGCGGGGCGTCTCCGGCGAAGGCGAGCAGGTCTCCCGCGCGCAGGTCGGTGGGGGCGCCGGTGGGCCCGGCAGTGAGGTGACCGGACGAGACGAGCAGGTGCTCGATGGTGCCGGTCGCGTGCGGCACGCCGTCCAGATGGGTTCCGGGGGGCATGCGCAGCCGCCAGATCTCCAGGCTGTTGCCGCTGCTGATGCGGCGCAGCAGTTCGCGTCCGACCTCGCCGTCGGCCAGGTCGGTGCCGGCTACGAACACCGGCCCCGGATCGGTGTCGCGGGCCAGGAGGTCGGTCAAGGGGATGCGCAGGGCGATCGCGAGCGCGTCGAGGGTTTCGATCGTCGGGTTTCCCCGGCCTGCCTCGAGCTTCGACAGCGTGGCCTTGCCCAGGCCCGCCCTGCGGGCGAGTTCGGCACTGCTCATGCCGCGCTGCTCGCGGCGCTGACGGATCTGGGCTCCGACCGCGATCGCTGTGCTGCTGGCGGGCCGGCGCTCCTGCGGCGGCGTCATGTGCGCTCCTGGTGGGCGGCGCCGTAGGAGACGCGGATGCGGCCCTTCTTGACCTTCAGGGTCGGCAGTGCGACGTCGACCAGGTCGCCGAGGCTGTGCACGTGGGTTCCTCCGCACGGAGCCGAGTGCAGATCGGCGAGGTGGACGATGCGGCGACCGTCGGCGTCGTTCTCCCAGGTCACGGGCAGGTCGTCGGCAATGGCCTTCGCGACCTCCGTCCGCAGGGCCTCGGTGGCCTCCTCCCGGCCCTCCGGGGTGTCCAGGCGGGCGTCGGGCGTCGGTGCGGTGAACTCGATCCGGGCCTGGCCGGGGAAGTGGTTGTTGGCTGCCGGCACCCAGCCCTGCGCCCGTCCGGCCGCCTCGATCAGGTGACCGGCGGTGTGCAGCGCGGCGTGCGCGAGGCGCACGGAGAGGTCGATGCGGACCTCGACCGGCCGGCCGACGGAAAACACCGGCAACGCCGTCCCACCGTGGGCCACGGCTATGACGAGGCCGGAGTCATGGTCCCGCACAGGGGTGATCTCGTGACCGTCCACCCAGCCGCGGTCGGCCGGCTGACCGCCACCCTGCGGATGGAACAGGCAGTGCTCGACCGCCACCCACGGTGTGCCGTCGCGCTCTCCCGTGGCGGCGACCCGGGTCTGGGCCCGCTCCTCGTATGTGTCCGCGTAGTAGGCGGGGACCTGCATGAAACCCTCGCTCAAAGTGGTGAACTCTACGTTCACTATAATGAACGATGTGTGCTGCATCCAGCCCGGATCGAGGGCCGGATAAGTGATAAAAACGGTGTTCTGGGCAGAAGCGCAGGAGTGGCGGACGCTGTCGCCCCCGGGGCGCACGGCTCGCCGCCGCGCTGTTGCTCCTTCTCGCCGGAAGGCGGGAGCCGCCTGTAGGGAGCGAGGGGCCTTGACCGGTCTGGGTGATCCGAGAGCGGAAGCGGACACGAGCGCACTGGATGCCACGTTCGCGGAGACGGTTCGCCGCACCGGCGCGTCCATCGGCGCCCTGTACCTGCTGGCCCCGGACGGCCGCCTTCTGCGTCTGGACGCGCTGTGTGGAGCCCCGGTCGAGTTCGCCGCACCCTGGTCGACGGTACCGCTCGCCTCGCCGGCCCCGGTCGCCGAGGCCGTCCGCGAGGAGCGCATGGTGTGGGTGGGCAGTCAGCAGGAGATGGCCCGCTCCTATCCGCGCACCGCCATGGTGCTCCCGTACCCGATGGCGCTGGCTGCCGCCCCCGTCGTCGGCGTAAGGCCCTGGGGATGCCTGCTGTTGATGTGGTCCGGTACGCGTCCGCCGCACATGACCCCGCGCGAGCGCGGCAACATCATGTCCAGCTGCCGCCGCCTGGCCCGGCTGCTGGAGGAAGCCGCGGAGCAGGGTGCCCGCCCCCGCTCCGGAGGGCCACGCGCCGTGCCCGCGGGAATCGGCCGCCAGTACGCACCTCCGGAGCTGGCCCTCGCCGACTTCGTCGAGCGGCTGCCCGGCGGAAGCTGCGCCCTGGACCTGGAGGGCCGCTTCACCTACGTCAGTTCGGGCGCCGCCGACCTGCTCGGCCGTCAGCAGGCCCGGCTGCTGGGCACCCAGCCGTGGCAGTCGCTGCGCTGGCTCGACGACCCCGTCTACGAGGACCACTACCGGGCCGCGGTCATCAGCCGGAAGCCCGTTTCCTTCACCGCCTGCCGCCCGCCGGAGCAGTGGCTCGACATCCACCTGTATCCCGACGAGAGCGGCATCAGCGTCCGTATCCTTCCCAGCCATGCGCGGGAGCCGTCCCCGCCGGCGTCCGGCCGGTCCGCCGTTCCGGCCCGGGCCGGCCAGCTGTATCAGCTCACGCATCTGGCCGCCGCGCTGACCGAGGTCGTCGGCGTGCAGGACGTCGTCGACCTGGTCGCCGACCAGATCATGCCCGCCTTCGGTGCCCAGGGACTGGTCCTGTCCACCGCGGACGCCGGCCGGCTGCGGATCACCGGCCACCGGGGGTACGCCGACCGCACCATAGAGCGCCTGGACGGGCTCCCCCTCGACACCTCCTTCACTCCGGCAGGGCAGACCCTCAGCAGCGGCATCCCCGCGTTCTTCGCCGACCCGGAGGAGATGCGGCGCACCCACCCCGACGCGCCGCAGGTCAGCGGGAAACAGGCCTGGGCCTTCCTGCCGCTGGTCATCTCCGGCCGCCCCGTCGGTGTCTGCGTCCTGTCCTACGACCATCCGCACACCTTCCCCGCCGAGGAACGCGCCGTTCTGACCTCGCTGGCCGGACTGATCGCCCAGGCAGTCGACCGCGCCCGCCTCTACGACACCAAGCACGAACTCGCCCACGGCCTCCAGCAGGCGCTGCTGCCGCGCAGCCTCCCCACGATCGACGGACTACGGGTGGCCGCCCGCTATCTGCCCGCCACCCGCGGCATGGACATCGGCGGAGACTTCTACGACCTCATCCGCCTCGGCGACACCGCGGCGGCCGCCGTCATCGGCGACGTCCAGGGCCACAACGTCGCAGCCGCAGCCCTGATGGGCCAGGTGCGCACCGGCGTGCACGCCCACGCGGCCCTCGGCACGCCCCCCGGCCAGGTCCTGCACCGCGCCAACCAGCTGCTGACCGACCTCGACCCCGACCTGTTCACCAGCTGCCTCTACGCCCACCTCGACTTCGGCCGCCGGCGCGTCACGCTGGCCAGTGCCGGGCACCCCCCACCGATCCTGCGCCTCCCCGACGGCGGGACACGCCCTCTGCAGGTCCCGCCCGGGCCGCTCCTCGGCATCGATCCCGACGCCGTCTTCCCGGTGACCGAGATCCCCCTGTCGAAGGGGATGCTGCTGGCCCTGTACACCGACGGCCTCGTCGAAGCGCCGGGCGTGGACCTCGACGACTCCATCGCCCTCCTCGCCCAGGATCTCGCCGAAGCCGACGTCGGGGACCTGGAACTGCTCATCGACACGGTGCTGAGCAGAGCGGGCACCAACGGGCAGCGCCTCGACGACGTCGCGCTTCTCGTACTACAGGACACCCTCTGACGAACCCTCCGCCCGGTCCGCCGGCCGGTGTTCGGTCGTCACGCCGACTCCGTCCCCGGGACGGACTGCGCGCACCAGATGGTCTTGCCGTGAGTCGTGTGCCGGGTGCCCCAGCCCTGGGTGAGCTGGGCGACGAGCAGCAGGCCCCGGCCGCCCTCGTCGAGGGCGCGTGCCCGGCGCAGGTGCGGGGCGGTGTTGCTGGAGTCGGAGACCTCGCAGATCAAGGCACTGTCGCGGATGAGCCGGAGCCGGATCGGGGGCTCGCCGTAGCGGATGGCGTTGGTCACCAGCTCGCTGACGACCAGTTCGGTGACGAACGCCGCCTCCTCCAGGCCCCAGGCCTCGACCTGCTCGACGGCGACCTTCCTGAGGTGCGGTACCTGTGCGAAGTCCGGTTCGACGTCCCAGTCGGCCACGTGCTGGGGGTCCAGTGCGCGCGTGCGGGCGACCAGCAGGGCGGCGTCGTCCGTGCGGAGTTCGGCCGGCGTGGCGGCGTCCATAACCGTGTCGCACAGCGACTCCAGGCAGGCCCGTGGGTCCAGGACCCGTAGCAGCTCGGCGATCCCCTGGTCGATGTCGAGTGCGCGGCTTTCGACCAGCCCGTCGGTGTAGAGGGCGATCAGGCTGCCTTCGGGCAGCTCGATCTCGGTCGCCTCGAACGGCAGTCCGCCGATGCCCAGGGGCGGTCCCGGTTGCGCCGAGACCGGGGCCGTGGAGCCGTCGGGGCAGAGGATCAACGGGAGCGGATGTCCCGCGCTCGCCAGCGTCAGTCGGCGGGTGACCGGGTCGTAGACCGTGTAGAGGCAGGTGGCGCCCGTCTCGCCGGTCGTCTGGGTGTGGCTCGTCGACTGCAGGTCGCTGGCGAGGTGGAGGACCAGGTCGTCCAGGTAGGTCAGCAACTCGTCCGGCGGCAGGTCGACATCGGCGAGGGTACGGACCGCGGTGCGCAGCCGGCCCATGCTGGCCGAGGCGTGCAGGCCGTGGCCGACGACGTCGCCGACGATCAGCGCGACCCTGGCGCCGGACAGGGGGATCACGTCGAACCAGTCGCCGCCGACCTCCGCGCCGGTGCCCGCGGGCAGGTAGCGCGAGGCGACCTCGACGGCTTCCTGCTTCGGCAACCCCTGCGGCAGCAGGCTGCGTTGCAGGGTCAGCGCGGTGGAGCGCTCGCGGGAGTACCGGCGGGCGTTGTCGATGGCGACGGCCGCCTTGGCGGTCAGCTCTTCGGCCAGGATCAGGTCGTCCGCGGTGAACGCCTCGGGCCGGTCGGAACGGCAGAAGGCCACCACTCCGAGCAGTGCCCCGCGTGCGCGCAGCGGCACCGTGATCCGGCCCGTCAGTCCGTCCACGGCGAGGGAGGCGTCGATCACCGGATTGCCCGGCGGCCAGTGGGCGGGGTCGGCGGCGAGTCCGGGCCCGAAGGCCCACTCGCTGCCGGGACCGGGTTCCTCGGCGAGCTCGACCAGGGGGCTGCCGGTGGCAATGCAGCGGGCTGCGACGGAGTCCGGGGCGAGGGTGACCGGCGTCGGGGGCCCGGCGTGTCCGTCGGCGTCCTGCCCGGCACCGTGCCGGGCGGCGCGGCTGAGCGTGATGGTCTCCCGGCCGGCGAGTGTCGACGCCGAGGGCGGTTCCTCTCCGCACAGCACCTCGTCGAACAGGTCCACGGTGACGAGGTCGGTGAACCCGGGCACGGATGCCCGGGCCAGGTCCTGGGCCGTTCCGATCACGTCGAGCGTCCGGCCGATGTCCCGGCCGGCCTCGTTGAGGATGAGCAACCGTTGCCGGGCCCAGTACTCGGCGCTCATGTCGAATCCCCAGTTGGCGACCGCGCGGACCCTGCCCTCGGCATCGCGGACGGGCCACATGCTGGTGGCCCAGGCGTTGGCGTAGTTGCTGCCCAGCGGGCGGAAGACGGTGATCAGGCGCGCGGGTTCGCCCGTCCTGGCGACCTCGGAGAGTTGCTCGGTGTAGGGCTCGTCGTCCCTTTCGGGAAACAGCGTGCGGTCGAACACGGGAAGCACCTCGCGGTACTTCTTGCCGAGGACCTGCTCCTCGGTGTGCGCGATCACCCGGCCCGACGAGGCGTTGATCCACAAAAACCGCAGGTCCGGGTCGTAGACGCCCAGGGCGAAGGGGCACTGCTCGAAGGCCCGGTCGGCGATGACCGGCCGGCTGTCCCAGCGTTGGACGGTCAGGATCTTGCCCTGTAGGTGCCCGTGGGAGCCGAACAGCGGCTGGGCGGTCACCACGGCGTCCACGGACGTGCCGTCCCGGTGACGCAGGGTGATGAGCCCGGAGGCGTCGGCGTCGGTTCCGTGATGCTCGGGAAAGCCGGTGGGCGCGGGCCCGACCAGCAGGTCGGTCACCGGCCGGCCGACGGTGTCCTCAGCCGTCCAGCCCAGCAGCCGGCACCCGCCCTCGCTCCAGCCGCTCACCTGGCCGTCCGGGTCGACCACGACGACGGCAGTGGGCGCGTCCTGTCGGTCGGCCATTTCCACGCACCACACCTCCGTCCGGACACGGTTGTCCGCAAGGGCTGATGTCCAGCGTAGGTCCACTCCTGCCGCACGGCGTCCCAGCCGGTACGTCCGGGCTGCGCACCCGGCCTCGCACGGACCGGCAGGTGGAAAGCACCGTCAGGCGCCTTGCCGGTCCTCCTCCTCGCCGGTGTCGGCCTGCGGGGGAGCGGTGTCGGCGCGGTCGGTGATCGGGGCGAGGCGCTGGGCGGCCGTACCGAGGAGTTCCAGATCGGCCTTCGTGTGGGCGATCGCCGCGTCGATCAGAAGGGTGACCAGGGGATCGTCCGCTCGGGTGCGCCGCAGCCGGGTCAGGCCGGCGAGTTCGGCGATGTACACCTCCAGCAGCTGATCAGCGCTCCAGCTGACGTCCCAGCCGACGCGGTTCACAAGGGCGACTTCTGAGCCCTTGGGGCTGAGGTCAGTGACTCGTCACGCCGACGTGATCGTCGTCCGAGCTTGCGCCGATAGTGTGGTGAACATGCCCGATGAGTGGATCGGCTTCAACTGTCGAGATCGGCAAAGGTACTGGTGGCGGACCGGCTTCCTGACGCTGGCGCTCGCTGGTGTGATGCTGGCGATGGGCTTGACCACACAGGAGCCGGGCACGTGGTGGTGGGTCGGTGGCGTGGGGGCCGTATCTGTGATGGTGGTCCTCAGCACGATCAACTCGATCTACGGCCGGGTTCTCCTGACCCCGAGGGGATTGCAGTTCCGCACCTTTGTCAGCCAGCGAGTGGTCCTTTGGAGCGAGGTCGCCCGCATCGAGAAGCGGCAGCGCGTGTCACGGAGCCGAACGTGGTGGGACTTGCGGGTCGTCCGGGTCCATGGGCGCGCGCTCGCGATTCCCGGAACCTCGACCGACCGGATAGCGGATGCCGAGCTTGAGCGGAAGCAGGCGGCCATCGAGAAGTGCTGGTCTCGCGCAGTCGGCAGTGGACGGAACTGATGTCGCGAGAACGCCGGCTGCGGTGAGGAAGGCGGCGGCCGCCGAGGCATCGCGCTCGACCGGCTCCATCGTCATGCGCTCAGGGGATGAGCTGGTTCGCGTACACAGCGAAGTCGAGACCCCGTCCGGCGCAGTGGAGACGGTCACGACGCCGTCGCCGGCCGTGGTCTCGATGTCGCACGCCACGGTGACCTCGACCGGGTAGACCGACGCGGGGCTCAGCTCAGTGGACTGCCCGAAGGTCGAGCATGTGTCGATCAACGACCAACGTCGGCCCGCAGCGCCGACGAACTGAACCTCGACGATGCCGGGAAACGGTTCGTCGTCCAGTCGGCGAAACGCTTCGCACCGCAGCTCAGGCATGCACACTCCGTCTCGGGTTCAGCGACCGACGGCAACCACGGCCCTACGCCTGAGACACCGGCCCTGGTCACGCGGCAACCTTCAGGCGTCGGCAATCCAGCTGCCGTGGAATCCCAGCGGCACGCGGCCCGGCAGCTGGATCCGGGCCAGCGGGTGCCCGCCGAAGTCCTGGGCCGACAGGATCACCAGGTCGGTCGCGCCACGGTCGGGGTCGTTCACGTACGACAGGACGTAACCGTCGTCCTCGTCCCGTGCGCCGTGCCGGGGAACGAACACCGGCTCGCCGGCCGCCGCGCCCTCGGGGAAGCGGTGCACCTGCCCACTGCCTCGCAGCATGTCCTGTTTGATCAGGTAGTTGGAGAACTTCTGGTCCGGCGGTACGCCGTCGACGGTCTCGTACGCGCGCCACATCTCGGCCGCGCTCGCGGTGTAGGCGTAGCGGTGCCGGTGTGCGACGAGGGATTCGTTGATGCGGGGGAATTCCTGCGGGCGGTCGTCCAGCCGGTCGCTGCGCACCCGGCCCGCCCGCGGGTCGATCGTCCAGCGGTCCAGCGTCGGTGCACCGGTCGCGCAGGGGCCGCCCATCCCACGGCCGGCGGCGTAGAACGGCGCGGGGAACCCGATGTACTCCATCACGACCGTGTCGCCCTCGTCGTACGCGTTGAGCGTGTGCGAGTAGTACACGGGGTCGATCTCGAACCAGCGCGTGGTGCCACCGTTGCGCGGCAACAGGCCGATGCGCATGGGGTGATGGTCGTTCCACACGTACGGCACGATCGCGCCCGCCTCCGCGGCGTCGGCGTCGAAGGTGATCGGCACGTCCACGATCACCACGTACCTCTCGGTGAGCGCGAAGTCGTGCATCATCGGCGCGTCCGCGACGGGAACCCGCGTCGTCCGGGCCACCCGGCCGGTTCGGTCGATCATGATGTGCCGCACATGGTCCCAGGTGGGGTAGTAGGCGACCGCGTGCAACTCGTCGGCCACCGCGTCGTACTTGGTGTGCGCGGTGAACGCGCCCTGAAGGGTGGAGCGGAAGTCGTACGGGCGTACGGTGCCCAACTCGCCGTCCAGCTCGTACGGCAGAGGTCCGCTTTCCTGCAACGCCAGGATGCGGCCCTTGTACGGGATGACGTGGGTGTTGCACGCGAAGTCGTCCGGCGGCACCTGGCCCGGGTAGCTTTCCCCCAGTTTCGTCGTCACCTGTGAGGACCGCACCCAGCGGTTGCGGTACCACTCCGCGCGTCCGCCGCGCAGCCGGACGCCGTGCACCATTCCGTCGCCGAGCATCCAGTGATGGGCCCGGACGTCCTCGAGGCCCAGCGCGTTCGGGCCGTTGCGCAGATAGCGGCCGTCCAGGTCGTGCGGGATGCGGCCGGTGACTTTGAGGTCAAAGGCGGTCAACTCCTCGCTGACAGGCGCGAAGGCGCCTTCCAGGAACGGCCTGGACCCGCTCACGCCACTCTTCATGCTTACGGGAGCCGCCTGTGCCGCGGTCGTGTGAAGGTTCGGTCCGAGACCACTCCCCACGATGCCGCCGGCTGCCGCTGCGGCGGTGCCCTTGAGGACTTTCCTCCGTGTGTGACTGGCCATCATGCTTCCCCGTTCCGATGTCGACGCCGTCGGCCGCAGGTGCCGCCTACGGAGCAACTCTCCTCTGCGGTCGCCCGTGGGACAGTTGGCCCAGGTGCCGGACCGGGGGTGGTACCGGCACCACCCCGGAGACCCCTGTTGAACCCCGCTGGCCTCCGTCGCGTTGTGCTTCTGCAGTCCCAGCAACATCGCGGAAATGGGGTAATAGTGGACACGCTCAGGAAGATCATGGACTTGCGGCAGGATCCTGCACCGCAGGCGAGCAATCCGCGCCAGGAGGCCATGTCGCACATCCATACGGTGCTCAACCAGGGAGGCGCGCAGGGCGTCACCGTAGGGCACGCCGTCGCGGCCGCGATCGAAGGGATTCACTACGGGGCGGGAGAACATGGCGCACGGGATGTGCACACCGTATTCATGGACCCGGCACTCACCGACGCGTACCTGACCCCGCTCAACAGCGAGCATGCCCCGGAGGCCCATAGGCAGATCGCCGAGGCCGAGTTCAACTACTGGGATCAGCAAAACAGGCAGAACCCCACCCGGGGTACCCAGGTGGCAGTGTCGTTCGATGTGGATCATCGAGTTCAGCTGCAGTCCAACATCGGCCGCTTGGTGCAGGCGGGCCAATCCTTCACCCAGCACCTTGCGAACGAGCAGCCCTTCAGCACGGGCAACGAAAACCCCGTCGCGCTCTACGCAGGCATGCTGCCCCCTGGATCGTCCCAACCGAGGGCGAGCCAGCAGGGGTCCGCCTCCACACAGCCGGCAACCACTCCGGCTCCCGCTCCCAAGGGACGACGCCGCTAGGTTGCATGGCTCAAGTCACCGGGCTGAGATGAGACGTCGGTGAGGTGCAGTGCGGCCTGGGAGGCGAACGCGAGTCCGTTGGTTCGCGCAGCCCCAGGCCGCGCCCTTGCTCGAGGCGGTTCACGCGCCGCTCAGCCGGCCGAAGAGGACGACACGGTCGGAGCCGAGGACGCCAGGTGAGCACACCGCACAGGGCGCTGTCACAGCCCGAAGGCGCCGCCCTCGACGAGGATGAGCAGGCCGATGGCGATCAGGACCAGGGGCAGCAGGATGTGGCCCCAGCGAGCGAGCGCCTTCGCGATGACGGGACGGGTGGCGAAGAACCTGCCCGCCCAGCACCACACGGCCACGAGCACGAGGAACACCACGGCGTACACGCTCATCCCGCCGATGCCCGCGGTGGCGAACACGGGCACGTAGACGCCGATGTTGTCGCCCCCGTTGGCGAAGGTGACGGCGGCGACCTCCAGCGGGCCCGGCCCTCCCTCCCCGGCCCGTTCCTCCTCGTCATCGCTGCCGTCGTGGCGGTCCGTCCATGCCCGCCAGGCGGCCTTCAGACCCAGGGCGAGCGGCAGAAGGCCGAGGTAGGGGATGACGGCCTCGGGCAGGAACGTCGCACCGAGCGCGGCAGCCACCGCCACGGCGAGAATCGCGGCGAAGCCCAGGTACTGACCCAGCATGATGCGGCGGGCGGATCCGGGGTGACCGGCGCCCTGGGCGAAGAACAGTGCCAGCACCAGGATGTCGTCGATGTTGGTGACGGCGAACAAGCCGACGGCCTGTCCGACGATGCCCAGGTGCACGGTGGCTGCTCTCCTCTGCCGCGGGTTGCCCGGTGAGGCTACCCGCAGCTCATCCAGCAGGGGCCGCGGGGCTGAGGTTCGGCCGGGTACGCCCCCGAGGTCGATCAGCGCCGCCGGCCCGAGCCGGTGACCGGCTCGACGTTCACTCGTTTGACGGAGCGTTACACCCGCGCTCTGGAAAGCATGTCAGCCTATGTACCTTCGCTTGTTTCGGCCTGAAGCCGGGCCTCAGGCTCAGGATGTGGAAGCCGTCCTGGTGGAGCGGTACCGGGACCTGGTCCGCCTGGCGTATCTGGTGCTTCCGGCATCGCTCGGCCGTCATCGGCGGGTGCTCCTGGCGCACTCTCTGGTCCAGCGGGCCCTGCCGCGGTCGAAGTCGCGCACGCGCGCCGTTCCGCGCCCCCGGGAGGAGGCACACGGCAGGGCGACAGCCGAGCGAGGTCTCATGGTCGAGGTGCTGCGTGCGGCATTGGCCTGCGAACGACGCCCACGCCGTTGGTCCCCGCGGCTCGCCGCGCCGGCGGCGATGAAGCCTCGGGCGCCCTTCGTGGTGGGACTCCGGTTGTTCCCTCGATCGGGCGGGGCGGACGAACTGGACCTGGCCCGTCGGCTCTCGACCGTCTCCGCCGCCTCGCGCGCCGCGTGTCTTCTGCGTGCGGTTCATGGTCTGTCCGAGGAGGCTGTGCACGACCTGCTCCAAGCAGCGGGCGTGGCGGACCCGGCCGCTGCCGTACGTACGGCCGACTCGCTCGGAGCAGGACAAGCCGGCCCGACCGCCGCGCTGCTGTCGGCGCAGGAATTCGACGCCTGCGTCCTCCAGGCCGGCCCCACCGATCTGCTCCGCCGCAGCCGCCGAGTCAGAGCGGCTTGGGGCGCCGCCGCCGTCGCCCTCGCGACGGCGACCACCTTGGCCATGACGGCGGCCGGTGACACGGCACCCGGGCCGTCCACCGCGGCGTCCGCCGCCGACGCCGCGTTCAGGCCCGCGGACTTGGTGCGCACCCCGGCACAGGCATGGGACGACACCTCGCGAGTCGACTTCACCGCGTGGCCGGCCCGCGGCTCGCGCTCCCACGACGACGCCTTGCTCGGCAGGGCCCTGGCCACCTGGGCCCATCCGCCGACCGGCACCCGTGTCCGGCTCGCTCCCGCCACGACCGCGGCCGCACCGACGACCGCACCACAACTGCTGTACGCGGGAGACGTCGCCGACCGCACTGTGGTGCTGCTGTACGACGGCACGCGACTCGCCCGGTACAGCGAGACCCGCTCCTCGGCGCAGGCCGCCGAGCTCAGTGTCGCCCGTACCGATGACGCGGACCTCACGACGGCTGCGGCCGTGTCGCTGGCCTCGGGCAAGGGCGGCGCACGTTATCTGCTGGCTCCCTGGATCTCCGAGGCGAGCATCCGCGACCTGCTGCGCCCGGACGTTCTCGCCCGTCCCTTGCGGACCGCGAAGGACGGCGTCACGCAGCCGGTGCCGTCGGTGTCCGCCGGCCACGGCTGCGAAAACCGCCCGGTGCTCCAGTTGCGTTCCTCCTCACGCATCGTCGAAAAGCACTCGTTCCTGCTCGCCGACCGGGGCGGCCTGTCCCCGGCCCACCTCACGTATGTCCCGCTGCCGGGCAAAGGCCGACCGCCCGGCCGGCCCCGCGAGGCCACCGGCTCAGCCGCCCTGGTCGCGTGGGGGCACCTGGCCTGCGCGCTGGACTCGCTCGGGGACGCCGGGGTGCGCTCCGTCAACGCCTGGGACTTCGCCGAGCAGGATCTGCCCGACAGCGGTGGCACGGCCGTATGGACCTGCGCCCGCGCCGATACCTGGAGCGGACCCGGCGAGGTGACCGTGACCCTGCGGACGAGCAGGGACACGCCGACCGCGCCCGCCCGCACGGTCGCACGGGCGCGGTCGACCGCCGCCTGCAGCCGATTCGGTCAGAACGTCGCGGCGACGACCGGATGGCGGTCACCGAGGGGGCACTGGTACGTGCTGGTAGCCGGCAGCAGGGCCGTGACACGCCTGTCGGTGAGCGGGGACGCATCCGCCACGGAGGAGGGGCGGACACTCGATGCGCCTGCCTCCCACAGACCCCGGACCCAGGTCCGCGCCACGCTGTCCACGGGAGAGCAACTGAACGCTCTCGGGTCCCAGTGAGGGACTCGGCCGTCAGCGCGTGGCGTTCTGCCGGACGAGGGAGGCGTTCAGGCCGGTGGCGAAGGCGCACCATGCCGCATAGGGCAGGAGCGTGCGGGCCGCTGTCGAGTCGGTGCGAGCGGTGTGACGGATGAGCTGCGCGTTGCTGAGGTCGAGCAGCAGCGTGCCGACCAGACCGGCCTTGGGGTTGCGCAGACGGAAGAAGAGCCAGTTCCAGCCCGCGTTGAGTGTCAGGTTCACGGCCAGGCTGGTGGCCAGTCGTGTGCGCTCACGCCGGTCGGGGACCGTACCGAGAGCGTGGCCGGCGGCGTAGGCGACGCTGGCGTACAGCGGAGTCCAGACGACGCCGAAAGCCCACGACGGGGGCTGCCACTCCGGCTTGCGCAGGGACCTGTACCAGGTGCTGTCGGCGTCGACCGCTCCTGCGCCGGCCACAGCCGTGGCGGCCACCGCCGCGGCTGTGGCGCCGTAGCGCATCCATGGACTCGGCGCCCGCCCCGAGCTCGTGCGTCCGCTGATCAGTTTCATGCTGATACGGCTTCCCTGCACCGCGCAGTGCGTACCACCGATCGCAGGACGACCTCGGAACGCGATCCGCGATCCCTCGTGATGGCAGCCACCGACCGGTATCCGCGCTGGTCAGATCCACACAGCCCATTTCGCGAAGCATGTTGCCCGAGATCTGTCAGCGCTGGCGTGGCTTCCCCAGGAGCCGTCATGTCGACTCGCCTACATCGCCTTGCCCACGGTCACCGTGCGATCCGCTGGTGTAGGCGAAGCGGGGCCGGGTGTTATTGAATGAGGTTTGCGGTCAGGAATCCCGGACAATCCGTCGCCCGGGTTCTGGTACGGCCCCGGCGTGGCGCCGGGGTTGGCGAGCGAGCTGAGAGAGCCGCATGGACTCCACCCCACCCCCGTCGTCTGCGTCACCGTACGACATGGTCAGCAGCGCTTTGGGGAAGTACATGCCAGCCGACGGAGCGGCAGCGGCCGCTGGTTCCGCCGACGCGCAGGGGGACGACGCCGCCCGCCACCCCGTACCCGCCGATCCGGCCCCCGGCCGTCAGGAGCAAATTCTCGGCGCGGTCAATCTGGACCGGGATCTGAGAATCACTCGCAGCAAGCTGGACGCCCCCGTCTTCTCGGGGGTGGAGGCGGTGATCGGAAGCCCTTTCGTCGATCTCCTCCCTCCCTGGGACGTACCGACGGTCACCCGGCGGCTGCGGCAGGTTCTCGAGACCGGTGAGCCGCACGTCGCCCGCGTTCAGCGTCTGCGGCGCGGCGACGGGTCGGAGCTGGTGGTCTCGATGAGCATCCTGGCCGCCGCCGCGCCTCAGGAAGGCCTGACCGTCTCTCTGATCGCCATGGCCAAGAGGCTGCACCTGTATGCCGCCGAGACCGCGATCGGCACCTCGTTGGACATCGGCGAGACGGCTCAGTCGCTGGCGGAGTCCCTGCTGGCCTGGGGGGACGTGACGGCGATCGACCTCGACTTCGCCGTATGGACGGGCGAGGTGGTCACCGAGCAGCCGCAGGGACGCATCCGGCTGCGGCGGGCGGCCCTGGTGCCGGAGCGGGCGTGGCCCGACGGCTACCTGACTCCGGGTGCCGATCTTCCCGGAGACGCGAGCCGCCTGCTGTCGCGGGTGATACGGCGTGGCGATGCCGCCCAGCCCATCGTCATACCCGACCGGGCAGCGATCGAGCGGGTCCTCGGCAGCTCGCGGCTGGTACGTGCCCTGGTTCCCGGTGACCAGGCGGCCGGCGTGGCCTGCATCCCCCTGGTGCTCGAGGGCGAGCCGCCCGTCGTGCTGGGTGTGGCGGAGGTCTGGCGGCGGGCGGACCGTCCCTTCGAGGACAGCGAACTGTTCGACCTGCAGGAACTGGTGGCCAGGACCTCGCACCACGTCGATCTGGCCCGCCAGCACCAGCGAGAGCACACGCAGGTGCTGGCGCTGCAGCGCCGGCTGCTGCCACGGTCCAGCGGCGACACCATCGACACGGCCAGCATCTACCAGCCCGCCACCCCCGACAGCGCGGGTGTCGGCGGTGACTGGGTGAACAGTTTTCCGCTGCCGGACGGCCGTACCGCGCTGGTGGTCGGGGACGTCGTCGGGCACGGCCTGGGGGCCGCGGCGACGATGGGGCAGCTGAGCATGGAGGCTCGCGCGCTGCTGTCCGCGGGGCTGGCGCCGGACGAGGTGCTGGAGCACCTGGACGAGACGGTGTCGCTGCTGGACGAGCCCGAGTCCGGGTTGGCGGCGGGTTACAGCGCCCTCGGCTCGACCTGCTGCATCGCCGTCTACGACCCGGTCAGCCACCATGTGTCGCTGGCCAGCGCGGGCCATCTCCCCCCGATCCTGGTACCTCCGGACGGGGCGGCCGGTCCGGTCGCGATCCGCCCCCACCCGGGCCTGGGCACCGAGTTCGCCCTGCGGGAGCCGTACGACGTGCACGCGTTCGCCGCGCCTCCGGGCTCGCTGCTCGCCCTCTACACCGACGGCCTGGTGGAGGATCCCGCCCTGTCGATCGACGAGGGCATCGACAGGCTGACGGCCGCCGTGTCCGCGGTGCACCCCTGGGACGCCCTTCAGGAGGCCGCGCGGCGCGTGGTCTCGGCGCTGACGCCGCCGCGCCGGCGCGACGACGTGACCCTGCTGCTCGCCCGCATGATCGGTTACCGCAAGGGGGACACCGCGACCTGGCGTCTGCCCGCGCGCGGCGACGCGGCGGCGCGGGTCCGCACACTTGCCTCCGAGCTGCTGAGGCAGTGGGGCACCAGAGACGTCATCCGGGACAGCGTGCTGCTGGTGGTCGACGAACTGGTCGCCAACGCGGTCCGCTTCGCCGGCGGACCCATCACGGTGCGGTTGATCAACGCCGGTCACGGGCTGCTGTGCGAGGTGGGCGACACCGGCAACGGCAGGCCGCGGCGGGGTCCGGGCGGGCTGCTCGACGACGCCGGCCGTGGCCTGCACGTCGTGCATGCGCTCACCACGCGGTGGGGGGTGCGGTGGACCGACACCGGCAAGGTGGTCTGGGCGTCGATCGAGCGGTGAGGAGCCTTCGGCCGGGTGCGTGCCCTGGTCAGCCGGGGTCCGGGGCGGTCCAGGTGGTGCGCGTGCGTTCTACAGCCACTGTCCTTCGAGGGCGGTGGCCGTGAGGCCCGGGGCCGCCGCGTACAGGACGGCGCGGCTGCCCTGCTCCTGCCCGGCGTCGTACGCCCTCCGCATGATGTCGAACACGGCGGCGCCCCCGCGGTTGCCGCTGGTGTAGCTGTCCCTGCTGTAGTCCAGCAGCCCCGACGGCCACCCGTCGGGCATCGTCTGCTCCATGTACTCCAGCACACGCGTCCCGCCGGGGTGCGCGAGCAGCACGTCGGGGTGCCAGGAGGCGGGGTCGTCCTGGTAGCGCCGGCGCAGCCACTCCCACATCACGGTGACCGTCTCCTGCACGGCGCGCGGCCCGCGCCGGTCCATCACGAAGTGGGTGCCGTCCTCCCGTGTCTCCAGGCGGTGCAGGTCCTGGGTGCCGGGCAGCGTGTGGTGCCAGGCGGCGTCCAGCCGCAGCACCGACTCATGCCTCGGGCGGCCCGTGACCACCGCGGCGACCGCGGTGTCCGCGAACAGCAACCGGACGATCAGGGACTCCAGGGTGTCGTCCGCGGGCTGGTAGGTCGTGCTCAGCGCCTCCGCGATCACGACCAGGACCACGCGGTCGGGGTCCGCGGCCACGAGATCGGCCGCCAGCGCCAGGGAGCGGGTCCCGGCTATGCAGGCCCACTGCGTGGCCGGCAGCAGCATGACGTCGCTGCGCAGCGGGAGCCGGTTGGCCAGGGAGACGTCCAGCCCCGGCAGTGCCGGCGTGGTGGAGTGACTGGTGATCAGACAGTCGACGTCCGCGGCGTCCAGCCCGGCGATCTGCAGGGCCCCGCGTGCCGCGCGCTCTCCGTAGGACTGCACGGCCTCCCAGGCCGGCGCGGTGCGCTCCTGGACGGTCTGCGGCGCGGGTATCGACTCCAGGGCGGCGATGACGCGATCCACGTCCTGCTCGGTGAATCCGTCGTCGGCCAGCGCCTCTCGGGTCGGCCCGATGCCGGCAGCCGGCAGGCCGTTGCCCTTGCCCGGCGCTACGGCGGCTTCCAACGGCAGCATCCAGCCACGGGTTTCGATGCCCGTGCTGGCGGCGATGCCGTCGATCCGCGGCGCCCACGCCGCGTGCGGGTGCCGACTGCGCACTTCGTCAGTGATCTGGTTGGTCTTCACGGCGTGCTCGCCGTGTATCACGGCAGGCGGGCACAGGTAAGCGGCCATGATGGGCACCTTTCTCCAGTGAACGAGGTGGAACGTCACGAACGCTGTGTCATGGGCCACTTAGGTGGGGTTCGAGCAAATCGACGACAGCGCGCTCAAGTTCGGGGTTCCGTGTCTGCCTCGAGCATGGATGCAAAAAGGGCATTTGCGCTGTGACCTGGGCAACTTGGGAGGGTCTGCAATGCGTGAAACGGCGCACACTGCCGCACAGGGGTTCGGCTCGGTGTCGCGCCCGGCGTCCGGCCTGCCGGCCGGCCACCCTCAGTACTGGGGGCCCGACCCGGCCCTGCTAGTCGCCGCCGTCGCCGCCGGAGTCCCCGCCGTCGCCGCCGTCTTCACCCCAGCCGTCGCCGCCAGGCTCGTTGTCCTCGCCTGCTCTGCCCAGGTTGCTGAACCAGGGGCGGTCCCAGTCCCCGTCGACGGCAAAGGGCTCACCGCTGTTCACCGCGCGCCGCTGCGTGCCGAACCGCGCCATGCCCGTCGCGTCTCCCAGCCCGAAGGCGACGGAGAAGACGTGTGCCATGACGGCATCGAGGGGTTCGGTGCTCTCGTACTGCACGGGGGCCAGTGGCCGCAAGACCGTGTTCGGGTCGAGCGCCGGCCGGCGCGCGGGACACGTCAGGAGGGCGACGCGCTGTTCGTCGCGCAGCAACCACGAGGTCGTCAAGTCCTCCCGCCGCAGCACCCAGTGCTGCCCGGGCAGCCGCGCCTCCACCGAACTCTTCGACTTGCGCCGCTTCTTGTTCAGGGTGAGCTGCGCCGGGGTGTCGCCGACGGTCAGCCGCAGGCCCTGGGAGGGGTCCGAAGATTCGCGGTGGAAGCCGTGCGGCGCCCGGATGCGCACCACGGGAGCCTGCGGGCCCCACACGTCCACGCGCGCCAGCCGCCGGTCCACGGCGACGGTGACGGGCCCGGCGGGGCCCGGCGCCTGCCGCCGCGCCAGCCACAGGGGTACGTCCTCGGCGCGGGCCTGGGCCGCCAGGGCGGCGACGCGCTGCGGGCCGCCGCACTGCCGCACCGCCAATTCCCCCAGCTTGCGGGCGAACTCGGCGGCCTGCCGCACCCTCACCGGTGTGGTGGTACCGGTGACGCGCGTCACCGGGACGATGCCGACGCCGTCGGCCAGCTGCTCCAGCGGGCGTTCCGCTCCGCCGCCCCCGAGCCAGCAGCCACGCTGGAACGCCTCGGCCATGGCGGCTAGATTCAGCTCGCCCAGTGGCGTGCTCCTGCCGCCCCTGCGCAGGTCGGCCTCCGTCAACTGCACTGTGCGCGCGAGCGGATTCCAGGACCGCTCGCCATACAGCACCTCGCTCACGACAACCCCCTACTCCGGCGGACGGCAGAACTCGCCAGGTCCCGCCCCAGGGACCGTACTACCTGCTGACGGTGAACTCCGCAGGCGGCGGGGCGTTGCGGGGTGCGGTCCTGGCGCTCAGCGGTCTGCGGCGCGTGCACGGACGGCTTCCAGGTCGTCGCGGACCCGTTGGGGCTCCTCGTGGAGCAGCATTGTGGCCTCGTCGCGTGCCCCGTCCAGAGAACCGGTCGAGTCTTGGTCCAGTGCGGCGAACTGCGCGTTCAAGTCGTCCAGCGAGCCTCCCTGTTCGGCCACCTGCTCGAAGGTGCGGTCGGTGGCCTCGGGCGCGGTGAGGGCCGCCACCAGGACGCGCGCGATGTCGGCGCGCGCGATCCGCCCATCGGCGGGACCGCCGGACTTCCGGCGGCGCCCTGCAGGAAGACGAGGCGGTGTTCGTCGGGTCCGTTCATGTCGAAGCAGCCCGGTCGCACAATCGTGTAGCGAGCAGCGCCGACGCTGAGACGAGCGCCAGGGGACGTCTCGTGCTCCCGAGGCCCAGGCCTCGGGTGACGCTCGTCGGCATGACGTCGGTGGTGGGGGGCGGGGAGACCCGACCGCTTCGTACGGTTTTGGCTCCGTGATGGTCCCGTCCCTAGACTGGGTCAATTGCACCGACGCATGGTTAGTCGCTGGGAGAGCCGATGGACAGGGCGGAAATCGACTTCAGAGCGGTGTTCGGTGCTGTCCCCAGTCCGTGCCTGGTGCTGACCACGGATCTGGAGATCGTCGACGCGAACCAGGCGTATCTGGAAGCCACCGGCCGTTCCTTCGAGGATCTGTTCGGTCGATTCCTGTTCGATGCGTTTCCCGACAACCCCGACGACCCTCATGCGGACGGGACGCGAAACCTGAGTGCCTCCTTGAACCGAGTCCTGGCCACGGGGGCCCCGGACACGATGGCCGTGCAGAAGTACGACATCCCGGTGGCCGGACAGCCCGGGGTGTTCGAGGAACGGTACTGGAGCCCCGTCAACGTCCCCGTCCTGGACGCCGAGGGCAAGGTCGTGCTGCTGCTGCACCGGGTGGAGGAGATCACCGCGTTCATCCGTGCCCGCGGCGGAACCGACGGCGCGAGTCGCGCCGAGGAGATGGAGGCGGAACTCTTCGCGCGCGCCCAGGAGTTGCAGCGGCTCAACGAGGCGCTGCGGGCCGCGCACGCCGAACAGGGCCGCCTGCACCTGCAGGCTGAGCAGCGGCATGCCTGGGAGCGGGCGCACGCCGAGATCACCACAGCTCTGCTGCAGGGGCGAGAGCCGGATGAGGTGCTGCGGCTGGTCGCGGAGCGGGCCCGTGAGGTCGCGCGGGCGGACATCGCCGCACTCGCGCTGCCGGGTCCCGGTCCATCGATGCTCGTGGTGCGCGATCCGGCCGGGCCGCACACGACGGGCCTCGCCGGCCTGCAGCTGCCTGTGGACAGCTCGCTGTGCGGCCAGGTCTACCGTGAGGGAACCCCCCTGATCAGCGACAGCATGGCCACCCCCCTGCCCGGCGGCGCTCCGTCCAATACCGGCGCGGGCCGGCTCGGTCCGGTGATGATCGCGCCACTGGCGGAAGGGCAGCACACCACAGGGGTTCTCTTCGTGGCGCGTACGCAGGGCAAGCCGGCCTTCGATCAGCACGAGCTGGACATGCTGACACTGTTCGCCGGCCAGGCTGCCCTTGCCCTGCAAGTGGCCGCTCAGCGGGCCCACTTGGAAGCCATGCACCAGATGGAGGACCGGGAACGCATCGCCACCGCGCTGCGTGATCGCACGATCAAGGAGGTCTTCGCCATCACCATGACACTCAACAGCCTCGCCACGGCGCTTCGGGCCGATCACCAGACGGCCGTGATGGACGTGACCGTACGCCTGGACAAGGTCATCCGCGACATCCAGACCGCGGTCTTCAGCACAGCCCCCGACGCCGGCCTTGGCGAGGTATCTCCTGTCGCAGGGGACGGCTAGCCGGGGCCTTGTCCGGTCGATCATGCCTGTGGGCAGTCGGGCATGATGCCCAGGTGAGCATCATCGTGAAGTTCTTCGCGGCGCCGGACGACACGTCCGCGGGCCTGGCTCTCAGGACTGGGCCGGGACGGGCATTCGAGTCGCTCTCCTTCGGCAACTTCGATCCCGAAGAAGCCGTGGTCGAGTGGGAATGCCTCCTGGCCGGCGGCAGCTTCGAGGAACTCGTCGAAGCCGGTGAGCCTCGCATCGTCGCTGGGCAAGACAACGACGGGTGCGTCGTCTTCGCGATCTCGCCTCGCCTGACCGCTGCACTTGCGGACGCGGGGCATTCCAGGTTGCGTGACGTCGCCGCCGCCTGGGCTCAGGTGCGTGCGGAGGACGGCCAGGTCATCGACACCGAGATCGCCGACGGGATCGTGGGCGACTTGGCTGCTCTCGTCAGCAGCGCTCGGCGCCAGAACCAGAGCGTCTATTGCTGGGTCGCGTAGGAACTCATGCGAGGGGCCAGATGGCGATGGCCGCCTCGGTGGCGGAGCCGAGAAGGACGTAGCCGCATGTTCCCGGTAGGGGGTGACGACCGACCGAGACTGCTTCAGGCGGTTGGTCACCCGCGCTGGCCAGCCCCGTCCACCGGTCCTGCCCGCCCGGCATGTCGTAGATCGTCGCGGGGCAGGCGGGCCGGGGCTGCTACTTCTGGCGTCCTTCCTCGCGCGCCTGGTGGAAGGCGTCTGCGATGGTCTCGGCGGCTCCGGAGAGGGCGCCTTTGGTCTTGCCGCGGGCGCCGGATTCCATGAGTTTGCCGGGAAGTTCGGTCAGGCCGGCGGGTTTGCGTGGTCCTGATTCCAGGTCGAGGCGGTTGCAGGCTTCGGCGAAGCGCAGGTAGGTGTCGACGCTGGCGACGACGACGCGGACGTCGATCTTGAGTATCTCGATGCCGACGAGGGAGACGCGGATGAACGCGTCGATCACCAGTCCCCGGTCGAGGATGAGTTCCAGTACGTCGTAGAGACCGCTGGAGCCTCCTCCGCCGCCCTGCTGTGTTGCCACGGTCATTACCGACCCACCTCTCGCCCTGCGCGGGATGTGCGCCCGCGCACCGGTCTCCGATACGGGAGCCTGTCCGCGGCTGTGTCGATGTGCCGGGGCCGCGGGCAGGAGTCGGTTTTCGTGTTGCCTCTCCCCGCAAGATCAAACACGCGTACGAACGGCGGCCTGAGGTAATTCCGGTCGTTGTGGATCTCTATCGGCGGACCGTGAACTTCAGGTGCAGCACGCGCTCGCCTTGGATGACCACGTGAGGGTCGTCGAGGAGACGCTGCTCGTCGATAACGCCGAAGTAGCGCCTGCCGGAGCCGAAGATCACCGGGACCACGTCCATGGCGACTTCGTCGACGAGTCCGGCTGCCAGGATCTGCGCACCCACGTCGCCGGCGTTCACGGCGACGGTCCGGTCTCCGGCGAGCCGCTGGGCCGTGTCGATCGCGGCCGTGATGCCGTCGACGAAGTGGTAGGAGGCCTCGGGGTGCCAGCCTGGCGGTTTGGGCCGGTGGGAGACGACGACCACGTGATCGCCCGCGGGGGGCTTGCCCTCCCAGCCGTTGACCTGGTCGAAGAGGGTGCGGCCCATCACTATGGTGCCGATCGACTCCCACATCGACCGGACGTACTCCGCCGAGGCGGGGGAGACCTTGATGCGGCTCGCGGTCCCGGAGCGGTCGGCAGGCTCGTCACCGCCGGCGGTGATGGGGACGTCTCCGCTGAAGTACCACTCGTGAAGGGGACCGACGTCGCCGTTGTCGTCGGCGATGAAGCCGTCCACCGACACCACGCTGTGCATGATCACCGTGCCCATGGGTCCTCCCAGAGGTCTGTCTGCGTGCTCGGGTCGATCCTTTCCCGGCGGGAGGGGCGCGGGCATGTAAGAAATCAATCAGCGGGCATCGGGCCCCTTTCGTGCGGGCCTTCCGGCTCGGCGGCGAACCGGCGCCTGAGCGCCAGGTACTGCGTCGGGGTGTGGCCGGTGAACTCCTCGAACTCCCTGCTGAAGTGGGCGTGGTCGAAGTAGCCGGCCATGGGTGCGAGCTGCGACCAGTCGACCGGGCGCAGGGCGTCCACGGAAAGGATGAGCCGTGCGAAGCGGTAGATCCGGGCCATCCGCTTCGGGGTGACACCGACGTGCGCCTTGAAGAGGTGGGCCAGGTGATTGCCGCTCACCCCGGCGGTCTCGGCCAGTGCGCCGACCGGGATCGTGCCGTGGGAGGCCTGGAGACGGTTGCCGGTGTGCACGACCAGGCCGAGGCCGCGGGCCGGTGCCCGGGCGAGTCGCGACCGCAGCTCATCCTCCAGCACCCGCAGGATGGCGGCGGGCGACACGGCGTCGCCGAGCCGGTTTCGCATCCGGTCCACGGAGCGTTGCCAGACGGCGTCGACCGGCGCCCATCGGTTGCACAGCTCGCCCGTCGGTACGTCGATGAACGGCGGCATGCCCCAGGGTTTGAAGTGCACCCCGACCAGCCGTACCCGGGAGGGGTACTCGAAGAGGAAGCGCCGGGTCCATACGCCCATGAACCATCCGTCGGTGAACACCGCGGGCGGCACCGAGGGATCGCTGTCCCACAGGCGGACGGGCCCGTCCAGGTGAAGGAACAGGTGGGCCGATGGCATCGGCGGGACATTCATCAGCCGGTGGTGCGGCTCCCCGGTCAGGCAGTAGAGGTCGTCGATGAACCGGTCCAGCGGCGCCGCGGGTACCCGGCCGACGTATTCCATGGCTCCAGTGTGGTCCGCGGCGCCGCGGGGGCAAAGGCGGCGAGGTACGGTCTGGCGTCCTCCGCCGACGCGATCACCTCGGCTGAGACCACGAGGGGCCTGGTCGCGGTCCTCTGCCATCGCGCACGCTGCGTCTGCCGGGCGTCGAGTACGGAGACGTCGCGGGGCTCCGGACATTGCCCTCGCGCTGCCGTAGCGATGCCCAGCGGTCAGAAATCCCACGTCAGCTCGGCGTCGGTGACGACTCGTTCGTAACAGTCCAAGAGATCACCGGTCTCGAGTGCTGTGGCCGTCATCTGCAGCAGCCGTGGCAAGGATGCCCACATCGGATGCGGGTCGAAGCGGCAGCCGTCCTCGTGATCGGCGTCTCCGATCCGTCCACTCTTGCGGGTGGGGCGTTGATCGATCACCAGGTAGTCGCCGGACCCGTCGGCGGCGAAGGGGATCCACTGCCGGTGCCACCACGGCCCGTACTCGTGCTCGGCGTCGCCCACCTCGGCGTCTGAGGGTTCCTGCCCGTGGATGTCGGTCCGCGTCCTCCAGGCGTCCACGATGGCCCGCGTACTGAGCATCGCCCAGAACGGCGGCAGCAAGACGCCGTACGCTGTGCCGTCATGCCTGAGGAGCGATTCCGTCAGGGCGGTGGGGAATGTCAGGCCGAGATCCACTTCCGCGGTGGCGATCGCCGCACGCTCGGCCGGGGGTGCCAACTTGGCGTACGTGGAGGGCGCGTTGTCCACGAGCCGGGCTTCGATGCGAGTCCACGACTCGGCCACTGAGGAAGTCATACGGCGGATCCTGCCAGTCGGCACCGACACTCGCGTGAGGGCTGAGCCCGGTACCGCCGCCGCGGGACCCGCGCCCCGCCGCGCTCTCGGGCCACGCCCGTCAGGGCTCCAGCCGGCGGGCCAGGGCCACCCGGGAGCGTACGCCGAGCTGGGTGAAGATGTTGCGCAGGTGGTACTCGACGGTCCGGGTGCTGATCGACAGCTGGCGAGCCACCTCCCGGTTGGTGGCGCCCTGGGCCACAGAGTGCGCGATGCGCAACTGCTGCGGAGTCAGATGGGGCAGCGGTGGCGTGCCGGACGCGGGGGAGGGGACGGTCGTCGGCGTCTCCCCGGCCGCCCGGAGTTCGGCGTCGGCCTGCTGTGTCCAGACGTCGGCCCCGCAGTGTTCGAACCCCATGACGGCGCTGCGTAGTTGGGCGCGCGCTTCCCCGGGACGGCGTCGGCGGCGCAACCACATCCCGTACGCCAGATGGGTACGGGCATGCTCGTACGGGCTGTCGACCTTCTCGTGCTCTGCCAGGGCCGAGGTGAAGAGGGCCTCGCTGTCCTCGTCGCCCGCCAGCAGGGCGCGGCAGCGCAGCACGATCGCGGGCGCCTGCGGGTCCGCGCCCAGGGAGGCCCACCGGGCGTACTGCCCGAGGAGGGGTTCCACGTCCGGGTGCGCGTCGATGTCGTGACCGGCGAGGACCGCTGCCTCGACGTAGCAGGGGACCACCATCATCCGGAGGCCGAAATGGCCCTGTCGAGGCCCTCCACCGACGAGTGGGGCCAGTCGCGCGGCGGCGTGATCGGCGTTGCCGTGACCGAGGTCCGCGCGGGCCCTGGCCCATTCGGCGAGCGTCCTCACCTGGCTGAGTTCATGGGCGTGGGCGGTGCTCAGGGCGGCCTGCGCGTGAGCGGCGACGGCGGCGGGGTCTCCGGCGATGGAGGCGGCCAGGGCGAGGACGGCGGACAGACCGGCCGTCACATTGCGCTGCGGATGCTCCGCGGCCGCCTCCAGACCGGCTTCGGCGTGGACGCGGGCCTGGTGGTGTCGGCCCGCGCGCAGTTCGGCGTAGGCGAGGTGTTCCAGGATGCGGGGCAGGAGAGTCGGCACCGCTTCGGAGCGGGCGGTGGCCAGTGCCTGGCCAAGGACCTGCCGCGCCGTCACGAGGTCGCCCAGGATCAGTGCGATCGTGCCCGCGGACAGCAGCCGCGAGGGCTGGTGCTGCGCGCTCAGCACGTTCAGCACCGGGCGAAGCAGAGACTCGGCATGCTCGAAGTCACCGTGCAGCACGCTGCGCATGCCGTCGCTGTAGGCCCGCCAGAAGGCGTCGACCGTTCCCTCGACGTCTGCCGGGAGCGGGTCGCGGGCGCGCGGCGAGCCGTCCGAATCGCGGGCCGGCGGTGTTCGGTCCGGAGGGTGGGCCGGTGGTGTTTGGTCCCGAGGATGGGTCGGCGGTGATCCGTCCAGAAGGTCGGTCGGCGGCGAGCCGTCCGGAGGGTGCAGCGCGTCCAGTGCCGCCAGGTAACCCTCGCGGTCGCCGGCCGACCACGCGGCCAGCGAGGCCTGCACAGCGGCTTCGCGTGAGCGGACGGCGTCGGTCGTCCTCAGGGTCTTGGAGGAGAGGAGGAGCAGATGGTGGGCGTCGGCGACCGGTCCGTCGCGCAGGAGCCGAAGCCCGAGTGGCATCTCCTCCTGCGGGGGCGGCAGTTGCTCGCCGCGCGCAGACAGAGCGCTTCGGCGGTCGGGATTCGTGCCAGGTGACTCATGCCCCACGCGCACCACCGTTCTCTGTGGCCTTGCTGTGCCGATCGTAGCGAGCGGCCGTCGCGCGCGGGCCCGTTCGGCGGCTTTGCTGACTGCATGTCCAACAGAGGGCCACCGGTGACCCACTGGTGATTTCACTGATACGCGTGGGGCGGGGCGCTTCCTACGGTGCTGTGGTGCTCGGCGGACACCTCGCGTCCAGAGCGCTCGTACCACCGCCTGAGAAAGAGGAGCCCCATGTCCCGTCACGCGTCACGGCGTCGCCTCACCCTCGTGTCCCTCGCCGGCGTCGGCGCGCTCAGCGCGGCCGGCATCTCCCTGTTGCCCTCCCTGGCGTCCGCGGCACCGTGCCCCGACGTCGAGGTCGTCTTCGCCCGCGGCACCGGAGAGGCTCCGGGCCTGGGCATCACGGGAACTCCCCTGGTGAACGGCCTCAAGAGCGCCCTGCCGGGCAAGACGGTGTCGTCGTACGCCGTCGACTACGCGGCGAACTTCTCGCAGACGAGCGCTGGGCCGGGCGCCACCGACATGACCGACCGCGTCAAGTCCATCGCGTCGAACTGCCCCGCCACCGCCTTCGTCCTGGGCGGCTACTCCCAGGGCGGCAGCGTCACCGACATCGCCCTCGGGATACCCACCCGGCTCGGCACCGGCCGTACCATCCCTTCCCAGCTCGCCGACCGCGTCAAGGCGGTCGTCGTCTTCGGCAACCCCCTGCGGCTGTCGGGCCGCACCATCGCCTCGGCCAGCGATCTTTACGGCGCCAAGGCCAAGGAGTTCTGCAACACCGGTGACCCGGTGTGCGGCAACGGCCGCAACAGCGCCGCTCATCTGACCTACCACCTCAACGGCAGCGTCGAGCAGGGCGCACGCTTCGCCGCCGGCAAGATCAGCGAGGGGTGAGACCTCGGCCGGGGGAGAGGTCCCTTTTCCGACGGGACCGTCCGGCCGCGGCAGGCGATGGCCTGTTTCGGGGTGGTCCCGAGCTGGCATCTTCCGCACAGAATCGAGGCGTGCGGCCACTGAACACAGGGCCTGTTCCATTCTTGACCTGCGAGGATTTCCTGTGTTTCGCTGTGTCGATCTAGGGGGCGCAGTGACTCAGGGGAGACGGGCATCCGTCCGTAGTGCGAGAGCGGCGGCCGCGTCACGCGGGCCGGCACCTCCCTTCGTAGCGCCGTAGCGGTTTGCATACGCAAGGTGTCCTCGGTGCGCCTCCAACGCCTGACAGGCCTGACATGCCCCATCCGCATGCCTTCACGGGTTCGTCATGGTGAACGGAACGGCAACGACACCGAACCAGCGCCTTGCACGTCTGTGAAGCCTCCCTCGCCGCTCGTACGGACGGCAGGGGAGGTGAGCGAGACGGGTGGAGTAGTCGGCAACCAATGAAGTGGTCAGCATTGATAGACATAGGGCGACAAGCGCGAGTGAGACCCTGGGCCGTGGCGGCAGTCATGGTTCTCGGATTCCAGGCGGCACTGGAACTGGCCGTACGGCACTATGGCCTGTCGGGGCCGATCACCCTTATGACGCGAGAGCTTGTTTTCCCGCCGAAGTCGGGCGGGCTGCTGTACGGCGGCATGGCGTTGATGATGGTGGTGCTCACCTGGCGGCAGCGGTTCATCGCGCTGAGCACAGCGATCGGGATCGACGCCGTCTTCTGGGTCGTCCGCTACGTGGCCGGCGCCGAGGTGCCGCACGGCCAGCCCTTCGGCAGCGGCGCGCTGTGGGTGATTCTGGGCTGGGGGATCTACGCCGTCGCCTTCCGCACCGGCCGCGACCGCGTGCTGCTGCTCAAGGGCGTCGGACTGGCCCTGTTGCTGGTGGCGGGCCGCAAGGCCGGCGATGCCTGGCTGTTCCTCACCGCCAGAAGCCGCCCCGTGGTGCTCGACCAGTACGTGGCGACCGCCGATCATGCGCTGGGCAACCCCTCCTGGATGCTGGGCCGGATCGTCACCGCCCTCGGTCCTGTCGGCTTCAACTTCCTCGACTTCATCTACGGCCAGCTCGCGATAGCCGCAATCCTCGTGGCGCTGTTCCAACTGCGGCACGTGGCCGCCACCGGCTCCTTTCCGCGACACCATCTGCTGCGCACGTTCCTCGTGATCGGTCTCATCGGGCCGGTCTTCTACATGATCTTCCCGGTGGTCGGTCCCGTCTTCGCCTTCGGCACCGGTGCCGAGCATTGGGAGAGCATCAGCCTCTGGGCGCCCCACATGCCGCCCAGCGCCCAGTGGGCGGTGGCCGACGTGTGGCCGAACAGTCTGCCCTCGATCGGTGCCCCGCAGCACATGACGTTCGACGAGTTCACGCCGCGCAACTGCATGCCGAGCCTGCACACCGCGTGGGCCACCGCGATCTTCATCCACACCCGCAAGGGCCCGGCCGCCCTGCGTCACGCCGGCACCTTCTGGCTCGTCGGCACCCTCGCCGCCACCCTCGGCTTCGGATACCACTACGGCGCTGACATCATCGCCGGCGTGGTGTTCACGCTCACCATCGAGGCGGGACTACGCGCCTACGACCGCGGCTGGGACCGGTCGGGTGTCCAACTTGTCGTCGGCGGCGCGACCGTGTTCGGGGCTCTTCTGCTGTCCTACCGGTATCTGCCGGTGCACATGGCCCAGTACCCCTTGCTGTTCGGACCGGTCCTTCTCTCGGCCATGCTCGCGGTGATCTACGCCTACGTGCGGACCACGGCGGCATGGGAGCCGGCCACGATATCCGCCCCGCGTCCAGCTCCTGCCGTGGGGTTGTGAGACCGCGGGGTTGTGAGGTCGTGAGGTTGTGAGGGGTGCCTCTGCGGGCCGGCACCCAGGTCGGCAGGAAAGGGACGGGACTACGGGCGTGCGCGACGGATACGAATGGGTCCGCGCGCCTCGGATTCCGTGACGGGCCGACCGCCCTGGGTCACCTCGACCTCGCCGACCGCCACCAGACGCCATGCCGCCTGGCGGACCGGTTCCATCAGCGCCCGCCAGCCTTGGTCGTCACCCTCGTAGACCTCGCGCGCCACGTCGGACGGACAGATGGAGGCCGTCTCGGCGCGGCGCTCGAGCAGACTCGTGATCGCCGTCTCCAGCCGCCGGGCGAGTCGCCTGTCCGTCTCCGCCATGCATCCAGTGTGGCACTGCCTCGGGAGGGCCACGGGAAAGACCGAGCGAGCGCGGCGGCAGCGGATACGAGGGGCACGCTTCGGAGGAGCCAAGGGCGTCGCCGGAGCTGCTGTGGCACTGACACGTGACCCGTCCACATGCCCGCGATACTTGGGTGATGGACAGCTACGAGGGCTTCGCGATGCTTGAGTGGTGGGCCAACCCGTCGACCTGTCTGGCCCGGTTCGGCATGTGCGTCGCAGTCCGCGTGACCGGCGACGCCTGGACATGCGACGCCACCCTCGAACCGGCCTTGAGTGCGGAAGACCGAGAGAGTCTCGACTTCCTGATGGCGCTCGATCCGCTCTTCACCCTGAGCTTCGACAGCGACAGCATGCTGCCCGTGAACGTCGCAGAGGCAGATGACGGACGACTCACGCTCACCGCGTATCAGCGAGAGCCGGCGGACCCGGCAGGGACCAGGCAGTTGCCGTAGAGCAGCCCCTGTGACCCTCCCCAGGGGGGCACAGATCGCCGGTGAAGGACTACTGCTTGCCTGCCGGGCCGAAAGGCGTACGGAGGCCGGCCTCACACCGCGGTCAGGTCGTGTCGCGGGGCAGGTCGCCCCAAACGGTGTGCCCCGCGCGGTCGTGCCTCTCACCCCATGCGCGACAGAGCGCGTCGACCAGCAGAAGTCCACGACCGCCCGATCCCAGACCGCCGAAGGACGGATGCCTCCACCTCGCCTTCACCAACTCGGTGTCGAACCCCGGCCCCAGGTCCGTGACCTGAATTCGGAGCACCTGGTCACCACCCTGTCCCCGGAGCATCAGCGACAGCCGGACCGGCGCTCGGCCGTGGTCGAAGGCATTGCCGACCAGCTCGCTCACCACCAGCAGGCAGTCCTCGGCGAGGTCGGACCGGCCCCACTGCGCGAGCTGCCCTCGTACTTCTCCACGTACGGGGCTCAGGCCGTCCGTCGATGTGAGGGTGACAGCCACAGCGGGAGGTTTCATGCCAGATCACCTCTTTTGTCTCTCATAGGTGATCCGTTGCGGACCGGGCGACGGATGGGCGCGGAGGCGGGTCCTGCTTGAGAAAGTGGAACTCGGCTGACGCGCGCAACGAGGGAAGACGATGTTTATCTTTTCTATCCGTAGCCGAGGCCGGTGCGGATTGGTCTGAGAAAAAAATTCAATCGATCGGGTAATGGACCAATCCGCCCGCCCGCCGGAGTCGGATTCCCCACGTGAAGGGTGACGAGAAGAAGACGCGGCAGCGCCCCGGCTGGACCCGGCGAAGCCTGGCAGTCGGCAGCGGCACTGCGGCCGCTTTCGCGGCCGTTGCTGCGACGGAGTTGGCGCCAGTGAAGGCGCGTAAGCACAACGACGAGCTGCTTCTTCAGTCCGAAATTCCTGCACCGCTGATGCTTTTCGCACGGGTGCCGGCAATTGCTGCACCGCGATTTCCGAGCACCGGAACTGCTGGTGTCCCGGTGCTCGGAACAAGCGGAGTAGTCGCGGCCACGAGCAGGCCGCATGCGCCCCATTTCACCAATGCACCGCCTTCGGTAGCGGCCGTCGCCGCAGCCTCGACCGGAGCGGGAATGCTGGCCCGCCTGAGGGCACGCATCCCGTGGTGGTCACCGTCGCGCCCCCTCTGAACCTCACTTCCCCCCTTCCCCGAAAAGGCAGCACCCGCTGTCGTGACCTACAGGAGATTCATCGTGAACGCCCGTATCCGCCGTACC
>NZ_JAMGBF010000140.1 GCF_023516615.1 Streptomyces panaciradicis
AGCCGGACAAGGTCGACGCGGCCCTCTCCAACTACTTCCGGCCCGGAAACCTGACGGCACTGCGGGAGTTGGCGCTGCTGTGGGTGGCCGACCGGGTCGACGCCTACCTGACCGAATACCGCAACGCCCACAACGTCTCGACCATCTGGGGCTCGCGCGAGCGGATCGTCGTCGGCCTGACCGGAGGACCCGAGGGCCGCACGCTGATCCGCAGGGCCGCGCGGCTCGCGGAGAAGGGCGCCGGCGGCGAGGTCCTGGCGCTGTACATCTCCCGCAGTGACGGCCTCACCGCCGCCTCACCGAAGGAGCTGGCCGTCCAGCGAACTCTGGTGGAGGATTTGGGTGGCACCTTCCACCAGGTCGTCGGCGACGACATCCCGGCCGCCCTGCTGGACTTCGCGCGCGGGGTCAACGCCACCCAGATCGTGCTGGGCGTCTCGCGCCGCAAGAGTTGGCAGTACGTCTTCGGGCCGGGCGTCGGCGCCACGGTCGCCCGGGAATCCGGACCGGATCTCGATGTTCACCTCATCACGCACGACGAGGCCGGAAAGGGACGTGCACTACCCGTCGCCAGGGGCGCGCGGCTCGGCCGGTCCCGGCTCATCTGGGGCTGGGTCGTCGGCGTGCTCGGCCCGGCCCTGTTCACCTTCCTGCTGACCGGCGCGCTTCCGGACGTCGGCCTTGCCAACGACATGCTGCTGTTCCTCACCCTGACGGTGGCGGCTGCGCTGCTCGGCGGGCTCTACCCTGCGCTCGCCTCCGCGATCGTGGGCTCCCTGCTGCTCAACTGGTACTTCACCCCACCGGTTCATACCTTCACCATCGCCGACCCCGAGAACATCGTCGCCATCGCGATCTTCATCGGGGTCGCGGTGTCCGTGGCCTCCGTGGTCGACCTCGCCGCCCGGCGCACCGACCAGGCAGCCCGGCTGCGCGCCGAGTCCGAGATCCTTTCCTACCTCGCGGGCAACGTGCTGCGCGGCGAGACCAGGCTGGAGGAGCTGCTGGAAAGGGTGCGCGAGACGTTCGGCATGGAGTCGGCTGCGCTGCTGGAGCGGGCCGGTGAAACGGATCCGTGGACCTGCGCGGGCAGCGTGGGCCCCCGGCCCTGCCAGGATCCCGACGCCGCCGACGTCGACGTGCCGGTCGGCGACCACATGTCCCTGGCGCTGTCGGGCCGTGTGCTTCCGGCCGCCGACCGCCGGGTGCTCGCCGCCTTCGCCGCCCAGGCCGCCGTCGTCCTGGACCGCCAGCGCCTGCGGCAGGAGGCCGACCACGCGAAGGAGCTGGCCGAGGGCAACCGCATCCGCACCGCGCTGCTCGCTGCCGTCAGCCACGACCTGCGCACCCCGCTGGCCGGCATCAAGGCGGCGGTCACGTCCCTGCGTTCAGAGGACGTCGAGTGGTCCGAGGAGGACCAGGCGGAGCTGCTGGTGGCCATCGAGGAGGGCGCGGACCGCCTCGACCACCTGGTGGGCAACCTCCTGGACATGTCCCGCCTGCAGACGGGCACCGTCACGCCGATCATCCGCGAGACCGACCTCGACGAGGTCGTCCCCATGGCCCTCGGCGGCGTGCCCGAGGACAGTGTGGAGCTGGAGATCCCGGAGACGCTGCCCATGGTTCACGTGGACCGGGGGCTGCTGGAGCGGGCCGTCGCCAACGTCGTCGAGAACGCCGTCAAGTACAGCCCCGCGGGGGAGAGGGTCCTGGTGTCCGCGAGCGCCATCGCCGACCGGGTCGAGGTACGGGTGGTCGACCGCGGCCCCGGGGTCCCCGACGACGCCAAGGACCGCATCTTCGAACCCTTCCAGCGCTACGGCGACTCGCCGCGCGGCAACGGCGTCGGACTCGGCCTCGCGGTCGCCCGCGGCTTCGCGGAAGCCATGGGCGGCACCCTGAGCGCCGAGGACACCCCCGGCGGCGGTCTGACGATGGTGCTCAGCGTGCCGACGGCACCGCAGCGTCGGCCTGAGCAGCCGAACCTGCCGGCTGCGAGGATGTCCTGATGGGTGAGAGCCGGGCGTTCCGGACTCGCCCCTGCCGCTTCGTGGGGTGACTGGCACTCGGTCGGCGTCCGGTCGGAGGTTCTGCACTGCCCACGGGGAACAACCGATGACGGCAGTGCGCCGTTGAAGCGTGGCGTGACCTGGTCGCCGTTTCGGCCGGGTATCTCCATACCGTTGGCGTCAGAGCCGACGGGCGGGCAGTAGCGACCGGCGACCGGGCAACCGGGACGCGGGAGGTCGATGAGTGGGAACGTGGTGGCACTCGGTGCGGGCAGCTGGAAGCAGGCGTGTGCCAGGCCGGGAGGGAGAAGGTGGTCCTCGACCGACGGTTACGTTGTGGGACCTTGACGGCGCAGAACGGGGCGGAGAGCCTCGATGACGCTCGCGTTGTCCACGGTGGAAGGGATGGGCTCGTCGTGGCCGTCGGCGATGCCGCGCATCGTCTTGCGCAGGATCTTTCCCGAGCGGGTTTTCGGCAGGGCGGCAACGACCGCAACGCTCTTGAGTGACGCGACGGCGCCGATGCGGTCGCGCACGAGCTGGACGAGTTCGGCCTCGATCTCGCTCTCCGTACGGCTGGTGCCGGCTTTGAGGACGACGAAACCTCGTGGTACCTGCCCCTTCAGAGCGTCGGCGACGCCGATGACGGCGCATTCCGCGACATCGGGATGTGCCGCCAGGACTTCCTCCATGCTGCCGGTGGACAGCCGATGTCCGGCGACGTTGATGACATCGTCGGTACGGCCCATGACGAAGACGTAGCCGTCCTCGTCGATGTGTCCGCTGTCGCCGGTGAGGTAGTAGCCGTCGAAGGCGGAGAGGTAGGAGGCGACGTAGCGATTGTCGTCGTTCCAGAGCGTGGGCAGGGCGCCCGGCGGCAGGGGAAGCTTCACGACGATGGCACCGTCGACGCCCGGGGCCACGGGATCGCCCGAGGGGCCGACGACGCGGACATCCCAGCCCGGCAGCGGACGGGTGGGTGAACCGGGCTTGACGGGCAGGGCTTCGATGCCCATCGGGTTGGCGACGATGGGCCAGCCCGTCTCGGTCTGCCACCAGTGGTCGATCACCGGGATGTCCAGAAGGGCGCTCGCCCAGTGGTACGTCTCGGGGTCGAGGCGCTCGCCCGCCAGGAAGAGGTAGCGCAGGCCGGACAGGTCATGATCCGCGGTGAGCAGCCCCTTCGGGTCCTCCTTGCGGATGGCCCGGAAAGCGGTGGGCGCCGTGAACATCGACTTGACGCGGTACTCGGCGGCGACGCGCCAGAACTGCCCTGCGTCCGGGGTGCCGACCGGCTTGCCCTCGTACAGGACCGTGGTCGCGCCGACGAGCAGCGGGGCGTAGACGATGTACGAGTGGCCGACGACCCAGCCGACGTCCGATCCGGTGAACATCGTCTCGCCCGGGCCCACGTCGTACACCGCGCCCATCGACCAGTGCAGGGCCACCGCGTATCCGCCGCTGTCCCGGACAACCCCCTTCGGCTTTCCGGTCGTGCCGGACGTGTAGAGAATGTAGAGGGGTGCGTTCGCGGGGACGGGCACGCAGTCGGCCGGGGGTGCCGCGGCGACAAGGTCGGCCCAGTCGAGATCGTCGGTCTCCAACTCGGCCCGCTCCTGAGGGCGCTGCAGAATCACGTTCTTTTCCGGCTTGTGGGCCGCGAGTTCGATGGCTCGGTCGAGCAGGGGCTTGTACGCGATGACTCGCTTGCCCTCGATGCCGCAGGAGGCGGAGACGACCACCTTGGGGGCGGCATCGTCGATGCGGAGGGCGAGTTCGTGCGGGGCGAACCCGCCGAAGACCACGGAGTGGACCGCGCCGATCCGTGCACAGGCCAGCATCGCGATGGCGGCCTCAGGGACCATCGGCATGTAGATCACCACGCGGTCGCCCTGTCCCACGCCGAGTCGCGCCAACCCTGCGGCGAAAGTCGCCACTTCGTCCCTGAGCCGGGTGTAGGTGTAGGTGCGCTTGGTGCCGGTCACGGGCGAGTCGTAGATGAGTGCGGGTTGATCGCCGCGTCCCGCTTCGACGTGGCGGTCCAGCGCGTTGAAGCAGACGTTCAGCCGCCCGTCGGGAAACCAGCGGTAGAACGGGGCGCCGGAGGCGTCCAGGGCGCGTCGCGGAGCGACATCCCAGTCGATGCCCTGCGCAGCCGTCAGCCAGAAGCTCTCCGGGTCTTCCGTGCTGGCGTGGAAGACGTCCTCGTATTTTCCCATTGCGCACTCCTTCGTGGCACCCCCCGGGGGCTGGGGAGGGAACAGCGTGCAGCATGCTCTCTCCACCCTTACCTCATATTGGCCAAGATGGCCGAGCAGGATGCTGGAGACTGTATGCCTGGTCGTCGGCATCCCGGTAGGGCCGACGGGCCTCGTCGGCGGGTCCTGTCCGTCCTGAGGCCCTGGTCAGGCGCCTGGACTAGGTCGCTGCGGGGCCACTGCCCCACCGCCCGATCGGCTCGTTCACCCCAGTCGCAGAGCTCGCGCCGAGGGCGAACGAATGCTCACCCTGCTGCAGCGCGCCCGGGGCACGAGAAGGGCTGGGTCCGGTAGGTACACAGCTTGCAGTCAGGGCAGTAGACGCGAAGATCTCGGCGGGGCACCGCCTTGAGTTTGCGGCTCGGTGTCCTGACGACTGCACCTCCGCTCGCTTCACCTCGACGTGTCGTCCTCGGTCTGCGGGCCGGGTGCAGGTGATCAGGTCGAGGGTGATGTGGTGGCGGCGTTGTCAGGCGGTCACGTCTGCGTGGGTCCGGGGTACTGCCTGCAGGGCGATGTCGACGGTGGCGTGGAGGGCGGCGCGGCTGGCGCCGGCGGCAGCGTGCACGGCGTTGCCCTCGCTGATCACCATGACGTAGCGGGCGAGGGCCTGGGGGTCGGTCTCGGCGGGCAGGTCGCCTCGCCAGCGAGCACATCGGCTCCATGACCGGTGTCGAGATATATGCCGACGGCGGGGCCAGCCAGATCTGACCACCGCAGTCGGCCCTTTGAACGCCGACCCCTGGCCCGCCGGTCCCCGGAAGGGCCGCCGAACTCCCCGAGCGGACCCGGCAGGCCGGGGGTGGGGTGGTTCGTGGTGGATGTGCAGGAAGGCGAAGACGGTGCGCAGAGTGGAGGCTGCGTTGATGCAGCCGGCCGGCGTCAGTTCGGCCACCGAAGCCTGCTCAGCGTCTGCGGCTGGTCAGGACAGCACGGCCGACGCGGATGCGCAGGGGAGGTTTGACGGTCCACGAGGGCCGCCCCTGCAGCCGGGGCATCGGTCGCCCCGCCAGCCTCTCGCCGGGCACTGCCCGCCGTGGAACGCGAGGAAGCGCAACGGCTCTTCCGCGGGAGGTCCGCCCCTGCCAGGACCGCGTTCATCAAGCCGGCGGCTGCTCAGACCCGCTGTGAGGGATCGCTATGCATGCCCACCGTGTACTGCCGCCTGCCCCAGGGTCGGTACGGCGTGGGAGTGCCGCTGGGCGGCGAACGCGCATGGCAGATCGATCGTCGCCTCAGGGACCTTCTGTGACGCGAACCGGCCGTGTGTGGTGGGCCGGTGGCGCGGGCTCGACTGTGATCGGCTGAAGGGATGATCTGCGCCCGACATGCCGTCATCGGGGAGTGGAGCCGGAAGGGTGAGTAGGGCCTGGCCCGTACGATTCTGCCGAATTTGTCGTATGCCTCACGGCTTTTCGCTTTGGACTGCTTCCTCGAATCGGCGGTGTGCATGAAATCGATGTTCCGAACTCGGCTGCGGCCCTGGGCCGCAGCCTGCGCGACGCTCGTGACCCTGGCGGGTGTGGCCGTCACCGCTCCTGAGGCGCTGGCGGCCGCGCCGGCACGCCCGCTCGAAACGGGGCACGTCAGTGACCTTCCGCCCGCCGTCGAGGCGATCATGCACAAGCCCGGCTACGAGAGTGCGCAATGGGGCGTCTACGAGGTCGACCCCTCGGACGGGTATGTGATTCATTCACAGTTCGCGCGGCAGTCCTTCGTCCCCGGCTCGGACACCAAACTCGTCACCCTTTCGGCGGCTTGGCACAGCCTGGGCCCCGGCCACCGATTCACCACGCCCGTGTACGCGGCGGGCACGCGCCACGGTTCGACGCTGAAGGGGAACCTGGCACTGGTCGCCCAGGGCGACCTGACGATGGGCGGGCGGACCAAGCCCGACGGTTCGGTGGACTACACCGACATCGACCACACGTCCGCCAACGACCTGCCCGGCGCCACGCTCACGCCGGAGAACCCGCTCGCCGGAGTGGACCAGATCGCCCGGCAGGTGCGCGAGGCGGGCATTGCCCGCGTCCAGGGCGACGTCGTCGTCGATCCCAGGATCTTCACGCCCCCGGAGCTGGACCCGCAGCCCACCCCGCTGATCATCAACGACAACCTCATCGACTTGCTCACCACCCCCACCACCGCCGGGCAGCCGGCCAAGCTGTTCTGGCGCCCGCAGGTCAAGCCGTACAGCGTCGACTTCAAGGTACAGACGGTGGCCGCCGGCGGTACGACGAACATCGCGGTCAAGGCATCCCCGGACGGGACCAAGATCACCGTGTCCGGTCAGATCGCGGCCGGGACGCAGCCCGTCCTGAGGACCTCACCCGTCCAGGATCCCAATGCCTTCGGCCGCACCGCGCTGATCGAGGCGCTCGGTCGGGCAGGCGTCACCGTCAGCGCCCGGCAGACCGGCCCCAACCCGGAGCGCAAACTGCCCGCCTCCTACGACCGTGATGCGCGGGTGGCCGCCTATGTCTCCCCGCCCTACCGGCAGTACGCCAAGCTGATCCTGAAGGTCAGTCACAACCTCGGCGCAAACCTGGCCCTGTGCAACATGGCCGGTCTGCGGGGCAGCAAGGACTGCTTCGCCGGCGGATTCGGGGTCGAGCACGACTTCCTGACCCGGGTCGCGCACATCGACCCGACGCAGTTCCAACTCGATGACGGACGCGGCGGCGACGCGACGGAGAAAGCCACGCCAGTCGGCCTCGCCCAGGTTCTCGCCTACTGGCTGCGCACTCCCGATGCGACCGCCTTCCGGCAGTCGCTGCCCATTTTGGGGGTCGATGGCTCGAACGCGAGCTCCTGCACTCACTGCCCGGCCAGAGGCAAGGTCTTCGCCAAACCGGGTACCGTCATCGGCCTGGACCGGCTCAACGGCCGGCTCGCCGTGGCGGACCAGAGCCAGGCCGGCTACTTGCTGACCGACGACGGCCACGTGGTCATCTTCGTCGAACTGGTCAACTCCGCCACCGCCTCCGACATCCAGGGCGTCATGCGCATCTTCGACGACACCAACCAGATCTCCGCGCTGCTGCAGGAGGAGGCCTCGGCACACCTGTGACGGCGCGTGGCAACCGCTACCAGCGCGGCGTCGGCTGCCCGCTTCGTCACTCGCCGGGAACGGCACCGCTGATAGCGCTGCGCGAATAGCCCTCGGTGGGGGCAGCATGCGTCCGGACCGCCGGCAGCGGGTCGAGAAGCAATGTACGGCCCGTTCACAGGGCCAGCACCGCACGCACTCTGTTGCCCCCTCCATCGATCGGATCGATGTCGAAGCGCTGTGCCGGGCACCGCACCGTGGGCCAGGTCGCACCCGCTCTCACTCCAAGTCCCCAGAAGGTCGCACGCCGGGTCGGCCAGGCTGCCGTGGTACATCTCGATGCTCACCTGGGTGCCGGACACGTGCAGGTACAGACGGCAGCCGCCGCCGTGCCGCGTGGTGTTGGTGACCGGCTCGGAGACGATGAGGGTCGTGTCGCCGTGTTCGATCCGGATGCCGAGGAGGTGGACTGCGGCGTCGCGGTGTCCCGCAGCGGCTGCCTTTTCGTCGGGACGTGAGTCCGCGGCGTACATGGTGATGCGCGTCCCCGAGGGGCGGTGGCCGGATGCGGCCGGCCCCTCACGCGCCGTGCCCGTCGGGACGAGCCGGCGTCGGCGAGCCGGGTGCGCCGCAGCGTAGGGCAGCCCGTTGAGACCGCGCTTACCGGGCGCGAGATCTTCGAGACCCTCGTCCGGAGTTCTGGGTCATGCGAGTGACCAGCTGGTCAGTTTCATCGGATTCAGCATCAGCCACACATGCGTGATGTATCCGTCGCTGACGCCGAAGGTGATGATTCCGTACAGACGTTCCTCGTTGCGAAGAACGTATCCGAGACCGTCGGCCGTCTCGCGTTGCTCGAGCCGGAGGGCGGGCTGCTTGCGCATCACCCCCATGAGCCACCGGGACACACGGTCCGACCCACTGATGACCCGGGGTGCGGCATTGACGAAGCCGCCGCCGTCCGCGCGGAGTTCGACGTCCGGAGCCAGTACGCGGAGCAGCGCCTCGATGTCCCCTCCCACAGTCGCGTCAAGAAAGGCCCGAACGGCCTCATCATGCTCGCGGGGGGAGATCGGTGCGCGTCGTCCGCCTCGGACATGACGGCGTGCGGACGTTGCCAATTGCCTTGTCGCCGCCGGCGAACGACCGACAACACCGGCGATCTCGTCGAAGGGGACGCCGAAGACATCATGCAGCACGAACGCCACGCGCTCTGCCGGGGTCATGGCCTCCAGGACGGTCAGCAACGCCATGCTCACGGCGTCATCGAGGGTGACACGGTCGAGCGGATCGGCGGCGGGATGGCGGGGACCCGGTGTCGCCTGCGCGGTGTCGGCGAAGAGATCGGCCGGAACCGGCTCCGGCAGCCATTGGCCGACGTAGGTCTCTCGTCGTGCCCGCGCGGAACGCAGCAGGTCAAGTGAGATGCGGCTCGCGACCCGGGTCAGCCATGCCGCCGGCACGTCAATGCCGTCGCGTTCCTCGGGCGTGAGGCGGTACCACCTCACATACGTCTCCTGCACCACGTCTTCGGCATCGGCCAGGGTGCCCGTCATGCGGAAGGCCAGCGACAGCAGACGACGTCGCTCCGCCATGACCGAATCCAGAGCCGTCGCATCATCATGCTCGGCTTCTTCGAACTCTGCGGTTTCGGCAGGAAGGTCTTCCGGCATGGGGCACCCTTTCCGATTCGGAGCGCGACTCGCCTGACCGGCTCTTTGCCGGCCGGGCGTGCCCTCACGGTGCTGGCATCGTGGTTCAGGCGACGGGGATCCCCGCGATCGGGTACCGCACGGTGCCGGTGCGGTACGCGCCACGCGGAACCATGGCATCGGGAGCGCCTTCTCCGTCCACGGTCACCACCTCACGGTCGTCCCCGCGGTCGGCCAGCGTGGCGCGGAAGAGGTCGTCGAGGTAGAAGCGGTCGGGTCCGGCGATCTCGACGACGCTTCCCGGCTCCAGCGTCGTGACGGCCTCGGCGAGCAGCTCGACGACCTCGTCCAGCTCGACCGGCTGGATGAAAGACCTCGGAGCGATCACCTTTCCGTCCATGGTGTGCTGCTCGGCCAGGACAGGAAGGTAGCTCTGGAACTGGGTGGCTCGAATGATGGTGGCGGGGATCGAGCCGGATCGTACGGCCTTCTCCTGCGCCACCTTGCCGAGGTAGTACCCGACCGTGGATGCGTCGCCTTCCCCGACCCCGACGATGGAGAGCACGATGTGGTGACGCACGCCCGCCCGCAGGCCTTCCTCGGTCAGGTTGTTGATCGTTCCCTCGAAGAACGAGATCGCCCCCTCCGCGTCGAAGCGAGGAGTGTTGAGTACGTTCACGATGGTGTCGACTCCGACGAGAGCCTCAGCAAGCCCCTCGCCCGAGATCACGTCGATCCCGTCCTCGAGTCCGCCCGAGACCACCTCGATGCCCTTGGCTTCCAGATGGTCAGCGAGACGAGACCCCACACGGCCGCGTCCACCGGCGATGAGAACCTTCATTTCCCTACTCCGTCCCGGGGCACCCGTCGCTGCCCTCACCAGCATGACGACGCAGCAGGGAGAAGTGTGAGGTCGCGAGACAGGCCTGCTCCTTGTGATCCGGGTCGCAGGTGTGAGGGACGTCCGCGTACTCGTCCTGAGCGGCCCTGGGAAGATTTCCGGGATGCTGGGGGTGTGCCGCCGTGGGCGGGCCACGCTCCGCTACGGGTAGCGGCGTCACCAGGCCCGCGGAGAAACCCACGCCGCCGCCTTCTGGAACGACCAGACCGACCTCGAGGGGAAGCCGACAACGGCGACGCCCTCACCGCCACCTGCATCTGCCCGCCCTGCACCACTTCCGCTTCGACGCCGACCACGTCGGAAGCACCTCTTCACCGGACGTGCCGGTGGTGGCCGACATGAGCGACGCAACCGACCTCGCGGAGCTGACGGCCCTCTTGAACGGCACCGGGCGCGACTTCATCGTCGCCGTCAATCCCAGGCTGGTGTCCGCTCACGAACCCGCGGTGCCGGAACGTCACACACGCGGCCGCCCGCACAGGCCTTTGCACGATGACCCCCGCCACGGGATGGGACTCGTGGCCGGAGGCCGTCCCGTCGGCACGGACACGCGGCGTGCGTGGAGCCGGCAGTGGAGCCAGCCCACCGCAGCCGTCACGGGTTCCGACGGAAGGTTCCGGCAGGCGCAGATCCTGTCCACCCTGATCCGGCTGCCCGCTGCCCGACCGCAGCAGGGAGGCGCCGGCCGGCGGCCCTACAGGGTGTTCACCGAGCTCGCCGTGGACGGACGGCCAGACTCTCGGATCTGGCTCACCGACCTCATCCATCACCGCTTGGACGAGCTGGTCGAACTGACCCGTCTCTACGTCAGCTCCACTGTCACGGCCGACTGTATGGACGGTCGCTACGAGTTGCTGGACTTCGCCGGCCGTTCCTTCCCCGCCTGGCACCATCACATGACCATGGCCTCCGCGGCCTACACCCATCTGCGCCTGTCGGACGCGGGGCATCCGTCCCTGCCGCTGGCCGGGCTGCGCGGGGCCTGACAGGTGTGCCGGCCGGGAGGCGTGTGCCTTCCCGGCCGGTCGGAACGATCGCGCCTCACACCGACGCCGAGGCGCTCTCGGCCTCAGGCGCGGCGGCGCTGCCCAGCAGGCGCAGCGCCGCCTCCGAGGGCGACCCCGGTTCGGCCGTGTAGGCGATCAGGCGTTGGCCGGAGGAGCCGGGGATGACGAGGTTCTCGAAGCTCAGGTCCATCGTCCCGACCAGCGGGTGACGCAGCTGCTTGACCCCCGAGGTGCAGGTGCGCACCGGATGACGGGCCCAGCGGGAGGCGAACTCGTCGCACTGGACGGTGAGTTGGCCGACCAGTTCGGTCAGCCGGCGGTCGTCGGGGTGCCGGCCGGCGATCAGCCGCAGCGAGGCGACCGCGAGCTGCGCCTCGTCGTGCCAGTCGGTGTACAGCGCGCGATAGGAGTCGTCCAGGAACAGCATCCGCGTCACATTGGGCCGGGTGCTCGGCGACTCGGGGCTGTCGACGGGCAGGTGCCCGGCGAGCAGCGCGTGCCCCAGCCGGTTCCAGGCCAGGACGTCGTTGCGGCGGTCCAGGACCAGGGCCGGCACCTCCGACATGGCGGCCAGCAGCTGCCGTGCCGAGGCACTGGCCTGCTCCGCGCGGGGTGCGGTGGGGCGGGCGGCGGTGGCGGTCGGTCGGGCGAGATCCTTCAGGTGCGCGCTCTCGTCGTCGGTCAGCCGCAGGGTGCGCGCGATGGCGTCCAGCACGGAGTCCGAGGCGCTCAGCGCGCGGCCCTGCTCGAGGCGGGTGTAGTGGGTGATGCTGACCCCGGCGAGCATGGCCAGCTCCTCCCGGCGCAGCCCGCTGACCCGGCGGCGGGTCGGATGCGGGGTGATGCCGACGTCCTGCGGGCGCAGTGCGGCACGGCGGGATTTGAGGAAGTCTCCCAGTTCGGACGGAGCGTTCATCGATGCCTCCCGTTCGCTGCCGTTCACTGCCCTTCATGATGCCCGCCCGCCGCGCCGGACGTGAGCCACAAGGGTGGTCATGTGATGACCACCCTTGCGCTGACTGTGCGGGACAGGGTGCTGGCTGGGGCCCTGGCCCGGGACGAGTCTCTTTCCCGACGGTGCGCACGACAGACGCACCGACCAGGCTCGGCTGAAAGGGACTCGACCTCATGTCCGTCACTGATTCGGACACGGCCGGTACGGCTGTAGGAACGGCTCCGGCCGTCCTCACCCCGCGCCTGCGGCTGGTGCTGGTACTGCTGCTCGCGGCCCAGTTCATGCTGGCCGTGGACTTCTCCATCCTGAACGTGGCGCTGCCGGTGATCGGCGAGGGCCTGGGGTTCTCTCTGGCGCACCTGCAGTGGATCGGCACCGCGTTCGCGCTGTGCGCGGCGGGCTTCACCCTGCTGTTCGGCCGGGTCGCGGACCTGTTCGGCCGCCGCCGGCTCTTCCTCGGCGGACTGGTCGTGCTGGGCGCTGCCTCCCTGGTGGGCGGTCTGGCGCAGAATCCGGAGGTGCTGATCGCGGCCCGCGTCTTCCAGGGGCTCGCGACCGCCGCGGTGACCCCGGCCGGCCTGTCGCTCATGACGACCTCCTTCCCCGAGGGCCCGCTGCGGGAGAAGGCCCTCGGCCTCAACGGGGCCCTGATGTCGGCCGGCTTCACCACCGGCGCCATCCTCGGCGGCCTGCTGACCGACCTGCTGTCCTGGCGCTGGGCGTTCTTCATCAACGTGCCCGTCGCCCTCGCCGTCCTGGTCGTCGCCCCGACGGTCATCAAGGAGTCCAGGCCCGATGAGCGCCCGAAGCTGGACCTGCCCGGCGCCGTCAGCGTCACCCTCGGTCTGCTGGCCGTCGTCTTCGGCCTCACCCAGGCCGGTGAGCACGGCTGGGGCTCCGCGAACGCCCTGCTGTCGCTGGCGGCCGGCGTGCTGCTGCTGGTCGTGTTCTGGGCTGTTGAGCGCAAGGTGAGCGCCCCGCTGGTGCCGCTCAGCGTGCTCGGCAAGCGGTCGGTGGCCTGGGGCAACGTCGCCGGTCTGATCGCCTTCCTCACCGAGACCTCCCTGGTCTTCCTGCTCACCCTCTACCTCCAGGAGGTGCTCGGCTTCTCCCCGCTGGCCGCCGGTCTGTCCTTCGGCGTGCTGGGCATCGGAACCGTCGTCGGCGGTTCGACCGCTCCGAAGGTCATCGGAAAGATCGGCAGCAAGCGGACACTGATCACCGGCGGCGTCCTGCAGACCGTGTTCACGGCCGCCCTGCTCGCTCTGGGCACCACCCACTCCTCGCTGTGGCTGCTGCTCGTCGCCACCTTCGCCGGCGGCGTGGGCAACATGCTCGTCATCGTCGCCTTCATGGTGACCGCCACCTCCGGGCTCGCCGACCACGAACAGGGCCTGGCCACCGGGCTCGCCACCATGACCCAGCAGATCGGCATCACCATGGGCACGCCCGTCATGAGCGCCATCGCCACCGCCGCGATGACCGGCACGGGAGCCTCCGCCATCCTCGGCGGACTGAAGACGGCCATCGCCGTCAACACCGCCGTCGTCGTCCTCGGCGCCCTCACCAGCGCTCTGTTCCTGCGTGGTGCGCGGTCGAGTGCGCAGTAACTCACGACGCCGCGAACCGCGAGCCGGCCTGGCCGCGCCGGACGGGGAAAGGCCCGTGCACGGGCACGACCGGTGGTCCGCCGGGGTGCAGTGGCAGTCGGTCCGGCTGGAGGCGGGGACCCATCGCATACCGGTGCGGATCTACCGGCTGGGACCGCGGTCGTACGGCTGGCTGGTGTGGGCCCACGGCGGCAGCCGGCAGGCCGGGTCGGTCGAGCACTGGCACGGGCCCGTCATGGACCTCGCCAGGACGACGGGGTGCACCGTGGTCAGCACCGGCTACCGGCCGGCTCCCGCCTACCGGCATCCCGCCCAGGTGGAGGACGTGCTGACCACGCTCTCGTGGGCCGAGGACCAGACGGCGGACGGCGAGCCGCTCGCGGTCGGCGGCGACAGCGCAGGCGGCACCGTCGCCGCCTGCACGGCCCTCGCCCGCCGCGACCGTGACCAGCCGCTCGCCGCCCAGGTGCTGGCCTACCCGCCACTGGACCCCGACTGTGCCGCCGCCTCCTACACCAGCGAGCGGGGCGTCTTCCCCGCCGCGGAGGACCTCCGGCCGGCCTGGCAGACGTACCGCGGCGGTCTGGAAACCGCCGTACGCGGCGGGACCCCGCTGTACAGCACCCCGTTGACGGCACAGCAGCTGGACGGGCTGGCCCCGGCCGTCCTCGCGGTCGGCGAGCTCGATCCCGTGCGCGACGACGTCACCACGTACGCCCGACTGCTGCGCGCGGCGGGCAACACCGTACGGCTGAAGGTCTTCCCCCGAACCCCGCACGCGGCCTTCCTCGCCGTCGGCGGCCCCGGTGCGGGGAACCCGGGGCTGCGACGCTGGCTCGGTACGGCGCTGCGGGAGCAACTGCGACGACGGAAGGAAACCCCATGACCACCACACGGCCCGAGGCGGGGCTGCCGCACCTGGCGGCCCTGCTGCGCCACTTCGCGGACCTGCGCGACGGCACCCACGGCGAGGGCGGCGACACTGTGTCGCGCCAGGGCAAGGAAGGGCACTTCGAGCACGCCGTCGAACTGCTCCACCCCTACGCCGTCCAGGTGCTGGAGGAGTTCGACACCGCCCTGCTTCTGGGTACCGGCGAGGTGACGGCGAGCGGGATCCGGCGCACCCAGGACCGCGGACTGGCGGCGAGCTGGACGCTGTCATGGCCCGAGCAGCGGGAGTCCCAGATCGCGCCGATCACGCTGCTCGCCTACTACGGCGGCGGCTTCCACCACCCGCATCTGCGGGGCGCGACCGTGCACGACTGGCCGTTGAACGTGTTCACGCCCGAGCAGACGGCGGCCGAGGTGCCCACGCTGCGCGCGATCGCCACCGGCGATCTGCACAACCTGGTCTTCCAGCGGGACTACCGGATCGTGCCCGCGATCACGCGAGGTGCGCGATGAGCGGGGCGCCGGCGCCGGCCCTGCGCCTGTCGGTGCTGGACCAGCCGCCGGTCGGGGCCGGCTTCCCGCCGGCCGACTCGCTGCGGGCGTCGGTCGAACTGGCGCAGGCGGCCGAGGAGTTGGGTTACGTCCGCTACTGGACGGCCGAACACCACGGCTCTCCCGGCTTCGCGGGCTGCGCCCCGGAGATCCTCGCCGCCGTTGTGCTGGGCCGTACCCGGCGGATGCGGGTCGGCACCGGCGGGGTGCTGCTGCCGCGGTACTCGCCGGCGAAGTGGCCGAGGTCTTCTCGGTGCCGGCGTCGGTCTTCCCCGGCCGGGTGGACCTGGGCCCGGGCCGCAGCGGCGGTCCCGCCCACGACTATCCCCAGCGGGTGCGGGCGGTGCGGGTACTGCTCGGCCTGGACGGCGCCGAAACCCGCTCGCCGGAGGCGAGAGCGGGCTGGTCCCACCCGTGCGGCCCCAGATGTGGCTGCTCGGCGCGCAATGCGCTGGAAGACTGCGTCGAACACCTCCGACATCACCTTCGACGGCCGACTCTCAGCGGCCCGTCAGTAACCATCAACTGCCCCAGTTATGCCCCTCGTTCGACAGATCCGGCGGAGGCGCACGCGGGTGAAGACCGAGCGTGACTCAACGGTTCATGGGTACGAGGGGGCGGGTGGTGGCGGGTTTGTCTGTCTGGCATACGGTGCCGTCCGCGGGGTGGGTGCCGCGGATGAGGGTGGCGTCGACTGCCCTGTTGACGCACGTGTTGATGCCGTAGGAGCCGTGTCCGACCCCTTCACGGGTGAGCAGGACCGCAGAGTCCAGGGTTCGGGTCATGTTCTGGGCCCAGCGGTGGGGGGTGACGGGGTCCAGCCGGCCTGCGACCACCAGTGCCGGCGGCGCACCGGCGCCGGTGAGCGGCTTGGTGAAGCGGTCCTTGTTCGGTGCCGGCCACCGAGCGCAGTTCAGGGCGGAGTAGGCGGCCCGGGGACCGATCCGCCTGGCCTCGGTGACGGCCTTGGCGGCCGCGGCCTTGTGCGCGGCGATGCCGGCCGGGGTCTTCCAGTCGGCGCAACGTATTGCGGTGTGGGCTTCGTACATCGCGGTGGGGACGGGGAAGGGGGATACCGTGACGGCGCGCCACAGGGTGTACAGGGGTGCGCCGTTGCCGTCTTGTGCGGCCAGCAGTGCCGAGGTCAGCAACGGCCAGGTGTGCTGGTCGCCTGCCAGGGCCCGGGTGGTCTCGAGGGTCATGGCGCCGTCGAGTTGACCGCCCGGGGTGGCGCCCTTGGCGGGTGCGATCTTCAGCGGCTTCGCTTCCAGTGTGTCGATCAGTGTGTCGAACGCCGCCTGGGGGTTGCCTGCTCCGAAGGGGCACACTGCGCTCCCTTCGGTGCGGCAGGTCTTGAACCAGGCGTTGAGCGTCCGTTCGCTTGCCACGGCGACGTCGTCGAGGAAGGTCAGGGAGTTACCGAACCACAGGTTGGTGTCGACGGGCGCGTCGAGCACCATCTGCCGGACGCGGTGAGGGAACAGGGTGGCGTACATCGGGCCGACGACGGTGCCGTAGGACAGGCCGTAATAGGTGATCTTGTCCTCGCCGAGCGCGGAGCGGACCTGGTCGATGTCGCGGGCGACGTTGTCGGTGGACAGGCTGGCCAGGAACGCTTTGCTCTGGTGGGTGACGCAGCCGTGGGTGAATGTGGCGGCATCGGCCAGCAGTTGTGGCAGGGGTTTGCCCCCGGGGACGGCCGGGTCGAAGGCGGTGCCGGCGGCGTCGGCTCGCTGCTTGTCGGTCAGGCAGCGGACGGTCCGCGATCCGCCGACGCCGCGCGGGTCCATCGCGATGACGTCGAACCGGGCGAGCACCGCGGGTGAGAAGGCGCCGGGAGTGCCGGCTGTATTGGGCAGGTTGCGCAGTGTTTCGGTGGCGGAGACTCCGGGCCCGCCCGGGTTGAAGATCAGGCTGCCGATGCGATGGTCGGGATCAGTGGCCCGGTGCCGCATGAGCGCGAGCGGGATCTGCGCGTCATCGGGCTCGGTGTATTCCTGTGGCACCTTGATCGTGGCGCATTCGAGGTTCTTCCCGCAGGTGCTCCACATGAGCGGTGCGGGGGAGGGGGCGGAGGCCGACGCGCCCGCTGCGGACGTGCTGCGGGGCCCGGAGGTGCTGGACGAACACCCCGTCAGGGCCATGAGGGTTGCAGCGGCCGCCGCCCCGTACCGGGCGGTGGGCCTTGGCCTCAACCGGATCACGATGATCTTCCTTTCGCCGTACTCGTGTCATTCCACGCGGCCGGCACGGCCGGCCGCGTGGGAAGCCGGCCGAAGAGGGCCGGCGTGGTCGTGTCTTCCTGGCTTCGCGGGGTCAGTGGCCGGCGGTGTCGAGCAGAGGGGAGTAGCGCAGGCGGAGCGCGCGCTCCATGCTCGCCAGGACGGCTCCGCCCCCCAGTGCGAGGTTCAGCCAGATGGGCAGGTGTATCGGTGCTTCGAACGTCCCGACCCGCTGTGTGACGGGCGGAAGGTGAGAGAGGGGTTCGGCGAGCTGCAACAGGTTCAGGCCCACGCCGATGACGAGCAGCAGCACCGATCCGATGCCGATCGCCCGGCTCAGTCCCGGATGGCGGGCGCCGAAGCGCGCCCGCCGTCCCTCCGCCGAGGCCGGGTCGGGCGTGAGCTGACGCGGCTGTCCGCTCAAGGGGCGGTAGTGGCAGCGCTTGATGCCGTAGGCACTCATCGCCACCTCGATGACACCCCCGTCGACGGGGAAGACCGCGGGCAGTTTCGACTCGGCCACGTGCCTGCCGTCCAGGAACAGATGCGCCCGGATCCTGCCGTTGTCCAACCGTGCCCAGTGCCGTACGTCGACGGCGTGCAGGCGGGTGTGCCCGCCGGCACCGGGAAGCCGGAGCCAGAACAGGGAGCGCAGGGGGAGCTGCCACCAGCGGAACCGCTGCAGTGGCCTGCCGTCTCCCGGCTTGAGGCGTCTCGATGCCGCCCACTGCTTCCACGCCATGCTCCGCCCCTCTTTCGCCCCTCCGCCGCACGTCACTAGTACAGCGTGTTAGAGAGACGCTAACACGCTGTACTAGTACGGCGTGCTAGTACAGTGAGGGGGCTGGGGAGAAGCGAAGGAGAGCGGGGCATGGAAACACGCGAGAAGATCCTCCAGGCCGCTGCCGAGATGATCGCCGAGGACATGACGGCGAAGCTGAGCGTGCGAGCGGTCGCCGCGCGGGCGGGAGTGAGCACCGGCTCGCTGAGGTTCCACTTCCCCACCCAGCGCGCCCTGCAGGACAGCCTGCTCGCGCGGATCTACGAACACCTGCTGCCCGGCGACCCGATCCGGGACCGGTCACTGCCGCCCCGCGAACGGCTGCTGAACTGCCTGCGGCAGGTTCTCGCACCGCTCGGCACCAACGAGGACGCGCGAACCGCATGGGGCACGATGTACCGGACCTTCATCGAACCCGAGCCCACCGAACAGGTACGCGCCGCATATCTCGGCCATGAGCGGGAGGCGGAGCGCCGGGTCGAACACTGGCTGACCGTGCTCGCCGAGGAAGGTGCACTGCCCCCGGGAGACCACACCCGCAACGTCAGGTTCCTTCTCACCGTCCTCAACGGACTCTCGGTCGAACGCGCCCTGCCCACCAGCGACTCCGTCCTCATCGCCGAGACCGAGACCCTCAACGCCGCCGTCGACCACGTCCTCTCCACCGGCCCCGCACCACCCGCCGGGCCGACTCGCCCGTGAACCGAACCCACCACCTCTCTGCACCGGTTCCCCAACTGGTAGAGGCGCGAGACACGCGCCATCGCTCCCCATCGCTCCGGCTGAGCCGCCGACACCTGCACCCCGAGCGCCGCCAGACGCTCGATCAGCTCCATGTCAGGCGGGCTCGGCACTCCTCTGGCCACCGCAGCCGATGGAGAGCAGCACGTCGCGTTTGGAGGTGAAGACGCACACCGAGCACGAGCAGCGCGAGGTGCAGGACCAGTTGCCGGCATCCAGGTACGGAGTCGTAGGTCCAGGAGGCGCTTGTCGTAGCGCAGGGTGGCTGCTGTGGCCGTGACCCGTATCGGCAAACCTCGTTACCCGGTCATGATCAAGAAGTTGTTCGCCGTGGCCTTGGTCACGGCCCTTGCCGCTGGCGCGGCACCGGCGGCTGCCCACGGCCAGGCATCCAACCGTGCTCAGCGCGTGACGCTCACGAAACTCGGACAACGGCCGGTCCGCGACTGCGAACACGGGTGACGACGTCGACATCCGGCTCACGTCCGTCCGGGAAAACGGACTCACCTACTCCTGGAGCGTTCCTCAGTCCAGTAACCCCGATGTTGCCCGGCCCGCCAACGGCGGTACGACGCCGGATGGCGGCGCAATGGCAACCTTCCATGCCGAGGAAGCCGGCACCGTCACCATCACCGCGACACGACACTGCCGGCCCGACCCGGGCCGTGTCTGCCCTTCGGTGATGACGCCGTGGAAGGCCACGGTCTCGGTGGAGTGACTACGCTCGGGGCCACGGACCGGCCGTGGTCCGAGTTCGGACGACATCCCCTGTGAGCGACCGAACCGTTCTCAGCAAGACCAATAGCACCTGGTCGGAGCGCCGATCTGTGCCCTGGCTCCCGAGTCCCGTGCTCTTTGCGGCAGGCCGACGGAGGGCCTGGCTGACCGAGCCGAACGCGGCGCGGTCAGCTCCGGCGTGCTCGGCGTCCGCTTCCTCGGTGCGGCTGGCAAGGTGCACGCGTTCCGCCTCCGATGCGGGGGAAGGGTGTCACCTGTTGGTGCAGGGCAGGCCGCAGTCGACGCGCCTGCGGTCATCATCAGCCGCAGGGGCCGGCGCGGGCGACGCCGCGGAGGTCGGTCCGTCCTCCCCGTCGATCTCGGACAGCAACCGGCTGGCCGCGGCGAGGAGTTCCCCGCGCAGCAGCTCGCCCTCCCTGCAGCGGTTGCGCGTGCGCGAGGCGCTGACCTGAACCTCTTCCGGCACGGACCCGTTTCTTACCGCCTGCGCCGCCCCGGGCCACGGCAGTTGCCCCCGGGGATCGGTCACCGTGACCGATCCCCGAACGCTTGCACCACACTCCGGACCAGGAAATCAGCGACGCTCGCCCGCGTGCCGGAGGACCGCGGCCTCCAGCACGGGAACGATCTCGGAGAGCGGCGTCATCGTGCGCACCTCTCGCGCCGCCCGTGCGGCGGCCTCCCGGTAGGAGGGCGTGGCCACGATCTTGGCGGCCGCGGGACCCGAGTCGTCGAAGGCGCCGATGGTCTCGGCGACGCCGACGCGGGTAAGGCGTTCGGCGTTCCACGGCTGGTCCGCGTGGAAGGGCCGGACGACCATCGGCGTGCCGGTGGCCAGCGCGGCGAGGACGGTGCCGGTGCCGCCGGCCGACACCAGGACATCGGCCCACGGCAGCACACGGGCCAGCGGCACGAAGCCGGCGCGGTGGACGTGGCCGGCGACGCGCTCCGGCGTGTGGGACCCGGCGACGATCACGTTGAACCCGGAGTCGGCGAGGGAACGGGCCGTCGCCTCCTCCGCCTCGGGCTCGATGACGCTCGTACCGAAGGTCACCAGCGCCCGGGGACGGTCCTCCTCCCGGAACGCCGGAAGCTCGAAGACGTCGTCTTCGCGGTCGAACGCGACCGGACGTACGGCAATTGCGTCGGGCTCCGGCTCCTCGCCCTCCTGACGCAGGAAGGCCGGATAGGGGTCGAGGTAGGCGAGCCGCTCCGTCGCTCGCAGGGAGTACCGGTCGAGCTGCTGCTGCCAGCGCCCGCGCAGCGCGGACATCAGCTCGGTCGGCACGCTGCCGCTGATGCCCAGCGCCGCCCAGGGCACGTCCAGCGCGCAGGCGATCGTCGGCGCGACGTAGTCGAACGGTTCACACACGATCAGCTCCGGACGGAAGGCGGCCGCCTCGCGCAGTGCCTCGTCGTAGGTGAGGTCGACCCTGGTGCCGGCGAACATCTCGACCGCGGCGGGGCCGGGTTGGGCGGGATGCATCCCGGTGCGCCGCTGGGTCTCCGCCATCTGCGCCTCCAGCGTGGGACCCGCGGTGAGCACCGGGAACGGCCGCAGCAGGGGAGCCGTCTCTGTGTTGCTTAGGATGGCGACCTCATGGCCCGCGGCGCGTGCCGCCGTGGCCAGAGGCAACAACGGAAGGGCATGACCACCTGCGGGAACGGCACTGAACAGGATACGCACTGTCACTCCTAAAATGAATGAACGCTCACTTTAATTTAGCAGTCCGGCTCGCCGGTGACCGCCCGTCATGTCCCGTCATGCAAGGAGGAGTTGTGCCCAGGGTCAGCCAGGAGTACCTGCAGGCCCGCCGCCAAGGCATCGTGGAAGCGGCGCGCGCCGTGTTCGCCGAGAAGGGGTTCGCCGCCGCGCCGATGGCCGCCATCGTCAAGGCGTCGGGGCTGTCGACCGGCACGTTCTACCGGTACTTCCCCAGCAAGGCCGCGCTGGTGGCCGAGATCGTGAGCGGGCGGGACGGCACCGAAGGCGGCGGTTTCCCCGCCGACGAGACACCGGGAGACCTGCTGCGCCGCTTGATGTCCTATGTGACGCCACCCGGCGCGTCCGCGGACCACGCACGACTGGTCGTCCAGATCTGGGCCGAGGCGTCGACCTCCGAGGAACTGGCGGCCGTCGCCGTGTCCCGGCACACCGCGCTGCGCGACCACCTGGCGGGCCTGTACGCGAGGAACCGCGAGGGCGACGCCGAGGCCGCGAAGCCGACCGCGGCGGACAGCACCCGAGCCGAGGCGGCCCTGGCCGCGCTCATCGGCTACGCCACCCTCGCCGCCGTCGACGCACCTGCCGATTTCGCCGCGCTCGGCCGACAGATCGAGACGGCGTTCGCCTGTGAGGAGCAGTAGGAGATGTTGCGCGCTGCTCATGAACTGGCACGGAGTCACACAGGGACGACCCTCAAAGCCCCGCCCCGAACGGCATGCCCTGAGCTGCCCGGTCATTCGCGATCCGCAGCCCAGCACGGAGCCTTCTCGATGACGGCCAGTCAGTTCCATCACCGGCGATGTCAGTGCGGACCTCTACGCTCTGGACCTGTGACGACAGCATCGTGGTCCGGAGTGATCCACCCCTGGACGCGGCAGATGGTGCCGCGGGGAGAACGGGCACCCGGCCGAGCAAACCAGCGCGCCTGCCGCTGAAGGGGACCAGGACCGCCGGCCGGAGGAGTTGCGGAACGTTCCAGTGCTCGCTCTGTTGGGCGAGCGGGGCGCGGGCAAGTCAGTGGCACTTCTGCAGGAGCACCAAACCCTAAAGGCCGCGCAAGCCAAAACATGGTGGGTGAACCTGGGGCGGCCACCAGACAGAGTCGCACTTGCTGCCACGTCCGCTGCCCGGGAGGCGGGGGAGTGGTGGGTACTCAGCGTGGACACCTGAGCCCGGCCGGCCGCAACCATTTCGGCGCCTCGCGGGTCACACCTGTGAAGCGCTTCGGGCCGGGACGGTCCCGGCACACGGGGAAGGTTCCGGTCGGATGGCACGACGATCACGGGTACGCGCGGTCGCGGCGGCGGTGGGCGCGGCGGCTCTGGCGGGGGGAGTGTTCGGCACGTGTCCGGCCCGCGCCGACACGGCGGAGGCCGCACAAAGAATGACGGTCCAGTTCGCCGAGCACGAGCTTTTCATCGGCACGGAGCCCGCGAGCGTAAACCTGTCCTACCGGTGGAAGGTGGCCGGCGGGGGGACGGCACACCACGTCCACCTGACCGTCGACCTGTCCGCAGTGGCCGACTTCGCCGAGCCGCCACCGTCGGAGCACTGCAAGAACAACCTCTGCACGCTGGACCTGGCGTCCGCCACCTCCGACTTCCACGCCATCACGCTGGTGCCGAAGCCCGGTGCGGCCGTCGGCAGCAGCGGCGCCGTGACCGTCTCCGGCACGGCGTCGGACGCCACCGTCACCGGCGACCGCCTCACCCTGACCAATGGCGCGACGCAGCTGAAGGTGAGCGCGTCCGCCGAGCAGCTGCACCAGGTGCCGGGCGACACGCTGACCTTTCCGCTCGACGTGTGGAACAACGGCCAACTCCCGGCGGCCAAGGGGGTGCAGCTGCGGATCGACACCACAGCCGGGCTGCACCTCCAGGGCTCCTGGGCCAACTGCCGCGACGTGCCTGCGAGCGGCCGCGGGGGGCACATCGTGCGCGAGGCCCTGTGCGACTTCCCCACCCCGGTGGAGCCCGGCAGGCAGTACGCGTTGTCGTCGCCGCTGCGCGTCAAGGTCGGCGACGAGGCCCTGCGCGACAAGATCTTCTACGAATTCACCCCGCTGACCGGCGCCGCCCCGGCGAACGGCCCAGGGACCCCGCTGACCCTGGTCCCCCGGGGCGCGATGCCGTCCGACGGGAACACCGCCCCGTACTTCACCACCTACGTCAACAGTGTCAACCACGCCGACTTCGCCGTCACCGGGGACACCGTCACCGGGCGGCGCGGCGGTCACGCCACGCTGCACGCCACGGTGATCGACCGGGGACCGGCGGTGGTGCAGGACCTCCTCGACGACGAGGCCTGGCTCCCCGTCCTCGTCAAGCTGCCGCCGGGCACGAAGGCCACGAAGATCCCGGACAACTGCCAGCCGCCGCCCCCGGACGATGGGTCGGACCCCGGCCCCCGGATGGGCCGGTCCTCCTACCAGTGCGACTTCGGCAACCCCGCCCCGGGGGACAGACACGTCCTGTCTTTCACCGTCGCCATCGGCCCCCGTACCCCGGCCGTCTCCACGGGCCAGGTCCGCACGCTGGAGATCATGAAGGGGCTCGACCCCGACGCCTCCAACGACAGCGCGGCGCTGACCCTGAGGCTGGCCCAGGGCGGCTCCGCGGGCGGTGGCACGGCCGGCGGGTCCGGGGGCGCGGCCGGAGCGTCCGGCTCCGTCTCGGGCGGCCCTTCCGCAGGATCCGGACCGCTGCCCGACACCGGATTCGGCGGCGGCCGGATCCTCTGGGCGGCAGGCGCGCTCTTGCTGGCCGGTGGTGTGGCCGTAGCACTCTCCCGACGGTCCCGCGGCCGGAACTGACACGTCGTCCGGGGCCCGACGGCGCCCCGGACGGGTCAGGGACGAAAGCTGCTGCTGCTGCTCGCAGCAGCAGCAGCCACGCCCGCGACAGCATGCTCGACGCCGACCCGATGCAGCCCGGCACCGGGATCGGGTCCGTGCTCCCCGAGGTCTGGAACGCGCTCGGCTTCACATCGCCCGGTCTCGGTTTGGCCAGTCGACCGCAGGCGGCCGCCGCCCCCGGTGGGCGCCGCTGACAAGAGTCAGGTGACGGCGTCGCCGATGCCGGGCCCTACGTCGAGGAGGGTATCGGTGCCGGTGATCACCGTCGTCCGCCTCACCAACGACCAGATCCTGCAGAACGCGACCGTTGTGGTACCCCGCCGGCCACCTGGCCGCGCGGAATTCGTCGTCGATATACGCCTTCACCCCCAGCGCTGTCGCTGACGCGCTCGCTGCCCGGGGCGAACCTGGTCCCGGGCAAGCCCACGCCGCACTGCGCGAGGGCCGGCGCGGGTTCCCTAGGGATGGTCGATGACCCCGCATGTGTGGTCGGCGCCCGAAAATGCGTCGGGTGCGGATAGCTCGCAGGTGGTGACGTTAGGCCCGCTCGATGCACCGGTGCAGTCTGCTCGCCGCCTTCAACTGCCTGGTGTTGCGCCTTCGCCCAGGAACGGCACGAGCAGGCGGTGCTCGATGTCCTCTTGGGGTGTCCCGGCTGGATGGACCTGGTGTTCCTGCCCATCGGGCAGAAGTAGGCGGGCATCCTCGCCCCGCCAGATTGCGGCGGCCAGCCCTGGCGCCACGGCGCGCAGAAGACCACCCCCTCCGGGTTTCCGGCGGAAGCAAACTCGGCGAGCTCCACCTCAACGGGCACCTGTGTCTCGCCCATCATCAGCACGGCGGAACAGAAACGCGCCAAAATGGCTGCCGTTGACGTCGGTGGCCTCTGGTCTTCGAGGGGGGAAGACCAGAGGCCACCTGCCATGACAGGCCCGCGACCGGGATGCCTACGCGGTGCCCCAGCCCACGCCGGAAGACTTGAGGACCGCCAAGGACACTTTCGATGCACGCGTGTCAGCTGGCCCAACGCGCGGGACCAGGCGCGGTCACGCTGCCGTCAACCTCCACCGTCAGCAGGGACCTGTATGCCCTCGACCGAGGCTCTGCTTGCGGGTACCCGGACACTGGTGAAGCGGCTGAAGACCATGTGACGGCGTTTTCCATCACTCCTTGTCGGCGGGGAGCGAGACTCGGGCCGTATGGGCGGGTGGTCGGGCCGAACGACCCTGCCCTTGGCCGGCCCGTGACGGGCATTCTCAAAGGTCTTCAGTGTTGTGTCCGCGGTGTTGAGGGAGCGGCCATGAAGAGCGAATCCGCTGCCGGTTCCTGTGCCGCCCGGATGATCGAGCTGGGGCGCAAGGAGTGCCTGGAGTTGTTGGCGGGTGTGCCGTTCGGCCGGGTCGGTTTCACCCGTCAGCGCTGCCGGTGATCCGTCCGGTCAACCATCTCGTCGACGGTGACACCGTCGTCATCCGCACCCATCCCGGGTCGGCGCTGGCCCGCCGCACCTTGGTGGACGAGGTCGTGGTCTATGAGGCCGACGACTTCGATGCGCGCGCCCGGACCGGGTGGAGTGTGATGGTCACCGCCCGGGCCAGCGCCGTCACCGCGCCGTGGGAGGCCGCCCGCTATCGGGCGCTGCTGATTTCGTGGACCGACCGGGACGCCGATGAAATCGTCCGCATCCAGGCCGATCTCGTCACCGGCTACCGCCTTACCCGCTGACCAGCGCACGCCTTGGGCGCGCAGAAGGGGCAGTTGGAGGACATCGGTATCGTCAGTGACCTGGCCGTCTTCCTCCGAACACGTTGGGACGAGGAAGAGGACGCCAGCACGCTCTTTCACGAACTGAACTGCCCCATTCCCCAAGCGATTGCGCCGGTCGGCGCCTGCTCGTGTCCCTGTCCCGCCGAGATCCGTGCGCGCCTTGCCGTCCAGCGGCGCATCCTGGCCGACTACGAGCGACGCATCCAGCGCGAGCGGGAAGCCGGCCCGTGCTGGCCGGTCGATTCCATCGTCGCCTTCACGGTCATGAAGGCCTTCGCGCTGCCCTTCGAACTCCACCCCGCTTGGCAAGACCTCTGGTACCCCTGACCGGATGCTGGTCCGGGCGGCGGGTTCGCCCCTTGCGGCGTGCCTGAGCGGCAAGGCCTCAGGACAGCACGCCCACCAGTGAACGCCGACGGGGATGTGATCTCGGCGCCGCGAGCAGCGGCGGTGGCGTTCTGGGGCAAGAGGGCAGCCTCCGGGCGGCGGATGGGTACGCGTCAGGAGTTCAGCTCCGGGGGGCGCAGCGCCTCAGGACGTCTGGTTCACAGGGCGGCGGGTGAGCTGGCTTTCCAGGCCCGTGATCAGCGTGTCCATCACGAGGCGGAACATGTGGTCCTGATCAGGTCCTTCGGGCGGGGCGTCCGCCACGCAGGACTGTGCGTCCGCGGCCCCGTCTTCTTCCGGGTCGGGGCCTGGGGGCTTGAGGTTCGCCCACTGGTGCAGCGAGCCGTTGAGTTCGGCGGCGAGGACACCGATGACGACGGCGACCATCAGCGCGGCGGTCTGTGGGACCTCTGAGCGTGGCACCCCGGCTGCCGCCACGATCGCGGTGAGCGCGGTCCAGAACGGGTCGTCGGGCTGGATGAAATCGGGCTGGTTGCTGAACGAGTAGGCCATCAGTTTGGGATGGCGGTGCGCCAGCGTCCGGAAATCCGTGGCGAGCAGACGGATGCGCTCCTGCCACGGGGCGTCTTCCAGGGTCACGGTGCGGAACTGCGCTCCGACCATTCTCGTCACGCCCCGCAGCACGGCCTCCTTGTTCGGCACGTGGTGGTACAGCGACATCGGGTTCGCATCGAGCGCGGTCGCGAGCTTGCGCATGGTGAGCGCCTCGACCCCGTCCTCGTCGATGAGCCGCAGGGCGGCGGCATAGATCCCGGCCTCGGTCAGGGGCACGTCTCTCTTCCGTGTGCCCCGCGGGGGACGCCTCGCTTTTTCCATACCACGTACGGTACCAGTTCCGTACAGCGTATGGAAATGAGTTTCCCCACAGCGGCCGTGCCCCGTTCCGGCTTGCGAGCCACTTTCCGTACTGCGTATGGTTTTGTTTCCATGCAACGTATGGTTCTGTCGGCGTCGCGGCATCGACCGGCGCCCTTGCCCTTTCCTTCTCCGCACCAAGGAGCAAGCCATGACCACGCACTCAGCGAACTACCTTCGCCCCATCCGGTCCCCGCGCGGGATCCCCCTCCTGGGCAATACGCCGCAGATCCCCGGCACCAACCCGGTCGAGTACTTCGCCGAGTTGTCCAAGCAGTTCCCCGAGGGCATCTACGGCTTGGACATCGCCGGCATCGAGCAGATCTTCGTCTATGACCCGGACCTGGTGGCCGAGGTCTCCGACGAGACGCGGTTCTTCAAGCAGATCGAGAAGACGCCGCTGCAGCATGTCCGGGACTTCGCGGGCGCGGGCCTGTTCACGGCCCACCAGCACGAAGAGGAATGGGGCATGGCGCACCGCATCCTCCTGCCGGCGTTCAGCCAGCGGGCCATGAGGGCCTACTTCGGGCAGATGCTGGAGATCGCCCAGAACCTGGCGGGCAAGTGGGAGCGCAAGGCGGGTCAGCCGGTCAACATCACCGACGACTACACCCGGCTGACGCTGGACACCATCGCCCTGTCGGGGTTCGGCTACCGGTTCGACTCCTTCGAGAAGGACGAGCTGCACCCCTTCCTCAACGCGCTGCTGGGCGCGCTGGTGGAGTCGCTGCGGCGCTCGCAGGAGCTGCCGATGATGACCAAGCTCCGCAAGGCCGACGCCAAGAAGTACGGCGAGAACGTCCAGCTGATGCAGGAACTGGTCGAGAGCGTGATCAAGGAGCGCCGCGAGGGGAAGGGCGGCGGTGAGGAGGACCTGCTGGGCCTGATGCTGGAGGCCACCGACCCGGAGACCGGCAAGCGGCTGTACGACGACAACGTCCGCGACCAGGTGCTGACGTTCCTGATCGCCGGCCACGAGACCACCAGCGGCCTGCTGGCGTTCGCCACGTACTCGCTGATGCGCAACCCGCACGTGCTGGCCCAGGCCTACGCCGAGGTGGACCGCCTGCTGCCCGGCGACACCGTCCCGGACTACGACACGATCATGCAGCTGGACGTCATCCCGCGGATCCTGGACGAGACCCTGCGCCTGTGGGCTCCCATCCCGTCGTTCGGCAAGACGGCGCGGGAGGACACCGTCATCGGCGGCCACTACGAGCTGAAGAAGGGCGCGAAGGTCCTCATCCTGGAAGGCCCGCTGCACACCCACCCCAAGGCATGGGAGCGGCCGGACGAGTTCGACATCGACCGCTGGCTGCCGGAGAACCGCGTCCAGCACCACCCGCACGCCTACAAGCCGTTCGGCAACGGCATACGTGCCTGCATCGGCCGCCAGTTCGCGCTCACCGAGGCCCGCCTGGCCCTCGCCCTGGTGCTGCAGAAGTTCAAGTTCTCCGACACCACCGACTACAAGATGGACCCCCGGGAGGCGCTGACGCGCAAGCCCGGCAACTTCGAGCTGATCGTCCGCCGTCGTCAGGAGCACGAGCGGACCGTCTTCGGCGCCGCGGACCTGCAGACCGGCGACACGCAGGCGTCGGCAGCGGTCAGCGGTGTCGGGGTGAACCTGACCGTCGCCTACGGCTCCAGCCTCGGCTCGTGCGAGGACCTGGCCCGCACCATCGCCGACCGCGGTGAGCGCTCCGGGTTCGGCACCACGCTGGTGAGCCTGGACGAGCTGGGTGAGGACCTGCCCAGCGAGGGCCTGCTCGTGGTGGTCGCCTCCAGCTACAACGGCAAGGCTCCCGACAACGCCCAGCGCTTCGACGACCTGCTGGCCGCCGGACTTCCCGAGGGCTCGCTGTCGAACGTACGGTTCGCGCTGCTGGGCGCCGGCAACACCCAGTGGGTGGCGACCTACCAGGCATTCCCCAAGCGGATCGAGGAAGGTCTGCTGGCCGCCGGCGCCACCCCCATCGTGGAGCGCGGCATCGCGGACGCCGCCGGTGACTTCGACGGCATGGCGAGCCGCTGGATGAACGCCCTGTGGGCCACCCTGGCCGAGGACTACGCCGCCGACACCTCCCAGGCGAGCGGCCCGCGCTACCAGGTCCGGCTGCTCACCGAGTCCGACGTGCGTCCCGCCATCGTCTCCGAGCAGGCGTACCCGCTCACCGTGGTGGCCAACGAGGAGCTCGTGGCCGACGCGACCGGCCTGTGGGACTTCCAGATCGAGCCGCCGCGCCCGTCCGCGAAGTCCATCACCTTCGAGCTGCCCGAGGACGTCACCTACGACACCGGCAACCACCTGGCCGTCTTCGCCAAGAACGAACTCGCCCTGGTGGAGCGCGCGCTGAGGCGGCTCGGCGTCGACTACGACCAGGTGCTCCGGCTGGAGCAGCCGGCCGGTGGCCGCACCCACTTGCCAGTCGGCACCCCGGTCACCGCCGGCATCCTGCTCACCGAGTTCCTGGAACTGCAGGACGTGGCCACCCGCTCCCAGATCCAGACGCTGGCCGAGTACACCGAGTGCCCGTGGACCCGGCCGCAGCTGCAGGCGTACACCGCCGAAACGGAGGAGGCCGAGGAGCGCTACAGCAAGGAGATCCTCGGCAAGCGCATCTCGGTGCTGGGCCTGCTGGAGCGCTTCGAGGCCATCGAGCTGCCGCTGGCGGTCTTCCTGGAGATGATGGGCCCGATCCGCCCGCGCTTCTACTCCATCTCCTCCGCCCCGTCGGCCGACCCGCGCCACGTACGCCTGACCGTCGGTCTGCTGGAAGGCCCGGCCCTGTCCGGCGAAGGCCAGTACCGCGGCACCTGCTCCGCCTACATCGCGGGCCTCGAGCCCGGAGACGTCGTCTACGGCTACGTCCGCGTGCCCTCCCCGACGTTCGCCCCGCCCGCCGACCCCGCCACGCCGCTGATCCTCATCGGCCCCGGCACCGGCATCGCACCGCTGCGCGGCTTTTTGGAGGAGCGGGCGACCCAGCACGCGAACGGCACCCAGGTAGGCCTGTCCCAGGTGTTCGTCGGCTGCCGCCACCCCGAGCACGACTACTTCTACCGCCAGGAGATGCAGGACTGGCAGCAGGCCGGCATCGCCCAGATCCACACCGCCTTCTCCGCGGTGACCGGCCACCCGGCCCGGTTCGTGCAGAACGCCATCGCACAGGCGGCCGACACGGTGTGGCAGGCCATCCAGGACGGCGCGTACGTCTACGTCTGCGGTGATGGCCGCCGCATGGCCCCCGCCGTCCGCGAAGCCCTTACCGCCATCCACCGTCAGAAGGCCGGCAGCGACGACGAGACCGCCCAGCGGTGGCTCGCCCAGCTGGAGGCGGACGAGCGCTACCAGCAGGACGTCTTCGCCTGACCGCCGCACGCCGCAACGGCGTGTGCCCCCTCAGCCGCCGGGAGGCGTGCGGACGTCCTGCCTCCCCGCACGCCTCCCGGTCTCACCGGCCATGCAGACACCCCATGGCACCCATGCCCCGGACCACCGGGCGGTGCCGCTCACAGAAAGCAGATCACCATGGACACCATGCTCGCCGGACGCTTCCACCTGGACAGCAAGAAGTTCGCCGTGGAAGAGGTCCCGATCCCCGTGCCGGGCCCGGGCGAGGTCCTCATCGAGGTCAAGGCCGCCGGCGTCTGCCTCTCCGACGTCCACCTGCTCGACGGCTCCCTCGTCCCGCTGTTCGCCACCTCCGACACCGTCACCGTCGGCCACGAGGTCTCCGGCGTCATCCACACCCACGGCCCCGACCTCAAGCGCGGTCTGCCCGTCGGCACCCGCGTCACCCTGGAAGCCGGCAAGACCTGCGGTCACTGCGCCGGATGCGTGCGCCACCGCCCCTGCACCCAGATGCTCACCGCCGGCATCGACTACGACGGCGGCTGGGCCGAGTACGTCATCGCCCGCGAGGACACCCTCATCCCCATCCCCGACAGCCTTCCCTTCGACCAGGCCGCGATCATCCCCGACGCGGTCTCCACCCCCTACGCCGCCGTCGTCGCCACCGCGGGCGTCCGCGCCGCCCAGTCCGTCGGCGTCTGGGGCGTGGGCGGAGTCGGCGCGCACAACGTACGCCTCGCCCGCCTGGTCGGCGCCGCCCCGATCATCGCCGTCGACCCGCTGCCCAGCGCCCGCGAGCGCGCCCTGGCCTTCGGCGCGGACCTCGCGCTCGACCCGGCAGCCCCCGACTTCGCCGACCAGGTCCGCGCAGCCACCGGCGGATACGGCCTCGACTTCGCCTTCGACTGCGCCGGCGTCCCCGCCGTCCGCGACCAGGCCGCCTCCGTGCTCGGCCTGGGCGGCTCCTTGATTCTGGTGGGCATCACACCCCGGCCACTGACCATCACCGAGGGCTTGACCTTCAACTACCTGCAAAAGCAGGTGCGCGGCCACTACGGCGGCTCTCCCGAGTCCGTGTCCGAGCTGGTGCAGCTGACCGCGGCCGGCCGCCTCGACCTGGCCCCCTCCATCACCGACCACCTCCCGCTCGTCGACGCCGCCGACGCCGTCCACCGCCTGGAGAACAAGATCGGCGACCCGATCCGCCTCATCCTCGTCCCCTGACACCGATCAGCAGGACATCAAGCCACCTCGGGCAGGGGTGAGTGGGCGCCGGTGCCAGAGGGGGCACCGGCGCCCACGGACGTGCCGTAGCCGCAAATCCGTTGGAGACGGAGCCATACAGATGACCGACACCCTGGGCCCCACTACGCGGCGCAGTGATGCCCGTTCGAACCGCGGACGCATTCTGGCCACCGCCCGGCAGAAGCTGCGGGACGACCCCGACGCGAGCCTGGACAGCATCGCTGTGGCGGCTGGCGTCGCGCGGCGCACCTTCTACGGACACTTCTCCAGCCGGCAAGCGCTGATCGCCGACCTGACGCTGGAAGCAGCCCAAACGGTCCACCAGGCGTTCGCGGCAAGCCGTATCCCGGATGCCGACCCGCTGGAGGCGATGGCGCGGATGGTTCTGGCGGCATGGGCGGTAGGTGACCAGTACCGCATCCTCGTCTCCCTGGGGCGCCACCATCTGGGTCAGGAGACGATCCGCACCACCCTGGCAGCTGCCCGCGAAGAAGCCATCGCGACCATACGACGTGGCCAGCGCGAGGGCGTCTTCGCACACCACCTCCCCGCTCAGGTCCTCGCCCAGGCGCTGGAAGCACTGACGCTGGCCCTCGCCGAGGAGCACTCCGGGTCTACCTGGACGGACCCCACGGGTGAGGCCGCGGCGACCGCGGTCCTCGTCGCCGCAGGCGTAGCACCCCACGTGGCCGCGATCTGCGCGCGCAGCGTTCTGCACGAGTCAGGGCAGCAACCCTCCGGGCCCGCATGACCTGGACGTCCTCAAGCGGCACCGAAACCGGCCCCAACGCCCGTCCGTTCACGCCAGGTCAGGCAGAGGGCGCCGGGTGACCCCATGCGTCCCCCAAGGCCAGGCCGGGCATCCCGCGGCGCCCCGGTCTTGGTGAAGACGGGCGGATCGGTGCGCTGGTGGAAGCCGGCCAGGATGCGCAACGTGCGCAGGGGACAGCCGCGTTCGATGCCGAGCGGCCGACGGAGGTTCTCGCCGTGCCCGATGGTCTCGGGGCGGGCGTGGCCACGGCCGAGGGGGATCAACCGCTCACGCTGCCCCGGTCGGCGGCGCGTCCGTGCACTGTCGGGCAGCCGCCCGCTGCCGCAGACCTCCCCTACGGCGGACGTCTGCGGCAGCGGGGCGGCCTGCACACTGCGCCGCGCTCAGTGCTGAGGTGAGGTGAGGTTGGGAGCGGAACGCCGGCCGCCGCCTGGCAGTGGTCCCAGGAGCGAGACGGCCTGCTTCGATGCGCATCCTCATGGCGTGGAACACCTCCTTACGCCCAGGGCGATGGCCATGATGCCCGCCGCCAGGTGAGCGCGCCGATCGAGGTGAACGGCGAGACGATCAGCACGATGCCCGCCAGCATGCCGATGATCCCGGTGGACAGTATCCATCCTCGCGCCGGCATGCCCGGGGCCATGGCCGCCGTGACCGTCACCATGGTCCCGCGGAGCAGCCAGCCGAAGCCGATCCACAGGGCGAGCAGCA
>NZ_JAMGBF010000141.1 GCF_023516615.1 Streptomyces panaciradicis
GACGGCGCCGTCGCGGCGTACGCGCCGGACGCTCGCGCTCGGCGGAACGGGACTCGTCCCGGCCGCCCCGGTCGCCGCCCCGGCCACCGCGACCGCGCGCACCGCGGCCGCCGGTCTCGCCCAGGTCCTCCAGCACCTCCGCGTCGAGACCCGCGCGCGTGCGCTCGGCACGCGGCAGGACACCCTTGGTGCCCGCGGGGATGCTCAGCTCCTCGTAGAGGTGCGGGGAGGTGGAGTACGTCTCCGGCGGGTCGTTGAAGTTCAGCTCCAGCGCCTTGTTGATCAGCTGCCAGCGCGGGATGTCGTCCCAGTCGACCAGCGTGATCGCGATGCCCTTCTTGCCCGCGCGGCCGGTGCGGCCGATGCGGTGCAGGTAGGTCTTCTCCTCTTCCGGCGACTGGTAGTTGATGACGTGCGTCACGCCCTCGACGTCGATGCCGCGGGCGGCGACGTCGGTGCAGACGAGGACGTCCACCTTGCCGTTGCGGAAGGCGCGCAGCGCCTGCTCACGGGCGCCCTGGCCGAGGTCGCCGTGGACCGCTCCGGCGGCGAAGCCGCGCTGCTTGAGCTGGTCGGCGAGGTCGGCCGCGGTGCGCTTCGTACGGCAGAAGACCATGGCCAGGCCCCGGCCGTCGGCCTGCAGGATGCGCGCGACCATCTCGGGCTTGTCCATGTTGTGCGCGCGGTAGACGAACTGCGCGGTGTTCGCGACCGTCTTGCCCTCGTCGTCCGGCGCGGTGGCGCGGATGTGCGTGGGCTGCGACATGTAGCGGCGCGCGAGACCGATGACCGCGCCCGGCATGGTCGCCGAGAACAGCATGGTCTGGCGGCGGGCCGGCAGCAGGTTGATGATCTTCTCGACGTCGGGCAGGAAGCCCAGGTCGAGCATCTCGTCGGCCTCGTCGAGGACGAGCGCCTTGACGTGGCTGAGGTTGAGCTTCTTCTGGCCCGCGAGGTCCAGGAGCCGGCCCGGGGTGCCCACGACCACGTCGACGCCCTGCTTCAGGGCCTCGACCTGGGGCTCGTAGGCCCGGCCGCCGTAGATGGCGAGGACGCGCACGTTGCGCACCTTGCCCGCGGTCAGCAGGTCGTTGGTGACCTGGGTGCACAGCTCGCGCGTGGGGACGACGACGAGCGCCTGCGGCGTGTCGGTGAGGTCCTCGGGCTTCGCGCGGCCCGCCTCCACGTCCGCGGGGACGGTGACGCGCTCGAGGAGCGGGAGGCCGAAGCCCAGCGTCTTGCCGGTGCCGGTTTTGGCCTGGCCGATGACGTCCGTGCCGGAGAGGGCGACGGGGAGGGTCATCTCCTGGATGGGGAAGGGGGTGATGATGCCGACGGCCTCGAGGGCCTCGGCGGTCTCGGGAAGGATTCCGAGATCTCTGAACGTCGTAGTCAGGGTGCTGCCTCTTCTGTGTGCGCGGTGCGAGGCGAGCGCGGGGGTCTTTGACGGACCGTGCCGGGGACGTCGGCTGCCTTACGGGCTTGCCGTAACGCACGGGACCACTGCCGACGCTCTAGCGCTCGTACCGCTGAGGGTGTCCCTCCGGAGGTCGTACGCGATGTGCCGTACGGTCTGGAGGTCTGTCGGGTCGGAGCCGATCGGGCCACCGACCGGGCATCCTCATACGTGCGGCCTGTCGAGACCTCGGCAGGCGCATTACCACTGTACCCCGGAATCGCGCACATGCGATGGCCGATTTGGTCACGTAGCCGTCATCACACTGATTGACCAGGGCCTTCCCCAGCCCGGCGAGCGGACTATTGTGCGCTTCATGACGACGCCTGACAACACCTCTGACGCACCCGCCGAGCACACCGGAGTGGCGGCCCAGGACTGGGCCACGGCCTCCGCGGAACCCCAGTACCGGGCCGCCGTCGTGGACCTGCTCGGCGCGCTCGCCTACGGCGAACTCGCGGCGTTCGAGCGGCTCGCGGAGGACGCGAAGCTCGCGCCGACGCTGGCGGACAAGGCGGAGCTGGCGAAGATGGCGTCGGCCGAGTTCCACCACTTCGAGCGGCTGCGGAACCGGCTGACCGAGATCGGCGAGGAGCCGACCGGGGCGATGGAGCCGTTCGTCGCCGCCCTGGACGGCTTCCACAAGCAGACCGCCCCCTCGGACTGGCTGGAGGGACTGGTCAAGGCGTACGTCGGCGACTCGATCGCCAGCGACTTCTACCGGGAGGTCGCCGCCCGGCTCGATTCGGACACGCGTGAGCTGGTCCTGGCCGTCCTGGACGACACGGGGCACGCCGGTTTCGCGGTGGAGAAGGTGCGCGCCGCCATCGACGCCGAGCCGCGGGTCGGCGGGCGACTCGCCCTGTGGGCACGGCGGTTGATGGGCGAGGCGCTGTCGCAGTCCCAGCGGGTCGTCGCGGACCGCGACGCGCTGTCCACGATGCTCGTGGGCGGCGTCGCCGACGGGTTCGACCTGGCCGAGGTGGGGCGGATGTTCTCGCGGATCACCGAGGCGCACACCAAGCGGATGGCCGCGCTGGGACTGGCCGCGTAGCGCACGCCCCTCGGGGGGAGCTCATGGTGGGCTTCCCCGGCCGTCGTCGGGAGGATCTATGCCGGTGCCTGGCGCCGGCGGAGTCTTCCCGCGGGGCGCAGGAGGAGGGACAGGGACGCCGCCGAGACGATCGCCGCACCGATGAGGACGAGCAGGGAGTTGCCGGGGTCGAAGGCGCTGTGCGTGAGGAAGGCGCCGAAGAGGGCTCCGGCGACACCGGTCGCCAGGACCAGGGAGCGGGCCGGCAGACGGTGCGCGAGGCGGCGGTTCGCCGTCCACGCCAGTACGAGACCGAGCAGAGCGGAGCCGAGTGCTTCGATCAACATCATGGGGTCCCTCCCACACGGCCACACGGCGCGCACTGCGCGTATCACGGTCGTAGCCCGTCATACCCGTGACCTGCGGAATGCAATCCTCCCCTGTGAGAGACCCGTGCTCCATCCGTGGAGGAGGACATCCGCCCGCGGCCGTAGTCGCGGCGGTGTCGCGACATACGAAAGGGCCCGGCGACTCGACGGTCGCCGGGCCCTTTCGTCGCGTGTGACTACAGCGCGCCGAAGCCCACCTTGCGCGGGGCCGGCTCGCCGAGCTCGACGTAGGCGAGGCGCTCGGCCGGCACGAGGACCTTGCGGCCGTGCTCGTCCACGAGGCTCAGCAGCTGCGACTTCCCGGCCAGGGCCTCGGCCACGATCCGCTCGACCTCCTCGGCGCTCTGACCGCTCTCCAGAACGATCTCGCGGGGCGCGTGCTGCACGCCGATCTTGACCTCCACGGCTATGTCCCTCCGACGGTCAGTGAAGTGCGCGACCAATCCGCGCCGTACCCAGCACACATTAGCCCGGTGAGGGGACGTACACGTTCCGCGTGAGAACGCCAGGAGCGAACAGCCGACGGGAACAGACGACCTTCACGCGCGCGTGCGCGCCGACGGTGACGTGGTGTCCCGTACGGCGCCCACGCGCGCGTGCCGGTCAGTGGTTCTGGTCCGTGCCGTGCAGCGGGAAGCCCGCGATGCCGCGCCAGGCCAGCGAGGTGAGCAGCTGCACCGCCTGGTCGCGCGGGACACTGCGGTCGCTGTGCAGCCAGGAGCGGGCCACCACCTGGGCCAGTCCGCCGAGACCGGAGGCCAGCAGCATCGACTCCGCGCGCGAGAGACCGGTGTCCTCGGCGATCACGTCGCAGATCGCCTCCGCGCACTCGTTCGTGACCTTGTCGACGCGCTCGCGCACCGCGGGCTCGTTCGTCAGGTCCGACTCGAAGACCAGGCGGAACGCGCCGCCGTCGTCCTCGACGTACGCGAAGTAGGCGTCCATGGTCGCCCGTACGCGCTGCTTGTTGTCGGTCGTCGACGCCAGCGCGCTGCGCACCGCCTGGATCAGCGACTCGCAGTGCTGGTCCAGCAGGGCCAGGTACAGGTCGAGCTTGCCCGGGAAGTGCTGGTAGAGCACCGGCTTGCTGACGCCGGCGCGCTCGGCGATGTCGTCCATCGCGGCCGCGTGGTAGCCCTGCGCCACGAAGACTTCCTGGGCGGCGCCCAGCAGCTGGTTCCGTCGGGCTCGGCGCGGCAGGCGCGTGCCCCTCGGGCGCGCCGCCTCTGTCTGCTCGATGGCTGTCACGCCGCCTCCCAAATTCGTCCACATGCGGTGTGCGCCGCGCGGCCATCGTACTTTTGGGTAACCCCTGTGTGCGCGGTGCGAGCGCAGAATTTCACGGACCGGACGGCGACGAAAGCCGGACGGGTGGTTTCGGACCGGGTCGCAGTGGGCAGGAGCGAGCTCCTTTCCTGCTCGGCGGCGCCCGCGGGCGCACGCGTGTGCCTCGTCAGCGGTAGTCGTCCTCGTCGAGGGAGACGACGCGGTGCTGCTCGACCACGTCGGCCTCGTTCGCGCGGGCCGGGTCGACGTCGTCGAGCGGGTCGTCCTGGTCCGGCGCGAGGTCCGCCTGCTGTTCGGCGGCGTCGTTCTCCGGCGCCTCGACGTCGAACTCCGATGCCTTGCGGGCCTCTTCGTCGGCGAACGCCTCGGGATCGCTGGGGTCTACGGTCATCGTGGGCTCCCTTCCTACGAACGTCCCTGGGAGAAGCAGGGGCCACAGCGGGTGCCCTCTGTACGAGCGTAGGCAACACCCGATGTGGACGCCATGCGATCCGCAGGTCACCTGGTGTCATCTGTGACGGCGAACACATGAACCACTACGTGATCGTCTCGTAACATTGCCGCATGTCCTCGACCGACCTGCCGTCCGTACCGGCGAGCAACGTTCTCCCCAAGGTGGCGCCCGTCAGGGTCGCCGAGGGCGAGCGGCTCAGGTCGGTCGGGTTGCCCGGAATCACGCTCACCATTCGCTCCCGGCCGCCCGCGCGCGAGGGCCTGCCGCCCGCGCTCTACGTCCACGGACTCGGCGGCTCCTCGCAGAACTGGTCCGCGCTGATGCAGGAGCTGGAGGGCGTCGTCGACGGCGAGGCCCTCGACCTGCCGGGCTTCGGCGACTCGCCGCCGCCCGACGACGGCGACTACTCGGTCACCGGGCACGCGCGCGCGGTGATCCGTCACCTCGACGCGGCCGGACGCGGTGCCGTGCACCTCTTCGGCAACTCGCTCGGCGGCGCGGTGACCACGCGCGTGGCGGCCCTGCGGCCCGACCTGGTGCGGACCCTGACCCTGGTGTCCCCGGCCCTGCCGGAGATCCGCGTCCAGCGCAGCGCGGTGCCCACCGGGCTGCTCGCGCTGCCCGGCGTGGCGGCGCTGTTCTACCGGCTCACCCGGGAGTGGACGGCGGAGCAGCGGGTCACCGGCGTCATGGCGCTGTGCTACGGCGACCCCGGGCGGGTGACGCCGGAGGGCTTCCGCCACGCCGTCGAGGAGATGGAACGCCGGCTGCAACTGCCGTACTTCTGGGACGCGATGGCACGCTCCGCGCGCGGCATCGTCAACGCCTACACCCTGGGCGGCCAGCACAGCCTGTGGCGCCAGGCCGAACGCGTCCTCGCCCCCACCCTGCTCGTCTACGGCGGCCGCGACCAGCTCGTCGGCTTCCGCATGGCCGGCAGGGCGGCCCGCGCCTACCGTGACTCCCGCCTGCTGACGATGCCGGACGCGGGACACGTGGCGATGATGGAGTACCCGGACACCGTGGCCCGTGCCTTCGTGGAACTGCTCGGAGAGACCGGGCAGTTGCCGGACGGGGTAACCTCCCGTGGGCGGGGTTCCGTTGGTCGCGGTGCCGCCGGCGAGGACGAGACCGCTGCCGAGAGCGCGGGGAGCTGAGGGGCGAGTGGGACGCCACAGCCGCCGCGGGAGTGCTCCCGCGGCGAAGGACGAGGCCGAGCGCGAGCGCGCCGGGCGCGGGAGCAGAGCCTCTCAGGAGCCGCCGGGAGCACGGGAGCGCGGGACGGCGCAGCGGGCGGACGGCGCGCCGGCGCGCGGGGTTTCCCGCCCCTCCGACGGCACACCGGCCGGGGGCCCGCCCAGGTACGCGGACGGCACACCGGCTCGCGGAATCCCTCGCCTCCCCGACGGCACGCCGGCCCGGGGCGTACCCCAGGTCCGTGGCGGACACCCCCAGCAGCGTGAACCCGGCGGCGGATGGGGCGAGTTGAGGGGCCAGGGCGGAAGCGGGCGCGTACCGCCCGCCGGACGCGGCCCCTCTTACGGGGCCTCCACCGGAACCGGGCCGTCCACCGGGCGTGGGCCGTCCACCGGGCGTGGACCCTCCGCCGGGCCCGGTGTCGCCATACCGCGGCAGCGGCAGGAGCCCCGCTTCGGGCCCCGGCAGGACTACCTCGACGCCTTCGACGAGGAGGACGAGTCCGACGACGTCTTCGCGCGTCGCCCCGGCGGCACCGCGCACGCCGCCGATCCGTACCCCTCCGCCGCCGGGCGGGCCCCCCGCCCCGGCGTCGGTGTCCCCTCCGAGGCCGACGAGGACGAGGCGCCGCCCACCGGCGTCCCCGCGCAGAACACCGGCTCCAAGGGGCGGACGTTCACCGGGATCGCGGCCGCCGCGGTCACCACCGTGCTGGCCGTCGTCGTCGCCGGCCAGGTCACGCACGGACGCGACGACACCGCCGTGGGCACGCAGGCGGCCACCGACCAGGCGCGGGACGTGCGGTCCACGCCGTCGGCGTCGCCGTCGCCCAGCGTCGCCACGCTGACGTACGAGCAGGCGATGGGCGAGAAGTACGCGCTCGGCGCCACCTTCCGGGGCTCGGGGAAGTTCGACGCGGTCCCCGGGACCGACCGGGCGCCCGGCAAGGGCCGGAAGTACACCTACCGCGTGGACGTGGAACGGGGACTGGGGCTGGACGGCGCCCTCTTCGCCGAGGCCGTCCAGAAGACGCTCAACGACGACCGCAGCTGGGCCCACGACGGCGCCCGCACCTTCGAGCGGGTCGACACCGGCAAACCCGACTTCGTCATCACGCTCGCCAGCCCCGGGACCACGGCCACCTGGTGCGCCAAGTCCGGCCTGGACACCACCGAGGACAACGTCTCCTGCGACTCGGCGTCCACCGAACGAGTGATGATCAACGCATACAGATGGGCCCAGGGGTCGACGACCTACGGCGACCGGATCCACGCCTACCGGCAGATGCTGATCAACCATGAGGTCGGCCACCGGCTCGGCTACGGCCACGTCAGCTGCAGCAAGAGCGGCCAGCTCGCGCCCGTCATGCAGCAGCAGACGAAGTTCCTCGACCACGACGGAATCCACTGCCTGCCCAACCCCTGGCCGTTTCCCCGGAGTTGACGGGCGCCTCAGAAGTCACGTTGACATGCGCAGGAAAGTCATACATATTTCTGGGCATGTCGACCCCCCACGCCACCGCCTGCGCAGCCTTCGAGCTGGCGCTCATCGGCGTGACCCCGCTCTGCGTGGCCGACATCCTCTGTCGCTGACGTCCGCCCTCAGGCGTTCGCGTCGCGACCCTTCCTTTTTCCCGTGACCTCTCGCGTCACGGCTCTCGACGACCCGGCGCCCGGGCAGACGTGCGTGCGTTTTCATCTCACTCCTCGTCACTCTGTCTCATCATTCGAGAGGTCGTCCATCCGATGCGTCATCCGTCCGACATAGCGCGCCGTGCGGCCGCGGCATCCGTAGGCCTGGTCCTGGCAGCGGGCGCCGCCGCCTGCGGACCGAAGGACAACGATGCCAAGGGCTCCGCCGGCGACTCCGCGCCGCACAAGGGCGGCACCCTCACGGTCCTGAACTCCGAGCCCCAGACGGACTTCGACCCCGCGCGGCTGTACACCTCCGGCGGCGGAAACGTCCCCTCCCTGGTCTTCCGCACCCTGACCACCCGCAACCGCGAGAACGGCGCGGCCGGCGCCAAGGTCGTCCCCGACCTCGCCACCGACACCGGACGCCCCAGCGAGAACGCCACCGTGTGGACGTACACGCTGAAGAAGGGCCTGAAGTACGAGGACGGCACGGCGATCACGTCCGCCGACATCAAGTACGGCATCGAGCGCTCCTTCGCGCCCGAACTGTCCGGCGGCGCGCCCTACCTGCGGGACTGGCTGGTCGGCGCCGCGGACTACCAGGGGCCTTACAAGGACAAGAAGGGCCTGTCGGCGATCGAGACGCCGGACAGCCGGACCATCGTCTTCCACCTGAACAAGCCCGAGGGCGAGTTCCCGTACCTGGCCACCCAGACGCAGTTCACGCCCGTACCGAAGGCCAAGGACACGGGCACGAAGTACGCGCAGCACCCGGTCTCGTCCGGCCCGTACAAGGTCGTCAGCAACGACAACGACGGCGAGCACCTGGTGCTCGTACGCAACACGTACTGGTCCGCGGCGACCGACGCCGAGCGCAAGGCCTACCCGGACAAGGTCGACGTACGGTCCGGACTGGACTCGTCCGTGATCAACCAGCGGCTCTCCGCGTCCCAGGGGGCCGACGCGACCGCCGTCACCACCGACACCAACCTCGGTCCGGCCGAACTCGCCAAGGTGACCGGCGACAAGGAACTCGCCGCCCGCGTGGGCACCGGACACTTCGGCTACACGAACTACATAGCCTTCAACCCGAAGGTCAAGCCGTTCGACAACGCCAAGGTGCGCCAGGCGATCTCGTACGCCGTCGACCGCTCGTCGGTGATCAACGCGGCCGGTGGCAGTGCCCTCGCCGAGGCCGCGACCACCTTCCTGCCGAACCAGAAGTCGTTCGGCTACACGCCCTACGACCTGTTCCCGGCGGGCCGGACCGGCAACGCGGCCAAGGCCAAGGAACTGCTGGCGGAGGCGGGTTACAAGAACGGTCTCACCGTGACCCTCACCCACTCCAACAGCAAGGGCTTCGAGACCAGCCCGGAGATCGCGACCGCCCTCCAGGACGCGCTCAAGAAGGCCGGCATCACCGTCAAGCTGCAGGGCCTGGAGGACAACGACTACCGGGACAAGATCCACAGTGTGAAGACCGAGCCCGGGTTCTTCCTCGCCCACTGGGGTGCCGACTGGCCCTCCGGCGGTCCCTTCCTCGCCCCGATCTTCGACGGGCGGCAGATCGTCAAGGATGGAGCGAACTTCAACAACGGCCTGCTCGATGACAAGTCGGTCAACGCCGAGATTGACGCGATCAACAAGTTGACCGATCTTGACGCCGCCGCCAAGAGGTGGGGTGCACTGGACGAGAAGATCGGTGCGCGGGCGCTGACCGTCCCGCTGTTCCACCCCGTCTACAAGCGGCTGGTCGGCAAGGACATCCGGAACGTCGTGATCAGCGACTGGACCGGTGTGCTGGACATCTCGCAGGTCGCGGTGAAGTAGCGCGATGAGCGAGGCACTTGTCGCCGTCGAGGTCCCCGGGGCGTCCGCCTCGGGGACCTCGGGGGCCCGTCAGTTCCGGCGGCGGCTGCGAGCGCAGCGCGCCGCCCTGGTCGCGGCGGCCGTCGTCGCGCTGCTCGCCCTGATCGCCGTCGCCGCACCGCTGCTCACCGCGATCGAGGGCCAGGACCCGACGACGTACCACCCGTCACTCGTCGACTCCGCGCGCGGAGGCGTCCCCATCGGCTCGTTCGGCGGCGCGAGCGCGGAGCACTGGCTGGGCGTCGAGCCGCAGACCGGACGTGACCTGTTCGCGCGCCTGGTGTACGGCGCCCGGGTCTCCCTCGGCGTCGCCCTGGGGGCGACCGCGGTGCAGATCCTCCTCGGTGTCGTCGTGGGGATCACCGCGGCGCTCGGCAACCGATGGGTCGATCAACTGTTGAGCCGCATCAGCGACATCATCGTGGCCATGCCGTTGATGATCATGGCACTGGCCCTGCTGGCCGTCGTACCCGGCAGCTTCCCCAGGCCGGTCCTGGTCGCGCTCATCATCGGGTTCGTCGCCTGGGGCACCATCGCCAAGATCACCCGCGCGGCGACGCTCACCCTCAAGCAACTCGACTACGTCGCCGCCGCCCGGCTCAGCGGCTGGTCCACCCTGAGGATCGCCCGCCGCGAACTCCTGCCCGGCCTGGCCGCGCCCGTGATCACGTACGCCGCGCTCATGGTGCCCGTCAACATCGGCATCGAGGCCTCACTGTCCTTCCTCGGCGTCGGCGTGAAACCCCCCACCCCGTCCTGGGGACAGATGCTCTCGTCGGCCGACGTCTGGTACCAGGCCGCCCCGCAGTACCTGCTGCTGCCCGCCGGCGCGCTGTTCGTGACCGTCCTCGCCCTCACCGTCCTGGGCGACGGCGTACGCACGGCCCTGGACCCGCGCACCGCCTCGCGCCTGCGCGTCGGCACCGGTCACAAGGGGGAGGCGAAGGCATGACCGGCTTCACCGGATTCGCCCTGCGCCGCGCCGTGGGCGCGATCGTCACCCTGCTCGCCATCTCGGTGATCGTCTACGTGGTCTTCTACGCCACCCCCGGCGACGTCGCCCAGATCACCTGCGGCCCCCGCTGCTCGCCCGCACAGGTCCACCAGGTCGCCCAGCAGCTCAAGCTCGACGACCCGCTGTACGTGCGCTACTGGCACTTCCTGCAGGGCGTCGTCGCCGGCCAGGACTACTCGACCGGCACGTCGGTGGAGCGCTGCTCCGCGCCCTGCCTCGGACTGTCGTACCGCAGCGACCGGCAGGTCATGCAGATCATCCTGGGCAAGCTCCCCGTCAGCCTCTCGCTGGTGCTCGGCGCGATGGTGCTCTGGCTGCTGCTCGGCGTCGGCACCGGCGTGCTGTCCGCCTGGCGACGCGGGCGGCTCACCGAGCGGGCCCTGACCGGTGTGACCCTCGCGGGCGTCGCCACACCGTCCTTCGTCATCGGCCTCGTCCTGATGATCGTGGTCTGCGGGCAGCTGGAACTGCTCCCCTTCCCGGAGTACGTCCCCCTCTCCGCCGATCCCGAGCAGTGGATGTGGAACCTGCTGCTGCCCTGGCTGACCCTCGCCCTCGGCGAGGCGGCCTACTTCGCCCGGCTGACCCGGGCGTCGATGCTGGAGACCCTCGCGGAGGACCACATCCGCACCTTCCGGGCCTACGGCGTCGGCGAGCGGTCGATCGTCGGCCGCCACGCCCTGCGCGGCGCCCTCGCGCCGATCATCGCGCTGAACGCCAACGACGTCGGCGCGATGGTGGGCGGCGCCGTGCTGACCGAGACCCTCTTCGGCCTGCCCGGCATCGGCCAGGAACTCGTCCACGCCGTCAACGTGGTCGACCTCCCGGTCGTCGTCGGCATGGTCCTGGTCATCGGCTTCTTCGTGGTCCTCGCCAACGCCGTCGCGGACGTCCTGTACGCGGTGGCCGACCGACGGGTGGTACTGACGTGAGTCTCGTCCGAGTCACCGACCTGACCGTCGAGTTCGGCGGCCTGACGGCCGTGGACGGTCTCTCCTTCGAGCTGGCGCCGGGCGCCGCGCTCGCCCTGGTCGGCGAGTCCGGCTCCGGCAAGTCCACCGTCGCCTCGGCCCTCCTGGGCCTGCACCGCGGCACGGGCGCCCGGGTCGGCGGCTCCGTCGAGGTGGCCGGCACCGACGTGCAACGGGCCTCCGAAGACGAACTGCGGCGGCTGCGCGGAGGCAAGGCCGCGATGGTCTTCCAGGACCCGCTGTCCTCCCTCGACCCGTACTACGCCGTCGGCGACCAGATCGCCGAGGTGTACCGCGTGCACACGCGCGCGTCACGGCGAGCGGCACGCGCGCGTGCCGTCGAGGTGCTCGACAGGGTCGGCATCCCGGACGCACCTCGCCGGGCGCGCTCGCGCCCCCACGAGTTCAGCGGCGGCATGCGCCAGCGCGCGCTCATCGCCATGGCGCTCGCCTGCGAGCCGGACCTGCTCATCGCCGACGAGCCGACCACCGCCCTCGACGTGACCGTCCAGGCGCAGATCCTCGACCTGCTGCACACCCTGCGCGCGGAGACGGGCATGGGCCTGCTGCTCGTCACGCACGACGTCGGCGTGGCGGCCGAGAGCGTCGGCGAGGTGCTCGTGATGCGGCACGGGCGCGTGGTGGAACACGGCCCGGTCGGCGCGGTCCTCGGCTCGCCCACCCAGGCGTACACACGCGAACTGCTCGACGCCGTACCGCGCGTGGACGCGCCCCGCGCCCCCTCACAGCCCTCCGAGGAGATCGTCCTGGAGGCGACCGGGCTCAGGCGCGAATTCGGCCGCGGCAAGCGGGCGTTCGCGGCCGTCGACGACGTGTCCCTGCGCGTCCACCGGGGCGAGACCCTCGGCATCGTCGGCGAGAGCGGCAGTGGCAAGACGACACTCGGCCGGATGCTGGTGGGGCTGCTGGAGCCGACGGCCGGACAGGTCCGATACGACGGCCACGCGCGCGTGGGCGTGAACAGGGCCGTCCAGATGGTCTTCCAGGACCCCGTCTCCTCCCTCAACCCGCGCCGCAGCGTGGGCGAGTCGATCGCCGACCCCCTACGCGCCCGGGGCGAACGCGACGAGCAGCGGATCAGGGGGCGCGTGACGGAACTGCTGGAGCGCGTGGGGCTCGAAGGGGCGCACTACGACCGTTACCCGCACGAGTTCAGCGGCGGTCAGCGCCAGCGCGTGGGCATCGCGCGGGCGCTCGCGGCCGACCCGCGCGTCATCGTCTGCGACGAGCCGGTCTCGGCCCTCGACGTGACGACCCAGGCCCAGGTCGTCGCCCTGCTCGCCGAACTCCAGCGCGAACTCGGCCTGGCGCTCGTCTTCGTCGCCCACGACCTCGCCGTCGTGCGCCGGGTCAGCGACCGGGTCGCGGTGATGCGCCAGGGCCGTATCGTCGAGTCCGGACCCGCCGACGAGGTGTACGACAACCCCCAGGCCCTCTACACCAAGCAGCTCCTGGCCGCCGTACCGGCACTCGACCCCGAGGTGGCGGCCCGGCGCAGGACGGCCCGGCGCGAGCCCGCCGCCCTCTGACGGAATGTGACTGCATGATCTCGTAGCGCGATCGAACGCAACTCGCACGGGAAAGTTACGACCGTTCACCCCTTTTGGTGGCGCGATGGACAACCGTCCATCGCGCCACCGCCTTGTCCGCATACGTTCTTCCCGCTGCGAGCCGCCGGGTCAACGGCGGCTCCCCAAACGGGAGATCGGGGGTGCGCACGTGCGCATCGGATTGCTTACGGAGGGTGGCTATCCGTATGTGAGCGGTGACGCCAGGCTCTGGTGCGACCGGCTCGTGCGCGGGCTCGGGCAGCACGAGTTCGACGTCTACGCGCTCAGCAGCAGCCGGAGCCAGGAGGACGAGGGCTGGATCCCGCTGCCCCCGCACGTCGGCCGGGTGCGCACCGCCCCCCTGTGGTCGGCCGAGGACGACGGCGTCGTGTACGGACGGCGCGCACGCCGGCGCTTCGCCGAGTGCTACGGCGAACTGGCCGCCGCCCTGTGCGCGCCCGGTTCCCCGGAGGCCGCGCCGACCCTTGAGGCGGACCGTTTCGGCAGCGCGCTGTACGGGCTCGCCGAACTCGCCCGCGACGAGGGGGGCGGCCTCGGGGGCGCACTGCGTTCCGAAAGCGCCGTGCGTGCTCTGGAGCGCGCCTGTCGCGCGCCCGGCGCACAGCAGACGGCCCGCGAGGCGCGCGTACCCGATCTGCTCGCCGTAACCGCCCATCTCGAACGCACCCTGCGCCCCCTCTCCCTCGACTGGTACCAGGACGACGACCTCGGCGCCGTCGACCTGTGCCACGCCACCTCCGGCGGCCCGGCGGCCCTGCCCGGCCTGCTCGCCCGCCACTTCTTCGGCGTCCCCCTGCTGCTGACCGAGTACGGCGTGCGGCTGCGCACGCACCACCTCGCCGCCACCGACACCCCGCCCGCCGTACGCTCCCTGCTCGCCGCCTTCCACGGCAGGCTCGCCGCCGAGATCTACGACCGGGCCACGCTCGTGACGTCCGGCAACGCGCACGCCCGCCGCTGGCAGGAGCGCTGCGGCGCCGACCGCGCCAAGCTCCGCACGGTCCACCCGGGCATGGACGCCACCCCCTTCGCCGAGGTCGGGGAGTCCCCGGACTGCGCCGACCCCGACACGCTGGTCTGGGTGGGGCGCGTGGAACCGACCAAGGACCTGGTGTCGCTGCTCCACGCCTTCGCCGAGATCCGCAAGGAGGAGCCCAAGACCCGGCTGCGGATCATCGGCACTCCGGCCGGTCCCGAGGGCGAGGCCTACCTCGGCCACTGCCGCGCCCTCGCCGCCCAGCTCTTCCCCGACGAGGCCGAGGGCCCGCACACCGTCGGCGACAACCCGGTCTCCTTCACCGAGATCGGCGGCCCGGAACTGCCGACCCCGGCCGACGCGTACGCCGCCGGTGGCGTGACGGTTCTCTCCAGCGTCGTCGAGGGCTTCCCCATCAGCCTGGTGGAGGCGATGCTCTGCGGTCGCGCGACCGTCTCCACCGACGTCGGCGCGGTCGTGGAGGTCATCGGCGGCACCGGACTCGTCGTACCGCCCCGCAATCCGCGAGCGCTCGCCGAGGCGTGCGTGGCGCTGCTGCGCGACCCCGCGCGCCGCGAGCGCCTGGGCGCGGCGGCACGCGCGCGTGCCCTCGAACTGTTCACCGTGGAGCAGAACACCACGGCATTTCACGGCATTTACCTGGAGATCGTCTCCCGCACCCCGGTGCGCCGGGTCGTCGTCGACGCCACCGGAGACCCCCTGCCCTTCGCCGTCCCGGCCGAGGCCCACGTACCGGGCCGCTGGGCCGGCCCGCGCGTAGTGACCCGCGGCACCCCCGGCTGGGCGACGCAGGCACCGACGGGCGCCACGACCCCGACTCCGGCCACGGAGGCCGCACGATGAGCGACCTGGGAGAACTGGACCGCCCGGGCAGCCCCGGCGCATGGGACGACCGCTCACAGCAATGGCTGCCGAACGAAAAGAAGCCATCCGCCACAAAACCAGCCGCCCCCGTCAACGCCCCAACCCCCACCACTCCCCGCCGCACAGCCGCCGACCCCGTGAAGGCGCTGATGCACCGTCACCAGGACCTCTGCAACCGGGCGGTGAACCCTCTGGAGATCGCGGCCGGCCTGGAGGCGCACGGCATCACCGACCGCACCGCGACACGCTTCCGCCACCGTGACGTCTTCTCCCTGGCCGAGGAGATGTTCGCCCGGGCCACCAGGGACGCCGCACCCTCCGCCCACCACAAAACCACCGACGCCCCCCGCGTACGCCTCGACTGGGCGGTGCTCACCCTCCTCCCCGGCCTCCTGGCCACGGCGACCGTCACGGCCCTGCGCCTCACCGAGGGCCGGCCGCGCCCGGCGATCGCCGCCGCGGGCATCCTCACCGTGGCCCTGGCCCTACGCGCAGCACTCTCCCGAGGCCCCCTGGCCACCCCACCTCACCACCACACCTCGAACACGTCCGGCACCAGCGTCTGGACGGCCTGGCTGCTCGCCTACGCCCTCCTCGGCGACGGCCTCCTGCAGACGGCCCTGACCGGCGGCCCCGACGCCCTGCCGACCGGCACCACCGCGGACCCCTGGCCCCTCACGCCGGCCCCCCTCCTGGCGCTCGCCTGGTCCTTCGCCCCCGCGGCCTGGACCGCCCACCTCCTGGCGACCCGCGCCCACCGCAGACTGACCACCAGTCGCGCACTGGACGACTTCTCCACAGCCGTACGCCCCCTGATCCTCACCACACTCACGCTCTACCTGGCCGCCCTGACGCCCCTCCTGGCCCTGACCGGCGCCATCCTGGGCGAACCCGCGCCCTACGCACGCACGCTCCCCCTGGGCGCCCTCCTGCTCCTCGCCCGCCTCCTCACGACCCACGGCTTCACCCACGCCCCGGCCACCGTCCTCATGGCGACGGCCGCCACCGAAGCCACGGCCACGGCCGCGGTCTTCGCCGCCCGCCTCCCCGGCTGCGACGCCCTCGCCATCCCCGTACAAACCCTGGCCGACACCTGGGGACCGGCAAGCGTCCCGATCCTCACCTGCACCACCGCGGCCCTCGCTCTCCTGTTCCACGCGAGCCGCACCCTCACCAGAGCCTCGGCCCACACCCCACCGGAGGCCCACACCCCACCGGAGCCCCGGTGCTGAGCCGCTCCCGCCCAGGCGGCAGCCGCGCACGGCGAGAAGGGGCCGCGCCGGGGGGTGCCCGCCCGCAGTGTCGGGCGTCAAGACACAGCACCACACGGCCGACAGCACCGCCCGACCGAGGACGGACACCCCCCGGCGCGGCCCCGACCCACCCACCGATCCGCAGGCGCCCCGCGCACCACCACTGAAGTCGCACAGGCGCCGCAGGCATCCCGGCGCACCCGCCCGGAGGCCACCGCCTCGAAGGAGCACCACAGATGACCACCGCCCACCCCACCCATGACGGCGCCCAAGGAGCCGCCCGATGAGAGTCCTGCTGATCGGAGCCAACGGCTACCTCGGCCGCTTCGTCGCCGACCGCCTCCTCGCCGACCCGGCCGTCCAGCTCACCGCCCTCGGCCGCGGCGACGACGCCGACGTCCGCTTCGACCTCGCGTCCGGCAGCCCCGGCGCCCTCACCCGCTTCCTCGACGCGGTGCACCCGGGCGTCGTCATCAACTGCGCCGGAGCCACCCGCGGCGGCGCCCGCGAACTCACCCGGCACAACACCGTCGCCGTCGCCACCGTCTGCGAGGCCCTGCGCCGCAGCGGCTGCGGCGCCCGTCTGGTGCAGATCGGCTGCGGCGCCGAGTACGGCCCCAGCCAGCCCGGCTCCTCCACAGCCGAGGACGCGATCCCACGCCCCGGCGGCCCGTACGGCGTGAGCAAACTCGCCGCCACCGAGCTTGTCCTCGGCTCCGGCCTGGACGCGGTCGTCCTGCGCGTCTTCTCGCCCGCCGGCCCCGGCACCCCGGCCGGTTCCCCCCTCGGCCGCCTCGCGGAGGCCATGCGCCGCGCCATGCAGTCCGGCGACGGCGAACTCAAGCTCGCGGGCCTGGGCGCCCAGCGCGACTTCGTCGACGTACGCGACGTCGCCCGAGCCGTCCACGCCGCGAGCCTCTCCGCCGCGCAGGGCGTCATCAACATCGGCTCCGGCCGCGCCGTCCGCCTGCGCGACGCCGCCGCCACCCTCGCCCGCGTGGCCGGATACGGCGGCGCCCTCCACGAGCTCGACGGCCCGCCCGGCCCGCTGCGCGCCCCGATCGGCCACCCGCGCGGCGATTCCGACCATCCTGCCCCCGTCGCGTACCCGTCGTACCCCGACGGCTGCGGCAGCTGGCAGCAGGCCGATGTGCGCACCGCACGCGACCGGCTCGGCTGGCGGCCCCGGATCAACCTCGAAGAGTCCCTCGCCGACATCTGGATGGAGGCGGCATGCCGCATCTGACCAGCACCACGACGTACTCCCCGAGCACGGCGTTCCGCACCCGCTTCGGTATCCCCGGCTACGCGCACCCGCTCGTCGCCCCCACCGAGTGGGCGGGGCTGACCCGCCCCGGGACACCCCTGCACTGGGTCGTCCTGAACGTCGCCGACGGCCCCGGCAGCCGCCCGGACCCGCACTGCCTGGAGGCGGCCGGCCGTCTGCGCAACGCGGGCGTGCGCGTTCTCGGTCACCTCGACGCCACCTTCGGCGCCCGCACCTTCGGAGAGCTGATCTCCGACGCGCACCGCTACATCGACTGGTACCGGGTCGACGGCTTCCTCCTGGACCGCTGCCCGACCGAGCGCACGTCGCTGCCCGAGATCCGCCGCACGGTCACCACGCTCCGCGCCGTCCGTGACGACGCCCACATCGTCCTCGGCCACGGCACCCACCCCTACCCGGGCTACGCCGAGACGGCCGACCAGCTGGTGACCTTCTCGGGGCCGTGGAGCGACTACCGCTGGTCGCAGGTGGCCGAGTGGACCGCGGACTACCCGCCCGACCGCTTCTGCCACTTCGTCCACGGGGTGCCGGGCCCGCACCTCGACGAGGCGCTGCGCATCGCCCGCTGGCAGGGCGCGTCGACGATCTACTTCACGGATCACACGGACCGCGGCGGACGCGTCGACCCTTGGGAGACCATGCCCGGCTACTGGGACGACATCGTCTCGCGGATCGGAACGGGTGTCTCGGAATGAAAAAGGCCATGGCACTGTTACAGGCAGAACAACCGTACTGATTGACCGACCAACGGAGTCCCCGTGTCGCTGCCACCCCTGGTCGAGCCAGCCTCTGAGCTCACCGTAGACGAGGTCCGCAGGTACTCCCGCCACCTGATCATCCCCGACGTCGGGATGGACGGGCAGAAGCGGCTGAAGAACGCCAAGGTGCTCTGTGTGGGCGCCGGCGGCCTGGGCTCGCCGGCGCTGATGTACCTGGCCGCCGCGGGTGTCGGCACCCTCGGCATCGTGGAGTTCGACGAGGTCGACGAGTCGAACCTGCAGCGCCAGATCATCCACAGCCAGTCCGACATCGGCCGCTCCAAGGCCGAGTCCGCCCGCGACACCGTCAAGGGCATCAACCCGTACGTGGACGTGATCCTTCACGAGGAGCGGCTCGAGGCCGACAACGTGATGGACATCTTCAGCCAGTACGACCTGATCGTCGACGGCACGGACAACTTCGCGACCCGCTACCTGGTCAACGACGCGTGCGTGCTGCTGAACAAGCCGTACGTGTGGGGTTCGATCTACCGCTTCGACGGTCAGGCCTCCGTCTTCTGGTCCGAGCACGGTCCCTGCTACCGCTGCCTCTACCCGGAGCCCCCGCCGCCGGGCATGGTCCCCTCCTGCGCCGAGGGCGGCGTGCTGGGCGTGCTGTGCGCGTCGATCGGTTCCATCCAGGTCAACGAGGCCATCAAGCTCCTCGCGGGCATCGGCGAGCCGCTGGTCGGCCGGCTGATGATCTACGACGCCCTGGAGATGCAGTACCGCCAGGTCAAGGTCCGCAAGGACCCGAACTGCGCGGTCTGCGGCGAGAACCCGACCGTCACCGAGCTCATCGACTACGAGGCCTTCTGCGGCGTCGTGTCCGAGGAGGCCCAGGAGGCGGCGGCCGGCTCGACGATCACTCCGAAGCAGCTCAAGGAGTGGATCGACGACGGCGAGAACCTCGAGATCATCGACGTCCGCGAGATCAACGAGTACGAGATCGTGTCGATCCCCGGCGCCAAGCTGATCCCCAAGAACGAGTTCCTCATGGGCACCGCCCTGGAGACCCTCCCGCAGGACAAGAAGATCGTCCTGCATTGCAAGACGGGTGTCCGCAGTGCGGAAGTCCTCGCGGTCCTGAAGTCCGCGGGCTTCTCCGACGCCGTGCACGTCGGCGGCGGCGTGATCGGCTGGGTCAACCAGATCGAGCCGCACAAGCCGGTCTACTAGGCAGACGTTTTCCCGAAAGGGGCCCGGCACCACAGGTGCCGGGCCCCTTTCCGCTGCCCGCCCCCCGCGACCTACCGCGAGCAGACCTTCCCGTCCCTCGGCACCCTCCCGTCCAGGAGATAGGCGTTCACCGTCGAGTCGACGCAGTCGCTCCCGTTGCCGTACGCCCCGTGCCCCTCGCCCTTCCAGGTGAGTTCCACCCCGACGCCCTTGCCCAGTTCGTCGGCCATCTTCCTGGCGCCCTCGTACGGCGTCGCCGGGTCGCCCGTGTTGCCGACCACCAGGACCGGCGCCGCGCCGGGCGCGCTCACCTCCGGGGTGTCGTACTGCCCGGCCACCGGCCAGTCGTGGCACCAGCCGGCCGTGTCCCAGCCGAGGAAGGCCCCGAACACGGGAGAGATCTTCTCGAACGCCGGCAGCAGCTTCTTCGTCTGCGCGGCGGTGGGCCGCTGCTTGTCGTCCAGGCACGATATGACCCGTTGGGAGTGGGTCGTCGTGCCGTAGTGCCCTGAGGAGTCCCGCTCGTTGTACCCGTCGGCCAGCGTGAGCAGCTCCGTGCCGTCACCCCGCTCCGCGGAGTCGAGGGCGCTGGTCAGGGTCGGCCAGCCCGACTTGCTGTAGAGGGGCAGGACGATGCCGGTGAGGGCGAGGGTCTGCGTCAGCTTGCGCCCGGAGGAGGTCGGCAGCGGGTCGGCGTCGAGCCGCTTCACCAGGTCCGCGATCTTCCGCGTGCCCTGCGCGGGGTCCTGGCCCGTCGACTTCAGGTAGTCGTCAAGCGCCCGCTGGAAGCCCCGGGTCTGGTTCTCCGCGTGCCCGACCGAGTCCGCGCTGGGGTCGACGACCGCGTCGAGGACGAGCCGTCCGACGTTCTTCGGGAAGAGATGGGCGTAGACGCCGCCGAGCTCCGTGCCGTAGGAGATGCCGAAGTAGTGCATCTTCGAGTCGCCGAGCACCTGGCGCATCAGGTCCATGTCGCGGGCGGTGTCGGTCGTCGACACGTGAGCCAGGAGCTTCCCGGCGGCCTTCTGGCAGCCCTTGCCGAAGGCGACGGCGTCCTGGAAGTACGCGTTCTCCTCGGCCGGGGTGTCAGGCGTGGCGTCGATGTCCTCGGCGGCCTGGATCGCCTTGTCGCCGCGGCAGCGCACCCCCTCGCTGGCGGCGACTCCGCGCGGATCCCAGCTGACCAGGTCGTAGCGCTCGCGCAGCAGGGACACGGTGGCCGCGTACTGCGGCATCGTCGAGACGCCCGAGCCGCCGGGACCGCCGAAGTTGAACAGCAGTGATCCGAGGCGCTTGCCCCCGCGGGCCTTCTCGCGGATCAGGGCCAGCCCGATCGTCCCGCCGTCCGGCTTGGACCAGTCCAGCGGCACCTTGAGCGTCGCGCACTGCCAGTCGCTGCCCGGCGCCGTCGCGTCCGCGGTCGCCTTGCAACGCCCCCAGGCGAGCTTCTGCCCGGTCAGGGAGGAGGGCAGGGCGGCGGTCGTACCGGACGAGCCGGTCGAGGACGAGGCCGCCGGGCTCGTGCTCGACCCGTCCTTGCCCTCGCCGCCGTCGGACGACGAGCCGCCGCTGCAGCCCGCCACCAGCAGTGCGGCGGCGGCTCCGAAAGCCGTCCACCGTGCGAGTCGCGCCATGTGCGTCCCCCCTGACAGGCCGTCCGCATCGAGCCGCGGACCGCGGTCAGGCCATACTAGGCAGATCACGCCGAGCCCGTGCCGACCTGTGGATAACGTTCTGACCTGCGCTTTTATCCGGAATCCCGGATTGCCGTCAGGAGCAGACGGTTCCGGCCGCCGGCACCTTCCCGTCCAGCAGATAGCCGTTGACCGCGCTCTGCACGCACTTGTTCTTGCTGTCGTACGAGCCGTGCCCCTGCCCCTTGTATGTCAGCTCCACGCCGACGCCCTTGCCCAGCGCGTCCACCATCTTCTTCGCGCCCTCGTACGGCGTGGCCGGGTCGCCGGTGTTGCCCACGACGAGGATCGGCGCCGATCCGGCGGCGCTGACGTCGGGGTGGTCGGCGGCGCCCGCCACGGCCCAGTCGGTGCAGCTCGCCATGGACCAGGCCAGGAAGTCGCCGAAGAGCGGCGAGACGGCCCGGAACTCGGGGAGCTTGTGCTGTACGTAGGCGGTGTCGTAGCGGGCTTTGTCGTCCGCGCAGTTGATGGCGATGTTCGCGGCGGTGATGTTGCTGTACTCGCCGTTCTCGCTACGGCCGTTCATCGAGTCGGACAGCGCCATGAGGATCTTGCCGTCGCCGTCGTACGCCTCCTGCAGTCCCTCGGTGAGGTACTGCCAGAAGTCCTTGGAGTACAGGGACTGGGCGATGCCGTTGGTCGCGGCGGTCTGGGTGAGCTGGCGCGGGAAGATCCCGGGGATCGGCTTCTTGTCGAGGTCCGTCAGGAGCTTGGCGATGCGGTTCTTGACGTCCTGCGGGGTGTCGCCGACCGGGCAGGGCTGGGCCTTGGACGTGCAGTCCTCGGCGAAGTTGTCGAGGGCGAGCTGGAAGCCGCCGGCCTGCCCGAGCGAGCTCTGTTCGGCGTTCTGCGTCGGGTCGACGACCGCGTCGAAGACGGCCCGGCCCACGTGCCGGGGGAACAAGTGGGCGTAGACGCCGCCGAGTTCGGTGCCGTACGAGATGCCGAAGTAGTAGAGCTTGTCGTCGCCGAGGACCTGCCGCATCAGGTCCATGTCCCGGGCCGCGTCGGTGGTGCGCACATGCGGCAGCACCTTCTTGGAGTTCTTCTCGCAGGCCGAGTTGAAGTCCTTGGTGTTGTTCACGAAGGCGGTGCGCTCGGCGGCGTCGTCGGGGGTGGCGTCCTGCTGGAAGTAGCTGTCGAGCTGCTGGTCGTTCTCGCACTTCACGGGCGCGCTGCGGCCGACTCCGCGCGGGTCGAAGCTGACGAGGTCGTAGCGGGTGCGCAGTTTCGCGTAGTCCTGGCCGAAGGAGGGCAGCGTGGTGACGCCCGAGCCGCCGGGCCCGCCGAAGTTGAAGACGAGGGAACCGATGCGCTTGCTCGCGCTTCCGCTCGTCCTCGCCCGGATGAGCGCGATGCCGATCGTGTCGCCCTTGGGCTTGTCCCAGTCCAGCGGCGCCTTCATGGTGGCGCACTGCCAGGTGCCGCCGTTCGGCAGCGGGGACGGCGCGGCGCCCCCGCCCTCCGCCGCGGAGGGGGCCGGGCAGTCCTTCCAGTCCAGCTTCTGGGCCGACAGGTCCTCGTCGTTCTTGGCGCTGCCGCTGCAGGCCACCAGTACGGAGGACAGCAGTACGGCGGTCAGGGCAGCGGCCCGCAGGCGCTGAGGCTTCGGCATGCTTCCATCCTGTGCCCGCGCCGGACGGCCCGCTCGGGACACGGGCCGTATGAGGTACGCGCGCGTACGGACGTCGTACGAGAGGCGTCGTGTCAGAGGGCCTGCTTGCGCGAGAGCTGGTTGAAGGCCAGCCAGCCCGGCAGCACCGGCAGCCACAGCGTCAGCAGTCGGAACAACAGGACGGCCGGGGCCGCGACCTCCTTGGGCAGGCCCACGGCGATCAGACCGACCGTGAGCGTCGCCTCGACCGCGCCGACGCCGCCCGGGGTCGGCGCCGCGGAGCCGAGCGCGTTTCCGGCGAGGAAGACGACGGCGACGCTGGCGATGCTCAGCGAGGTCCCCTGCTGGCCGAAGGCGCGGATCGAGGCGTCGAGGCACATCACGAAGCAGGCCGTCAGCAGCAGCATGCCGCCGATGCCGGTGACCAGCTTCTGCGGCCGCTGCAGCACGTCCAGCATGCGCGGCACGACGCCCGCGAAGAGCGACCGCACGCGCGTGACGACGAATTTCCGCAGGAACGGCACCGAGGTGACCACCAGGACGAGCACCGCCACAGTGAGCAGACCCGCGATGACCGTCCGGGACGGCGACAGCGACGGCGTCTTCTCGGTGCCGGTCAGGTAGCCGAAGGACAGCAGCATCAGGATGTGGCAGCCGAGCCCGAACAGCTGGGAGGCGCCCACGCTCGCGACCGCCAGGCCGGGCCGTACGCCCGCGCGCTGCAGGAAGCGTGTGTTGAGCGCGACACCGCCCACCGCGGCAGGCGCGACGATCTTCACGAACGAGCCGGCGACCTGGGCCCCGACGGTCCGCAGGAACGGCACCCGCTCCGGCACGAAGCCCAGCAGGGCCATCGCCGCCGCGAAGTAGCTGGCGGCTGAGAAGGCGAGGGCCGCGACGACCCAGCCCCACTGCGCGTTCTCGATCAACGGCCCGAACTCGATGTGGGTGAGCTGGGTCAGCAGGAAGTACGCGCCGATGGCGCCCGCGATGAAGCTGATCAGCGTCCGCGGCCGCACCCGCTCCAGGCGGGCCGGCTCGACCGGTGCCTGCGGCCTGATGAGCAGCACCTGGTGGCGGATCTGGGTGAGCAGATCCTCTTCCCGCGCTTCGTCGATGGCTTCGTCGATGGCCCGCTTCTCGGCCCTGGCCTCCGCCCGTACGGCCTTCTTGTCGGGCTTTTCGAGCGTGGGCCCGGCGTGGTCCTCGGCCGCCTCCAGCCGGGCCTGCTTGGCCTGCCGCGACGCCTCCAGCACCGCGTCGCGCTCGCGCTGGGCCCGCTCCCGGGCCAGCTTGCGCAGGGTCGCCCGGGAGGTGCGGCTGAGGGCGATGGGCTGCAGCATCGGCAGGCAGTCGGCCACGGCGTCGGGGCCGAGCACGGCCACCGCCGAGGCGACCGCGCGCTCGGCGCCGACCCGCAGGCCGAGGGTCACCAGGAGCTGGGAGACGTCCATGCGCAGCAGCAGATCGCCGGCCGCGATCTCGCCGACGCGCAGGTCGGTGAGGATGACCGTGCCGGAACGATCCACCAGGATCGCGTCGCCCACCAGTCTGCGGTGCGCGATGCGCCGGGACTGCAGGGCGCGAACCTGGTGCCAGGTGTCGTGCAGCAGTTCGTCGGTGATCTCGTCGTCCGCCAGGGAGTCGAGCGTGCGCCCGCCGGTGTGCTCGTAGACGAGCATGACCGCGTCGGGGCCGAGTTCGGAGGTGGCGATCAGCTTGGGCGCGTTGGCGCCGGCCGCGATGGCCGCGTAGGCGAGCAGGGCCTCCTGCTCCAGGGCCTGGCGCAGCGACTGGAGGCTGCTGCGGGTGGCGAAGCCGCGCAGGGTGAGATTGCGCCACGCGCGGTAGAAGAAGCCCTGGGCCTGCTGCTCGCGGTCGACGACGGTCACGTCCAGGGGCGGGCCGTCCTCCAGGGTGACGAAGTAGCGCCGGCCGCGGTCGCCGGTCTCGTGGTTCTCGGGCATCTCCTCGCGGGCCGCGGTCACCGGGCGGAATCCGACGTGCCGCAGGCCCGCCATCAGCGTCCGGCCGGTGGGGCGGACGTTCGGCGAGCCGACGGCGTAGAGCGTGCCGTAGGCCACGGTCCAGCCGATCAGCACCGTCAGGATGATCGAGAACGGCGTCGTGTAGCCGGTGACCAGCATCGAGAACGCGTCGAGGAGCAGCACGATCCACAGCACCGCTCGCCAGCGCGGCCGCCGGGACATGCCGACGGCGGTCATGTAGGCGATGACCGGCGCGAGATAGCCGTGCACCGGGTCGGTCAGGGCGTGGATGTCGCCGGGGGAGGGCTGGGTGAGCGCTTCCTGGATGGAGCCGGGGGCCGCCTTGGCGACCCACAGGTCGGTGGCGAGTGTCACACCGTGGGCGAGGACCGCCGCGAGCACGCCGTCGGCGATGCGCAGCCCGTCCCGCTTGATCAGCCGCTCGATCGCGAACGCGACCGGAACCAGCAGGATGGCGATGCTGGAGACCAGGCCCGCGATCTTGATGAGCAGGTCGGGCGCCTGCCCGGTGCCCTTGTTGATGTCCTGTTCGAGGCCCGAGGTGGTGCCGTGCGCGAACGCGGCGATCGCGAGCAGCAGGACGATCCCCAGCACGCCCACCATGAGGCGCATCAGGTCGGAGGGGCGGTGCACGCGCGCGGGGAGGAGCGGTTCGTCGCCCTCCACCTCGTCGATGTGGGCCTCGTCGACGAAGTCGGCCCGGCCCTTGTCCGAGGCCTTCGGGGGCGTCCCCTTGCCATCGGAAACGGGTTCCGGGCGCGACGAAGCGTCAGAGGTGCTCTCCGCGTCCTCTGGGTGCACACCCTGCTGCTTCATCGTCTCTTCTTGATCTCGTATCACCGGTCACCGCCCGCACGATGGTGGCATGCCCCACCGACACACGGGGGCATCAGGGTGCAAACGCGGGGGCGCACAGTCTGCCGGAAGCGCTGCCCGGGGGCGAGGGATACGCACGGTCACGAGCGCGTTGCACTGTCGGTGGCGTGGGGCAGGATGGGCCGGATGAGCGAGGAGAGCCTGCCGCACGAGGACCGAGGGGAACACCCGGACGCGCTGCCGGCGTACGCCGAGCGCGTCCTCGAGGTGGCCGAACTGGTACCGCCCGGGCGTGTCATGACGTACGGGGACGTCGCCGAGTGGCTTCAGGAGGGCGGACCCCGGCAGGTCGGCCGGGTGATGGCCCTCTACGGAGGGGCCGTGCCCTGGTGGCGGGTCGTCCGCTCGGACGGCGTGCTGCTGCCCGGGCACGAGCTGCGGGCGCTCGACCACTACCGCGCCGAGGGCACGCCCCTGAAGGAGGCGAGCAGGGCCGCCGAGGGCCATCTGCCGCGCCTCGACATGAAGCGGGCGCGCTGGGACGGCGACGGACGCGCTGAAGCTCACACCTGACAGCTTCCGCCATCCGGCAACCCCGTGTGTGACCCGTGATCCGGATGGGGGAACAGGGGCACGTCTGTCCCATGCCGTACGTTCGAGGGGCGAGGGACACGCGAGGCGTGAGTGCCGGGAGGGAAGAAGCGGAAGCTCTGCTTCCGACCTGTCCGTCGGCGTAGCGTCGGCTGCACGAGTCCCCCTCACCCCCCGATCACCGCCCTGCACGGACGGTGGTCCGACAACCAGCACACCCACCAGGACCGGCGAACCACGTGAGCTCCTCTTCCTCCACCAGGCGCCTGTCGCACCCCGCGGTGCGACAGGGGAACCGTGGCGCTTACCGACTGGTGCGTACCCCTCCGGCCCGACCGGATCCCCCTCGTCTGGACGCCGCTCAGCGCTCCGTGGTTGACCACAGGTCCGGTCCGCTGCTCGTTCTCGCAGGTCCCGGCACCGGCAAGACCACCACCCTCGTGGAGTCCGTGGCCGCCCGAATCGCCCGTGGCGGCGACCCCGCGCGCGTGCTCGTGCTGACGTTCAGCCGCAAGGCGGCCGTCGAGCTGCGCGACCGCATGGCGCTGCGCGTGGGAGCGGCCCGCGCTCCCCAGGCGACCACCTTCCACTCGTTCTGCTACGCCCTCGTCCGTGCCCATCAGGACGCCGAGCTGTTCGTGGAGCCGCTGCGTCTGCTGTCCGGCCCGGAGCAGGACGTCGCCGTCCGCGGACTGCTCGCCGGGCAGCCCGACCTGGAGCGGCTCGGCCTCGCGCACGTGCGCTGGCCGGACGAACTGCGCGCCTGCCTGACGACCAGGGGCTTCGCCGATGAGGTCCGCGCGGTCCTCGCCCGCAGCCGGGAACTCGGCCTGGACCCCGTCGCGCTGGACGCCTTCGCCCGCCGTATCGGCCGCCCCGACTGGCGTGCCGCGGCCGCCTTCCTCGCCGAGTACCTCGACGTCCTCGACCTGCAGGGCGTGCTCGACTACGCCGAACTGGTCCACCGCGCGGTCCTCCTGGCCCGCCGGCCCGAGGTCGCCGAACGGCTCGCCGCGCAGTACGACGCCGTCCTCGTCGACGAGTACCAGGACACGGACGCCGCCCAGGTACGGCTGCTGCACGCGCTCGCGGGCGGGGGCCGCACGCTCGTCGCCTTCGGTGACCCCGACCAGTCGATCTACGCCTTCCGGGGCTCCGACGTCAACGGCATCCTGGAGTTCCCGCACACCTTCCCGCGCGCGGACGGCCGCCCGGCGCCCGTGCAGGTCCTGCGCACCTCCCGCCGCTCCGGCGCCGGGCTGCTCGCCGCGACCCGCCTGCTCACCCAGCGCATGCCGCTGACCCGGCTGCCGGCGGAGAAGGTCCGCGCGCACCGCGAACTCGCCCCCGTCCGGGAGGGCGGCCACGCCGAGGTGTACACGTACCCGACGTCCGGCACGGAGCTGGACAACATCGCAGACATCCTGCGCCGGGCCCACCTGGAGGACGGCGTCCCATGGCGCGACATGGCCGTCCTGGTGCGTGCCGGGTCGCGGACCATCCCGACGGTCCGCCGCGCGCTGACCGCCGCCGGCGTCCCGCTCGACATCGACGGCGACGACCTGCCCCTGCGGCACGAGCCGGCGGTGGCCCCACTGCTGACGGCACTGCGGGCGGTGGCCGGCGCGGAGGCGGCGGCGCAGGCGGACGACGAGGAGCCCCCCTCCGGGGAGGCGGCCCCCTGCTGGCTCGACACCGAGACCGCCCTCACCCTCCTCGCCTCGCCCCTCGGCGGCATGGACGCCGCCGACCTGCGCCGTCTCGGCCGGGCCCTGCGCGACGAGGAGCGGGCCGCGGGAAACGCCCTGCCGCCGCCGTCGGACGAACTGCTCGCGCGGGCCCTCGCCGAGCCGGAGCGCCTGGCCGTGCACGACCCCGCGTACGCGCGCGGCGCCCAGCGGCTCGGCGCCCTGCTCCGCAAGGCCAGGGAACGCCTCGCGGGCGGCGGCACGGCCGAGGAGGCGCTGTGGGACCTGTGGGAGGGCACGCCGTGGCCCACCCGCCTGGAGCGCTCCGCGCGGCGCGGCGGGGCCGCCGGGCGCAACGCCGACCGTGACCTGGACGCCGTCTGCGCGCTGTTCGCGACCGCAGCGCGCGCGGAGGAACGCACCGGCGGCCGGGGCGCCCTGAACTTCCTGGAGGAGATCGAGGCCGAGGACATCGCCGCCGACACCCTCACGCGACGGGCGGTACGTCCGGACGCCGTACGCCTGATGACCGCGCACCGCTCCAAGGGCCTGGAGTGGCGCCTCGTCGTCGTCGCCGGCGTCCAGGAAGGGCTGTGGCCCGACCTGCGCCGCCGTGGCTCGCTCCTGGAGGCCGACCGCATCGGCCGCGACGGACTCGCCGAACCGCTCACCCCGGGCGCCCTGCTCGCCGAGGAGCGCCGCCTGTTCTACGTCGCCGCCACACGCGCGCGTGAACGCCTCGTCGTCACCGCCGTGAAGGCACCGTCCGACGACGGCGACCAGCCCTCCCGCTTCCTCACCGAACTGGGCGTCGAACCCAAGGACGTCACGGGCCGGCCACGCCGCCCCCTGTCCGTCGCCGCGCTGGTCTCCGAACTGCGCGCCACCACCGTCGACCCGCGCGTCTCGGACACCCTCCGGGAGGCGGCCGCCCAACGGCTCGCGCGCCTCGCCGCGCTCGCCGACGAGGACGGCCGCCCGCTCGTCCCCTCCGCCCACCCCTACCGCTGGTGGGGCATGTTCGAGCCGACCGAGAGCAAGGTGCCGCTGCGCAACCGCGACCAGCCCGTCGTGCTCTCCGGAAGCGCCCTCGACCAGCTCGCCAACACTTGCTCCCTGCAGTGGTTCCTGGGCCGCGAGGTGAAGGCCGACGCGCCCGCGACGACCGCCCAGGGCTTCGGCAACGTCGTGCACGTCCTCGCCGACGAGGTCGCCTCCGGGCACACGCCCGCCGACCTCGCCGTCCTCATGGAACGCCTCGACTCGGTGTGGAACGCCCTCGCCTTCGACGCGCCGTGGAAGTCGGCGCAGGAGAAGGAGAACGCGCGCGTGGCGCTCGAACGCTTCCTGAAGTGGCACGTCATGGACCGCACCGGCCGCACCCCGGTGGCCAGCGAGCACGACTTCGACGTGACCCTGGAGGCGGGCGACTACGAGGTGCGCATCCGCGGCCAGATGGACCGCGTCGAGGCCGACGGCGAGGGCCGCGCCTACGTCGTCGACTTCAAGACCGGCAAACAGGCGCCCACCGCGCGCGAGGTCGAGCGCCACCCCCAGCTCGCCGTCTACCAGCTCGCCGTCCGCGAGGGCGCCGTGGACGAGGCCTTCGACGGTCTGCGCCCCGAACCGGGCGGCGCCGAACTGGTGCACCTGCGGCAGGGTGCCGCGCAGCGCGACGGCGGCGAGACGCTGCCCAAGGTGCAGGCCCAGGAGCCCGTCGAGGGCCCGGCGGGGGAGTGGGTCGGCGAACTGCTCGCCACCGCCGCCGGAAAGGTGCTCGACGAGCGGTTCACGCCGACGGCCGGACAGCACTGCACGCACTGCGCGTTCCGGGCGTCCTGCAGCGCCCGCCCCGAGGGCCGCCACATCGTCGAGTAGCCCGGGTGATTCATCACACCACCCGGGCTGACCTGCGCTTCCACCGAAGCGCAGGGTGATTGCGTCCTCCGCTGTCAGTGGTCGCGGCTAGCCTCTTCGACGTGCCGCCCCCTATCACCGATCCCGATCAGCTCAAGGAGCTCCTCGGGATTCCGTTCACCCCGGAGCAGACGGCCTGCATCATCGCGCCGCCCGCCCCGCAGGTGATCGTGGCCGGCGCCGGATCGGGCAAGACGACGGTGATGGCGGCCCGCGTCGTCTGGCTGGTGGGCACCGGACAGGTCGCCCCCGAGCAGGTACTGGGCCTGACCTTCACCAACAAGGCCGCCGGGGAACTCGCCGAGCGCGTGCGCAAGGCGCTGATCAAGGCGGGCGTCACCGACCCGGACGTCATCGACCCGGACAACCCGCCGGGCGAACCGGTCATCTCGACCTACCACGCGTTCGCCGGCCGCCTGCTGACCGACCACGGTCTGCGCATCGGCCTGGAGCCGACCTCGCGCCTGCTCGCCGACGCCACCCGCTTCCAGCTCGCCGCGCGCGTGCTGCGGGAGGCCCCCGGCCCCTATCCGGCCCTCACCCGCTCCTTCGCCGACCTCGTCAGCGACCTGCTGACCCTCGACGCCGAACTCGCCGAGCACCTCGTGCGCCCCGAGGACGTGCGCGCGTACGACGCAGAGCTGCTCGGCACCCTTCAGGGCGCCAAGCTCACCAACGCAGATCTGCGCAAGGTCCCCGAGGCGGCCGCCGCCCGCCGCGAACTCGCCGACCTGGTGGTCCGCTACCGCGCCGCCAAACGCGAACGCGACCTGCTCGACTTCGGCGACCAGATCGCCCTGTCCGCACAGCTCGCGCGGATCCCCGAGGTCGGCCGCGTCCTGCGCGAGGAGTTCCGCGTGGTCCTCCTGGACGAGTACCAGGACACGTCCGTGGCCCAACGCATCCTTCTGGCGGGCCTGTTCGGCGGCGGCACCGGCCACCCGGTGACCGCCGTCGGCGACCCCTGCCAGGCCATCTACGGCTGGCGCGGCGCGTCCGTCGCCAACCTGGACGACTTCCACGAGCACTTCGCCCGCCCCGACGGCAGCCCCGCCACCCGCCAGGCCCTCAGCGAGAACCGCCGCAGCGGCGGCCGCCTCCTGGACCTCGCCAACGGCCTCGCCGAACCCCTGCGCGCCATGCACGCGGGCGTGGAGGCCCTCCGCCCGGCCCCCGGCGCCGAACGGGACGGCGTCGTCCGCTGCGCGCTGCTGCCCACCCACGCCGAGGAGATCGACTGGATCGCCGACTCGATCGCCCACCTGGTCGACACCGGCAAGGCGCCCGGTGAGATCGCCGTCCTGTGCCGCACGGCGAGCGACTTCGCCGAGATCCAGGGCGCGCTCGTCGTCCGGGACGTCCCCGTCGAGGTGGTCGGGCTGTCCGGGCTGCTGCACCTTCCGGAGATCGCCGACCTGGTCGCCGTCTGCGAAGTACTCCAGGACCCCGGCGCCAACGCCTCCCTGGTCCGGCTGCTGACCGGCCCGCGCTGGCGCATCGGCCCACGCGACCTCGCCCTCCTGGGACGCCGGGCCCGGCTGCTCGTGTCCCACGCGCGCGTGGAGGACGACGACGACCGGGACCGGCGGCTCGCCGAAGCCGTCGAGGGGGTCGATCCGTCGGAGGTGATATCGCTCGCGGACGCCCTCGACACCTTCCTGGAGATGCCGCTCGACGCGGAGGGAGAGGACGACGGACTGCCGTTCTCGCCGGACGCGCGCGTGCGCTTCGCGCGCCTGGCCACCGAACTGCGCGATCTGCGCCGGTCGTTGTCCGACCCGCTGATGGACGTCCTGCACCGCGTCCTCGCCGTCACCGGCCTGGAGGTGGAACTGTCGGCGTCCCCGCACGCCCTGGCCGCCCGCCGCCGCGAGACCCTCTCCAACTTCCTGGACGTCGCCGCCTCCTTCGCCGCCGGCGACGGCGAGGCCACCCTGCTCGCCTTCCTGGCCTTCCTGCGCACCGCCGCGCAGTACGAGAAGGGCCTCGACAACGCCCTGCCCGGCGGCGAGAACACCGTGAAGGTGCTCACCGCCCACAAGTCGAAGGGCCTGGAGTGGGACGTCGTCGCCGTCCCGGGCCTGGTCAAGGACACCTTCCCCAGTACCAAGGGCCGCGAGAAGTGGACCGCCCAGGGCAAGGTGCTGCCGCACGCGCTGCGCGGCGACGCCGACACCCTGCCCGACGTCGGCTCCTGGGACTCCCGGGGCCTGAAGGCCTTCCAGGAGGCCATGAAGGAGCACCAGCACACCGAGGAGCTCCGCCTCGGCTACGTCACCTTCACCCGCCCCCGCAGCCTCCTCCTCGGCTCCGGCCACTGGTGGGGCCCCACCCAGAAGAAGCGGCGCGGCCCCTCGAGCTTCCTGCTGGACCTGTACGAGCACTGCGCTGCCGGGTACGGCGAGATCGAGGCATGGGCGGAGGAGCCCGCCGAGGACGAGGAAAACCCCGTCCTGCACACGGCGAGCGCCGACCAGGTCTGGCCCCTGCCGCTGGACGAGGCGTCTTTCGCCCGCCGCCGGAGGGCCGCCGAGACCGTCCTCGCTCACCTGGAGGACCTCGCCTCCCACGAGGACGGCCACCCCGCGGCCGTACACGACCCGGACGGTGACGAGGACCCGGACTGGCCCGTACCGCCGGACGACGAAGAGCCCCACGACGACGTGGAGCCGTACGACGAAGAGCCGTACGACGACGAAGACCCCTACGACGGCGACGCGTCCTACGGGGAAGAGGACCCGTTCCGGGACGAGGAGTCCGGCGACTGGGAGAGCTGGTCGGCGGACCGCCCGGCGGTCCCGCACCAGGCGACCGGACCGCAGAGCGCGGCGCAGCACGGCACGCGCGTGCCCGGCAACACGCACGCGCGTGAGCACCCCCGCCCCCGGCCCACCCCCGAGGAGGCCCGCACCATCGCCTCCTGGGACCGTGACCTCGACGCCCTCACCGGTGAGCTCCTGCGCGCGCGGGCGGCCGTCACCGAGGTCCCCCTGCCCGTGACCCTCACCGCCTCGCAGGTGCTGCGGCTGGCCGCCGACCCGGACGGCTTCGCGCAGGAACTCGCCCGCCCCATGCCCCGCCCGCCGCAGCCCGCCGCCCGCCGGGGCACCCGCTTCCACGCCTGGGTCGAAGCCCGCTTCGAAGAGCTGACCCTGCCCGTGCTGGAGCCGGAGGAACTGCCCGGCGGCGACGCCGAGATCGCCGACGAGCGCGACCTGGAGGCCCTCAAGGAGGCCTTCGAACGCACCGAGTACGCCCACCGCACGCCCCACCGGGTCGAGGCCCCCTTCCAGCTCACCATCGCCGGCCGGGTCATCAGGGGACGTATCGACGCCGTCTACAAGGAGGGCGAGGGCGACGCGGCGACGTACGAGATCGTCGACTGGAAGACCGGCCGCGACCGCACCGCCGATCCGCTCCAGCTCGCCCTGTACCGGCTCGCCTGGGCCGAGCAGCGCGGCGTCCCCCTGGAGTCCGTCAACGCGACGTTCCTGTACGTCCGCACCGGTGACGTGGTCCGACCGCGGGGCCTGCCGGACCGCGCCGCGCTGGAGCGGCTGCTCCTGGGCGAGCCGGCCGCGTCGGCAAAGTGTGAGGAACCGCCCACCGAGGATGTCGGTGCGGGCCGATAGGCTCGTGACCATGAGCCAGACCCCGGACAGCGCCGTCCGTACGTACATCGAGCAGCACAGCTCCGCCTTCCTGGGGGACCTCGCGGAGTGGCTGCGCATCCCGTCCGTGTCCGCCCAGCCGGACCACGCGCCCGATGTACGCCGCAGCGCCGACTGGCTCGCCGCCAAACTCCGGGAGACCGGCTTCCCGACCGCCGAGATCTGGGAGACCGCGGGCGCCCCCGCCGTCTTCGCCGAGTGGCCCTCCGACGATCCGGGAGCGCCCACGGTCCTCGTCTACGGGCACCACGACGTGCAGCCCGCCGCCCGCGAGGACGGCTGGGACAGCGAGCCCTTCGAGCCGGCCGTCCGCGAAGGTCGCCTCTACGCGCGCGGGGCGGCCGATGACAAGGGCCAGGTCTTCTTCCACACCCTCGGCGTCCGCGCCCACCTCGCCGCCACCGGCCGCACCACCCCGGCCGTCGGCCTGAAGCTGCTGATCGAGGGCGAGGAGGAGTCCGGTTCGCCGCATTTCCGTGCCCTCGTGGAGGAGCACGCCGAGCGGCTGGCCGCCGACGCAGTGATCGTCTCCGACACCGGCATGTGGTCCGAGGACACCCCCACCGTCTGCACCGGCATGCGCGGTCTCGCCGAGTGCGAGATCCACTTCTTCGGCCCCGACCAGGACATCCACTCCGGGTCCTTCGGCGGCGCCGTCCCCAACCCGGCCACCGCCGCCGCCCGTCTGGTCGCGGCCCTGCACGACGAGCACGCACGCGTGGCCGTCCCCGGCTTCTACGACGGCGTCGTCGAACTCACCGACCGCGAGCGGGAACTCTTCGCCGAACTGCCCTTCGACGAGCAGGAATGGCTGAGCACCGCCAAGTCCTACGCCGCCCGGGGCGAGGCCGGACACACCACCCTGGAACGCATCTGGGCCCGCCCCACCGCCGAGGTCAACGGCATCGGCGGCGGTTACCAGGGCCCCGGCAGCAAGACGATCATCCCGTCCTCGGCGATGGTGAAGCTCTCCTTCCGCATGGTCGCGGGACAGGACCCCGCCCACATCGAGAAGGTCGTCCGCGACTGGGCCGCCACCCAGGTGCCCGCGGGGATCCGGCACGAGATCACGTTCGGTGCCGCCACGCGCCCGTGCCTGACGCCGCTGGACCACCCCGCCCTTCAGTCCGTGGTCCGCGCGATGGGCTGCGCCTTCGGCAAGCCGGTCCGCTTCACCCGCGAGGGCGGCTCCGGCCCGGCCGCCGACCTCCAGGAGGTCCTGGACGCACCGGTGCTCTTCCTGGGCATCTCCGTCCCCTCCGACGGCTGGCACGCGCCGAACGAGAAGGTCGAGCTCGACCTGCTCCTCAAGGGCGTCGAGACCACCGCGTACCTGTGGGACGACCTCGCCCGGACCTGGCGTCATGAGCCCTGAGCATCCCGCGCCGCCCGGACGGGCAGGCTGCCAGGGGCACACTGGAGGGAACGCCCCGCACCGACCAGCCCCACCGGAACCGGTCACCTCCCGCACTGCGTCCCGCCGAACCGATCGCCGAAACAACCCGTTCCACAGGGGGAGTTGGAAGCACCCGTGACCACCTGGACCGACCACACCGCCGACCGCCCCATCTCGCTCACCGCCCCGAGCGGCATCGACCGCGCCGCCCACCACCGGCTCGACGAGGCCTGGCTCGCGGCGGCGTGGAGCCACCCCACGACCCGCTGCTTCGTGGTCTCCGGCGGCCAGGTCCTCATCGACGAGACGCCCGACGGGCGCACCGAACTCGTCATGACCCCGTCCTTCGAGGCTCCTCTGACGGAGGCGCACCGCTACTTCCTGGGCACCGACGAGGACGGCGTCAGCTACTTCGCCCTCCAGAAGGACGCGTTGCCGGGCCGGATCGACCAGTCCGCGCGACCGGCCGGCCTGCGCGAGGCCGGCCTGCTGCTCTCACCCCGGGACGCGGGCCTGATGGTGCACGCCGTCGGCCTGGAGAACTGGCAGCGCACCCACCGCTTCTGCTCCCGCTGCGGCGAGCGCACCGTCATCGCCGCGGCCGGCCACATCCGCCGCTGCCCGGCGTGCGGCGCCGAGCACTACCCGCGCACCGACCCCGCCGTGATCATGGCCGTCACCGACGCCGAGGACCGCATCCTCCTCGGCCGCCAGGTCCACTGGCCGGAGGGCCGCTTCTCCACGCTCGCCGGATTCGTCGAGCCCGGCGAGTCCATCGAGCAGGCGGTGCGCCGCGAGGTCTTCGAGGAGGCCGGCATCAGCGTCGGCCAGGTCGAGTACGTCGCCAGCCAGCCCTGGCCGTTCCCGTCCAGCCTGATGCTCGGCTTCATGGCCCACGCCACCTCCATCGAGATCGACGTCGACGGCGACGAGATCCACGAGGCCCGCTGGTTCTCCCGCGACGAACTCGGCGCCGCCTTCGACTCCGGCGAGGTGCTCCCGCCCTACGGCATCTCGATCGCGGCCCGCCTGATCGAGCTCTGGTACGGCAAGCCGCTGCCGACGCGGAGCGTGTGACGGCCTTACGGCGCAGGGCGGACCGCGAAAACGAAAAGGCGATACCCGAGTCGACCTCGGGTATCGCCTTTCTGTACGCCAGTGCCGGGTGTCACACGCCGATCTTCTGCTTCACCTGGGCCAGCGACGGGTTCGTCAGCGTCGAACCGTCCGGGAACAGCACGGTGGGAACCGTCTGGTTTCCGCCATTCGCCTTCTCCACGAAAGCGGCGGACGCCGGGTCCTGCTCGATGTTGATCTCGTCGTACGTGATGCCCTCGCGGTCCATCTGGCTCTTCAGCCGACGGCAGTAGCCACACCACGTGGTGCTGTACATCGTCACAGTGCCCGGCATGTCTCTCGGCTCCTCAGCTGCTGGGGATCGGTGGTCGCAGAGAGGGAACGTACTTGAAAGGGCCACCATTCCCGCACGCGGCCCAGGACCCCACGTGATGCCTGCCGCATCGATCCACATCGATCCACGACGCCTGCCGCATTAGTACGACAAGAGGTGCCTGCCTGTGGACAACCGGAGCACCCGTCTCCGGCGACCTGGCAGCATGGCTGTGTGACAGCAGCAACGCACTCCACGCTCTTCCCGCCGGTACCGGACTCGGCCGACGCGGTACTCGAAGGGCTCGACCCCGAGCAGCGCGAGGTGGCCACCGCCCTGCGCGGCCCGGTGTGCGTGCTGGCGGGCGCCGGCACGGGCAAGACCCGGGCGATCACCCACCGCATCGCCTACGGGGTGCGGGCCGGGATCCTCCAGCCGTCCAGCGTGCTGGCCGTCACCTTCACCAACCGCGCCGCCGGCGAGATGCGCGGCCGGCTGCGCCGGCTCGGCGCCGTCGGCGTCCAGGCCCGCACCTTCCACTCGGCGGCCCTGCGCCAGCTGCAGTACTTCTGGCCGAAAGCGGTCGGTGGCTCCATGCCCCGGCTCGTCGACCGCAAGATCCAGCTCGTCGCGGACGCGGCCGCCGCTTGCCGCATCCGCCTCGACCGGGGCGAGCTGCGCGACGTCACCGGCGAGATCGAGTGGTCCAAGGTCACCCAGACCGTCCCCGCCGACTACGCGGCGGCCGCCGCCAAGGCCGGCCGCGAGTCCCCCCGCGACCCCGCCGAGATCGCCCAGCTCTACTCCGTCTACGAGGACCTCAAGCGGGACCGCTCCGTCATCGACTTCGAGGACGTCCTGCTGCTGACCGTGGCCGTCCTGCAGGACCGGCACGACATCGCCGAGCAGGTCCGCGCCCAGTACCAGCACTTCGTGGTGGACGAGTACCAGGACGTCAGCCCCCTCCAGCAGCGCCTGCTGGAACTGTGGCTCGGCGACCGGGACGACCTGTGCGTCGTCGGTGACGCCAGCCAGACGATCTACTCGTTCACCGGAGCAACCCCCGACCACCTTCTCGACTTCCGTGCCCGCCACCCCGGGGCCACCGTCGTCAAGCTCGTCCGCGACTACCGCTCCACCCCGCAGGTCGTCCATCTCGCCAACGGCCTCCTCGCCCAGGCCCGCGGACGCGCCGCCGACCACCGCCTGGAACTGGTCTCCCAGCGGGCCGCGGGACCCGAGCCCCGCTACACCGAGTACACCGACGAGCCCGCCGAGGCGGAGGGCGCCGCCCGCCGCATCCGCGAACTCATCGCCGCGGGCGTCCCGGCGAGCGAGATCGCGATCCTGTTCCGCACCAACTCCCAGTCCGAGACCTACGAGCAGGCCCTCGCCGACGCCGGAGTCCCCTACCAGCTCCGCGGCGCCGAGCGCTTCTTCGACCGGCCCGAGGTGCGCAGAGCCATCGTCAACCTCAGGGGCGCGGCCCGCTTCGGCGGCAACGACTCCCGGCTGGACGACGCCGTCGACCTGCCCTCCCAGGTGCGTGCCGTGCTCTCGGGCGAGGGCTGGACGACGGAGCCCCCGGCCGGCTCCGGCGCCGTCAGGGAGCGCTGGGAGTCCCTGTCCGCCCTGGTGAACCTGGCCCACGACTTCGCCGCCGCCGAGCGGGGCGCCACCCTGGCCGACCTCGTCGCCGAGCTGGACGAGAGGGCGAACGCCCAGCACGCCCCGACGGTGCAGGGCGTCACCCTGGCCTCGCTGCACTCCGCCAAGGGCCTCGAGTGGGACGTCGTGTTCCTGGTCGGCGTCGCCGAGGGCATGATGCCGATCACCTATGCGAAGACCGACGAGCAGATCGAGGAGGAGCGCCGCCTCCTGTACGTCGGTGTCACCCGCGCCCGTGAGCACCTGCACGTCTCCTGGGCGCTGTCCCGCTCGCCCGGCGGCCGCCCGAACCGCCGTCCCAGCCGCTTCCTGGACGGTCTGCGCCCCGGCTCCACCGGCACCGCCGGGCGCGGGGCGACGGGCGGCGCGGGGGGCGTCGAGCGCGGCCGCACCAGCAGACCGGAGGCCGTCGCCCCGCGACGCACCCAGCGCACCCCGGCCCGCTGCCGGGTCTGCGGGCGCACCCTCACCGACGCCGGCGAGATGAAGCTGATGCGGTGCGAGGACTGTCCCTCCGACATGGACGAGGGCCTGTACGAGCGGTTGCGCGAGTGGCGCGCGGAGCAGGCGCGGCGCAGCGGACAGCCCGCCTTCTGCGTCTTCACCGACAAGACGCTCGTGGCCATCGCCGAGGCCGTGCCGGACGACGAGTACGAACTGGCCCGCATCCCCGGGGTAGGACAGCGCAAGCTCAACCGCTACGGGGCGGACGTACTGGCCCTCTGCGCAGGCCAGGACCTCGCGGGAGACGGCGCGAAAGACTGATGCGAACTCGTCGGAAAAATAGTTTGCGCATGCCCCAGCAATCCCCATAGGTTCTTAGCCACGGGGACAGAGGCCTTCTCGAAGGCCCTGATTCCGTGCTCTACTTGCATATCCGTCGGACTGGTTCATCCCAGTCCCCGAAGCGCCGAGAGGAGGCGAGTCCAGTGATCAGCATCAACAGCAGCTCCACCAGCACCGTCAAAATGACCGATCACTCGGTCGTCGTCTCCCTGTGCATGCTCGGCGCCTCGATCCCGGGCACCGGTCTGTCCGGCATCCGTGCCGTGCGTCCGGCGTCCCCTGTGTCTCTCGCGGGTCTTCCCGTCCGTGAGCGCAATGAGCGACCGACGAAGGCACTGGAAGCAGTAGAGGCACAGGCGCAGGCCTATGCCTTTACGGCGGCCGGTGCCGGCAGCCGGAAGCAGACGCAGCACCACCTGATGTGGGCCTTCCGTGGGCGAGAACCCTGGAGTGATCCAGCCTGACAGCCGATCAGGCCGGCGCCTTCAGGGCCGCGGAACCCCATCCGGGATCCGCGGCCCTTCTGTTTGTCCCCGCACCGGGGACGACGGAGCGAAGGGGCCTCGGGACAACAGCAGAACCCGGTACCAGCCGCCTCCCGGCCCAACAGGGCCGGAAACGAACAGACGAGGAAGACGACACGTGCAACTCGAAGCGCACGCCCCGTCCGTACCGCCTTCCGAAACGATCCCCCCGCCCGGCCTCACGGAGGACTCCACCTTGACCCCGCTCACCGCGCTCACCGCGCTCGACGACGCCATCGAGAACCTCGGCGTACCCGTCCCCTGCCGTTCCTACGACCCGGAGGTCTTCTTCGCCGAGTCGCCGGCCGACGTCGAGTACGCCAAGTCCCTCTGCCGCACCTGCCCGCTGATCGAGGCCTGCCTCGCCGGCGCCAAGGAGCGGCGTGAGCCCTGGGGCGTCTGGGGTGGCGAGCTGTTCGTCCAGGGTGTCGTCGTCGCCCGCAAGCGGCCGCGTGGCCGCCCGCGCAAGAACCCGGTCACGGCATGAACACCGCAGGCACGATCGACCGTCCCCACACGCACGACCCCAAGAAGCAGGCCCCGATGAAGCCGTCCACCACTGAGCCCACCGGCTCCGCGATCGAAGACTCCACCACCAGCACCGGCGTGACCGGTTCGCGTCAGAACAGGACCCGAGAGATGCAACTCATTCCAGAAGCCCTGGCACGTGCGCATATGCACGAGCGGCTGCGTGAGGCCGAGCGGGAACGCCCGGCCGCGCGCCTGATGGCCGCCCGCCGGATGCAGCGCCGTGCCGAGCTCGCCTCCCGGCGTGCTCGCCGCGCGCTCGCCATGGCGGTCATGCAGTAGCCGCCTGTCCCATGTAGGCGCCTCCCGAGCCGGGAGGCGCCGGCTCCCCGCGGGGGCCGGTCCGTGCGAACGGACCGGCCCCCGCGGTGCGTTGTGCCCGCCCGCGCCCCGGCGCCGGAGGTATCGTCGCCGGATGACGAGTCATCCCGGGAACCGTGACGACTCGGGCTCCGCGGCGGAGCCCCGGCCGGTGGTGTGCGCACGCTGTGGCGCCCGGGCCGAGAAAGCGCCGCCCACCTGGACCTTCTCGGTGGAGGACGGCGTCCGCCGGCACTACTGCGACGCCTGCTCGCGGGAGAATCTCAGGGCGATCGAGGGCCGGCTGGACTCGGCCTGGTGGTAGCTCAGGCCTCCGCGGCCGGCTCGTCCTCCTCGTCCTCCAGGACGAACCCCGGCAGCCACTCCTCCAGTTCCTCGCGCAGCCGCACCGTGGCTCCCAGCTGACACAGCACCCCGATCGTGCTCAGCGTGACCCGGTGGATCAGCAGGTAGGCGGGGGGCAGGTTCAGCTGCTTGCCGAGCTGGTAGGCGGGGGAGCGGGGGTCGGCGATACGGGCCGCCTGGCTGCGCATCCAGCCTCGGGTGAAAGTGAACTCGTCCGCCCGCGCCGGTTCGATGATCGGCAGCAGGTAGTCGAGGACGGCCGCGGGGTCCAGCTCTATGGACTCCTTGACGAAACCCTCCTCGCGCAGCAACTCGTAGACGGCCTCCGCGTCCGAGTCGAGGGTCATCCGAAGGGAGTCGCCGATGGGGGTGGGCAGCCCGCCGGGGAGACGGTCGACGGTGCCGAAGTCCAGCACGCCCAGCCGCCAGTCGCCCTCGGTCTCCGGGTCGCCGGGCAGCAGACGGAAGTTGCCCGGGTGCGGGTCGGCGTGCAGCAGACCGGTGCGGGCCGGCCCCGAGAAGAGGAAGCGGGCCAGCAACTGGCCGGCGCGGTCGCGCTGCTCCGGGGTGCCGTCGGCGATGATCTCCGAGAGCGGCATGCCGTCCATCCACTCCGTGATCAGGATCTGGTCGCACTGGTGGACCACCGCCGGCACCACCACGTCCGGGTCGCCCGTGAACTCCTCGGCGTGGGTCCGCTGGGCCTGGGCCTCCAGACCGTAGTCGAGCTCCTCCGAGACGCGGTCGCGGAGTTCGGTGATCAGCGGCTTGACGTCCATACCGGGGATGAGCGGACCCAGCAGACGCGCGAAACGGCTGAGCTGGTTCAGATCGGACAGGAGGGCGTCGCCGGCTCCCGGGTACTGCACCTTGACCGCCACCTCGCGGCCGTCGTGCCACACTCCCCGGTGCACCTGACCGATCGAGGCCGCCGCGGCCGGCTTGTCCTCGAACTCCAGGAACAGCTCCTGCCAGTCAGTGCCCAGCCGCTCGGCGAGCACCGTGTGCACGGTGCGCGTCGGCATCGGCGGGGCCGCTTCCTGCAGCTTCGTCAGCGCCGCACGGTAGGGGCCGGCCACCTCCTCGGGGAGCGCGGACTCGAAGACGGACAGAGCCTGCCCGAACTTCATCGCACCGCCCTTGAGCTCGCCGAGCACCTTGAACAACTGCTCCGCCGTACGCTGTTGCAGCTCGCGGCCGACGATCTCCGCCGACTCGCCGACGATCCGCTTGCCCAGTCCCCAGGTGGCCCGCCCGGCGAAGCCGAGCGGGAGCGCGGCGAGCTTGGCGGTCCGGGTGACCGCCTTGCGGGGAAGATCAGACATGCGCCCTCCAAGTCCCTGCCGGCCGCGCCGCCTCTGCCTCACGGCACAACTTCATCGGCGACCGTTGCCCCTTCATTGTCGCGTGCCGCTCCGCGTCCTCATCGGTGTGTCCCCCTTTACTTACCTTCTCCTCCGCTCCGCACGGACATGCCGGGTGCGGCCAGACCGGCCGGGAATGCCAGCTCAGAGCCGGTAGAGAGACCTCCCAGCGGGCTCCGGCGCTTCCCGGGAGACGGCCGTCGAGAAAGGCGAGCGCGTGGGCCGCCGCCAGTCCGGCGACCGTGGTGGCCAGTGTCACATCGCACGGCCGCACCTGCCGTGACCTGCCCGAACCCGACCGCCACTGCGCGACCAGGCGGGGCCAGGCCGGGTCCCGGTCGGTGCGCCCCTCGTGCAGACAGCCCGCGCAGCCGGTCTCGCCGGGCAGCACGAGGGGGCCGACGACACCGGTCGCCTCCACCACACCGGCGTACAGATGGGGCGTACCCGAAGTGATGAGGGGTTCGGCGGCGGACGGCGCGGGGGCGTGGACGGCGACGTCGTCGCGCGGGGCCAGGATCACCAGCGAGAATCCGGGGTCGCCTTCAGAGGGAGGTGCCGCGGGGCCGCGGCGCGGCGGACGGCCCGGTGCGCAGCGGCGTACCGCCTGCCGGGCGGCCTCGTCCCGGCGGGCGCCGACGGACTCCGGGGGCAGGCCGCCGGGCGAGACGTCCCAGCGCTCGACCCGGCCGATGTCGCGGACGTCGACCTCGCCGACGCCCGCGGCCGCCAGCAGCGAGGCCAGCAGCGCTCCCACCCGGCCCGCTCCCCGGACCTGCACGCGCAGGGAACGCCGGGCGGCCAGGCGTCCGAGCGCCTCACCCGGTGCGGTGCTGAACACCGACAGGGAGGCGAGGTCGGGGCGCAGCCGGTCCAGGACCTCCTTCCTGCCGCGCAGGGTGTCGGCGGCCGGCCCGCCCCCCTTGGCGTCGTCCAGCAGACCGGCTCCGGCCAGCCGGGACACCAGCCTGTCGACGTGGCCGTCGGGCAGGTCCATGCGGCGCCCCTCCTCGCGCAGGAGCGGCAGACCGCGCGTGCCGTCGAGCAGGTCGAGGAAGCTGCCGGTCGCGGAGTCCATCGGACCCAGCGTCAGCGCGTGCGCCGCGGCCATCCCGAACTGCACCGTGTTGAGATCACGCCAGCCGCGCCTGAGCGCGGGCTTCATCACCGGCGCGATCACATCCGTGACATTCCCGGCATCTGCGGCAAGCAGTGCATCCGTCGCATTCATCGGCAGGCCCCCGTAGCCCTGAGAGAACATCCCGTCCGCCAGCGGAGGCGGGTCGGCCTCCGCGGTGGGACCCAGCATGCACGGGCCCGGCGGAGCGTGCCGAAAGTTGTCCACAGGCAGTGGATATTCGTCGTACGAATCAAACGCTCGGTGGGGGATCGGCACGGAACCGTCCCGGAGTCGGGACTTCCCCAGGTACAGCGGGTAACGTCGGGGCGTGCCCGCCGACCCACTGCACCGCGCCGGAACGCCACAGCGCAGCACGACGAGCCAGCCGCCGAGCGGCTCGGGGGCGAGCGCGATCGAGGTCCGCAGGAGCGCCCGGCGACGCCGGACGGTCTCCGCGTACCGCGAGGGCGATCGCACCGTCGTGCTCATCCCTGCCCGGATGTCCGAGGCTGAGGAGCAGCGCTGGGTCACCGTCATGCTCGACAAGCTGGCCGCCCAGGAGAGCAAACGGATCCTCGGCGACGACGCGCTGGCCGAGCGCGCCGAGCGGCTGTCCGCCCAGTACTTCGAGGGCCGGGCGCGGCCCGCCTCGGTGCGCTGGGTCACCAACCAGAACACGCGCTGGGGCTCGTGCACCCCGTCGGAGGGGAGCATCCGCCTGTCGCACCGGCTGCAGGGGATGCCCGAGTACGTCATCGACTACGTGCTCGTCCATGAGCTGGCGCATCTGCTGGTGCCCGGGCACGGCCCCCGGTTCTGGCGGCTCCTGGAGGCCTATCCGCGCACCGAGCGGGCCCGCGGCTACCTCGAAGGAGTGGTCGCCGCCGAACGGTTGCCGCATCTGCCGGGCGTCCGCGAGGACTGACGGCCGCCCCGGCCGCCGGGACGCGGTTGTGTACCGGGTCTGTACCGGCTTCTTCCGATGTCGGAGTTAGCCGTTAGCCTGGCGCGACGCACTCACATTCGGGATGGGGGACGGTCGTTACGCATGGCCAGGGAATTCCAACGCGGCCACAAGGCCAAGATCAGTGACCTCACCCCGGGCACCGATCTGTACGTAGGCGTGCAGATCGGCGGACCCGGGCTGACGTTCGACATCAGCTGCTTCGGTCTCGACGCCGAGGAACGGCTCTCGGACGACCGCTATTTCATCTTCTTCAACCAGCCCAAGTCCCCCGAGGAGTCCATCCAGCTCCTGGGTGCGCAGGCAGGCGACACCGAGTCCTTCCGGATCACGCTGGACCGGATCCCGCCGCAGATCCAGAAGCTGTCCTTCACGGCGACCATCGACGGCGCCGGCCAGATGTCGCAGGTCGGCCCCGGCTACCTGCGGATCGTCGCGGGCGGCGAGGAGGTGGCCCGGTACGCGTTCAACGGCTCGGAGTTCACCACCGAGCGGGCCGTGATGCTGGGCGACTTCTACCTGAAGGACGTGTGGCGCTTCGCGGCCGTCGGCCAGGGCTTCGACGGCGGTCTGGAGGCGCTGCTGAAGAACTTCGGCGGCGAGGTCGCGGAGGAGGAGGCCCCCGCGGCTCCCCAGCAGCCGCAGACCTCGGGCGCCGCTCCCGGCTTCGCACCGCCCGCGTTCGCCGCCCCGGCCGCACCTCCCGCCCCGGCGCCGCAGCCCGCCCAGGGCTTCGCCCCGCCCCCGGGCGCGACCCCGCCC
>NZ_JAMGBF010000142.1 GCF_023516615.1 Streptomyces panaciradicis
CGCGAGGCCGCCTCGGCGCGCGACGAGGCCGCCCGGCGCTGCGCCGAGCTGGACCGGCTCTCCGCCCGCTCCGCCGACGGCGTCCGCGCCCTGGCACCGCTGCGCGAGGAGTACGACCGTGTGGCCCGCCTGGCCGCCCTCACGGCCGGCACCTCCGCGGAGAACGAACGCCGGATGCGCCTGGAGTCGTACGTACTGGCGGCCCGTCTGGAGCAGGTGGCCGCCGCGGCGACCGTCCGCCTGCAGCGGATGTCCTCCGGCCGCTACACCCTGGTCCACTCCGACGACCGCGCCGGCCGCGGCCGCAGCGGTCTCGGACTGCACGTCGTCGACGCCTGGACCGGACGCGAGCGGGACACGGCGACCCTCTCCGGCGGGGAGACCTTCTTCGCCTCCCTCGCCCTCGCCCTCGGCCTCGCGGACGTCGTCACGGACGAGGCGGGCGGGGTGCGCCTCGACACCCTCTTCATCGACGAGGGCTTCGGCAGCCTCGACGACCAGACCCTCGACGAGGTCCTCGACGTGCTCGACTCCCTGCGTGAACGCGACCGCAGCGTCGGCATCGTCAGCCACGTCGCCGACCTGAGACGGCGCATCCACGCCCAACTGGAGGTCGTGAAGGGCAGATCGGGGTCGGTGGTCCGTCAGCGCGGTCAGTGACCGAGCGGGCGCCGGGGAAGCGGCGAGGAGTACACGACGCTCGTGGTCACCGAGCCGAGCGACCCGATCTTCCCCGACACCTCCTCCAGATGCCGCATCGAGCGGGCGGCGACCTTGATGACGAAGCAGTCGTCGCCCGTCACATGGTGCGCCTCCAGGATCTCGGGCGTCACGGCGACCAGGTCGTGGAACGGCTTGTAGTTCCCGGTGGGGTACCTGAGCCGGACGAACGCGAGGATCGGCAGCCCCAGCCGCTCGGGGTCCACGACGGCGGCGTACCCCTGGATGACCCCCGCCTCCTCCAGCCGCCGCACCCGCTCGGTGACCGCGCTCGGCGACATGGACACGGCACGGGCCAGCTCGGCGAAACTGGCCCGGCCCTCACGCTGCAGGACCTCGAGGATGCGCCAGTCGGTGGCGTCCGGGGAAAACACGGTCATGCCCGAGAAATAGCAGGGGAATCCCCGGTCGAGCAAGGAGTCGGCCGTGGAACGGCCCTTCAGAGTGCCGGTCGGCGCCCGTAGATTCCTTGTCGTAGCAGCAGAACGCCGGGTGACCCAGCTCCGTGGTGGCACAACGCCGCGGCGAACGCCCGTCGTAGCGAAAGAACCTCGGCGAAAGGCCAGATCATGACCAGCACCACCACCGCCGTGAACCCCGTCCTGCGCGTCGCCCTGGCGGCCCCGGCCGAGGCCGCCGCCCATTTCCGGGCGAGCCTCGCCTTCCACGCCGACGTCTCCGACGTGGCCGCCGCGCTCGCGGCCGACGGCGGCCCCGGCTTCGTCGTCGTGGACTCCCGCTCCACGGAGTCCTGGGACCAGGGCCACATTCCCGGCGCCGTGCACCTGCCGACCGCGCTCATCCCCGAGCAGGCCGAAGGGCTCCTCGACAAGTCCGTGCCGGTGGTCACGTACTGCTGGGGCCCCGGCTGCAACGGCGCCACCCGGGCCGCGCTCGCCCTCGCCGAACTCGGCTACCGCGTCAAGGAGATGCTCGGCGGGTTCGAGTACTGGGCGCGCGAGGGCTTCCCGTACGAGACCTGGGAGGGCGCCGGCCGCCGCGCCGCCGACCCGCTGACGGCGCCGGTGGGCACGGACGACTGCGGCTGCTGACCCTTCGCCCGGTATGACCGGTCCGGATGGGGTGGCCCCCAGGGAGGGCTGGGGGACGCCGGAAACGCGGAACGCGCGTGCGTGTAGGTTCTTGCGCCATGGTGCGATACGCGGATCCCGGTGCGGTGGAGTGGGTGGAGTCGGGCGGCGGCCCGCTCATAGCGGTACCGGAGACGGTCCTGCCGTTCTGGGCGGGAGCCGATGGCGAGGAGACCGCATCGGACTACGACCGCGCCTGCGAGGTCGACGGCGTCGTCGGTCTGCTCCCGGTCGGCGACTCGGCGGCCCTGGTCCTCGGCGACGAACCCGCCTCCACCGCCTACCTGCCGGAACACGGCGCCTTCGTACGGTGGTGCGCCGCGAACTCCGAGGACGAGCTGCTGGCCGTCGTCCCCGCCGCCCTCGCCGCGGCGGACTGGGAGAACGAGGTGCGCTGGGAGGTGCCGGGCGCGGTCGTACTGTTCGACTCGGCCTGGCCCGGCGGCGAGACCGGGCGCACGGACTGCCTGAAGGTCCCGCTCCAGCCGGGCAGTTACGCGGTCCGCGCGGCCAACGTCCAGCCGGGCCCGGAGACGTGGGTCGGCCTCGTACAGCTTCGGCGCCTCGACTGACGCCGATCCCCGCTCCTCATCCGGTCGTTGGCGAGCGACCGATCCCCGCTCCTCCTCCGGTCGTTGGCGAGCGACCGAACGCCGCTGCTCGTCCGGTCGTTGGTGAGCGGCCGAACGGCCGGCCCGCCTCGTCGTATGGCTCGCCACCGACGAGGCGGACCGGACACCGGAGCGGTCATCGGCTCCGGGGGCCGCTTCCGGCGCCGGTCACAGCCGGGCCAGCTCGTCCACCAGGTCGTCCAGACCCAGCGAGCCCTGCGAGAGCGCAGCCATGTGCCAGGCCTTGAGGTCGAAGGACTCGCCGTGCCGCTCGCGGGCCTTCTCCCGGCCCAGCAGCCAGGCCCGTTCGCCGAGCTTGTAGCCGATCGCCTGGCCCGGGATGGTCAGATAGCGGGTCAGTTCGCTCTCCACGAAATCCGCCGGGCGGCTGCTGTGCGCGCCGAAGAACTCCTGCGCCAGCTCGGGCGTCCAGCGCTCACCCGGGTGGAAGGGGGAGTCCGCCGGGATCTCCAGCTCCAGGTGCATGCCGATGTCGACGATGACCCGGGCGGCCCGCATCATCTGCGCGTCCAGGTAACCCAGCCGCTGCTCCGCGTCCTTGAGATAGCCGAGCTCGTCCATCAGCCGCTCCGCGTACAGCGCCCAGCCCTCGGCGTTGGCGCTGACCCCGCCGAGCGTGGCCTGGTAGCGGGAGAGGTTCTCGGCGACGTGCGCCCACTGCGCCAGCTGCAGATGATGTCCGGGCACGCCCTCGTGGTACCAGGTGGAGACCAGGTCGTAGACCGGGAAACGGGTCTGGCCCATCGTCGGCAGCCAGGTGCGGCCCGGACGGGAGAAGTCCTCCGAGGGCGGCGTGTAGTACGGCGCCGCCGCACCGCCGGGCGGGGCGATGCACGACTCCACCTTCCTTACCCGCTCGGCGAGTTCGAAGTGCGTGCCGTCCAGGTCGGCGATCGCCTGGTCCATCAGACCCTGCAGCCAGTCGCGGACCTCGTCGACGCCGTCGATGTGCCTGCCGTGCTCGTCGAGGTGCGCGAGCGCCACCCACGGGGTCTCGGCGCCGGGCAGGATCTTCTCGGCCTCCCGCTTCATCTCGCCGAGCAGCCGGTGGAACTCCGACCAGCCGTACGCGTACGCCTCGTCCAGGTCGAGGTCGGTGCCGTTGAAGTAGCGGGCCCAGCGGGCGTAGCGCTCGCGGCCGACGGTGTCAGGGGCGCCCTCGATCGCCGGCGCGTACACATCGCGCATCCAGTCCCGCAGCTCCACGACCGCCGCGGTCGCCCCACGGGCGGCCTCGTCCAGCTCGGCGCGCAGTGCCTCGGGGCCGGCCGAGGCGAACTCCTCGAACCAGCCGTGTCCCTTGCCGTCGGTGTCCGCCCACTCGGTGAGCTGTCCGACGAACGTGGCGGTCGGCCGCGGCGCCGCGTACAGCTTGCGCTCCAGGCCGAGCTCCAGGGACTCGCGGTACCCGGCCAGCGCGGCCGGCACGCCGCGCAGCCGCTCGGCGATCGCCGCCCAGTCCTCGTCGGTCTGGTTCGGCGTCACGGTGAACACCTCGCGCACCGAGTGCACCGGTGTGCCGAGGTTGCCGACCCGGCGCAGGCCCTCCTCGGCCTCGTGCACGGCGAGGTCCGCGGTGAGCCGCTCGCGCAGCAGCCGGCCGCACCGGCGCTCGACGTCACTGTCCGCACCGGGCAGGCGTTCGGCCTCGTCGAGCCGGGCCAGGGTGCGGCGGGCCAACTGCGCCAGCGCCTCCTGGCCGCCGGGCGAGAGATCGGGCAGTTTGCTGGAGCTCTCCTTCACACCGAGGTACGTACCGGTCACCGGGTCGAGGGCGATGACCTCGTCGACGTACGCGTCGGCGACCTGTCGGGGCAGCATGTTCGTGGTCTGCGACATGCGGTCCATCCTGGTAGACGGTCCGCCGCACGTCACCCCGATTGTGCCGAGGGCGAAGGCGGCAGCAGCGGCCCGCAGTCCCACTGCTGGAAGATCAGCCGCGTCTCCACGCGGGCCACCTCCTTCCGGGACGTGAACTCGTCGAGCACCAGCCGCTGCAGATCCGTCATGTCCGCCACGGCCACATGGACCAGATAGTCGTCCGGCCCGGTCAGATGGAAGACGGTCCTGGATTCCGGCAGGGCCCGGATCCGTTCCACGAACGGTCCCACCAGCTCCCGCCGATGCGGTCTGACCTGCACCGACAGCAGCGCCTGAAGACCCCGCCCGAGTTTGGCCGGATCGAGTCGCAGCTGATGTCCGAGGATCACCCCGCAGCGGCGCAGCCGCGTCACCCGGTCCAGGCAGGTCGAGGCCGCGACGCCCACCTGCGCGGCGAGGTCACGGTAGGTGGTCCGGGCGTCGTTCTGCAGCAGGCGCAGAAGATGAAGGTCCACCGGATCCAGTACGACAGATTCGGCCATCGGGCGAACGTAGCACGGTGTTCGGCTCCCGCTACCCGGCCGTTGTTCACGCTTCGGGCATGGAGTCCACGAGAGCTCTGGCCACCGAGGCCGTGCACGCCGGCCGCGACGACCTCGCCCGGCAGGGGCTGCACGCCCCGCCCATCGACCTGTCGACCACCTACCCCTCGTACGACAGCCGGGGCGAGGCGGCCCGCATCGACGCGTTCGCCACCACCGGCGCCGAGCCCGACGGCCCGCCCGTCTACGCCCGCCTGGGCAACCCGACCGTCGCCCGCTTCGAGACCGCGCTCGCCCGCCTCGAGGGCACTGAGTCCGCGGTCGCCTTCGCCAGCGGGATGGCCGCGCTGAGCGCCGTCCTGCTCGTACGCGCCTCCCTGGGCCTGCGCCACGTGGTCGCCGTACGCCCCCTGTACGGGTGCAGCGACCATCTGCTCACCGCGGGACTGCTCGGCTCCGAGGTGACGTGGACCGACCCGGCGGGCATCGCCGACGCGCTGCGCCCGGACACCGGTCTGGTGATGGTGGAGTCCCCGGCCAACCCGACGCTCGCGGAGGTCGACCTGCGCGCCGTCGCCCACGCCTGCGGTTCGGTCCCGCTCCTGGCGGACAACACCTTCGCCACGCCGGTTCTCCAGCGCCCGGCCGGCCTCGGCGCGCGCCTGGTGCTGCACAGTGCCACCAAGTACCTCGGCGGACACGGCGACGTGATGGCGGGCGTGGTCGCCTGCGACGAGGAGTTCGCCGGCCGGCTGCGCCAGGTCCGCTTCGCCACCGGCGGCGTCCTGCACCCGCTCGCCGGCTACCTCCTCCTGCGCGGCCTGTCGACCCTCCCGGTCCGTGTCCGCGCGGCCTCCGCCAACGCCGCCGAACTGGTCCGCCGTCTCTCCGCCGACCCGCGTGTCACCCGCGTCCACTACCCGCGCATCGGCGGCGCGATGATCGCCTTCGAGACGGCCGGCGACCCGCACGAGGTCATCGCCGCGGTCCGCCTGATCACCCCGGCGGTCAGCCTGGGCAGCGTCGACACCCTCATCCAGCACCCGGCGTCGATCAGCCACCGCATCGTCGACGCCGACGACCGCCGCGGGGCCGGGGTCAGCGACCGGCTGCTGCGGATGTCGGTGGGCCTGGAGGACGTGGACGACCTGTGGGCCGACCTGGACCAGGCGCTGGGGGAGCGGCCCGTGAAGGCCACGGCGAACCGCGCGAGCGGGCACGACTCCGCCGTGCCCGCCGACGCCGCCGCGGCCTCTAGGGCGCTTCCGCGTTGGTGATCCTCACCAGTCCGGCGTCCACGCCGAGGCGGGCCGTGATGACCAGGGTGCCCTCCTCGATCTGATAGTCGAGGGGGAGCCCCAGGCCCCGCATGGCCGCGACCATCCCGGTGTTGGATGCCTGCGTCACGGCGTACACGCTTTCGCAGCCGGCCTCGGCGGCCATCGCCACCAGCCGCTCCAGGAGTTCCGCGCCGATGCCCCGCCGCTGCCACTTGTCCTCGACGAGCAGCGCGACCTCGGTCTCGTCCCCGTCCCACAGCAGGTGCCCGAGCCCGACGACGCGGCCCGACGCGGTCTGCACGGCGAGCGTCCGGCCGAAGCGCGGGCTGAGCAGGTGGTTCAGATAGCGGTCCGCGTCCCCGACCGGCCCGTGGTAGCGCATGGAGAGCGTCCGCGAGGAGCACCGTTCGTGCATCTCGCGGGCCGCCTCCAGGTCGCCCGGACCGGCCCGGCGCACCGTGATCTCGTTCCCCTCGGGCAGCGTCAGCACGTCCTGGCCGCGCGGCACCCGCGGTCCGAGCCGCGCGTCGAGTTCCACCAGGGCCCGCGCCCGCGCGAACTCGGTCGGGGTGAACGGCAGGTACGGCCGTTCCACGGTGATCACGCCGCCCTCCGGCGCCCGCAGCCGCATCACCGTGTCCTCCAGCACCCCGTCCAACGGCACGCCGTCCGGACCGCGGCCGCCCCCGACCGGCGTGGCCGGCAACTGGCGGATCGTGCACCGGCCCAGCAACTGCCGCAGCGCCAGCGGCAGTTCCGCCGCGTCCAAAGCGGTGCGGGCCGCCAGGCCGAGCACCCGGGTCGGCGCGTCCACCAGATCGTGGGCGTCGGCCCGCTCCATCCAGGTGTCCGCGCCCCCGGCTCCCGAGACGACCTGCGTGAGCTCGGAGGCCATGAGGTCGCCGGGAGCCCGCAGCAGGAACTCGTCGACCGTGCCCTCGGCCAGCGGATGCGTCTGCAGGCTCAGGATGTCGACGCGCTGCCCGGCGAGCGCCACGCACAGGGCCGCCAGCGACCCCGGTTCGTCCTTCACGGTCGTCCGCATCCGCCACAACGCGCTCTCGTCCGGCCCGGCCTGCCGCTCGCTCGGCACCGGCCGGGCACCGGTATCGCCCGCCGGTGGCGCGTGTCCGTGGCGGCGTGACCACCACGTCTGGAACACCGAGGCGACCGCGGCCACGCCGCTCCGCCGGTGGTGGCCGCAACGGCCCTGACTCTCTGTCGTCCCATCAGACATGTCTCGACTCATGGAACCACTGTGAAGGAAACGTGTTGCGTGATCACGAACGGTTTGTGACTGATCGGTAAAGCGCGCTTATGTTCCTTTTGTTGATTTCTTTACGATTAGGGTGTGCCGCTTTCCGCTCAAGCGGCCACCTCCCATGTCAGAGCGCCGCGCAGCCGCCGCGCCTGCGCCACGATCCGGGACGAGCCGCGCCGGCCCGCGGTCCGCGCGAGGTGGGGTATCTCACCCCGGGCCCCGCACCGCTCGGCGGACTCCGCGGCCACGGCCAGCAGTTCCCCGAGTCCTCGGGCGGAGGCTCCCGCACCGCCCGTGGCGAACTCCGCGAGCAGCGGGGGCAGCGTGTGCCGGAGGATCTCCCAGACGGTCGCGTCGGCGCCCGTGGCCGCCGCGGTCCGGGCCGACTCCGCGAGCCGCAGCGGCTTGACGGCACCGCGCCGCACGAGCTGCCCGAGGTCCGCGCCCAGCCGGGCCCCGTCCAGCTGGTCGCGTGCCGCCAGCGTCAACAGCGCGTCCACGGCGGCGAGCCGGTCCTCCGCGTGCCGGGCGCCGAGCCCGTAGGCCAGGCCCAGGTGCACCGCCTCCCCGGCCTCGCCGCCGGACTCGGCGAGCCGCGGCAGGACGGCCGCGCCCCGGTCGTCGTCCACCGCCAGATCCGACAGATCCCGCAGCAGGCGTACGGCGACGAGTTCGCGCCGCTCGGGCAGCACGGCCAGCCAGTGCGCACGCGCGTCGTCGCTCCAGTGATGGCAGTACCAGCGGTCGGTGAAGACGCCCACCGGACGGCCCAGATACCGGTACTCCGCCGGGAAGTCCTGCTGCAGTTCGAGCAGTTCCCCCGTCTCCAGCAGGATCCGGCTGCCCGAGGTCCGCCGCCGGACCGTCGGCTGCCCGTCGCCCGGGGCGGCCAGCCAGTCGGCGAGCCGCGCGCCCTCCCGCGTGCCGAGCGCGGCGGCACGCTCGGCGGCCCGGGCGGCCGCCGGCCGGTCCGTGCGCCGCACCCGCAGCAGCGCCTGTGCGAAGTCCGCCGCCGACACCCGCGCGCCCAGCCGCCGGTACTCCTCCAGCCGGTCCACCAGCTCGTCCGGCTCCAGCAGGCCCGTGCTCCAGGTCGGGGTCGACAGCAGGAAGGGCAGCGGGTCGGTCCGCAGCCGGTACGCGATCTCCCACAGCCGGGCCGCGAAGGCCCGGCTCAGGGCGCTGTGCCCGCACTCGCGGACAGTGGAACCGTGCTGGACGAACGCGTGGAGTGTCCCGAGGTCCACCTTGTCGAGGAGGACGGCCAGGAGGAGATCGAGCCCGTCCTCGGCGCCCGAGACCGAGAAGTCGCTCCTGCTGAACCGGCTCCGGTACCGCAGACCGCTCTCGGCGCCGTGCCACCAGCGGCGGGAGATCACCGGGCCGAGCGCCTCCACCAGGGCCTCCCGGTCGCGGTACGCGTGGCGCACGAGACCGTCCAGGGCCCGCTCGAAGCCGGCCACGCCGGGCTCGGTCTCCATGGCCGCCCCCACCTCCTCGGCGACCTCGGCCGCGGAGCCCGGAGCCGGGGCGAGGAGCGTGGGCGCCGGGACGGGGGGAAGCACCTCCTCGTACGGCGCGAGGTCCGCCGCCGGCGCCGCTCCGAGGAGGTGGACCGCGCGGACGCGCAGGCCGGGGATCAACTGCTCCGCCTCCACGGCGATCTCGCCCCGCACCTCGGCACTGTCCGCCTTCTTCAGGTGCCGCTCCACCAGCTTCAGCGCCCGCTCCTGCACGTCCGAGTCCGCGTGGCCGAAGGCCCGGGCGACCACGGGCAGCAACTCCTCGGCCGCGCCGGAGTCCCGGGCGAGGACCTTGCCGAGCAGCACCAGCTGGGCACGCACCAGTTTCTTCTCGGTGCGGAAGAGCACGGCCGACGACATCTCCGCCAGCCGACGGCTGTCCAGTTCGCCGTCGAGCATGAGGGCGGACAGCACCGACTGAGCGTGCGAGGCCACGGGGGAGACCGCGTCGCAGGCCAGCGCCAGCCAGTCGGCGACGCGCCGCCGTTCCTCGTCCCTGCTCGGCTTCAGGGCCTTCAACCACCGCAGGAAGACGCGCTGTTCGGTGTTGGTGCCGCCGCGCAGCAGCCGGGCCAGGCACGCGTCGAGCATCACCTCGCGCTCCACGAGGCCCTCGGCGGCCAGCCCCGTCAGCGCCCCCGTCCAGCTGTCCGGCCCGTCGCCCTGCGGCCATTCGAGCAGGCCGCCGATGTCGTTGGTCTCGAAGAGCGCCGCCACGAGCTCCCTGAGGTGCGGATCCGGGCGCATGCGGTCGAGCAGCGTGCCCCCGCGCTGCCAGCCCCAGCCCACGTGTCCCATCCAGCCCCGCACATACGCGTCCGTGGTCGGCACCGGGCAGCCCGACAGCCGTACCAGCCCCGACATGAGTTCGTACGGCACTCCGGAGGCCGCCGGGCGCTGGGCGAGCCGGTCCGTCAGATCGGCCAGCCACTTCGAAGGCCGGTCACCGAGCAGCCGCAGCAGCAGGGCCGCGGACGTCCCCGACCAGCGCATGTCGGCGGCGGCGATCCAGGAGGCGACGGCTGCCGCACCCGTCTGGCAGGCCACCCCGGCCGCATAGAGCGCCGGGTACGCGCGACGGGACGCCGCGTCCCAGGGGGCCGCCCTGAGCTCCTTGCGCAGGGCCTGCAACTCCGGGAAGGCCGCCCGCCGTTCGGTGTCCGTCAGCTCGTCGAGCAGACCGATCACCTCGGCCGTCCGGCCGGCCCGCACCGCTTCCACCAACGCGCTCATCGCGCACCCCCGTCGACTCGGACCGTCTCCCGCTGGATCGCGGCACCCCGCCGCACCATCCGCACCGCCAGGGCGTGCTTGCACGGCCCGCGTCCGCCCCGGTACCTCGCCCACCACTGACAGCTGCAGCTGAGCGCGCCGGCCTCGTCCCGCACCCGGTGCACATGCCCGTCCTCGGCCGTGACCGTCCCCAGGGCGCCCTCCAGGGCGACGGCGCCCGCGGCCACCAGCGCCCGGGCCGAGCGCAGCCGGGGGTTGTGGCGCTCCACGCGCTCGGCGTCGTAGGGCAGTTCGCGGTGGAAGTAGGCCGCTTCCGCGGAGTCGTACCCGACGCGGCCCGAGGTGCCCAGGCGCACCAGGGCCGCCCGCACCCGCTCGGCGGTCAGGCCGCAGGAGGCGGCGAGGTCGGCGACGTCGATGCGGGGCTCCCAGGCGAGCAGGACGGAGACCAGCTCCGCGTCCTCGGCGGCCTCGTCCGTGGCCAGCGCGTCCAGCACGCCTCCCTCGCCGGAGAAGCCCCGTGAGGCGTCGGGCGACAGGGTGAGCGTCAGCCGCATCCCCGGCAGCACGACCTCCCAGGCAGAGGCCGTGGAGGCGCTGCCGGTGGCCGCGGGGCCGTAGACGCGCAGCGCCGTCGCGTGCCGCAGTACGCGGTGCAGCGCGACCAGCCGCTCCGGGCCGGGCAGACACACCGCGCCCGGCACCGCCCGGGTGGTCGGCCGCAGCCCACGGCCGGACGGCACCACCCATCGCGGCCCGGTCGCGGCGCCCCGCCCACCCCCGCGGGGCAGGGCGCGCAGGAACCGGACGGCCTCGGCGGCGGGAAGCTCCGCCCGCAGGTCGAAGCCGGCCGCGACGACCTGGGCCTCGGCGAACCCGCGCAGCCACCGCTCGGGCAGCGGCACCTTCTTCTCCACGACCGGCCCGTCCAGCGTGGTCACCGCCAGCTCCTCGGGGCCCACCCGCAGATGGAGCGGATCGTCGGAGCCGAGGCGGGAAAGAGCCTCACGCAGCGGGTTGTTGACGTCGACGTTGGTCGTGCCGTGCCCGACCTCGTCTCCGTCCAGGCCCGCGGCCAGCACGTCGAGGCGGGCGTAGACCCCGCCGCAGCCCGAGAAGGACTCGAAGCGCAGCCGGTCGCCGTTGCCCGTCACCACCGGGTCCAGCGAGGCCGGCAGCTGCCGCTGGTAGTAGCGGGCGGCCGCCACGTCCGCCACCGCCAGCAGCCCGGCCGACGCCGCCTGGGGCGCCGTGACGAAGCCGGCGAAGAAGCGGGGATGGTCCTCGGCGCCGGTGGGCGTCGCACCCCGCGAGGTCTCGAGTCCCAGGCGTCGCCCGCCCGCCGAGGACTCCAGCACGGAGGGTCGGCGATAGGCCACGGCCTGCAAAGATCGCGTCATGGAAAAACCGTAGAGGCGACCACTGACAATCGGCGCCGACCTGCGGAAACGAGCTCCCGGCAGGGGAGTTGGCGGGTACGGGACAGGGCCGCGCGCCGGGGGATGACGCCGGTGCGCGGCCCTGCTGAGAGGGTACGGCAGTTACTGTCCGACCAGGCCCGGCCGCAGTGTCTTCGTGAACAGCACGGTCCCGTCGTACTCGCGCAGCCGGACCGTCAGCTCACCGCTGTCGCCGTCGATGTCGACCTCGCCGAAGAACTGGTAGCCCTCGGCCGGCGAGACGTTCGAGGCGGTGGGGGCCTTCACGAACACCCGGTCCGGGCCGAAGGTGCCGTCGAGCGCGCTGGCGGGGAAGGCGCCGGCGTTCAGCGGGCCGGAGACGAACTCCCAGAACGGCTCGAAGTCCTTGAACGCGGCCCGCGAGGGGTCGTACTGCTGGGCCGAGGTGTGGTGCACGTCGGCGGTCAGCCACACCGTGCCGGTGATCCGGCGGTGCTTGATGAACCGCAGCAGCTCGGCGATCTGCAACTCGCGGCCGAGCGGGGCGCCGGGGTCGCCCTGCGCGACGGCCTCGAAGTTCGCCTTCCCCTCCACCCCGTCCGGCACGACCAGGCCGAGCGGCATGTCCGCGGCGATCACCTTCCACACGGCACGCGACCGGGACAGCTCGCGCTGGAGCCACCGCAGCTGCTCGGCGCCGAGGATGCCCTGCGGGTCGGTGGTCTGGTCGTCGGGCGAGTTGGCGTTGCGGTAGGTCCGCATGTCGAGGACGAACACGTCCAGCAGGGGGCCGTGGTTGACCACGCGGTAGATCCGGCCGTCCGGGCGGCCGCTGATCGTGGAGATGGGGAAGTACTCGGAGAAGGCGCGCCGCGAACGAACGGCGAGGTCGTCGAGCCTGGTGCCGGCCGGGTAGGCGGTGCCGGTGGCGATGACCTCGCCCGGGTACCAGTTGTTGCGGACCTCGTGGTCGTCCCACTGGACGATGTTCGGCACCTGGGCGTTGAAGCGGCGCAGCGCCTGGTCCAGCAGGTTGTAGCGGAAGTTGCCGCGGAAGTCGTCCAGCGTGATCGCGACGTGCGACTTCTCCTCGGTGGTGAGGTTGCGGTACAGGCTGCCGTCCGGGAGTGCCTGCGTCGACGGGATCACGCCGTCGGCGTAGATGTTGTCGCCGCTGCACAGGAAGAAGTCCGGGTCCACCTTCGCCATGGCGTCGAAGATGCGGTAGCCGCCGATCGACTCGTTGATGCCCCAGCCCTGGCCCGCCAGGTCTCCGGACCACACGAACCGCACGCCCTCACGCCGCTTCGCCGGCGCCGTGCGGAACGCGCCGGTGACCGGCTCGCCGGTGCGGCGCGGGTCGTCCGGGTCGGCGAGCAGCACGCGGTAGTGGATCTGCTCGCCCGCGGGGAGCCCGTGCAGCCGGGTCGTGCCGGTGAAGTCGGAGTCGGCGCCGAGCAGCGGGCCCTGCCATCTGCGCGGGTGGCGGAACGACTCGGTGGCCGACGTCTCGACGATCATCCGGGCGGGACGGTCCGACCGCACCCACACCAGACCGGAGTCGCGGGTCACCTCGCCCGCCTGCACCCCCCAGTCCGCCCTGGGGCGACCGGAGAGCGCGAACGCCGGCGCCGCGGAGACGGCGGTGGGCAGAGCCAGGGCCGCGGACGCGGCGAGGGAGCCGCGCAGCACGCTGCGGCGGCCGGGGAGCGGACGGTGTGACATGGATGCGCCTCCAGGGACGGGATCCGGCCGGTGTGCGATGCCATGACTACTGGTGCGCCGCAGCGCGCACGGAAACCACAAGTGAACAACTGGCCGCGGCGGCCGGGGAGCCGACACGTCGCACGAGCCCGAAGTGCCGGCACCCGGTGCTCACACCGCGGCCGCCATCAGGCGCACGCCCGCCCGGATGCGTCCGGGGGACAGGTGCGCGTACCCGAGGACAAGACGCACGTCACCGCCTTCCGCGGGTTCGGCACGCGCGTGCGTGTACGCGCTCAGCGGTCGTACGGCCACCCCGGCGGCGCGCACGCGCGCGAGGAAGCGCTCCTCGGGGCCGTACCGCGCGGGAAGAGCGGCGATGACGTGCAGTCCCGCGGCGATGCCGGTCAGTCTCGCCCCCGGGAAGTCCTCCGCCAGCGCGGCGACGAGGGTGTCGCGCCGCTCCCGGTAGGCCCGCTGGCAGCGGCGCAGCTGGCGGTCGTAGTCGCCGCGCTCCAGGAAGCGGGCGAACAGCGCCTGGTCCAGGGTCGGATGGCCCAGATCCATGGTCCGTTTGCGTTCGACGACCTCCTCGGCCAGCGACCGGGGCACGAGCAGCCAGCCGAGCCGCAGGCCCGGGGCGAGGGACTTGCTGACCGAGCCCGCGTAGGCCACGTGCTCCGGGTCGAGCCCCTGAAGGGCGCCCACGGGCGCGCGGTCGTAGCGGAAGTCGCCGTCGTAGTCGTCCTCCAGGACCAGGCCGTCCACCGACCGCGCCCAGTCGAGGAGTTCGGCGCGGCGGCGCGCCGAGCAGGCGATGCCCGTGGGGAACTGGTGGGACGGCGTCGCCACCACGGCCCGCAGCCCCGACTCCCTGAGCGCTTCGACGCGCGGCCCCTCGCCGTCCAGCGGCACCGGCACGGTCGTGACCCCGGCCGAGGCGTACAGCGCGGTGTGCTGGGGGCTGCCGGGGTCCTCGACGCCGACCTCGCGCACTCCGCGCGCGTGCAGCACGGATCCGAGCAGTGCCGTCGCCTGCGCCACCCCGGAGACGACCACGATGCGTTCGGGGTCGGCCACCACGCCGCGGCGCCGCGTCAGCAGCTCGGCCAGCGCCGTGCGCAGCCGGGGCAGTCCCCGCGGGTCGGGATAGCCGAGGTCGTCGTGCGGCAGCCGGGCCAGCACCTCGCGGTGCGCGGCCGCCCATGCGGCGCGCGGGAACAGCGACAGATCCGGCGTCCCGGCCACGAAGTCCGCGTCGGCGCCGGGGGAGCGCGGCGCGAGGTCACGCGCGCGTGGCGGCGCGGCCCGCACGGCGCCCCCCACCCACGTTCCGGCGCCCCGCCCGCTGCGCAGATATCCCTCGGCGGTCAGCTGCTCGTACGCCTCGGTCACCAGCCCTCGCGACACGCCGAGGTCGGCGGCGAGATCCCGGCTCGACGGCAGCCTGGTCCCCGGCGCCAGCCGCCCCGAACGCACCGCCTCCCGAAGCGCGGCCTGCAGCGAACGGCCACGCGTGCGTGCCGGTGCGGAGACGGCGGGCAGCAGCAGCTCCCAGGCGGGCGAGGCGCTGAGCCCGATGCCCTTGCCTCCGGCCGGCCTCTGGTGACCGGTGTCGTCCGGATTGGTCCCCGATGGCGTCATGGGAATGGACCTTAAACCGGTCCGCCGCGGTGCCTAGCGTCGCCGTCATGAACGCCACCGCCGCCCGTGGGGCCCTGCTCGCCGCACTCGCCGCCGTCCTCGTCGGAGGTTCCTTCACCGCCAACAGCGTCCTCGGCCACTATCCGTACGCCGGCGGCCAGTTCCTGCGCTACGCACTGGCCTGCCTGCTGCTCGTCCCGCTCGCCGGCCGCGGGGCGGCGGCCCGGCTGCGTGCGCTCGGGCTCCGGCGGTGGGCCCGCCTCGCCGCCCTCGCCGCGGTGGGCATGGTCGGCTTCAACCTGGCCGTGCTCGCCGCCGAGCGCACCGCGGAACCGGCCGTCCCCGGTGTCTTCGTGGGCTGCGCCCCGGTGGTCGTGGCCGTCGTGGCACCGCTCCTGGAGGGCCGCGAACCCCGGCGCGTCGTCCTGTACGGGGCCTCGCTCGTCGCGGTCGGCGCCTTCACGGTCCAGGGGTGGGGCCGCACGGACGGCGCCGGAATCGCCTTCTCCGTCTGCGCGCTGGCCGGTGAGGTGGGCTTCGCCGTCCTGGCCGTCCCGGTGCTGCGGCCGCTGGGGCCCCGGCTGCTGTCCGCCACGGTGTGCGGCGTCGCGGCCGTGGAGTCGGCCGTCACCGGCCTGCTCCTGGACGGCACGGCGTGGCTGCGCAGCCCGGACGGCGCCGAGGCCGCCGCGCTGCTGTGGCAGGCGGCGGTGGTCACGGTCGTCGGCTTCGTCTGCTGGTACATGGGCATGCAGCGGATCGGCGCCGAGCGCGCGACGCTGTTCTCCGGCCTCATCCCGGTCGGCGCCGCCTGCACCGCCCCGCTCGTCGGAACGGGCTCCTACGGGGCCGCCCAGGCCGTCGGCAGCGCCCTGGTGGGCGCCGGAGTCGCCCTCGGCTCCGGCGCGTTGAGCCGGCGGCCCGCCGGGTCAGCGGCTGCCGTCGAGGATGACGCGGGCCACCAGCGCCGGGTCGTCGTTCATCGGGCAGTGCCCGCAGCCGGGCAGCCGCACCAGACGGGCCCGCGGAATGATCTGCTTGGCGCGCACCCCCTGCCGGCGCACGAGCAGCATGTCCCTGGTGCCCCAGGCCACGGTGACCGGCAGATCGGGGATGTCGTCGGTGAACTGCACGGCGGTGCCGGCCCGCAGTGTCGCGTCGAACCCCGTGGCCCCGGCGAGGGCCAGCGTCTCGGCGATCACGGCATCGGGTGAACGGCGGCCGGGGCGGGCGTAGATGGTGCTCGTCAGCATCGTCCGTCCGGCCGCCGAGCGCGACAGCCGCTCCACCAGCGGCAGCGGCAGGCGCTGGGAGATCCGGCGCATGGCCAGCAGGACGCCGAAGGCGTAGCGCCGCTCGGCCTCGGACCAGAAGCCGGCCGGGGACAGGGCGGTGACCGACCGCACGAGTTTCTCGCGGGCGAGCTCCAGGGCCAGCAGCCCGCCGAGGGAGTTGCCCGCCACATGCGGCCGGTCGAGTTCCAGAGCCTCGCAGAACGCGCCGAACACGGCGGTCGTGGTCGCCAGGTCGTAGGCCAGGCCGTCCGGCAGCCCCGGGGAGGCGCCGAACCCGGGCAGGTCCACGGTGATCACCTCGCGTTCGGTGGCGAGGATGTCCACCACCGGGTCCCAGGCCTGCCGGTGGTGACCGATGCCGTGCAGCAGGAGCAGCGGCGCACCGCTGCCCACGCGCGCGTAGGAGACGGTCACGGGCTGCGGGCCGCGTGGGGAGGGGACCTTGAAGGAGACGGTGGCGGACATGGGGGTGCTCCTCGTCTGGGGCTCGCTGACGGACGCCGTAGACAGCTTGTCAGCAATTGCTACCGACGGGTAGCCCCCAGTTCGCGCGACCTCACGGCTCCTCCCCGCCGCTCACCCCGCTCAACGCGCGCTGCGGATCTCCATGTTGAACTCCCCGTGCCCGAAGTGCCGGAACAGGTCGACCCACAGCGGCAGCGCCATCTCCACGGCGCGCGCCGACCGGATGCCGCCGAGGTCCAGCACCCGGTGCGGCGGCCACCCGAACTCCCCGAGCAGGGCGGTGACCTGTTCCTTGGCCGCCGCGTCCTCGCCGCACACGAAGACCTGGTGCTCGCCCGGCACCAGCGCCGGTTCCACCATCACCTTGCAGTTGACGGTGTTGAGGGACTTCACCACGCGCGCGTGCGGGAAGGCCCGCTGGATCTGCTCACCCACGCTGTCCGACTCGACGGGGTCCAGCCGCAGCTGCCCGTCCTCGAACGCCAGGGGATTGGTGACGTCGACGACGACCTTGCCGTCGAGATTGGCCGCCCCGGCCGCCTCCAGCGCCGCCAGTGCCACGCGCCCGCCGACGGCGACGACCACCACCTCGGCCGACGAGGCCGCCTCCTCGAAGGTCCCCGACCGCGCTCCCGTCCCCGCGCCCCGCGCCCACTCCAGGGCGGCCGGATTGTCCTTGCTGCGGGAGCCCAGCGTCACCTCGTGGCCCAGTTCCACCAGCTTCCCGGCCAGCGTCCGGCCCACCTCGCCCGTGCCCAGTACCGCGTACCGCATCGCAACCTCCGCCACTCGGCCCGCCGACCACCGGCGGCCCCACGCCATTCTGCTCCGCGCCACGCGATTTCTCCTGGACATGTCCGTACACGTCGCGTGGGATGAAGGCTGTGACCACCGATACCGGAACCGACGTCTTCGAAGAGCACCGCCCCGTCCTGCTGGGGGTCGCCTACCGCATGCTCGGGCGGGTGGCCGACGCGGAGGACGTCGTCCAGGAGGCCTGGCTGCGCTGGTCCGGCGCGGACCGCGGTGACGTCCGCGAACCGCGTGCCTACCTGGTGCGGATCACCACCCGCCTCTCCATCGACCGGCTGCGCCAGGTCAAGGCGCGCAACGAGGCCTACGTCGGTCCGTGGCTGCCCGAGCCGTACGTCACCGACTTCGGGGACACCGTGCCCGACACCGCCGAGAAGGCCGTCCTCGCCGACTCCGTGTCCCTGGCCGTGCTGGTCGTCCTGGAGTCGCTGTCGCCCCTGGAGCGGGCGGTGTTCGTCCTGCGGGAGGCGTTCGGCTACCCGTACGCGGAGATCGCGTCCATGCTCGACCGGGGCGAGCCGGCGGTGCGGCAGCTCGCCGGGCGGGCCCGCAGGCACGTCGAGGAGCGCAGGCCGCGCTACGAGGTCGATCCCGGGCGGCGCCGCGAACTCACCGAGCGCTTCCTGGCCGCCGCGGGGGAGGGCGACCTGGAGGGGCTGATGGCGCTGCTGGCGCCCGACGTACGCCTCGTGGGCGACAGCGGCGGCAAGTCGCGGGCGCCGCTGCGGGTGCTGGAGAGCGCCGACAAGGTGGGCCGCTTCGTCATCGGCGCCGCCGCGAAGGGCGTGCCCGAGCCGTCCTTCCTGTTCCTGGAGCTCAACGGCGGGCCGGCTCTCGTCGTCCTGTCCGAGGGCAGGCCCGACAGCGTCTTCCAACTGGACGTCTCGGACGGCCGGATCCAGGCGATCTACATCATCCGCAACCCCGACAAGCTGCTGACACTGCCGATCGAATAGACAGCGGTTTCTCCGCGTTCTCCGCAAGCGCTCTCTGTGTTCGCCATGGGATCGAGGATTGGTCTTGACCAAGGGTGGGGGCCGCCCTATGGTCGCAGATAAGTGCAACAACCTTTAATAAACAAGGGCGCTAAAACGCCGCCGGACCACGGCGATTGCGGAGGACAGGGTGGGGACCACGCAGCTGGAAACGGTGCCGGAACCGAAGTACTGGCATCTCAAGACCGTGCTCAGTGAGGCACTGGACTCCGAGTTCTCCGTGGGGGAGATCCTGCCCAACGAGCGCGACCTCGCCGCCCGGTTCGGCGTCGCCCGTGCCACGCTCCGCCAGGCGCTGGAGCAGCTCGAACTGGAAGGCAGGCTGCAGCGCCGCCGGGGGGTCGGCACCACGGTCGCGCCCCCGCGCGTGGGCGTCGCCGTCGGGACCGAGCAGCACGCCTGGCCGGGGGGCGGCGAGGACGTCTGGCAGGCCGTGGACTGCGCCGTCGCGGCCCCGCCGGCGGCGGTCGCCGCGTCGCTTGAGACCGGCCGGGAGGAGGCCGTGTACACCGTGCGGCGTTCCCGGGTGTCGCACGGCCAGCCCGTCGCGGCGGAGCTGCTCTACATCCCCGCCTCGTCGGTGCCTGAGCTGTCCGCCATAGACGCCCCCTCGGGGCCGGCCCGCGCGCGTGCGGTCCTGCGCGAGCTGCAGCGACTGGAGCTGGAGGGGCGGGAGAGCGCCGTCGAGCTGGGCTCGGCCCGCGCGGACGACGCCAAGGAACTGGACCGCCTCCCCGGCGCTCCCGTCCTCGTCGTCACCACCCGCTTCCTCGCCGGCGGCCGCACGGCGGCGCTCTCCGTCGCCACCTACCGCGCCGACACCTGCCGGCTCACCTTCGGCGACTCGGGCGGCGTGGAGATCCACCAGGACCCCGAGCGCCGGGCCTCCTGAACCGCCGGACCACTGCACGGACCGTGCGCCCCGGGAACCCACCCGGGGCGCAGCCCGTTCAGCGCCGTGCCGTCACCGTGCCCTCCACCGCGAAGAGCTGTTCCTCCACGTGGTCGAGGGCCAGGCGCAGTGCGCCGGTCGCCACCGCCGCCTCGCCCAGGAGGGACAGGGTGACCTTCGGCGGGCGCAGGCAGTAGCGGGCCAACTCGCGGCGCAGCGGCTCCAGTACGCCGTCCAGGCCGGTCGCCCAGCCGCCGACGACGACGAGTTCCGGGTCCAGGGCGAGGGCCAGGGCGGCGACGTCGTGGACGAGACGCTGGATGAAGCGCTCGACGGCCGCGCGGGCCCGCTGATCGCCCTCCCGGGCCTGCGCGAAGACCTCCGCGACGGCTTGTTCGTCCAACGGGTGCAAGGGCTCGTCCGTGGTGGACAGCAGGGTCTCCGGCGTCACCTCGCGGCCCAGCAGGTGCAGTGCGCCGATCTCGCCGGCCGCCCCGCCGTACCCGCGGTGCAGGCGTCCGCCGATCAGCGACCCGGCGCCCGGGCTCAGCCCGGCCAGCACGAACACGACGTCGTCGGACTCGGTCGCCGCGCCCTTCCAGTGCTCGGCGACCGCCGCGGCGTTGGCGTCGTTCTCCACCAGCACCGGGCACTTGAAGGACCGGCTCAGCCGTTCTCCGAGGCGCAGACCCGTCCACTCGGGGAGTGCGGCGCACAGCCGCACCGTGCCGTCGGCCTCGACGACCCCGGGCGAGGCCACGCCCACGGCGCGCAGCGAGTCGCGGGCGACGCCGGCCCGGCGCAGCAGCTCGGCCACGGCCGTGCGCAGCCGCTCCAGCCGCTCGTCCGCGGACGCCGACTCGTCGACGTCCTTGGCGACCGCGCCCAGCACCCGGCCGTCCAGGTCGGCCAGGAGCGCGGCGACCCGGTGCGAGCCGATGTCCAGGCCCAGCAGATGCCCTGCCTCGGCCCGGAACCGGAAGCGCCGCGCGGGCCGCCCCTGCCGCCGTACGACACTCTCGTCCGGGGCCTTCTCGATGACGTACCCCGCCTCGATGAGCCCTTCCACGACGCCCTCGACCGTCGGCCGGGACAGTCCGGTCACCCGGGTGATCTCCGTCAGCGTCGCCGCGTCCGTGGCGCGCAGCGCGTGCAGCACCACCGCGGAGTTGATCCTTCGCAGCAGCGAGGGATCCCCGCCGGTCAGCCGCCCCAACGTCCGTCCTCCCAGCTCGTGCGCGTGTTGGCCGGATCGTACTAGGGCGTGTGTCGAAAGTCCCGCCTGCCCCGCGACGCCCGGCACGCGCGCTCGCGGCGTTGCCCAAACACCCGAACAGCTCCGCTGTCAGGGCGCTCCGGCGCCCTGCGATCGCACGCACCGGAAGCCGCGGGGCCCGCCCTTCGGGCGGACGACG
>NZ_JAMGBF010000143.1 GCF_023516615.1 Streptomyces panaciradicis
CAAACACCCGAACAGCTCCGCTGTCAGGGCGCTCCGGCGCCCTGCGATCGCACGCCCCGGAAGCCGCGGGGCCCGCCCTTCGGGCGGACGACGGGACTTTCGACACACGCCCCAGCAGCCGCGGACACCGGCGAGTGCCGGGCCGCCCCGGCGGCGGATCACCCCGGCGTCACGAACCCCGCTTCATAGGCGGCGATCACGGCCTGCGTGCGGTCCCGGGCGCCCAGCTTCGCCAGTACGGAGCTGACGTGCGACTTCACCGTCTCCGTGCCGACGACCAGCCGGGCGGCGATCTCCGCGTTCGACAGCCCGCGGGCCATCAGCCGCAGCACCTCGCCCTCCCGCTCCGTCAGCCGGGCCCGCTCCAGCGCCTCCCGGGCCGCGCGGTTCCCGCCGCCGTCCCCGAACTCGGCGGCCAGCCGCCGCACGGACGCCGGGAACAGCAGTGACTCGCCCTCGGCGACCAGCCGTACGGCGTGCACGATCTCGGCCGGCCGTGCCCGCTTGAGCAGGAAGCCGTCCGCTCCCGCGCGCAGCGCCTCGTAGACGTACTCGTCGTTCTCGAACGTCGTCACCACGAGGATCTTCGGCGGCTCGTGGACCGTTCGCAGCACCGCGCGCGTGGCCTCGATACCGTCCAGGAGCGGCATGCGCACGTCCATCGCGACGACGTCCGGACGCAAACGACGCACCAGCGGGATCACCGCCGCGCCGTCGGCCGCCTCCCCGACGACCTCGATGTCGGACTGCGCCTCCAGCACGGCCCGCAGCCCCGCGCGTACGAGGGGCTCGTCGTCGACGAGGAGAACGGTCACCGGCATCCGGCCAGCGTAGATCACCGCACCGGCAGCTCTACGTGTACCTGCCACTCGCCGTCGGCGGGGCCTGTCCGCGCGCGGCCGCCCAGCAGGGCCGCGCGTTCGCGTATGCCGCGCAGCCCGCTGCCCCCGCCGGACCCCACCGGACCCGCGGCCAGTGGATTGCGCACGTCCAGGACCAGCCGCCCGCCGGTGACGTCGACGCCGACGCGCACCGGGACGGCTCCCGCGTGCCGCAGGACGTTCGTCAGGGCCTCCTGGAGGATGCGGTAGCCCTCCCGGGAGACCGGGCCGGGCACCGACTCCAGCGGCCCCGAGACCTCCGCGTCGATCTTGGCTCCGGAGGCGCGGGCGGACTCCAGCAGGCGGTCGGCGTCGGTGAGCGTCGGCCGGCCGCCGACCGGGCGCCCGGACTCGCGCAGGACGCCCAGCACACGCTCCAGGTCCTCCAGGGCGGCCCGGCCGGTCTCCTCGATGGCGCCCAGCGCCCGGTCCGTGAAGGCGGGGTCGCCGGCCGCGCGGGCGGCACCGGCCTGCACCACGGCCACGGTCAGCGCGTGACCGATGGAGTCGTGCAGCTCACGGGCGATCCGGGTGCGTTCCAGAAGCTGCTCGGTGCGCTCCTCCAGGGCGGCGAGGCGCTCGGCGGCGGACGGCCCGAGAAGGGCACGGGCGACGGCCGTCGCCAGCCCGCCGAGGCCCACGACCACGCCGTACAGCGCGAGCAGGGGCAGCGGAGCGGCGAGCGCCCACGCCCAGTGCCCCGGTATGTCCCGCAGGACCGGCACCTCGCCGCCGGGACGGCCGAGCGCGGCCCGGACCAGCCCGTAGCACGTGACGGGCAGCCAGACGCAGGCGAACGCCGCCAATACGCCCAGCACGAGGCGCACTTCGAGCCACACCGTGGTGCGCAGCCGGTCCCGCCAGGTCCGCGACGGCTCCAGCGAGAAGCCCGCGTCCGGTTCCCCGGGCGTCAGCATCCAGCGGGCCTGCACCCCCTCTCCCGTGCGCACGGCGGGGATCAGCCCGACCGGCGCCAGCAGCAGGGCCGGCACCCACGGCCACGCCGGGCCGATGAACATCCACACGCTCACGAACAGCACCGGCACCCACAGGTGCAGCAGCCGTGTGTACGTCGTCCCCCGGAGCAACGGGCGCAGAAAGCGGGCCATTTCGACATCGTGCCAGCCGCCACCGACACCGGGCCTCCCCCGCCCGGGGGAGACGATCTCCACCGGCGGGGGAGGGCGCCACCCCGCTCCACCGGCCACGCTGCTGTCATGACCAGCATCGACGTCCAGAACCTCACCAAGGAGTACGGCACCCGGCGGGCGGTGGACGGCCTCACCTTCCGCGTCCGTCCCGGCCGCGTCACGGGCTTCCTCGGCCCCAACGGCGCCGGGAAGTCCACCACCATGCGGCTCGTGCTCGGCCTGGACCGGCCCACCTCCGGCACCGCCACCGTCGGCGGCCGGCCCTACGCCGGCCTGCGCGAACCCCTGCGCCACGTCGGCGCTCTCCTCGACGCCCACGCGGCCCACGGCTCCCGCACCGGGCGCGACCATCTGCGCGTCCTGGCCGCGAGCAACCGCATCCCCGGCCGGCGGGTCGAGGAGGTGCTGGAGGAGACGGGCATCGCCGGGGCCGCCGGGCGCCGGGTGCGGACGTACTCGCTCGGGATGCGGCAACGGCTCGGCATCGCCGCCGCCCTGCTCGGCGACCCCGAGGTGGTCCTGCTCGACGAGCCCGCCAACGGTCTGGACCCCGAAGGCATCGTCTGGATCCGGACACTGCTGCGCAGGCTCGCGGCGGAGGGGCGCACCGTACTGGTCTCCAGTCACCTCATGAACGAGACCGCCTCCTTCGCCGACCACCTCGTCGTCCTGGGCCGCGGCCGCCTGCTGGCCGACACCCCGATGCGGGAGTTCATCGACACGCGCGTGTGCCCACGGGTGCGGATCAGAACGACCGACGCCACCGCGCTCACCGCGGTGCTCGCCCGGCACGGCCACGACGCCGTGCGGCACGAGGCCGGTCACTGGACCGTGGACCACGCACGCGTGGACGACATCGGCCGCGTCGTCTCCTCGGCGGGCGTCCCCCTCCTCGAACTCGCCACGGAGGAGGGCACCTTGGAGCAGGCCTATCTGGATCTCACCGGCGGCGAGGCCGAGTTCACCGCACCGGCCCGGGAGGCCTGATCATGGAATTCACGCCCGTTCTCCGCTCGGAGCTGCTCAAGATCCGCACCCTTCGGTCGCTCGTCGGCGGCCTGTGCGGGGTGCTCCTGTCGACCGTCCTGTTCTCCGCCCTCGCCGGCGCCGACAGCGGCGGTCCGGACGCCGACCCGCTCTTCTCCGTCTTCTTCGGCGTCGCCTTCGGGCAGATCGCGGCCATCGCGTTCGGCACGACGGCCGTGGCCGCCGAGTTCCGGGGCGGCGCGCTGCGCGCGAGCCTCGCCGCCGTGCCGCGCAGGGGGCGGTGGTTCGCGGCGAAGACGGTGGCGGTGGGCGTACCGATGCTGCTGGTGGGCCTGCTGACGGGCTGTGTGAGCCTGGCCGTGGGCAGGGCCGTTCCGGGGGCGAGGGCGGCGGGCCTGACCTGGGGCGAGCAGGTCCGCGGTGTCGTCGGCTGCGGGTTCTATCTGACGCTGATGGCCCTGCTGGCCGTCGGTCTCACGGCCGTGCTGCGCAGCGGCGTCGCCACGTCGAGCCTGCTGATCCCGTTCCTGCTCATCGTCTCCTTCGTCATCGGCGACATGTCCGGCTCGGTCGCCGACCTGCTGCCGGACCGGGCGGGCCAAGTGGTGCTCCACCGCACGTGGGACGGCTCTCTCGGCCCGTGGACCGGCCTCGCGGTGACGGCACTGTGGACGGCCGCGGCGCTGGCGGCGGGGGCGTGGAGCCTGCGCCGGCGGGACGTCTGACACCGCACCAATTGTCAGTGGCGCCCGCTTTACTGGACCGTATGGACATCGCGCACCACATCGCCCTCGTCGAGGAGCTGTGCTTCCGCCCTTTCGCGGCGGGACACGCTCATCACGAGGCCGAGTTGGCGGTCAGTCACGGCCTTCGCGGCGGTGACCTCGCGGAGCGGGCGGTGACGGCGGAGCAGTACCGGAAGGACCGGGACGCCATGTACGACCGGCTGGCGTCCCGCTGGGGCGAGACGGAGCCCTACAACCTGCAGACCGTCCTGCTGCGCTCGGCGGAGGAGGAGATACCCGGGCCGTGGGCCTCTCTCAGCGCGCGTGCCGACGTGGCCTACCTCTGGGAGGTGACCGGCACCGCGCGCTGGGTGGCCCTCGCGGTCGCCGACCGGGACGTCACGGACGAGGTCCAGCTCCTGGCGGTGGTCACCGAGGTCGCCCCGCCCTGAGCCGCCGAGCGTCCGCGAACGCATCCGCTACGACCCCTCGACCGCCGCCGACCTCAGCCGCGCGAACTCCTCCGCCATCGTCTGCGTCGTCCAATGCGCGTTCAGACCGCTCGGGTTCGGCAGTACCCAGACCCGCGTCTCCCCGATGATCCGCTCCTGCGGCCCCACCTGGGCCTTGCGGTCGTCGAAGGCGGCCCGGTAGGCGGTGACGCCCACCACGGCCAGCCACCGCGGCTTGAGCCGCGCCACCTTCAGGGCCAGCAGCCGCCCGCCCTCCCGGTACTCCTCCGCGCCGAGCTCGTCGGCCCGGGCGCTCGCCCGCGCCACGACGTTCGTGATGCCGAGCCCGTAGGAGGGCAATTCCCCCTGCTCCGACGGCTTCAGGAGGCGGGGCGTGAACCCGGACAGGTGCAGCACCGGCCAGAAGCGGTTGCCGGGCCGGGCGAAGTGGTGGCCCGTCGCCGCGCTCATCAGCCCCGGGTTGATGCCGCAGAAGAGCACGGAGAGGCCGTCCGCGACCACGTCAGGGACGAGACGGTCGCGGGCGGCCTCCAGTTCCGCCGGGGTGAAGCGGGTCAGAGGATCGCCCCCGGCGTGTAGCCCGCGGCCTCCGGGTGCTGCTTGACGATCTCCTCGACGCGGCCGACCACCGCGGCGACCTGGTCGGCGGCGGCGCCCGTGAAGGACAGCTTGTCGGCCATCAGCGCGTCCAGCTGGGCCCGGTCGAGCGGGATGCGCTCGTCGGCGGCCAGCTTGTCCAGCAGCTCGTTGCGCTCGGCGCCCTGCTCGCGCATCGCCAGCGCGGAGGCGACGGCGTTCTCCTTGATGGCCTCGTGCGCGAGCTCACGGCCGACGCCCGCGCGGACCGCGCCCATCAGCACCTTGGTCGTCGCGAGGAACGGCAGGTAGCGGTCCAGCTCCCGGGCGACGACGGCCGGGAAGGCACCGAACTCGTCGAGGATCGTCAGGAACGTCTCCAGCAGGCCGTCCAGGGCGAAGAACGCGTCCGGCAGCGCGACCCGGCGCACCACCGAGCAGGACACGTCGCCCTCGTTCCACTGGTCGCCCGCCAGCTCGCCGGTCATCGAGGCGTAGCCGCGCAGGATCACCATCAGGCCGTTGACGCGCTCGCAGGAGCGGGTGTTCATCTTGTGCGGCATCGCCGAGGAGCCGACCTGGCCCGGCTTGAAGCCCTCCGTCACCAGCTCGTGCCCGGCCATCAGCCGGATCGTCTTCGCCAGCGAGGACGGCGCCGCCGCGAGCTGCACCAGCGCGGTCACGACCTCGTAGTCCAGCGAGCGCGGGTAGACCTGGCCGACCGAGGTGAAGGCCTGCGCGAAGCCGAGGTGCGCGGCGATCCGCCCCTCCAGGTCCGCCAGCTTCGCCGCGTCCCCGCCGAGCAGGTCCAGCATGTCCTGCGCCGTGCCGACCGGGCCCTTGATGCCGCGCAGCGGGTAACGCCCCAGCAGCTCCTCGACCCGGCCGTGGGCGACCAGCAGCTCGTCGGCGGCCGTCGCGAAGCGCTTGCCCAGCGTGGTGGCCTGCGCGGCCACGTTGTGGGAGCGGCCGGCCATGACCAGCTCGCCGTACTCGCCGGCCAGCTTGCCCAGACGGGCGAGGACGGCCACCGTGCGGTCGCGCATCAGCTCCAGCGACAGCCGGATCTGCAGCTGCTCGACGTTCTCCGTCAGGTCGCGGGAGGTCATGCCCTTGTGCACGTGCTCGTGGCCGGCGAGGTCGTTGAACTCCTCGATCCGGGCCTTCACGTCGTGCCGCGTGACCTTCTCGCGCTCCGCGATCGAGGCCAGGTCGACGGTGTCGAGGACACGTTCGTAGTCGGCGATCGCCGCGTCCGGCACCTCGATCCCGAGGTCCTTCTGGGCCCGCAGCACGGCGAGCCAGAGCTGCCGCTCCAGCTTCACCTTCTGCTCGGGCGACCAGAGCGTGGCGAGCTCGGCGGAGGCGTAGCGTCCGGCGAGGACGTTCGGGATGCGGGGCTTGGCGGGAGCGGAAGTCACGTGGACGGATTCTACTGGCGATTCGTGCAGGCCAGCGCCAGGGCCCCGTTCGTCGGATGCTACGAGACGCCCGTCACGGCGCCTGCGTGTCGGCCGGCTCGGCCGGCACGTCCGCGCGGCAGAGCTCCGGCGCGCACCAGCAGGCCGGCGTCCGGCCGCGCAACGGCGGTACCGGCTCCAGCGGTTCGGGCCGCTCCAGCGGACACGCCCGGTACAGGGCCGTGACCTGCGTCCGGGTCCCGTCCGGCGGCACGTCCCTCAGCCGGGGCCGTATTCGTGGAGGCGGCCCCTGACGTCGACCACGCGCGTGCGCACCGCGGCCTACTCCTCGTACGGCAGCAGCTCGGGGCGCTTGGCGGGCCGTCCGTCGCCCGACGAGCGGCCGGTCAGCCGCCGGCCGATCCACGGCAGCAGGTGCTGCCGGGCGAACCGCGCGTCCGCGACGCGCCGGGCGGCCCAGCCGGGCGGCACGGTGGCCGGCATCGGCGTACGCCACTCGGTGTCCTCGGGGTCGTAGCCGAGGCCCTGCCAGACCGCCTCGGCGACTCTGCGGTGTCCCTCGGCCGTCAGATGCAGCCGGTCCACGTCCCACAGCCGGGGGTCGGAGAGCGAGGGTGCCCCGTACAGGTCGACGACGAGCGCGTCGTGCCGGGCGGCCAGCTCCTCGACCGTGACGAACAGCTCCTCCATGCGCGGCCGGAACCGCTCCAGGACCGGCCCCTGCCGGCCCGGGCTGCGCATCATCACCAGCTGCTTGCAGGACGGGGCCAGCCGCTCCACGGCCTCGGTGAGCAGGGCCCGCACCCGTCCCATGTCGCACTTCGGGCGCAGGGTGTCGTTCAGCCCGCCCACCAGCGTGATCACGTCGGGCCGCATCGCCGCGGCCACGTCGACCTGCTCCGCGACGATCTGCCCGATCAGCTTGCCGCGCACCGCGAGGTTGGCGTACCGGAAACCGGGCGTGACGGCGGCCATCCGGCCCGCGAGCAGGTCGGCCCAGCCGCGGTAGGAGCCGTCGGGCAGCAGGTCCGACATGCCCTCGGTGAAGGAGTCGCCGACCGCGACCAGGCTGGTGTGAGTGGGGTTCGTCTGCATGGCGACGAAAATATTAACCCGCCTCCATACCCGTCGGTCGGTCGGCCTCCCTCCGCCCGCGCGGCCCCTCAGGCCGGCTGCCCGAACAGCTCCCGGAGCACATCCTCCATGGTCACCAGGCCCGCCATCCGTCCGTCGTCGCCGAGGACGGCCGCCAGGTGGGTCCGGCTGCCGCGCATCGCGGTGAGCACGTCGTCCAGCGGTGTGCCCGCCCGCACGCGCGCGATGGCCCGCATGTCCCGCACCCGGAACGGCACGTCCCGCGGCGAGGCGTCCAGCGCGTCCTTCACATGCAGGTAGCCGACGATCCTGCGGTTCTCCTCCACCACGGGGAACCGGGAGAAGCCGCTCTCGGCGGACAGCCGCTCCAGTTCCTCGGGCGTGACGCCCACACGCGCGTAGACGACGCTCTCCAGCGGCAGGACGACGTCGCGCACGGGCCTGCGGCCCAGTTCCAGGGCGTCCCGCAGCCGTTCCTGCGCCCGGTCGTCGAGCAGGCCCGCCTCACCGGAGTCCCGCACGATGCGGATCAGTTCGGCGTCGGAGAACGTGGCCGCGACCTCGTCCTTGGTCTCCACCCGCAGCAGCTTCAGCAGCGCGTTGGCGAAGGCGTTGATCGCGAAGATCACCGGCCGCAGGGTCCGGGAGAGGGCGACCAGCGGCGGCCCCAGCAGCAGCGCGCTGCGCACCGGCTCGGCCAGCGCGATGTTCTTCGGCACCATCTCGCCGAGCAGCATGTGCAGATAGGTGGCCAGGGTCAGCGCGATCACGAAGGACACCGCGTGCCCGGCGCTCGCCGGCACGCCCACGGCGTGGAAGACCGGCTCCAGCAGGTGCGCGATCGCCGGTTCCGCGACCACACCCAGGACCAGCGTGCACAGCGTGATGCCGAGCTGGGCCGCCGCCATCAGCGCGGAGACGTGCTCCAGGCCCCACAGCACGCTCTTGGCCCGCCGGTCGCCCTCCTCGGCGTACGGCTCGATCTGCGACCGGCGCACCGAGATCAGCGCGAACTCGGCGCCGACGAAGAAGGCGTTGACGACTAGGGTCGCGAAACCGATCAGCAGCTGTACGGCGGTCATCGCGCCCCCTCCTGGTGCCTGGTGGTGTCCGCCTGGTCGTCGAACGGCGCGTGCATCAGCACCCGCGCGGCCCGGCGCCCGGAGGCGTCCACCACGTCCAGCCGCCAGCCGGCGACCAGAACGGTGTCGCCGACGGCCGGGATGCGGCCGAGTTCGGAGGCGACGAGCCCGGCCAGCGTCTCGTAGGGTCCGTCGGGGGCCCGCAGTCCGACGCGGGCGAGCTGGTCGGTGCGGGCCGAGCCGTCGGCGGAGTACAGGGCGTGGCCCTCGTCGTCGCTGCCGGCCGCGGCCAGGTCGGGTGTCTCGTGCGGGTCGTGCTCGTCGCGCACCTCGCCGACGACCTCCTCGACGATGTCCTCCAGGGTGGCGACGCCCGCGGTGCCGCCGTACTCGTCGATGACGACGGCCATGGTGCGCTTGCCGGAGAGGCGGTCCAGGAGCCGGTCCACGGTGAGGGTCTCGGGGACCAGGAGGGGTTCGCGCATCACGTCGGAGACCGGCACGTGGGTGCGCCGCTCGGCGGGTATGGCGAGAACGTCCTTGATGTGGGCGGTGCCCACCACCGAGTCGAGGGTCGAACGGTAGACGGGGAAGCGGGACAGGCCCGTCGCGCGCGTCGCGTTGGCCACGTCCTCGCAGGTGGCCTGGGCTTCGAGGGCGATGACCTGCACGCGGGGGGTCATCACGTTCTCCGCGGTCAGGTCGGCCAGGTTCAGGGTCCGGACGAACAGCTCGGCGGTGTCCGCCTCCAGCGCGCCCTCCCTGGCGGAGTGCCGGGCCAGCGCCACCAGCTCCTTGGGGCTGCGGGCCGAGGCGAGTTCCTCGGTGGGTTCCAGGCCCAGCCGGCGCACCGCGCGGTTGGCGGTGTTGTTCAGATGGGTGATGAACGGCCGGAAGGCCGCGCTGAACCAGCGCTGCGGGGTGCCCACCCGTTTGGCCAGGGCCAGCGGCGAGGAGATCGCCCAGTTCTTCGGGACCAGCTCGCCGACGACCATCAGGAACACGGTCGACAGCGCCGTACCGAGCACCAGCGCGACCGAGCTCGCGGCGGACCGGGACAGGCCGAGCGCCTGCAGCGGGCCCGCGATCAGCTTCGCGATCGACGGCTCGGCGAGCATGCCGACGACCAGGTTGGTGACGGTGATGCCGAGCTGGGCGCCGGAGAGCTGGAACGTCAGGTTCCGTACGGCCTTCAGGGCGCCCGCGGCGCCCCGCTCGCCGCGCTCCGCGGCCCGCTCCAGCTCGCCGCGTTCGACGGTGGTCAGCGAGAACTCGGCAGCGACGAAGGCGCCACAGGCGAGCGAGAGCAGGATCGCCACCAGCAGGAGGAGCACTTCGGTCATCGGGTCACCTCCGTCCCATCGTCGGGCAGGGCGGGGAAGGCCGCGCGATGTCGGGTACCACGCGTGCTACTGGGAGGCTCGCCCATGGACGGACGCTCACACCTTTCATGGAGGACGGGTGGTCCTCGAAGGGAGGACCGAACGTTCCCCCCAGGGTAAAGGATGAGCAAAGGAACCGGGTCGGGGGTCAGTCGGTGAGCGGCTTCACCCAGCGTCGCCACTGTTCCTCGGGCGCGTATCCGGCCGCCCGCCAGGCGTGCTGCGCGGTCTCGTTGCGCACCAGCACCATCGCGTCCCCGCGCCGTCCGCCCAGCCTCACGAACCGTTCCTCGGCCGCGGCCAGCAGCGCCGTCGCGATTCCCTGACGGCGCCGTCCGGGGTGCACGGCGAGCCGGTAGAGGTGGCAGCGCCAGCCGTCGAAGCCCGCGATCACCGTGCCGACGAGCTCGCCGTCCCGCTCGGCGAGGATCAGCGCCTCGGGGTCCCGTTCGACCAGCCGCTCCACGCCCGCGCGGTCGTCGCTGATGCTCGTGCCCTCGGCGGCCGTCTTCCAGAAGGCGAGGACGGCGTCGAGGTCGGCGGGGGTGGCGGGTCGTGTCCGCGGATCGGTCATGGGCCGATCCCACCAGCCGCGCCCGCCGCCGGCCCGGAATTCCAGCATCCGGACGGCCGCGGCGGCAGGCGCCACGGCTCGCGGTGGCCGTCGGTCCGCCTCACTCGTGGGCGATGGCCGCCAGCACGTTCATCCGGGACGCGCGCAACGCGGGCAGCAGGGCCGCGACGATCCCCACCACCGCCGAGCCGATCACCACCGCGACGATCGTGCCCCACGGGACGGCGAGGGCCTTCATGCCCTGCAGCGCCAGCACCTGCTGGGTGCACACGCCCCACACCAGGCCGAGCGCCAGGCCCAGGACCGCGCCGAAGACCGCGATCACCACCGACTCCAGCCGGATCATCCGGCGCAGTTGCCGCCGCGCGAGCCCGATCGCCCGCAGCAGGCCGATCTCGCGGGTGCGCTCGACGACCGACAGCGCCAGGGTGTTGACCACGCCGAGCACCGCGATGACGATCGCGAGGCCGAGGAGCGCGTAGACGAGGTAGAGCAGCACGGCGATCTGGTCGTGGATGAGCTTCTTGTAGTCGGCCTGGTCGCGGACCTGGACCTGCGGGAACGGCTTGAGCGTGGTCTCCAGGTTCTTGCGTAGCTGGTCGGCGCCGGTGCCGGCGGCGCGGTTGACGAACAGGACCGTGTCCTGGCCGTTCGGCACGTACTTCTCCACCGTGGAGATGCCGAAGAAGAGCCCGCCCTCGCTGCCGAAGCCGCTGGAGCCCTCCTGGTTCGTCAGGGCCGCCACCCTCACCTGGGCGGTGTGCCCGCCGGGGAACTGGGCGGGGAGCACGGCGCCCATCCGTACGCCGTGGTCCTCGGCGTACTTGCGGTCCATGGCGATGTTGCCCTCCGCCAGCGCGGCCGCCGTGTCGCCGCGCGCGTAGGCGATGTGGGCGACATCGTCGAGCCGCGGGTCGAAACCGGCCGCCGTCGTCTCGACGCGCTTGCCGTCGGGCAGCCGCAGCGCGATCCCCGTGAACCGCTCCCGGACCACGAGGCCGACGCCGTCCGTGGCCCGCACCTTGTCGGTGACCTCCTGGGAGAACGGCATGAAGTTGCTGTTCTGCACCATGAAGTCGGCGCCCAGCGTCTTGTCGATCTGCCGGTCGAAGGACTTGGACATCGACGCGCTCGCCACCGACATCCCGCCCACCAGGGCCAGGCCGACCATGAGCGCGGCCGCGGTGGCGCCGGTACGGCGCGGATTGCGCAGGGCGTTGCGCTGGCTCATGCGGCCGACCGAGCCGAACAGCGCCGGGAAGGCGCCGCCGAGGACCCGGATCACGGGACGCACCAGCAGCGGGCCCGCGACGACGGTCGCGATCAGTGTCAGCACGACCCCGAGCCCCAGCAGGGAGGCCGCGGACGCCGTCTTCGAGGAGGCGGCGCAGCCCGCCAGGGCGGCCGCGCCGAGCGCCCCGACGACCGCCCCGACGATCGCCCGGGTACGCAGCGGCCGGCCGATCCCGGCGCTCTCGGCGTCCGAGAGCGCGGCCATCGGAGAGACGCCCGCCGCCCGGCGGGCCGGGAGGTAGGCGGCCACGAAGGTGACGCCGATGCCGACGACGTAGGCCGCCACGGGCGTGCCCCAGCCCACCACCATCTCGGTGGCCTTGAGGTTCATCCCGAACGCGCTCATGAGCTTGATCAGGCCGGCGGCCAGCCCGATGCCGGCGGCGAGGCCGAGCGTGGAGCCGGTCACGCCGAGCAGGACCGCCTCGGTGAGCACCGAGCGCCGCACCTGGCGCCGGTCGGCGCCCAGGGCCCGCAGCAGGCCCAGTTCACGGGTGCGCTGGGCGATCAGCATCGAGAAGGTGTTGACGATCAGGAAGATGCCGACCAGGACCGCGATCCCCGCGAAGCCGAGCATCACGTACTTGATGACGTCGAGGAAGCCGCCGAGCTGCTCCGCCGAGGACTTGGCCTGCTCGTCGGCCGTCTTCACGTCGTAGGCGCCGATGCCGGTGACGGCGAGGACGCGGCGCTTGAGCTGCGCGTCGCTGACGCCCTTCGCCGCGTCCACGGAGATGCTCGTCGCCCGGTCCGCGGAGCCGAGCAGTTTGCCGGCGGCGATCTCGGGGTCCAGGTAGACCAGGGCGGCGCCGGGGTTGGTGGTGGTGAAGGTGGCGATGCCGGTGACCCGGACCTTGAACGTGCCGGGCTGGGCCATCAGCGTGAGCGTGTCGCCGATGCGCACGTGCTTCTTGTCGGCGGTGTCCGCGTCCAGCAGGGCCTCGCCGGGGCCGTGCGGGGCGTGGCCGGAGGTCAGCTTCACGGGGCTGCGGGGGGTGAGGTACCAGTCGGTGGCGATGGTGGGGGCGCCGCTGGTCGGTCCCACCGACTTGTTGTTCCGGTCGACGATGGTGATGTTGTCGACGCCGACGTCGGCGTGCGCGGACTTCACCCCCGGGACCGCTGCCAGCCGCTTGGCGAGCGCGGCGGGCACGGTCTGCGTCTCGCCGGTGGGCACCGAGGACTTCAGGTCCTTCTTGGGCTGGACGGTGACGTCGGCGGAGGTGTGGGCGAAGAGCCGGTCGAAGGTGCGGGTGACCGTGTCGGAGAAGATCAGGCTGCCCGCGACGAACGCCACGGACAGGAGGATGGCGAGGGCCGACAGCAGCAGCCGGCCCTTGTGCGCGAGGAAGCTGCGGAGCGTCGCCTTCAGCACCGGCCTACTCCTGTCCGTCCGTGGCCTCGACCTGGCCGCGCAGGACGTCGAAACGCTTCATGCGCTCCAGCACCGCCTCCGCCGTCGGCCGTTCCATCTCGTCCACGATGCGCCCGTCCCCGAGGAACAGCACCAGATCGGAGTGGGCGGCGGCGCCGGGGTCGTGGGTGACCATGACGACGGTCTGGCCCAGCTCGTCGACGGCCTGGCGCAGGAACGCGAGCACCTCGAGTCCGGCCCGCGAGTCCAGGTTGCCCGTCGGCTCGTCCGCGAAGATCAGCTCGGGGCGGGAGACCAGCGCCCGGGCACAGGCGACGCGCTGCTGCTGGCCGCCGGACAGTTCGGCGGGCCGGTGCTTGAGGCGGTCCCGCAGCCCGAGGGTGTCGATGACCTGGGCCAGCCACTTCTCGTCGGGCTTCTTGCCGGCGATGTCCATGGGCAGGGTGATGTTCTCGGCCGCGTCCAGCGTCGGGATCAGGTTGAACGACTGGAACATGAACCCGATCCGGTCCCGCCTGAGCCGGGTCAGCTCGCGCTCCTTCAGCCCGGTGATCTCGGTGTCGCCGAGCCAGACCTGACCGGCCGAGACCGTGTCGAGGCCGGCCAGGCAGTGCATCAGGGTGGACTTCCCCGAGCCGGAGGGGCCCATGACCGCCGTGAAGCGGCCGCGCGCGATGTCCACGTCCACCGAGTCCAGGGCCAGGACGGTCGTCTCGCCGGAGCCGTACGCCTTGGTCAGACCGCGGGCGCGGGCCGCGATCCCGTCGGCCGGCGCCTGGCCCGGGGCGTGCTCCGCAGCAGGTGTGGACAAGGCTGCCTCCTCGCTCACGTGGACGTGCCGACTCCTCCGTCGTGGCCGAGATTAGTGTGAGCCGTTCGCGGCCGACATCCGCCGAAGGTCCCGGCCGGTCTCCACCGCAGGTCGAATCCCTGATACCGATGTAAGGGCCATCCTCCACCCGTGGGGGGACCTTGCCGTGCTAGCGGTTCGGCGCTAGCTTCGAGGTATGGCGAAGACCCAGCTGAACGTGAGAGTCGACGAGGGCACGGCCCGCGCGGCCCGTGAGCGTGCCCTGGCCCGGGGCATGAGCGTCAACCGCTACATAGAGGAACTGGTGAGACAGGACACCGGAGAGGTCGGCCAGACGTTCGTGGAGGCCGCCGCCGACTTCATGAAGCAGTACGAGTCCGTCTTCGCCGAGGAGTTCGGCGGCGAGAACGACACCGCGCGCGAAGGTCGCCGCTGATCCCTTGAGCGACCTCAGCATCGACCTCGCCTGGCTGCTCATGCTCGCCGAGCAGCGGACGCCCGGGGACCCCCAGGTCATCGACTGGGGCGCCCTCGTCGCCGCCGTGGCCCGCCACGAGGCCGAGATATTCGACGTCCCCGTCTACGACAACCCGCACGCGCGCGCCGCCGCCCTTCTCCAACTCCTCATCCACATCCCCGCGTTGGAGCGCTCGAACGCCCTCTTCGCCTCGGCCGTGGCCTACGCCTACCTGGTCGCCAGCGGCCTGCGGGTCTCCACCTCGCCGACGCAGGTCCGGGATCTGGCCCGCATGGTCAAGCGCGGCAACGCCACGGTGTACGACATCGCGGCCGAACTGCGCGGCTGGACGGCGTGAGTCAGACGGCCGGCCCCGCGCGCTCCGGCCGCCACGCCGTGCCCAGCACGCAGTAGGAGGTGGGCAGCGTGGGGCCGCTCTCCGGCATCAACAGCCTCCGGTAGGGGCCCAGTTCGAAGCCGGCCTCGCGCAGGGCGGCGACCGGGTCGCGGGCCAGATGACAGCCACCGCTCAGCGGGGGCCACAGGGTGCGGTCCAGGGCGCGCTGGGCGAAGTGCATCGCCGCTCCGCCGCCCCGGCCGTGCTCGAAGAACCGCACGACACCGCCGGGCCGCAGCACCCGCCGGATCTCCGTGAGCGCCCGCGGCACGTCCCGCACGCTGCACAGCACCAGGGACACCACGACCGCGTCGAACGCCTCGCTCTTGACGGGCAGCGCCTCCGCGGCGCCCGGTGCCACGTCCACCGGCACCTCGGCGCGCAGGGCGTTCTCGACGGCCAACTGCCGCAGGCGCCGCTCCGGTTCGATGGCGACGACCTCCGAGACCGTGCGCGGATAGCGGGCGAAGTTCAGGCCGTTGCCCGCGCCGATCTCGATCACCCGCCCCGACAGCCCGGCCAGCAGACGGTCGCGGATGCCGCCCATCCCCAGCCGGGTCTCGGCGGCGACGCTGGCGCGGGCGTAGCAGCGGGCGAACAGCGGGTGGTGCACGGGATCCCGGGGCGGCCTCGCGGAACCGGTCGACCGTAGCGGCATGGGGACCTCCTCCACCGGACGGGCCTTACCGCGATTGTCCCCCGATCGGGCCCCGTGCACCCTCGTCGCAGGTCAGCCGATGAAGTTCCGCACCTGCTGGTACACACCGGGGTCGTTGTTCATGTCGGTGTGCGAGATGCAGCCCGCGTCGACGTTGGTCGCGCCGCTCAGAAGTGCCGAGCTGTTGGGGACGACCGCGCTGTCGCAGTCGGACCAGTAGCTGGCGTAGGACACGGCGCCCGGCGTCTCGTCGCCGGAGTTCAGCGCGGTCAGGAAGGAGCTGCCCTGCTGCATCTCCTTGCACGAGGTGTACAGCCAGGCGCACCACGAGGCCACGGACGTACCGTGGTTGACGCCGGCGACCGAGACGAAGTCGTCGACGTACGACGTCCCGCCCAGGTTCTTCAGGTAGTAGCGGGAGGACAGCGCGCCCATGGAGTGGACGACCAGGTCCACCTTCGAGGCGCCGGTTCTCGCGAGCACGTTCCTGACCTCGGTGGCCAGTTGCTGGGCGGTGGTGGCGTTCGACTTGGACCAGTCGTACGAGAACGCGTCCAGTTCGGAGGGCGCGTAGCCGTCCGCCTCGAAGTCCGCGATCCAGTCGTCCCAGCTGCTCGCGTCACTGCTCAGGCCGTGCACGAAGACGACGGGGTCGTGGGTCGCCGCCTGGGCGGGGGCGGCGGTGAGGGGGAGGGACACGAGGAGCGATGCGGCCACGGCCGACAGTGCCGTGGCGATACGACGCGTGTGGCGCTGCATGATGCCTCCTGACACGGGTGGGGTTCGTCAGGAGTGTCGGCGTGGGTCTACGCGCGCCGCATCGGTGAGATCGCCGGTCTTTACGATTCAAGTAACCCGCCAGTAACGTCAATTGTGTGGTGACTCCGGTGAACCCCCCGCCTCTTCCCCGCACTTCGCCACCGCGGTCCACGGCGCCCGCACTCCTCGAGGGCGTCCGCGTGCGGGTCCTGCACGCCGTGTACGGCGACGCGCGCGCCGCCGCCGAACTCGCGACCCGCCTCACCGACCGCCAGCGCTCAGGTCTCGACCCGCTCCCCACCCAACCCGCCCTGCTGGCACCGCGGTTGCTGCGGGCCCTGCGCGCCGAACTGCGCGCACTGCCGGACGGCACCCGCCTGCTGCTGCTCCTCGCCGCCGCCGACCAGTACCCGCTCGCCACCCACGCCTTCCTGCGCGCCGTCGCCGCCGCCCGCCTCGACACCCGCCCCCTGGAGGCCGCCGAGGCCGCCGGCATCGCGCACGCCGGCGCGGGCGGCGTCGTCTTCCGCGACGCCTGGACCAGGATCGCCGCCTACGAGTCCGGGGCGCCGTCGGACCGGCGCGAGGCCCACCGGCTGCTCGCCCGCGTCCTGAACGGCGACGGCGAGAAACCGCGCCGGTCCTGGCACCGGGCGGCGGGCGCCCTCGGACCCAGCGGACGGCTCGTCGCGGAGCTGTCGGCGGCCGCCGCACAGGCGCGCGCGACCGGCCGGCTCACACTCGCCCGGGCCCTGACGGAACAGGCCGCGGCACTGAGCCCCGACCCCGCCCGCCAGGGCCGCCTGCTCACCCGCGCCGCCACCGACGCCTGGCAGTCCGGCGACGCCGACCGCGCCCGCGGGCTGCTGCGTGCCGGGGCGGCCGACGACACGCTCACCGGTCTGTTCGCGCTACGCGCGGAGAACGCGACGGAGGCCTTCGACGCCCTGCTGACGGCGGCGCAGCCCGCCCGGGCCGACGGTCCCGCGCACACTTCCGGCTCCCTCGACGCGCCGCACCTTCTGGCCCGTGCCACCGAGGCCGTCATCTACACCGGGGACCTGCGCCGCTGCCGGGACGCCGTGCGGGCTGCGGAGCGGCTGGGGATCGAACCGCCCGGCGCGCTCGGCGGACTCGCCGCCGCCGTGGACGGACGTTACGAGGACGCGCGGGACCTGCTGGAGGCGGCGGCCGGGCGGTGCGGACCGGGCGGCGACCCCACCGTGCTCCTCCACGCGGGCATCGCCGCGCTCATGCTCGGCGACCATGCCCGCGCCGCCACCGCGACCGTGCGGGCGGCCACCTCCGCCCAGGCACGGGGCGCGACCGCCACCGTGGCGCAGGCCCTGGAGTTCCGCGCCTACGCCGACTTCTGGACCGGCCGCCCGGACGCCGGCGCGGCCGCCGCGACGGACGCCCTCCGGCAGGCGTACGCCTCCGGCCAGGACAACGGCGCCTGCCATCTGCAGGCCGCACTCGCCATGTTCGCCGCGGTCACCGGCGCCGCGGACCTCTGCCGTGAACGGGCGGCGGCCGTACGGTCGTACGCCCTCGCCCGGGGCCTCGGACTGCCCGCCGCGCTCGCCCAGTGGGCGCTCGCCTTCCTCGACCTCGCGGAGGGGCGCTTCGCCGGCGCCGCGGCCCGGCTGCGCGCCCTCGCCGGATTCGGCCCCGGCCACGGCCACCGCGCCATCCGGCACCTGGCCACCCCGCACTACGTGGAGGCCGCGGTGCGGACCGGCGACCCCCGCGTCGCCCGGGCCGCGCACGCCGACTACCACCGCTGGGCGACGGCCGTGCGCAGTCCCGACGAGCTGGCCCTCAGCGCCCGCTGCCGTGCCCTGCTGGCACCCGGCGCCGAGGCGGTCGACCTCTACCACGAGGCCCTCGACCTGCACGCCCGCGGCACCCGCGACTTCGAACGCGCCCGCACCGAGCTGCTGTTCGGCGCCGCGCTGCGCCGGCTGCGCCGCCGTACCGAGGCCCGCGACCGGCTGCACAGCGCCCTGGAGGCGTTCGAGCAGTTCGGCGCCCCGCACTGCGCCCTGCAGGCCCGGGCGGAACTGCGCGCCCTGGGCGCACCGGCCGCCCCGGCGCCCACCGACGGCGGACCCGGCGGCCGGCTGACCGCCCAGCAGCTGGTGATCGCCCGCATGGCGGCCGACGGAGCCACCAACCGGGAGATCGCCACCCGCCTCGCCCTCAGCCCCCGCACGATCGACCACCATCTGCGGGGCGTGTTCGAACGGTTGGGGATCCGCTCACGGATCGAGCTGGTACGGCTGCTCGCGGGCGGCGATTCCTAGGCCCCGCCGTCGGCGGCCTCACGCCCCCGGAACACCTCGGCGTCCCACGTGCCGTTCAGCCGCGGTGCCAGCCAGCCCGGCGCCGCGGCGCGGAAGCCCGCGGGGTCGAGGGCCCCGGCGCCCATCGGCAGGGCGCCCAGCAGCGGGGCTCCGGCGACGTCCGGGAGGTCCGTGACGTTGCAGCGCATCGCCAGGTCGGGGGAGTCGGGCCAGCCGCCGATGACGACGCCCAGCAACTCCACGTCACGGGAGCGGAGTTCGCGCGCCGTCAGTTCGGTCGTGTTCAGCGTCCCCAGCCCTGCCGTGGCCACCACCAGCACCGGTGCCCGCAGCAGCTGCGCCGCGTCCGCCAGGGTGCCGCCCGCCTCGTCGAACCGCACGAGCAGCCCGCCGGCGCCCTCCACCAGCACCAGGTCGTGCGCGGCCGCCAGTTTTCCGGCGGCCTCGGCGACGTCCTGCGGGCGCACCGGGGTCATACCGGCCCGGCGGGCCGCGGTCGCCGGAGCCAACGGCTCGGGATAGCGGGCCAGTTCGGCCGTCGTCACGGCTCCCGCGAGCCGCGCGACCTCGTCGGCGTCCCCGCGCTCGTCCGGCCGTACGCCCGTCTGCGCGGCCTTGAGCACGGCCACGGAACGCCCGGCCGCGACGGCCGCCGCGGCCACGGCCGCCGTGGTGACGGTCTTGCCGACCTCCGTGCCCGTGCCCGTGATCACCAGTACCGGCATGTCATCCCTCCCGCGCCGCGGCGCACAACGCGCGCGCGATCCGTGCCAGGTCCTCGTCCCCGGTGACGTAGGGCGGCATCGTGTAGACCAGGTCGCGGAACGGCCGCAGCCAGACGCCCTCGCGCACCGCCGCGTCCGTGGCCGCCTTCATGTCGACGGCGTGGTCCAGCTGGACGACCCCGATGGCACCCAGCACGCGGACGTCCTGCACGCCGGGCAGATCGCGGGCGGGCGCCAGGCCCTCCCGCAGTCCCGTCTCGATCCGTTTGACCTCCGCGAGCCAGTCCTGGCCCAGCAGCAGCTCGATCGAGGCGCAGGCGACGGACGCCGCGAGCGGGTTGCCCATGAAGGTCGGGCCGTGCGCGAGCACCGGGACCTCGCCCCGGGAGATGCCGTCGGCCACGCGCGCGGTGCACAGCGTCGCCGCCATCGTCAGATAGCCGCCGGTCAGCGCCTTGCCGACGCACATCACGTCCGGCGTCACCGCCGCGTGCTCCGCCGCGAACAGCGCGCCCGTCCGGCCGAAACCGGTGGCGATCTCGTCGAACACCAGCAGCACGTCGTGCGCGTCGCACGCCTCACGCAGCACCCGCAGATAGGCGGGGGAGTGGAACCGCATCCCGCCCGCGCCCTGCACCACCGGCTCGACGATCACCGCGGCGAGCTCGTCGGCGTGCTCGGCGATCGCCGAGCGCAGCGACTCGGCGTACGCCTCCTCGTACGCGGCCGGAGGCGCGTCGACGAACACCTGCCGGGGCAGCACCCCGCTCCACAGCTCGTGCATCCCGCCCTCGGGGTCGCACACCGACATCGGCTGCCAGGTGTCGCCGTGGTACCCGCCCCGCCAGGTCAGCAGCCGTCGCTTGCCGGGCCGGCCCAGCGAACGCCAGTACTGCAGGCACATCTTCACGGCGACCTCGACCGACACCGAGCCGGAGTCGGCGAGGAAGACGTGCTCCAGACCGTCGGGCGACATGTCGACAAGGAGCTTCGCGAGGCGCACGGCCGGTTCGTGGGTGAGGCCGCCGAACATCACGTGGCTCATCCGGCCGAGCTGGTCGGCGGCGGCCTCGTTGAGCACCGGGTGGTTGTAGCCGTGGATCGCCGACCACCAGGACGACATGCCGTCGACCAGTTCGCCCGAACCGTCGGCGAGGCGCAGCCGCACCCCGCTCGCCGCCTCCACGACGAGCGGTTCGGCCTGCCCCGGCATCGGCCCGTACGGGTGCCACACATGCCGCCGGTCGAGCTCCAGCAGCTCCGGGACGGACAGGTCAGGCATTGGGCGCGAGGTCCGTGCCGGCGCCACGGCGGCGTACGGCGACCAGGTCGGTACGGGGCTCGTTGGCCGCCGGCGCGGCAGCGGCGGCACCGGCGGCTGCCGTACCGCACACCCCGCCGCCCTCGTGCGACCCGCACCCGGCGTCCTCGTGCGACCCGCAGCCGGCCTCGGCGTGCGACCCGCAGCCCCCGCCGGCGTGCACCCGGTGCTCGGGCAGGGTCACCTGATCGGCGCCCTCCACCTCGAAACCGGCGTCCGCGATCATCTCCAGGTCGGCCTTGCCCGCCTGGCCCTCGGTGGTGAGGTAGTCGCCCAGGAAGATCGAGTTGGCCAGGTGCAGCGCGACCGGCTGCATCGAGCGCAGATGGACCTCGCGGCCGCCCGCGATGCGCACCTCGATGTCGGGGCACACGAAGCGGACCATCGCCAGGATGCGCAGGCAGCGCTGCGGGGTGAGGTTCCACTCCGCGGCCAGCGGGGTGCCCTCGACCGGGATGAGGAAGTTCACCGGCACCGAGTCCGGGTCCAGCGCCCGCAGCGAGAAGACGACGTCGACCAGGTCCTCGTCGCTCTCGCCCATGCCCGCGATCAGCCCGGAGCAGGCGGACAGACCGGCCGCGTGCGCCTTGTTCACGGTGTCGACGCGGTCGGCGTAGGTGTGCGTGGTCGTGATGTCGCCGTACGTCGACTCCGACGTGTTCAGGTTGTGGTTGTAGGCGTCCGCGCCCGCCTCGCGCAGCCGCTCGGCCTGGCCGTCGGAGAGCAGACCGAGGCAGGCGCACACCTCCACGCCCTCGTTCTGCTCCTTGATCGCCTTGATGGTGCCCGCGACCCGGTCGACGTCACGGTCGGTCGGGCCGCGCCCGGACGCCACCAGGCACACCCGCTTGGCGCCTCCCGCCAGCCCGGCCGCGGCGGCCTGGGAGGCCTGCTCCGGCTTGAGCCAGGTGTACTTGAGGATGCCGGTGCTGGAGCCGAGCCGCTGGGAGCAGTAGGAGCAGTCCTCCGGACACAGCCCGGACTTGAGATTGACGAGGTAGTTCAGTTTCACCCGTCGGCCGAACCAGTGCCGGCGCACCTTTCCGGCCGCGGCCACCACGTCGAGCACGTCGTCGTCGGAAGTGGCGAGGACGGCCAGAGCCTCCTCGCGGGTCGGCAGCTCGCGCCGAAGCCCCTTGTCCACCAGCGTGTTCAGCAGGTCCATGAGAGCCGATCCTGTCCTACCCACCCGCCCCGGGCCAAGGAGAGATTGAACAAGACGTGCGCTTCGACGTGTGGGTATTGCCACATCATGGGGGGCGGCCCGTGCGGCTAGTGTCTGTCCACTGCCTACAAAAGCCCCGGAGGAGCCATGGCGTTCGGCTGGATCGACGAGCAGGCGGAGCTGCGCCGTCGCGCCGGGCTCGTACGGATTCTGCGGCCGCGCCCGGCCCACTCCCCGCTCCTCGACCTCGCGAGCAACGACTACCTGGGGCTGACCCACCACCCCGAGGTCGCCGCGGGGGCGGCCGAGGCCGCCCGGACCTGGGGCGGCGGCTCCACCGGGTCCCGGCTCGTCACCGGCACCACGGAACTGCACACCGAGCTGGAGCGGGAGCTGGCCGACTTCTGCGGCTTCGAGGCGGCGCTCGTCTTCTCCTCCGGCTACGCCGCCAACCTCGCCGCCGTCACCGCGCTGGCCTCGCACGGCTCGCTGATCGTCTCCGACGCGGGCAACCACGCCTCGCTGATCGACGGCTGCCGGCTCGCCCGGGGCGGCACGCAGGTCGTGCCGCACGCGGACCCGGAGGCGGTGCGCAAGGCGCTGGGGACGCACGACGGCCCGGCCGTCGTCGTCTCCGACACGGTCTTCTCGGTCGACGGGGACGCGGCCCCGCTGACCGCGCTCGCCGCCGCCTGCCGGGAGCGGGGCGCGGGACTGCTGGTCGACGACGCGCACGGGCTCGGCGTGCTGGGGGACGGGGGCCGGGGGGCCGCGTGGGCGGCGGGCCTGGCGGGCGAGGGCGACGTCGTCGTGACGCTCACGCTGTCGAAGTCCCTCGGCAGTCAGGGCGGGGCTGTGCTGGGCCCGGCGAAGGTGATCGAGCACCTCGTCAACGCGGCCCGCACGTTCATCTTCGACACGGGCCTGGCGCCCGCGGCGGCGGGGGCGGCCCTGGCGGCGCTGCGGCTGCTG
>NZ_JAMGBF010000144.1 GCF_023516615.1 Streptomyces panaciradicis
GCAGCGGCTGCGGCGCTCGCCGGGGCAGCGGCTGCGGCTCTCGCCGGGGTGGCGGCCTGGGCGCTTGCCGGGGCGGGGGCCTGGGCGCTTGCCGGGACGGGGACCGGATCGCCGGTCGCAGCGCTCGCCGGAGCAGCGGCTGCGGCGCTCGCCGGGGCAGCGGCTGCGGCTCTCGCCGGGGTGGCGGCCTGGGCGCTTGCCGGGACGGGGACCGGATCGCCGGTCGCAGCGCTCGCCGGGGCAGTGATAGGGGCGCTCGCCGGGGTGGCGGTGGGGTCGTCGGCCGCGCGGGACTGGGAGAGGTAGCTGTAGGCGGAGGCACGGGAGATGCCGAGTCTGGCGGCGACCTGCTCGACGGCGCGGCGCACGGCGAAGACGCCGTGTTCGTCGAGGCCGCGGAACAGGGCGAGGCGCTGGGTGCGGTCGAGTCCGCCCCAGGGCCGGTCCGGCCCGATCCGGTGGGCGTCGAGGATGGCGTCCACGACGGAGTCGATGTCGTTGCCGAAGGTGGTGACGGGGGGTTCGGCCACGGTGCCGGTGGCTCCGGCGAGGGCGCCGAGCAGGGCGTGGGCCTCGCTCACCGCGGTGACGTCCACGTTGAGGCACAGGGCGCCGAAGACCGCTCCCGTGGAGTCGCGCAGCACCAGGGTCGACGCCTTGACCAGCTTGCCCGAGCGGGCGCGGGTGACGTAGTTCAGCTCGTCCTCGGCCCGGTCGCCGCGGGCGAGGACCCGCATACCGATCTCGCTCATCGCGCCGCCCACCGCCCGCCCGGTCACCGAGCCGGCGACGGCGACGACCGAGTTCTCCGGGTGCCGGTAGTCGTGCAGGACCGCCTCGCAGACCGGCCCGAACGTCGCCGCGATCCCGTCCGCGACAGGACGCAGCGCGGCGAGGATCGCGTCCCTCTCCGCATCCAGAGTCTGTTCCTCCGTCACGCGCCTAGACTAATGGTCCAACTCCTGGACGGAAAGTCCAGGAGGAGAGGTGGTCGTGGGTCGCGGCGTACGTCACCGCCTCCCGGGCGGCGTGGCGGTCGCCGACCGTTTCCCACCAGGGGTGGGTGTGCATCTCCTCGGCGAGGCGCCGGCACCGCTCCCGCGCGTCCACCAGACGCTCCCGCTGATCGCCGGAGATCTCCGCGCGGCCGGCCGCGATGTCCGCGCCGCTGGGCAGATGCGCGGCGATGTCCGCGGCGTGCTCCAGCGCGCGGGTGAAGGTGCGCCGGGCGGCCACCAGGTCACCGGGTATGACGAACTCGCCGACGACGAAGGGCCGGGAGAACTCGGACGGCCCGGGTTCGGTGTGCCACAGCGAGGCGTCGATGGACTGCCCGTCGTCCCGCGCGCGGGTGAGCTCGGACCGTACGCCGTCCTCCGCCCCGTCGGCGCGGGAACGCCCGGTCCGGCCCGCCGCCTCCGCGGGGCGCACACCCGGCCCGCCCGGATCGGGCTCGGGCCGGCCTTCGAGGAACTCCTCCTTGTCGGTGGGGGTGACCCACATATGCCAGCCGCGGCGGCCCGCCGGGTGGGGCAGGTACAGCGAGACCAGCTCGCCCGTCGCCGCGCGCCGGATGACGTCGTCGTAGTAGAGCCCCCGGACCGGCTCCCACAGTGCGTGCCTGCCGCCGCAGCGGCCGGCGCCCTGGCGCGGGCAGGGCACCGGGTTGCCCCAGTCGCAGCGGGACATGTGCAGTTGCTTGATGCCGCCGCGCACCGGCAGGGCGGCACGGTCGGTCACGTCACGCCAGCTCTGTACGTTCAGCCGGGCCCAGGGGGCGCGGTCGATCGGTATCGCGTTCTCGTTGTTGACCAGCCAGAGCGGGGTCAGCCCGGCCCGGCGCGCGATCCGGGTGCGGTCGTCGACGGAACCGCCCGCTATCGCGGCCAGCTGGATTTCATAGGCGAGGCGACGGCTGTCCGCGCCCTCGACCGTGACATCCGCGCGCCCCATTTCCGGTCGGTCTCCCTCCGGCCGGGTCACCCGGAATCCCTCCCCCGCGGCGACCTTCGCCGTGTATTCCCCCAGCGCCTTGTGGAGATCGCTTTCGGCCTTCGTCTCGGGGCGTTCTCCTTTTGCCACATGCATGGCGTGCGGACGGCCGTCGACCTTGCGGATGGTCATGAAGCCCGGGCAGATGAAGCCCTCGTCCTCATGGGCTTCCAGGCAGTAGAGAAGATCCGGTTGGTAATTGCCGTAGATCTCGTCGAGCAGCCGAGGGTATTCGGGATGCCCGAGATCGGCCTCGGTCAGGTCGAGCGTGATGCCGAGGCCCCTGTGCCAGACGCTGTAGGTCATATTGCGAGAGTAGGACGCGGCACTGACAATCGGCCCCGGCGCCAACTCCCGTCGGCGCCGGGGGCCTTTTGCCGGGGGATTTCCGGATCAGGCGACAGGGCCGTCGCGGTCGATGAATCGTCCGGTGCCGGCGCCGGGTTTTTCGGTGGCGAGGCGGACGATCGCGTCGGTGCCCTCGGTGACGGTCTGGGGGCCGGAGTGGCCGTTGAGGTCGGTCGCCGTGTAACCGGGATCGGCGGCGTTGACGCGAATGTCCTTGAAGGCCTTGGCGTATTGAGTGGTCAGCATCGTCAGGGCCGCTTTGGAGGCCGTGTAGAGAGGCGCGATCACCGACGACTCGATTCTCGACGGGTCCTGGGTGAGCGCGAGGGACCCCATTCCGCTGCTGACGTTGACGACGACCGGGTCCGGGGACCGGCGCAGCAGCGGAAGGAACGCGGTGGTCGTGCGGATCACGCCGAAGACGTTGACGTCGAAGACGCTCAGCGCGTCGGCGCCGGTCAGTTCGCCGGGATCGCCGTGGGGGCCGTGCACGCCGGCGTTGTTGATCAGGACGTCGACCACGCCCTCGTGCGCGGCGACGTCGGCGGCGGCCGCCGCGACGGAGGCGTCGTCGGTGACGTCGATGGGGACGAATCGCGCGCCCAGCGCGGCGGCGGCAGCGGCCCCGCGCCCGGGGTCGCGCGCGCCCAGGATCACGGTGTGGCCGAGCGCGACGAGACGGCGTGCGGTCTCGTGGCCGAGCCCCTTGTTGGCTCCGGTGATGAACGTGGTGGTCATGCGTCGATCGTTCAGGGGCCGACGCACCCTGCGCCAGGGAGACGTCGACCGTAGGAAAGGCAGTACCAGGACCACAGGGGGACTTCCAGGCAGGATGGATCGCATGACGGCGAGAGACGGGGTCGGACTGGGCGCGACGATCCGCGCCTGGCGGGAGCGGCTGTCGCCGTCCTCGGTGGGGCTTCCCTCCGGGCCGGGACGACGCGCGGCGGGACTGCGCCGCGAGGAACTCGCCGAACGCGCCGGTGTGTCGGTCGACTACGTGGTGCGGCTGGAGCAGGGGCGGGCCACGACACCCTCCGCCCAGGTGGTCGCGTCCCTGGCGAACGCGCTGCACCTGAGCTCCGCCGAGCGCGACCACCTGCACCGTCTGGCGGGCCTGGCCGCTCCGGACGCCGGAGTCGTGCCCGATACGATCCCGCCCGGCGTCCGGCGCGTGGTCGACCGGCTCGGAGACGTCGCGGTGGCCGTGTTCGCGGCCGACTGGCAGATGCTGTGGTGGAACCCCGGATGGGCGGCGCTGCTCGGCGACCCGGCGCTCGCGCCGCCCGGGCTGCGCAACTTCGCCCGGGAGCGCTTCCCAGTCGGCCCCGACCGTGTCCGCATCGCCCTGTGGCCGGTGCTCGTACGGGACGGCCACACCTCCGACCTGGCCGTCGTCTCCGACCTGCGCCGCGCGGCCGGCCGCTTCCCGCACGACGCCCGGCTGACCGAGCTGATCCAGGTGCTGGTCACCGGCAACGAGACGTTCGCGCGGCTGTGGGCGAGCGGCACGGTGGGCGCGCACCGCGAGGACCGCAAGAGGGTCGAGCATCCCGTCGCCGGTGCCGTGGAGGTGGACTGCGACGTCCTGACCGACGGGGACTCCGAGCTGAAGATCGTGATCCTGTCGGCGGCGTCCGGCGCTGCGAACGCGGCCGCCTTCAGACTCGCCCTGAGCGACCGCGCCGCGGTCGCCACGCCCGCAGCAGGAGCGTGACCGCCGAGCCCGGCCGCTGACCCCCGAGGGCGACGGCACCCGGGGCGACGTCGAACTGACGCGCGAGCCGAGCACGGTCAGGGGCAGGATGCTCGCCGCGCTCCTCCCCCTGGCCGCCCCCGCATCGCTGCGCAAGTCCTTCGCGGGGCCGCTGCAGGCGAGGTGAGCCGTCACCTGTGCGGGAGGGGCCGACAGCATCCGCTGCCGGCCCCTCCCGCACATGGACCCGCGCCCCCCGCCTCAGCAGGTCGCCTCCGCGAGAGGGTGCCGTTCAGTGCCGGGGCGGGGAGACGCAGGTGAAGCTGGAGGCGGCGGCCGGGTCGCCGTGGCCCTTGTAGCGGGACACCCGCGGGTAGCCACACAGGTCGCGGGTGACGCTGTGGCCGTCTGCGTCGATCAGGGTGGCGGGCAGCGTCCTGGGCGCCTTGCCGTGCTCGACCCAGTCGGTCAGCGCGGCGAGACCGTCGGCCGAACCGTCACCGCCGTCGAGTCCGCAGTGGTCGGTGCTGGGGGCGAGGAAGAGGCGGTAGAAGTCGTCGACCTTCTCGGTTCCGCCGAGTTCCCGCTCGACCGTCTGGCGGTACCGCACGGTGCCCTGGGCGGGAATGTACTGGTCGGCGTCGCCGTGCCAGGTCAGCAGCTTGCCGCCGGCCTCGCGGAAGGCCGACAGATCGGGGTCGTCCGTGCCGATGATGTCGTCGTACGCCGCCTGGGACTGCCTGAACAGCCGGGTGAAACGGTCGTAGGTGAGCTGCGTGACGTCGAGGGACGGGTCCTTCGCCACCCACAGCTTCACCCAGGCGGCCGGCACCGGGAACGGCGCGGCCGTGACGTGCCCGTCGGCGTCGGGGTCGGAGTGCCCGGCCAGGGCCCATATGTCGGCGCCGATGGGGACGCCGTACCAGAGCCTCTTCCCGGAGGCGGTGCGCGGACCGTCCCAGATCTTGCGTACGACGGTGGCGTCGGCCGCCGTGACGGTCAACTCCTCGCCCTCGCACGTGACTTTGGTCCCGATCAGCCGGCGTGGGTCGAAGTCGCAGCGGGAGGGGTCGCCGACCAGGCCGTCGCGGACGCCGTCGAGCGAGTCGCAGGCCCTGACGGCGGCCTTGGTGAAGGCGTCGAACTCGCACCGGGACGGGTAGGTCTTCTCGTTGTGCATGACCACCTGCGGCCACAGGGTGGCGACTTCGAACTCGTCCCAGTTGACGGCGGGCGCGTCGGCGAGGATGCCGTCGTAGTCGCCGGGGTGGCGCTGGGCCTCCATGTAGCCCTGGCGGCCGCCGGTGGAGCAGCCGGTGAAGTAGGAGTGGGCGGGGCGCCTGCCGTAGACCGCGCCGACGACCTGCTTGCCGACGACCGCCGCCTCGTGCTGGGAGCGGGAGGCGAAGTTCTTCAGCAGGGCGGTGTCGACCCGGCCCTCGCCGTCCAGCGCCCAGCCGGTGTCCAGGGCGTCACCGACGCCGGCGTCGGTGGTGACGGCGGCGTAGCCGTTCTTGACGGCGGTGCCCAGTCCGACACCGTTGTCACCGGCCAGGTAGGCGGCACCGCCGAGACCCTGGAAGCGGCCGTTCCATCCGCTGACGGGCAGCCAGGTACGCACGGTGGCATGGTCGTTGGCGCCCGGATGGGTGAGGGTCACCGTCACCTCGCAGTAGGCCGGGACCCCGGAGACCGAGCCGCCCAGGACGCCGGAACCGGTGATGGTGCCGCCCTGCCGGCCGGCCGCGGACACGGACTCCACCTCGGTGCCGGCCGGCGCCTTCACGGACGGCGCCGAGCAGCCGAACGGGGCTGCGGCGGCGGAACCCCGTGGCTCCGCCGAGGCGGTCGGCAGGTACAGCGCCGCGGCCAGGGGCACGCCGGCGGCAAGGACGGTGAGAAGTCGTCTCATGGGTTTCCCGTTCGGTAGGTGGGTGTAGGTCCGGCCGCTACGGCGCATGTGCGCGTGCGGCACACGGGCGCGCGCCGATCGCCAACTCAGGCTTGATCAGGGGGCGTTGCGGTCAGCGCGTCGCGCCTTGGGCGTCCTCGCCCGTCCGGCGGCGCTGTTCCTCCCGCAGCCAGCGCGAGTGGTGGCGCTGTGCCCAGGCTCGGCTGACGTGACCGGTGCGCATCCCCAGGCGCGCCTCGGGGTCCGCGAACGCCTTGCGCATGTGGCCGAGGAGGACGAAGGTGATCGCCCAGGCCACGAGGTCGTGCACGAAGATGGCGCTGGTGCGGGACACGAAGGGCAACAGCCCCGTGAACCACATCAGCAGGCCGGTGGACAGCATCACCAGCACGGCGCCGGCGATCCAGCCCGCGTACAGCTTCTGGCCCGCGTTGAACTTGCCGGCCGGGCGCGCCTCGGGTGACGTACGGCGCCTGCGGACGGCGCGCAGCCACTGACGGTCGTACACCGCGAAGCGGTTGAGTCGGCGCAGGTCCGCGCGGAAGGCGGGCGAGAGGAGCCCCAGCAGTGACGGCAGGGGCAGCGCGACGCCGGACCACTCGTGGACCGTGGCCAACAGATGCCTGCGTCCGACGAGTTGGGCCAAAGGTCCGAGGTAGAGACAGGCGGCCGAGACCAGGCACAGCAGCATCAGGTAACCGGTCGCCCGGTGGACCATGCGCTCGGCGGTGCTGAACCGGCGTATCCGGCCCTCGTGTTCAGGCCGCGCCGCCGTGCCGGTCGGCTCCGTCGAGCCAGCCGTCGACCGCATAACCGCGCTCCTCCCAGTATCCGGGGACGACCTTGTCGGTGACCGTGATGCCGGAGAGCCACTTGGCCGACTTGTAGAAGTACATGGGCGCCACGTAGAGGCGGACCGGGCCGCCGTGCGCGTGGGTGATGGGCTTGTCCTGCATGCCGAGTGCCACCAGAACGTCCGACCGGCGGGCCTGTTCCAGAGTGAGGCTCTCGGTGTAGGCGCCGTCGAAGCAGGTGAAGTGGACCGCCGCACCCGGGGAACGCACCCCGGCGGCGTCGAGGAGGTCCGCCAGCGGCACTCCCTCGAAGGGCGTGTCGTCGACGCGCCACCCGTCGGTGCACAGGACGTCGTGGACCACTCGGGTCTGCGGCAGTGCGCGCAGTTCGTCGAGCGTGTAGGTCCGCGGCCGCTCCACCAGCCCGCCGACGCGGAGTTCGTAGTTCGTCTCGTCCTTGTGCGGCACCGAGCCGACGACGCTGTAGTAACGGAAGCCGCCCGGGTCGGGCAGCAGACCGGTCAGGCCGGTGGCGTCGACCTCCGAGGCCGCGGCGAGGAACCCCTCCCAGCCCCGCTGGAGGTACGGCGCGGCGGCGAGCCCCGCCGCACCCGCTCCGAGCATGCCCAGCATCGCCCGCCGCCCGACCGGAGCGCCCCCGGTCCGGGGCCGCGGCTTCGCCTTCGGCCTCGGCTTCGGCTTCGGCTTCGGCTTCGGCTTCTCCGCCATGATCCGCGCTCCCTCGCTGTCAGCGGCCGGGGGCGCGCTCGGTGATCTCCTGCAGGAACCACTCGTTGCCGTCGGGGTCCTTGAAGGCGGCGAAGGTGCCGTAGCTGGCCCGCTCGGGGTGCACGCCGGCCACCCGGCCCATGTCGCCGGCGTGGTGGAAGGCGCCGGTCTCGTCACGGAACGGACCGGACACCTCCACGCCGCGCGAGGCGAGCTCCTCCTGGGCCTCGAGGATGTCCGTGACGGTCAGTTGGAGGCCGTGGAGTGTGCCCGCCTCCTGCTCGGTGAGGCCCTCACCGAAGATGATCGAGCACGCGGAGCCCGGCGGGGTCACCTGCACGATCCGGTAGCCGTCGTTGATGGGGAAGTCCGCGTCGAGGCGCCAGCCGAGCCGCTCCACGTAGAAGCCCTTGGCACGGTCGACGTCACCGACGGGCAGGACGACGACTTCGAGCTTCATGTCCATGAATGTGATCTCACTTTCGATGGTGGCGCGGATGCGCGGGGTGGTTACAGACCCAGGTCGAGGGCGAGGCAGGAGTAGTACTTCCAGGACCCCTCCGGGTCGTACGACGCGTTCACCGCGCCGGCCGGAGCAGCCTCGACCGCCTCGGTCATGTCCTCGAAGCGGATGCGCTCGGGGAGCTTGCCGAAGCGCGCGTGCCGTACCGCCGCCTCGGCGGCTTCCGTGGTGAGCCCCTTGTTCATGACCGTGCTCCACTTCGTCGTTCGTGGACGGCGTCCGGGCCTGTCGCCTCGGACGTTCATCAGCATGCCCAGCACCGCGTCACCTGTCAAGCCGGTGACGAACACTGAGGGCGCGCACTCAGGGCAGGTGAAATGACGTCACACTTCCGTAAGAAGAAACCGCCCTGACGGGTTACGCATGGACGCGTTCGGGTCAGACGGTGATGGTCTTGTACTCGGTGTAGGTGCCGAGCCCGACAGCCCCGTACTCGCGGCCGATGCCGCTGGCCTTGAAGCCGCCGAAGGGGCCGTCGAAGGCGATGGAGGCCCCGTTGACGGTGACGGTGCCCGTGCGCAGGCGGCGGGCGACCGCCAGGGCGTGTTCCTCGTCGGCGGACCAGACGCCGCCGGACAGGCCGTACTCGGAGTCGTCGGCGATGCGGACGGCGTCGTCCTCGTCGTCGTAGGCGATGACGACCAGGACGGGGCCGAAGATCTCCTCCTGCGCGATCCGCATGGAGTTGTCGACGTCGGCGAAGACGGTGGGGGTGACGTAGTTGCCCCTCTCCAGGCCCTCGGGGAGCTGCGGACCGCCGGTGACCAGGCGGGCGCCCTCCTCGATGCCGAGCCGGATGTAGTCGCGCACGCGCTCCTGCTGGTCGGGGCGGATCATCGGGCCGATGAAGGTGTCGGGGTCGCTGGGATCGCCCACCTTCAGCGATTCGACGAGCTCCTTCAGCGCGGTCACGACCTCCTCGTACCGGCTGCGCGGGGCGAGGACGCGGGTCTGGGCGATGCAGGACTCGCCGTTGTTGAGCAGGGAGCCGAACCGCAGACCCGCGACGGCCTTGGCGAGGTCGGCGTCGGGAAGGATGATCGCGGCCGACTTGCCGCCCAGTTCCAGGCTGACCCGCTTGAGCTGCTCGCCCGCGATGGCGGCGATGCGGCGGCCGGCCCGCGTCGAGCCGGTGAACGCGATCTTGTCGACCTCCCGGTGCGAGATCAGGTACTCGCTGGTCTCCCGGTCGGCAGGCAGCACGCTGATCACCCCTTCGGGCAGGCCCACGCGCTCCAGCAGTTCGGCGAGGAAGCCCATGCTCAGCGAGTTCTCCGGAGACACCTTCAGCACCACGGAGTTGCCCGCGAGCAGCGCGGGGATGATCTTCGCGGTGGCCGAGGAGAAGGGCGAGTTCCACGGGATCACCGCGGCCACGACGCCGACCGCCTCGCGGCGCACCACACTGCGCACGGGAGACGACGGGTCGGAGGGGACGAGCGTCTCCTCCCAGGCGAACTCCTCGGCCGCCTTCAGGTAGGCGTTCGCCTGGCGGGTCAGGCCCGGCTGCCCGGCGCGCGTGAACCAGCCGGCCGACCCGTTCTCCAGCGAGATCAGGTGCGCGATCCTCTCCGCGTTCTCCTCGCGCAGCGCGTTGAACCGCCTCAGGACCGCGATGCGCCGCTCCGGCGGGGCCAGACGCCATTCGCCCTTCTCGAAGGACGTGCGCGCCGCGGCGAGCGCCCGGTCGATGTCCGCCGGCCGCGCCTGCGCGGCGCGTCCGATCACCGACCGGTCGTGCGGGGAGGCGATGTCGAGCAGCTCCGGACTGTCCGGCCGGACCCAGGAACCTCCGACGAAGAGCCTGTCGTAGATGATCATGTGCTTCCTCCGGCTTCCCGTACGTCGACGCCCTGCGCGTGACAGGCGACATCATCAACTGTCACATCAGAGTAGCACTTCTGCTGCTTAGCTCATCTTGAGCGTGCGTAAAACCGGGATCGGGGCGAACACGGGCCGACCCCCGGGCGAAGGGCGCCCGGGGGTCGGTCGGATACTGCGGGATCGAGGCGGTCAGGCCTCGGCGCGCTTGGGAAGGCGCCAGTTCGGGCGCGGGAAGTGGCAGGTGTAGCCGTCCGGGTAGCGCTGGAGGTAGTCCTGGTGCTCCGGCTCCGCCTCCCAGAACGGGCCGGCCGGCACCACCTCGGTCACCACCGGACCCGGCCACAGGCCGGACGCGTCGACGTCGGCGATGGTGTCCTCGGCGACGCGGCGCTGCTCCTCGTCGAAGTAGAAGATCGCGGAGCGGTAGCTGGCACCGATGTCGTTGCCCTGCCGGTTCCTCGTGCTCGGGTCGTGGATCTGGAAGAAGTACTCCAGGATCGTGCGGTAGTCGGTGACCGTGGGATCGAAGGTGATCTCGATCGACTCCGCGTGCTTTCCGTGGTCGCGATAGGTGGCGTTGGGCTTGTCGTTGTCGCCGCTGTAGCCCACCCGCGTGCGGGTCACCCCGGGCAGCGCCCTGATCAGCTCCTGCATACCCCAGAAGCAGCCGCCCGCCAGCAGCGCCCTCTCCTCGGCGTCGCTCATGGCACCTCACCTTTCCGTTCGCGTCGTTCGCGCAGGGCTCCAGGCTCGCACGTCGGCGGCCCGAGCAGCTCCACATTCGTCACCATCTTGGCAGGTGACAACCTGCGTGACAGATTCGTCACCCGCCGAAGCGGTGACGAATCCGGCAGAGCCGAAACGTCGCGAGAGCCGGGAAAAATTCCCGCCTTCCTGAGGGGACCCCAACGTCAAGGCCCTGGGCTACGTCGCCGCCTCCGGGCCATCGCCCGCTGATCCCGTCCAAGGGCGGCGGACGCAACACCCCGCCGCCCTCGGACGCCGTCAACTGCCGCCTCCCTCATGGCCGTTGGGCGGCGTGGCCGGCGCCCCGGCGACACCCCTACGAACGCGCCGACGCCACCGACGGGCGCCCGGATTTCTCGACGGCCACGGGGTCGCCCTGGCCCGAGGCCGCGGTCGGGTCGTCGGTCTTCCGCGTCGGCTTCAGGAAGAGAGCCGACAGGACGCCGAGGGCGACGGTGGGCGCGATCCACAGGTAGCCGGTGGCCGTGGCGTGGGCGAAGGCGTCCAGTGCGCTGTCGCGCAGGGCGCCGGGCAGTCGGCCGATGGTGTCGGGGCGGGTCGCGTCGAAGCCGCCGCCGGTCGGCAGGGCGCGGGTGCGGTCGGCGAAGCCGGTGTTGAGGAGGGTGCCGAAGACGGCGACTCCGAAGGCAGCGCCGATGGAGCGGGCGAAGGTGACGACGGCACTGGCGGCGCCCAGGTCGGCCGCGGGCACGCTGTTCTGGACGGTGGTCAGCACGACCATGGGCACCATGCCGATGCCGACACCGGTGATGAGGAAGTACACGCTCAGCACCAGGGTGTCGGTGGCCGCCCCGATGGTGCCGAGCAGGAGCAGCCCGGCGAGGTTGGCGAGCAGACCCACGAGCAGGATGGCCCGCAGCCGCTCGACGTGGGCGGCCCAGCGCCCGGCCAGGGACTGGCTGATGACCAGTCCGGCGACGAGCGGCAGCATGTGGACGCCGGAGAGCGTCGCCGAGACGCCGTGCACGATCTGGAGGTACGTCGGCAGGTAGACCAGGACCGCGAACATCGCGGCGTTGGCGAGGAAGCCGATCAGCGAGGAGAGCACCACCGTCCGGGAGGCGAACATCGCCGGCGGCAGGACCGGCGCGGTGGCGCGGCGCTCGACCGGGACCAGCAGCACGGCCGGCGCGACGGTGGCGGCGATCAGGCCGACGATGGCCGGTGAGCCCCAGCCCCAGCGTTCGCCGAAGGACGTGACGAGGACCAGTCCGGTGGCGATCGCGGCCAGCAGGGTGGCGCCGGGGTAGTCGATGCGGGCCCGGGTGCCCCTGGTGGCGGCGGGCAGCGCTCGCGCGGCGATGGCGAGGGCGACGAGGCCGACGGGCAGGTTGACGAGGAAGGCCCACCGCCAGGACAGCTGGTCGGTGAAGATGCCGCCCAGCAGGGGGCCGACGATGCTGGCGACACCGTAGACCGAGCCGAACAGGCCCTGGTAGCGGCCGCGTTCGCTCGGGGCGACGATGTCGCCGACGAGGGCGAAGGTCAGCACGATCATGCCGCCGCCTCCGACGCCCTGGAGGACGCGGGCGCCGATGAGCTCGGCAAGGTTCTGGGCCAGGCCGCAGGCCACCGAAGCGATCAGGAAGATCGAGGTGGAGGCCAGGTACAGCCGCTTGCGGCCGAACATGTCGCCGAGCTTGCCCCACAGCGGGGTGACCGCCGTCGACGCGAGCAGGTAGGCGGCGCTGACCCAGGCGATGTCGTCGAAGCCGTTCAGGTCCTCGGCTATCCGGGGCAGGGCGGTGGAGACGATCGTCTGATCCAGGGCCGCGAGAAGGACCGCGAGGACCAGCGCGCTCATCGCTGCGGCGACACCGCTCGCCTTGGACGTGGAGGACTTGGCTGCATACGACATCGGAAACACACCTCTCCGGGAAGCTCAAGGATCTGGCACTACCAGCGCATATCTGTCACTTGAATGTAGCACTTAGGACGCATGTCTCTACTCCCGAGAGGCGTTAGATGTCTCAGGCATCACATTCCGCCACTAGACTCGGTGCGGTGAGAGCCGACGCAGCGCGCAATCTGGAAGCCGTCCTGACCACCGGCGCACGTATGCTCGCCGCCGACCCCGGCGCGAGCATCGCGAGCATCGCCGCCGAGGCAGGGGTCGACCGGCGCACCGTCTACCGCCGCTTCGCCTCCCGGGAGGACCTCCTCACGGCCATCTACGAGGCACGCCTGACGGCGATCGAAAGCGCCATCGAAGAGGCGCGGCTGCGCGAGGCGCCCGTGGCCGTCGCCCTGCACCGCTACGTAGAGAACATCATCGCCGTCAACCGCACCTGGCCCGTCGACCTCGCCCGCATGCTCGCCGACGACAGCGTCCACGCCCGCCGCGACGCGGCCGTCGAGGAGGTCGACGCCTTCCTGCGGCGCGCCACCGAGGAAGGCCTCCTGCGGCCGGGGCTCCCGCAGGGCTGGGCGAGCGCGCTGCTGCCCCAGCTGATGCACCTGGTCTCCCGGCAACTGCCCGAACTGAGCGCGGGACAGGCGGCGGACGTCGTCGTCGACACCCTCCTCAACGGCCTCGGGACGTCCTGACACACCGACGGCCCTCGGGAACACCTGGGTCCAGGCGTTCCCGAGGGTCGTCGGGCGCTGCTCATTCCATGTTCTGCGGAGCCGTCTGCGCTCCGGGCGCCTGCTGTACGTCCTTCTCCCCCGCCGGACGCCGGGCGGCGGCCTCACGAGGCGGCGACACGGTTCCGGGCAGACGGACGCGACGGAGTCTGGACGGCTCGTTGGCGGAGTCGGAGTGGGTCAAGGCTTCTCCCCTCGGTGCGTGCTCCGACCAACCGACGACGCCACCGGCGCATTCCGCCGCGCACCGATCCGGACCCGGCAGACATCAGAAGCCAGACGTCAGACGCCAGACGCCAGACGCCAGACGTCAGAAGTCAGATCAGCCGGCCAGCCGGTGCGGATGCGCGGGGTACACGCCGAGGATGCGTACCTCGGTGGAGAAGAAGCGCAGCTCGTGCAGGGCGAGGGCGATGCGCTCGTCGTCGGGGTGCCCCTCGATCTCGACGTAGAAGCGGCTGGCGTTGAGGCCCGCGCCCATCTGGTAGCTCTCGATCTTGGTGAGGTTCACGCCGCTGGTGGCGAACCCGCCGAGCGCCTTGTACAGGGCGCTGGGGATGTTGCGGACGCTGAAGAACAGACTCGTCATCGTCGGCTCTCCGGTGGGCGGGGCAAGGACGGCTTCCCGGGAGAGGACGACGAAGCGCGTGGTGTTGTCCGGGTCGTCCTCGACCTCGGCACGCAGCACCTCGAGACCGTAGAGCTCCGCCGCGGCGGGCGGAGCGAGCGCCGCGTGCCGGGGGTCGCCCAGTTCGGCCACCTCACGGGCCGCCCCGGCGGTGTCGTCGCTGACGAGGGTGCGCCAGCCGCCCTCCCGCAGCACCTTGCGGCACTGCCCCAGAGCGTGCACATGACTGCGTACGCACTCCACCTGGTCGAGGGTGGCGCCGGGCACGCCCATCAGGTCGAAGCGGATGGCGAGGAAGTACTCGGCGACGATGAACAGGCCGGACTCCGGCAGCAGGTGGTGCACGTCGGCGACGCGACCGGCCGCGGAGTTGTCGACCGGGATGACGGCGACGTCGGCGGTGCCGAGCGTCACGGCGTCCAGGGCCTGTTCGAAGCTCGTGCAGGGCAGGTGCCCGGCGTCGGGGTAGAGGGCGCGCGCGGCGGTCGCCGAGTTGGATCCGGGTTCACCCTGATATGCGGCGGTCGTCACCGTGGTTCAGCCTTCCTGAGGGCAGGTCGTGTCGTGGGGCAGCGGAAGATCCGTCGCATACCGCACCGACCAAGTATCGGCGACGACGCCGCGTTCCCGTTCATCACGGAGCGCCGGGAGGGACTTTCACCCGGTGCGGGCGCATACGGCCGGCGGCAATGGCTGGGATGCCCGCGACATCGACCGTGTATCGAGGAGCGCCTACCTCTCCCAGCGGCTGGACCTGCCGGACCTCAACCGCACGGTCGCGGAGAGCTTCGCCGTGTTCACCCCGGGGCGGCCGGAGGCGGAGCGGACGAACCTGCTCGCGCGGTTCCTCTTCCGGGGCCCGCGTGCCCACCTGCCGGTCGAGGTGCTGTCCGGCGGAGAGCGGCTGCGCGCCACGCCGGCCTGCGCCCTGTGCGCCGAACCGGCCCCGCACCCGCTGCTGCTCGCCGAGCCCACCAAGAGGTGCGACGGAGCGCCGGACGGTAGGACGGCACTCCTTGCACCTCCCCCCGGTCACCTGTCAAAATGGTGACGTGAATCTCGATCATGTCTTCGTGTGCGGCCACCCGGCTCTGGACTTCGCGGCCACGCTCCGGGCCCGGCGCTCGGCCCGTTTCGAGATGTTCGTGACACCGGACCGGTTGAACGCGTGGTACGTGGAGTCCGGGCTCGTGGACACGATCACCCCCGGCGTCGAGGACGACGTCCACGAGGCGACCACCGTGCGCGAGGCCATCTACCGGCTGGTGACCGACCGCCGACTCGGTGAGGGCTTCGACCGGCAGGCGCTCGCCGTGCTCAACGCCGCCGCGCGCAAGACGCCCGTCACCCCCCAGCTCACCCTGTCCGGCAGGCACACCGAGGCCACGCCCGAGCAGGCCCTGGCCACCGTCGCCCGGCAGGCCGTGGAGCTGCTCAGCGGCCCCGACGTGCCCCTGATGAAGGAATGCGGCAACCCGGAATGCACCCGGGTCTACATCGACCGCTCCCGGGGCATGCGACGCCAGTGGTGCGGCATGGAGTCGTGCGGCAACAAGATCAAGGCCGCCGCCTACCGCGCCCGGAAGAAGACCGCCCCCGGCGCGGCCGCCCACTGAAGCGCGACCGTCCACTGATGCACGGCCACCCACTGAAGCGCGACCGTCCACTGAGGCGGACCTCCCCCGGACGGACGCCCGGGTGCGACGCGGCCGCGGTCCTCGACCGCCTGCCGGTCAGCGGGCGGGCGGAGGGGCCGCCGGGAGGTGCGCCGTGGTGATCGTCATCGGTGTTCCGGTGACGGCGATCAGGTAGGTCTTGGCACGGCCGCTCGGCACGGGGCGGAAGCCGCCCGGGGGTTCGACGACGTAGAGGGCCGAGGCGTGCGGTGCCAGCGTGGCGGGGCCGGAGGCGATGGTCCACCAGTTGGAGGCGCCCTGGCCCCGGCGGCTGGCGAAGTGCGGGGAGAGCGGCGTTCCCGTCGTGTTGACGGCCCGCAGGCGGACGGCGGTGATGCCGACGCGTGAGCCGTGCTGGGCGTAGCGGGGGGCGAGGCTCATGTGCAGGGGCGGCGGGCTCGCGGCGGCGACGATCACGCACACGACGGCGGGGGTGAGCAGCACGGCCGCCAGGGCGGCCTTCGCCCGCCGGCCGGTGACGTGCGGCAGCCGCGGCTGCCAGGCGGTGGCGAACGCGGCCGCCGGGACGGTCGCCGCGGCCGCCAGCCACAGCGGAGTCATCATCAGGAAGTAGCCGTCCTGGGAGCGCGTGGCCGCGTAGAACGCGATCCACGGCAGCACGGTGACGGCCGGGCCCACGCGCCGCACGAACAGCAGCGTGACGGCGAGCAGGCCGAGCAGCAGCAGCTGGCTGCCGTAGGAGTAGTAGTCGAGGCGGCTGCTGCCGTCGGTGAAGTAGTAGGAGAGTCCCATCACGCCCTGCCCGTGCAGGATCGCCTTCTGCTGGAGCGGCAGGAGAATGCCGTCCAGCCAGGCCGAGAACCCCTCCGCGGCGAAGTAGGCGTTGACGGCGCACCAGGTCAGGGCGGCGGTGGCGGCGTAACGGGCGGTCACGGCCAGGGCGCGCCGGGGGCCGAGTTCGCCGCGCCGGACGGCGTACAGGCCGATCAGCAGGAAGGGCGCCAGGAACCAGGCGAGCTGCTGGGCGGCGCAGGCGGCGCCGAGACAGGCCGCGCGCAGCACGCCGCCCGGCCCGAGGTGCCCGCCCCGGCCCGTGTCGGGCCAGCGGACCACCACGGGCACCAAGAGCGCGAGAGCCGTGACGGCGGGGTAGCCGAGGTAGGCGTAGTGCGGCAGGAAGCCGAAGCCGAGGCAGACGGCGGTGGCTGCGGAGCGCCAGTGAGCCGGCAGCAGCACCCACAGGAGAACGGAGGAGAGCAGGAGCGCGGAGGTGGTGACCAGGGTGGCGGCCGCCGTGGAGTGGACGACGGCGTGCACGGGTGCCGCGAGCAGCGCCGTCAGCGGCGGATAGCCGTAGGTGACGTCCGCGCCGCCCGACATGGTCTTGGTGATCCCGACGCGCGGGGTGCCGAACAGCCACGGCCACGGCCGGCCGTACACCGGGCGGCCGTGCAGGATCTCGTTCGCCGCCTGAGCGGTCAGCACGCCCTCGTCGCTGCCCATGTGGTCCAGCACGTAGCCGCACGTCACCAGCACCACCGCCGTGACCAGGACGGCCGCGTCGACCCGGATCAGCGCGCGGCGGGTGCGCACGGTCAGCGCGAGAACGGCGCAGACGAGGATCGAGGCGTAGCAGACCGAGATGATCCCGGCGACGGCCGGGCGCGAGAGCATCGCGTCGGTCCAGGCCGCACGCGTGCCAATGAACAGGCTGATCGTGGCGACCAGGGTCATGCCCCGGTGCAGCTGCCGGGGCGCGGTCTCCGGTACGCCACGCGCGCGGGCCGGGGGCGAGGGCGGCGCCACCGGTTCCGTGGCGGTACGGCGCCGCATCCCGACGCTCGTTCCGGCGCGGTAGGTGCCAGCCATGAACCGCCTCCTCTGTCTCGCCCCCATTGGGCGGCAGTCACGGACGTCCGGCCACCCGAGATCCGTCGAGCGCGTCCCGCGGGAGACGAGCCGGCGCGCGAGGTTCCGCAGGACCGGGGGCCCGCCGGCCGTGAGACCTGACACGCATTCAGATGTGCGCCGTTCGGGTCACGGGCGGGAACGGACGCCCCCTGTCGATCGTCTACAGTTCAGACGGTGTCTACAAGGTTGTAGTCGGTAAGCGGTTTGCGTGAATCGTCTTCATCCACCGAATCGCCTCCTCCCTCGACCGAATCGCCTTCACCCACCGGACGGAGCAGCATGCGTCACAAGATCCTGGTCGTCGAGGACGATCACGCCTTGCGTGACGTGCTGCGCCGGGGCCTGTCGGACGAGGGCTTCGCGCCCGTGCCCGCCGCCGACGGGGCGACCGCACTGCGGCTGGCGGCCGAGGACATCGCCGCGGTCGTCCTGGACGTCGGGCTGCCCGACGCGGACGGCCGGGACGTGTGCCAGGCGCTGCGCGCCAACGGGTTCGCCGCGCCGATCATCTTCCTCACCGCCCGCCACGGCCTCACCGACCGGCTGTCGGGGTTCTCCGCCGGTGCAGACGACTACCTCTCCAAGCCGTTCCATCTCGCCGAACTCGTCGCCCGGCTGCGGGTCGCGGTCAGACGTGCCGCGCCGCAGGCCGTGGCCAGGGCGGGAGACCTGGTCCTGGACGCGACCCGGCACAGCGCCGCGGTCGGCGAGGCGCACGTCGACCTCTCCCCCACCGAGTTCCGTCTGCTGGCCACCCTCGTCGCGGCGGGCGGCTCCCTCGTGAGCCGGCGTGATCTCGTGGGGGCGGCCTGGCCCGACGGCGCGCACGTCAGCGACAACACGCTGGACCAGTACCTGAGCCGGCTGCGCCGCAAGCTGCGCGGCACGGGCAGCGACCTGAGTCTCACCACCGTCCGCGGGGTCGGGCACCGCCTGTCATGAAGCGCCTTCCGCGCCCTTCGGCGCCACGGACCCTGCGCGGCCGCCTCTCGCTGGTCGCGCTCACCATCGCCGCGCTGCTGATGACCGTCCTGACCGTGGCGTTCAACGCCGTGCTGGACCGGCAGCTGCGGCACCAGGCGGACGACGTGCTGCGCGACCGCGCGGCCGCCGTCGCCACGACCGTCGACACCCGCGGCCCCCGTGTGCGTGTGGTGGAGACCGCCGACGACCGCCTCCTCGATACGAACGTATGGATCTACGACGGGACACGGCTGGTGGAGAGACCGCCGCGGGCACCCGCCGGCAACGCCCTGACCCGCGCCGCCGACCGGCTGGCCGCGGGCGGCGAGCGCGGCTGTGTGACGGCACGGGCCGAGAACCCGCGCTTCGTGCGCCTGTGCTCCCGCCCCGTCACGGGCGGCCGCAGCGCCGCGACCGTCGTCACGGCCCTCGACCTCGCCCCGTACCGCAACTCGGCGCAGATGGTCCTCCTCGGGTCGCTGGTCCTCGACGCGGTCATGCTGGCCTGCACCTATGTGCTGACGCGCCTGGCCGTGGGACGGGCGCTGCGTCCCGTGCGCACGATGACGGACCAGGCCACGCAGTGGAGTGCCGTCGGCTCGGAGGACCGCTTCGGAGCCGAGCACCATCCGGCCGAACTGGCGCGGCTGGGCGCCTCGTTGGACGCGCTGCTGGACCGGATCCGCACGGTGCTGCGGCACGAGCGGCAGCTGACCGGCGAGTTGTCGCACGAACTGCGCACTCCGCTCACCCGGATCGTCGTCGAACTCGACTGGTGGCGGGCGCGCCCCCGCTCGGCCGCCGAGACCCGCGCCACGCACGAGGTGATAGCGGACGCCGCCCGGTCCATGCGCACCATCTGCGACACCCTGCTGAACGACGCGCGGGAGAGCGCATGCACCCCCTCGGCCGCTCCGGGGACCGCCGCCGTCGCGCCCGTCCTGCGGCGGCTGACCGCGCACCTCGGCACACGGGACCGGGGAGAACCGGTCAAGACGGTCGTCGACGTACCGGAGGGGGACCTGGAGGCGGGCGTCGCTCCCGCTCTCCTCGAACGCATCGTCAGCCCGGTGCTGGCCAACGCGATCCGGTACGCCCGCTCCACCGTGACCGTTAACGCGCGACCGCGGCCCGGCGGTCTGCGCATCACCGTCACGGACGACGGCGCGGGCGTACCGGAGTCGTTCCTCGACCGGCTCTTCCAGCCCGGCCGCCGCGCCGACCCGGACGACGGCCACGACGGCGCGGGACTGGGCCTGCCGCTCGCGCGCCGCCTGGCCCGCGCCGTCGGCGGTGACGTGTCGTACGACGCCGGGTACGAGGGCGGCGCACGCTTCCGGGTGGACCTGCCGACCGGCTGAGGTGCCGGCCGGCTGACGTGCCGGCTCAGTCGGCCCGCTGGGCGACGGCCTCCTCCCGCTCCCGCGGAGCCGCCGTCCGGCGTTCCCGGACCTGCGCCTGGGCCATCAGGCCGAACAGGACGGCCAGCAGCACGGCCGAGGAACCGGCCGTGCCGAGGTCGAGGCCGCCCTTGGCGACGGGCTTGGTCAGGAAGTCACCGGCCGTCGCACCGAGCGGCCGGGTGAGGACGAACGCGATCCAGAACAGAAGGACGTTCGGGACCGCCGGGACCTTCATGAGGGCGACCAGGACGGCGAGTGCCCCCGTCACGAGCAGCGCGCCGCCGGCGTACCCGAGTCCGGAGCTGTCGGAGAGGAAGTCGCCCATCGACGTGCCGAGGGTGTTGGAGACGAGGATCGCCGACCAGAACAGCGCCTCGCCGCGGAAGGTGACGATGTCCTGGATCACGAAGGTCATCCCGGCCGCCTTCCAGACGGCGAAGATGACGAGCAGCATCGAGACGAGGATCGCGGCGCCCGCGGGGTAGCCCAGGCCGAGGCCCTGCGGTCCCCAGCCCAGCGAAGTGGCGCCGTTGGACAGGTACTTGGCGCTGGCGTCGCGGTTCATGAAGTCGGACATCGTGGTGCCGGCCATGCTGGTCGACAGGATCACGGTCCAGTAGAGGAACGGGTGGTAGCGGCTGGACCTGAGCTGGACGACCAGCGTCACCACGAAGGCGAGGAACAGGACGATCGTGGTGAGGAAGTAGCCGAGCTTCAGGGTCTGCGAGAAGAGGTCGCCGGCCGTCTCGCCGAGGGTGGTGGCGGCGATCTTCATGATCCAGAACGCCAGTGTCACCTCCGGGAGTTTCTTCATGACCGACTTGGTCGTGCTCGCGACGTCGAGGTCGGTGAGCATGTCGGGTTTCTGCATGGTGGGGGGCTCCTGGGTCGAACGGCAGGGCGCCCGCCCCGCGAGGGGACGAGCGCCCTGTGACAAGCGGCGACCGCGCGACGGCGGTCGTCCTGATCGACCCTGGCAGCGTCTGCCTGAACGCATCCTGAACGGCTGACGCACGATCAGGTGCGCGACGTCAGCGCACCCTGCCCCGCGGCTTCAGGGGCAGGGGCGGCAGCTCCGGAGCAGGCAGCGGTGCGCCGTCGTAGCCCTTCACCTCACCGAAACGGGTGCCCTCCATCCAGTCCCGGCGCGCCTGTTCGATCTCCTCCTGGGTCCGCCCGATCCAGTTCCAGAACATGATCAGCTCCTCCTCGAACGGTTCACCGCCCAGGAGCATCAGCCCCGCGTCCGAATCGGCGCGCAGCGGGAGTTCGGTGCGGCCGCAGCCGAGGTAGAGCATCGAGCCCGGCAGCAGCGGCACGCCGTCGACATGGGCCTCGCCGGACATGGACAGCACGGCGTACTCGAAGTCCGGCTCCAGCGGGAGGCGTACGTCCGCCCCTTCGGAGAGGGCCAGGTCGGCGCCGACGAGGGGGGTGTACGTCGTACCGGGCGAGGTCGCGCCGTCGAGGTCGCCGAGGATCAGGGTGCCCTTCAGGCCCGGGGCCGTGACGACGGGCAGTTCGGCGTGGTGCTCGAAGTGCGGGTCGGTGTGGCGGTGGCCGTCGGGGAGGGCCACCCACAGCTGGGCGCCGTGCAGGAAGCGGGCGTGCGAACGGGGGCTCTCCTCGGAGTGGCTGATCGCCCGGCCCGAGGTCATGAGCCCGAGCTCACGGGGGCGGATCGTCTGCAGGCTGCCGGTCGAGTCGCGGTGCAGCACCTCACCCTGGTGCAGCCAGCTCACCGTCTGCAGGCCCATGTGCGGGTGCGGCGGGACCTGCATGCCCGGTTCGTCGGCGATGTCGTCGGGGCCGTAGTGATCGACGAAGCACCAGGCGCCCACCATGCGGCGGCCGAGGTTGGGCAGGAGACGGCGGACTTCGGTCGACTCGCCGAGTTTGACGGTGCGCGGGCTGAGGAGTTCGCGAACGGGCTCCGCCACCACGAAGCCACGGCCGCCGCACAGGGCGGGAACCGCCTCGCGATCAAGATTGCTCATGAAACCCAACCTAGTCCCGTCAGGGCGGTCCCGTCAGTCCGTCGCCCGGGCGGTCCCGGCTCCCCGGGGTCCACCGGAAACAGCAGGCCACCGGGGACGGAGCGGAATTTAATAGCCATGTACATAATAGCCATGTACGGTATTCGTCATGAGCAGCGGTTCCGAGAAGGCGACGCCCGGGTTCCTGGTGTGGCGTCTGTCGATGAAGTGGCGGGTGGCGGTCGACCGGGCGGTCGCGCCGCTCGGACTCACCCACGCCCAGTACTCCCTGGTGGCCTCGCTGTACGGCATGCAGCGCGACGGCGAGCGGCCGAGCCAGCGCCGCCTCGCCGACCACACCGGCCTCGAGGCGCTCTACGTCTCCAAGCTGGCGCGCGGCCTGGAGTCGGCCGGCCTGCTGGAGCGCACCCGGGACCCCCGCGATCCGCGCGCCGTGCAGCTGGCCCTCACCGAGCGGGGCCAGGAGGTCACCCGGCGCGCGATCCAGGTCGTGCAGGGACTGCTGGAGCAGTTGCTGGCGCCGCTCGGCGGCCTCGACGCCCCCCGTGCGCGGGAGTTCACCCGCGACCTGGCCACCCTGCTCGACGCACCTCTTGATCCGTTCAGCGAGAACAGCCCGAACAAGAAGGAGCAGTCATGACCACCACCGCACCCGTCGCCGACGCCCGGTCCCTGGGCCTGGCCCACTACGCCGCCCGCGCCGCCCTGGAGAGCGTGCTGAGCCGGCACGGCCTCACCTTCCAGCAGCACATCACCCTCAGGTCCGTGGTCGTCGCCGGGGCACCGGTCGAGCGCGACGCCCTCGTCGCCCAGGTCACCGGTTCGCTCAAGGTGGAGACCGCCGCGGCGCGGGACGTCGTCGGGGAACTGCTCGGCAAGGGGCTGCTGACGGCCGAGGCGACCCGCGTCCGGGCGGCCGACGCCGGTCGCGCGCTCTACGCCGAGGTCGCGGCCGAGGCCGGGGAGCTCTCGGCTCGGATCTGGTCCGGGATACCGGCGGAGGACCTCGCCGCCACCGGCCGCGTCCTGGCCCTGGTGACCGAGCGGGCCGACGCGGAACTCGCGGCGAAGAGGGCCTGAGGGCCGCCCGGAGGCCGTACCGGAATAGGCGAGGGACCGCCGCGGTTGGGCAGACCGAAGGAGGCAGCAGTGGACATGACGTACTACGACCACGGAACGCCGGCGGAGCGCTGGGAGCGCGCACGGATGTTCTTCGACGCCAAGGACTTCGCCGCCGCGGCGCGCGTGCTGGGCGGCCTGGTCGAGGAGGTGCCGGAGCAGACCGGCCCGCGGCTGCTGCTGGCCCGCTCCTACTACCACTCCGCGCAATTGCGGCGCGCCGAGGCCGAGTTGCGCGTCCTCGTCGAGCGCGACCCGGTCGAGCACTACGCCCGGCTGATGCTCGGCCGCACGCTGGAGCGCCAGGGGCGGCGGGAGGAGGCCAAGTCGCATCTGCGCATCGCCTCGGCGCTGGCGGGCGACTTCGAGCAGGTCTGAGCGGGACCGTACGACGGTCGGCCGGGCCCGGTTCCGTACAGGAACCGGGCCCGGCCTGCTACTTCAGGGCCGGTGCCCGCCGGCTGCGCCGGTGCGCGATCTCACCGAGGACGACGTCGACGGCGACGAAGGCGGCCAGCGGGATGCCGAGCAGGGGCACGAAGTAGCCGACCACGGCGATGACGGCGACGCCCGGCACGAGGACCGCCGGGGACACCCGCTGCCAGGCTCCGCGCGGGACGGGCCGGCCGAAGGCGGAGGCGCGGCCGCGCTGCCACCACATGCGGTAGCCCCAGACGATCAGCATCACCAGGGAGAGCGCCAGCAGCATCAGGGCGACCTGGTTGGCCAGGCCGAACAGGATGCCGGTGTGCAGGTCGATGCCCCACCGGGTCAGCTTCGCCAGCAGCGGGTGGTCCGCGAACCGCAGGACATCGGTGACCTGCCCGGTGGCCGGGTCGACGGCGACCGCGTCCTGCTTCTCGGGCCAGCTGCGCTGGATCTGCCGTACGACGTACGCGGACGTGTCGTCGGCGGGCGGCACGATCTCCACCGGGTCGGTCAGGCCCTCGGCCCGGGCCGCCGCGAGCACCTTGTCCAGGCCGACACCGTGTTCACCGGACCCGGTCGTGGCGGAGGCGCCGTGACCGGCGTGTTCGCCGCCGGCCACGGCGGAGACGGACGGCGTGGCCTGCCCCAGCGAGGTGCGCAGTTCGTCGATGTTCGCGCCGGCGTACGTCGACCAGGTCAGGCCCGTCGCCGACAGGAAGAGGAACCCGGCGGCGGCCCACACCCCGACCGTGCCGTGCAGCCCCAGAGTGCGGCGCCGGCCACGGGTGCCGCGCACCTTCCGCAGGGCCCGGCGCCGGGAGAACCAGAGCACCAGCCCGCCGCCCGCGATCACCCACAGCCAGCTCGCCGCGAACTCGCTGTAGAGGCGGCCGTTCTCGCCCAGGTGGAGGTCGCGGTGGAACTCGTCGATCCAGGTCCGCAGCGGCAACGCGCCGGTGGAGCCGTACTGTTCGAGGGCGCCGCGCACCTCGGCGGTGTAGGGGTCGACGAAGACGGCGAGCGTGTGGCCGGGCTCGACACCCTGGACGCCGGACAGCAGCACCCTGGTCGTGGCGTCGGCGTGCGGGGAGGGCCGTACCGCCGACACCGTGCCCTCGGGGTGGGCCTCGCGGGCGGCGGCCACCTGCCGGGAGACGGGCAGCTTGGCGCCGCCCACCGCGTCGACGCTCAACTCGTGGGCGTAGAGGAGCTTTTCGGCCTGGAAGGCGCCCGCGTACAGGAAGCCGGTGACGGCGGCGACGAGCAGGAACGGGGCGACGAACACTCCGGCGTAGAAGTGCAGGCGCAGCACCAGGGGCCGCAGGGGCGCCCATCGGCCGGGCGGCGGTGCCGGGGCGGGGTCGGGTTCGATCTCGCCCTTGGTAGGCGAGGCAGCGGTGGACGACATGGCGGGCTTCTCCGGGGGTACGGGACGCTGTTGCTGTGGTGGTCCAGTAGTCGGAGGGAGCCGGCCCCGAGTTCCCGGCGGGGCAAGTGGCGTGCGCCACACGGCGGACGGCGGGTGCCGGGGCGTCATGCGATGCTTGCCGCATGGCAACTCCCCGTGATCACGCGTCTCTTGCCGAGCAGGTCGAGGAACTCCTCGCCGCCGACGGCCCGCTGCCGATCGTCGCGGCCGGTGATCCGGTGCTGCGGCGCGGCACCGAACGCTTCGACGGCCAGCTCGATCCGGCGCTGTTCGCCCGCTTCGTCGAGGCCCTGCGCGTCACCATGCACGCGGCGCCGGGCGTGGGGCTGGCGGCGCCGCAGGTCGGCGTGGGGCTGCGGATCGCGGTGATCGAGGACCCGGCACCGGTGCCGGAGGAGATCCGCGTGGCCCGGGGCCGGGAGCGACTGCCGTTCCGGGTCCTGGTGAATCCCTCGTACGAGCCCGTCGGGGCCGCGCGGGCCGCCTTCTTCGAGGGCTGTCTGAGCGTGCCGGGGTGGCAGGCCGTGGTGGCGCGGCCCGCGCAGGTGCGGCTGACCGGCGAGGACGAGAACGGGCGCGCGGTGGACGAGGTGTTCAGCGGGTGGCCGGCCCGGATCGTGCAGCACGAGACGGATCATCTCGACGGCATGCTCTACCTCGACCGGGCGGAGCCGCGCTCGCTGTCGTCGAGCGAGGCGATGGCGCGGCTGTGGACGCAGCCGACGCCCGGGGAGGCGGCGAGGGCACTCGGCTTCGACCTGCCGTGAGCGGCCAAGTGCCCTCGCGTGCCGGTCAGTTGTCCCGGTAGGCCTCCAGCAGCCGCAGCCACACCTCGCTGATCGTCGGGAACGACGGGACCGCGTGCCACAGACGGCTGACGGGTACCTGGCCGGCGACCGCGATCGTCGCGGAGTGGATGAGTTCGCCGACGCCGGGGCCGACGAAGGTCACCCCGCGCAGGATCTCCTCCTCCAGGTCCACGACCATGCGGGCGCGGCCCTTGTAGCCGTCGGCGAACAGGCCCGCGCCCGCGGCCGAGCTCATCTCGACGTCCACGGCGCGCACCCGGTGGCCTGCCTGTTCCGCCTCGGCGAGGGAGAGGCCGACGGCGGCGGCCTCCGGGTCGGTGAAGACGACCTGGGGGACGGCGGCATGGTCGGCGGTGGCGGCGTGGGCGCCCCAGGCGTCCGACTCCAGGATGGGGACCCCGGAGGCCCGCGCGGCGATGGCGGCACCGGCGATGCGGGCCTGGTACTTGCCCTGGTGGGTGAGGAGGGCGCGGTGGTTGACGTCGCCGACGGCGTAGAGCCAGTCGTTGCCGGTGACGCGCAAACTGTCGTCGACCGGGAGCCAGCCGCCGGGCTCCAGGCCGACGGTGTCCAGGCCGATGTCGGCGGTGCGCGGCCTGCGGCCGGTGGCGAAGAGGATCTCGTCGGCCTCGATGCGGTCGCCGGTGTCGGTCACGACGACGAGCGTGCCGTTCTCGCGGGTCACCGACGCGACGGAGGTGCCGGTGCGGACGTCCGCGCCGGCCTCGGTGAGGGCCTCGGCGACGAGTTCCCCGGCGAACGGCTCCATGCGGCCCAGCAGGCCCTTGCCGCGGACGAGGACGGTGACCTGCGAGCCGAGGGCCTGCCAGGCGGTGGCCATCTCGGTGGCGACCACTCCGCCGCCGACGACCACGAGCCGGCCGGGCACCTCCTGGGCGCTGGTGGCCTCCCGGCTGGTCCAGGGCTTGACGTCGGCCAGGCCGGGCAGGTCGGGCAGCACGGCGTCGGTGCCGGTGCAGACGGCGACCGCGTGCCGGGCGGTGAGCACCTTCCGCGTGCCGTCGGAGGCGGTGACCGTCACCGTGCGCGGGCCGGTCAGCCGTCCGTGGCCGCGGTGGAGGTCGGCGCCGATGCCGTCCAGCCACTGGGCCGCGCCCTCGTCGTGCCAGTCGGAGGTGTAGTAGTTGCGGTGCGCGAGGACCGCGGCGGCGTCGAGGGGGCCCTGCACCGACTGGCGCAGGCCGGGTACGCGCCGGGCGTCCGCGCGGGCGATCACCGGGCGCAGCAGGGCCTTGCTGGGGATGCAGGCCCAGTACGAGCATTCGCCGCCGACCAGCTCGCTCTCGACGACCGCGGTGGACAGGCCGGCCGCGCGGGTGCGGTCGGCGACGTTCTCCCCCACCGGGCCGGCCCCGAGCACCACGACGTCGTACGCGAAGGTTTCCGTTTCCGTCATGGGGTCAGTCTGGTGGGTGGTGTGCGCTGAGACCACACGGGTAGGGGCTCGCGGAATAGGTGACCGCCCGGCCGCGTTTGTGCCGACGGCTTCGCCCCGACAGCAGGAAGAGGGAATCAAGGTCATGAGCAGCACCGTGGAGCTCACCAAGGAGAACTTCGACCAGACGGTCACGGACAACGACTTCGTCCTGATCGACTTCTGGGCGTCCTGGTGCGGGCCGTGCCGTCAGTTCGCGCCGGTGTACGAGAAGGCGGCCGAGCAGAACCCGGACCTGGTGTTCGGCAAGATCGACACGGAGGCGCAGCCGGAACTGGCCGCGGCCTTCGGCATCCAGTCGATCCCGACGCTGATGATCGTCCGCGACCAGGTGGCCGTGTTCGCGCAGCCCGGCGCGCTGCCCGAGGCCGCCCTCACGGACGTCATCGGGCAGGCGCGCAAGCTGGACATGGACGAGGTCCGCAAGGCGGTCGCCGAGCAGCAGGCGCAGGCCGAGCAGAACGGCCAGTAGCAGCCGCCCGCGGACCGGGAACGGCTAGAAGGGGTACGGCGCCACGTCTCCGCGTACCGTCGTCCAGCGGACGTCGGTGAAGGCCTCCAGGTTGGCCTCGCCGCCGAAACGGGCGCCGGTGCCGGAGGCGGCGATGCCGCCGAAGGGCGCCACGGCCTCGTCGTTGACCGTTTGGTCGTTGATGTGGACGATGCCGGTCGGGATGCGCTCGGCGAGGTCGAGACCGCGGGCGGTGTCGCGGGTGACGATGCCCAGGGACAGGCCGTACTCCCCCGCCGCGGCGAGCGCGGCCGCCTCGTCGGCGGTGGCGAAGGAGCGGACCGGCGCGACCGGGCCGAAGACCTCCTCGGCGTACGCGGGGGTGTTGTCGACGACGCCCGCGAGGACCGTCGGCCGGTAGAACAGCCGCTCGTGGGTGCCGCCCGCGGCCAGTTTGGCGCCGTGCGAGGTGCTGGCTTCGACCAGTCCGTGGATCTTCGTGAGCTGGCGGTCGTCGATGATCGGGCCGAGGTGGACCTGTTCGCGGTGCGGGTCGCCGACGGCCAGGGAGTCCGCCTTGGCGGCGAGCCGCTCGACGTATTCCTCGTAGAGCGACTGGTGGACGAGGTGGCGGCCGGTCGTCATGCAGATCTGGCCCTGGTGGAAGAACGAGCCCCAGGCGGCGGTGGAGATCACCGCGTCGATGTCGGCGTCCTCCAGGACGACCAGGGCGGAGTTGCCGCCCAGTTCCAGGTGGACCCGCTTGAGGTGGCGTCCGGCGGCCTCGCCGACGGCCCGGCCGGCGGCGGTGGAACCGGTGAAGGAGATGACCGGCACCTTCGGGTCGGCGACGAGTGCCTGGCCGACGTCGGGGCCGCCTGGCAGCACGTGCAGCAGCCCCTCGGGCAGGCCCGCCTCGGCGAAGACCGCGGCCAGGGACAGCCCGCCGCAGACGGCGGTCCGCGGGTCCGGCTTGAGCAGGACCGCGTTGCCGAGCGCGAGGGCGGGGGCCACCGAGCGGATGGAGAGGATCAGCGGCGCGTTGAACGGGGAGATCACGCCGACCACGCCCACCGGGACGCGGCGGGTGTAGGACAGGCGGGGCGCCTCGCTGGGCAGGATCTGTCCGGCCGGGCGGGAGGCGAGCGCGGCGGCCTCGTAGCACTCCTGGGCGGCGACGTGCAGTTCGAAGTCGGCCTTGCCGGGGATCGAGCCGGACTCGCGCACGAGCCACTCGCGCAGTTCGTCGGCGTGCGCCGCGAACAGGTCGCCGGCCTTGCGCAGGACGCCCGCGCGGACGAAGTGCGGGAGGCGGGCCCACTCGGCCTGGGCGGCGCGGGCGGTCTCGGCGGCGCCGGCGACGTCCTCGGCGGAGGCGAGGGTGACGGTGGCCAGCGTGTCCCCGGTGGCGGGCTCCGTGACGGTGTACTCCGGTCCCGACAGCGGGCGTGCCTGCCAGGTCTTCGGGTCGAGCAGCGGCATGACGGCTCTCCGTTTCCTCACCGGGGGCTCAGATCATGAGCGGAAGTCCCGTGTAGTTGGCGGCGAGTTCGGCCGCCGCGTGGCGGGACGCGGCGATCCGGCGCAACCGCGCGAGCTGCAGCCGGTTCTCGAAGGCGTCCCCATCTGGTTGAGCATGCAACATCTTAGTCATCTCGTAGGAGAATCGCGTGGCCTGCCACACACGGGAAAGGCACATCCGCGAATAGTCGTCGAGGAGTTGCTCGGAGCCGCCGCGGTGCAGTCCGGCGAAGGCGCGGGCCAGGACGCGGACGTCGGAGACGGCCAGGTTGAGGCCCTTGGCGCCGGTGGGCGGGACGATGTGCGCGGCGTCGCCGGCCAGCAGCAGGCGACCGTGGCGCATCGGCTCGTGGACGTAGCTGCGCATCGGCGTCACCGCCTTGGCGGTGATGGGGCCGCGGCGCAGCGTCCAGTCGGCGTCGACGGCGAAGCGGGCGGCGAGCTCGTCCCAGATGCGGTCGTCCGGCCAGTCGCCGGGGTCGGTGTCGTTGGGGACCTGGAGATAGAGGCGGGAGACGCGCGGGGAGCGCATGCTGTGCAGGGCGAAGCCGTTCTCCCCGCGCGCGTAGACGAGTTCCTCGCAGGACGGGGCGACGTCCGCGAGGATCCCGAGCCAGGAGTACGGGTAGTCGTGCCCGTACGTCCGGCCGGCGCCGGCCGGGAACGTGGCGCGGGAGATGCCGTGGAAGCCGTCGCAGCCGGCCACCCAGTCGCAGGTGAGCGTCTGCTCCCGGCCCTCGTGCACGAACCGCACGACGGGCGTGTCGCTGTCCGGCTTCTCGATCGCGAGCGCCTCCGCCTCGAACAACAGCGGCGGCCCCTCTGCCAGTTGGAGGGCGACGAGGTCCTTCACGATCTCGGTCTGGGCGTAGATGGTGACGGTGCGGCCGCCGGTGAGCGTGGGGAAGTCGATGTGGTGGCGTTCCCGGTCGAAGCGCAGCTCGATGCCCTGGTGGACCAGCCCCTCGGCGTTCAGGCGCTCGGCCGCGCCCGCCTCGCGCAGTGCGTCGACCGTGCCCTGCTCCAGCATGCCGGCGCGCTGGCGGTGCTCGACGTACTCCCGCGACCTGGCCTCCAGGACGACGCAGTCGATGCCGGTGCGGTGCAGCAGCCGGGCGAGGAGCAGTCCGGCGGGGCCCGCGCCGATGATGCCGACCGTCGTGCGCATGCGCGCCTCCCGTGGTGTCAGCTGGAGTCGCGGTGGACCACCGTGGCGCCCAGCACCTTGTGCCTCTCGGGCGCGGCCCCCGGATCGCGGACCGCGCGGTCGACCAGTTCGGCGAGGCCGCGGCCGGACGGCAGCTCGATGTGGACCGTGCTCAGCCGGGGCCTGAGCAGCCGGCCGAGCATGAGGTCGTCGGCGCCGATGACGGCCACGTCCTCCGGCACGCGCACGCCCTCGTCCTGCAGGGCGCGCATCAGCAGCATCGCGTACTCGTCGTTGTACGCGAAGACGGCGTCGAGGTCGAGATCGCGCCAGCGCGCGGCGAGGCGCGCCGCCGAGTCCTCCTCGTAGGCGAGGGGCAGCTCGGTGAGGGTGGCGGTGGTGCCGTGCAGGGCGGCGCGTACGCCTTCGAGGCGGGGCAGGGAGAAGGACTCCAGCCCGCGCTCGCGGGGCACGACCACGCCGATACGACGCCGGCCGCGGTCGTGCAGGTGCCTGCCCGCGCAGTGGCCGACGGCCTCGTGGTCCATCAGCAGGGAGTGGGCGCCGTCGACGGGCTCGGGGCCGAGGGTGACCACGGCCCGGGCGCCGGAGCCCTTGAGCACCTTCACGCCCTGCGGGCCCAGACCCGGGCCGGGCACCAGTACAGCCACGGGCCGCAGCTCGGCCCAGGCGCGGACGGCCTCGTCACCGTGCAGACCGACCGAACCGAACTGCACGACCGTGTAGTCGAGGCGGCCCAGCGCTCCCTGCAGCTCGCTGATGAACCGGCTGTAGAGCGGGCCGACCGGGACGTCGGGCGCGGGCATCAGCACGAGTCGGCTGTGCCCGGCGCGCAGGCTGCGGGCGGCGGCGTGGGGGACGTAGCCCAGTTCCTCGGCTGCTTCGTGCACACGGCGGCGCGTGGGCTCGCTGATGCGCACGGCGCTGGTGTTGTTGAGCACGTAGGAGACGGTCGCGCGCGAGACTCCGGCCAGGCGGGCCACATCGGCGCTCGTCGGCACGGGCCGTGGTGCCGGGGACGAGGGCCCGGGCGTTTTCGGTATCTGCACCATGACGTACGGCATCTTCGCAGAACCCGACGCCCGTGATCCGGGTCGGGGAACTTCGCAATCAAGTCGGTAGGGAGCGAGTTCGAGCCACATGGCACGAACATGTTCGTCACGAACTTGTTCGCACCGAACATGTTCGTTACGGTGGAGCCATGACAGACCGATCCGACACCTCGCGCAGCCGCCGGGAGCGCCCGGCCAAGCCCGCTCTGACCAGGGAGGGCATCGTGGCCGCGGCCGTCGCGATCCTGCGGGCCGAAGGGTTGCAGAAGGTGACCATGCGGCGCCTGGCGCAGGAGCTCGACACCGGCCCCGCCTCGCTGTACGTCTACGTCCGCAACACCGCGGAGCTGCACGCGGCCGTCCTGGACGAGCTGCTCGGCACCGTCGGGCGGCCCCCGGCCGAGGGTGACTGGCGCGAGCGCCTGGAGCGGCTGCTGGACTCCTACACCCAGATGCTGTTCGCGCACCCGAGCCTGGCCCGTTCCGCGCTCAGCGCCCGACCGAGCGGTCCGCACTACCTGAACCTGATCGAGACGCTGCTGTCCCTGCTGGACGAGGGCGGTGTCCCGCCCGCGCAGGCCGCCTGGGGCGTGGACCTGCTGCTGCAGCACGCGACGGCGTCCGCCGCGGAGCACGCCGACGAGACCCCCGAGGAGGACTGGGACGCCCTGCGCGGCACCCTGCGCGACCTCCCGGAGCGCACGCATCCGCGCATCGCCGCCCTGAGCGACGCGCTGGTGTCGGGCACGCCCGAGGCCCGCCTGGCCTGGGGGCGGCGGACGCTGATCGCCGGTATCGAGCGCACCGCCGTACCCGAGTGACCCTCCTCCCTCACCGACCCACCCCAAGGAGCACGCCATGACCACGCACCACCCCATCACCGTCGTCGGCGCCGGACTGGGCGGGCTCGCCCTCGCGCGGGTGCTGCACGCGCACGGCATCGAGGCCGCCCTCTACGACCTGGACGCCTCCCCCACGGCCCGCGTCCAGGGCGGCATGCTGGACATCCACGAGGACTCGGGACAGCAGGCGCTGCGCGCCGCGGGGCTGTACGAGGAGTTCCTGACGCTCGTCCACCGGGGCGGCGAAGCCGTCCGCGTCCTCGACAAGGACGCGACGGTCGTCTTCGACGAAGCGGACGACGGCACCGGAGGCCGCCCCGAGATCGACCGCGGCGACCTGCGCGACCTGCTGCTCGGCTCACTGCCCGAGGGCACCGTCCGCTGGGGCGCCAAGGTCGCCGGCGCGCGTGCGCTCGGCGACGGCCGGCACGAGGTGGCGCTCGCCGACGGCACGGCCTTCACCACGGACCTGCTGGTCGGCGCCGACGGGGCCTGGTCGAGGGTGCGCCCGCTCGTGTCCGACGCCCGGCCCGTCTACACCGGCGTGTCGTTCGTCGAGGCGGACCTGCACGACGCGGAACTGCGGCACCCGGTGAGCGCCGAGGTGGTCGGCGGCGGCATGCTGTTCGCCCTCGGGGAGGGCCGCGGCTTCCTCGCCCACCGGGAGACCGACGGCAGCCTGCACGTCTACGCCGCGGTGGAGAGCCCCGAGGAATGGCTCGACGGCATCGACTTCACCGACACCGAGGCGGCCAGGGCACGGGTGCTGGAGCACTTCGCCGACTGGGACAAGAGCCTGCGGGCGCTGATCGCGGACGCCGACGGCGCGCTCGTCCCGCGGCGCATCCACGCGCTGCCGGTCGGGCACCGCTGGCAGCGCGTCCCGGGCGTGACCCTGCTGGGCGACGCCGCGCACCTGATGTCCCCCTTCGCCGGCGAAGGCGCCAATCTCGCCCTGCTCGACGGCGCCGAACTGGGCCTCGCCCTCGCCTCACACCCCGGCGACACAGAGGCCGCGCTGACCGCCTACGAGGAGAAGCTGTTCCCCCGCAGCGAACGCTCCGCCACAGAATCGGCGGACCAGGGCGCCGCCCTCTTCACGGCAGACGCACCGCAACAACTGGCCGCCCTGTTCACGGCCCACCACGGCTGAGCAGGCCGGCGGCGCAGCTCGACGGCCGGGAGCGGGCGGGGCCAATAGATGGGCGGCCCAGTGCCCAGGGGCGGGCACGCTTGCCAGGTGGGCGCCCCGGTACTCGCACCGGGCGGCCCCAGCAAGCGGGCGGCTCCACGCCGAGGACTCGGCTCAGCGGGTGGGTGGCCTGGCACCCAGGACCCGCGCGCTCAGCAGGTGGGCTGGTCCGTGTTCGTCACTCGGGCGACCAGGTCCACCCAGCCTCGCTCCAAGCGCTCCAGGGGGATTCCGCGTTGGCGGGTCAGGTGGTGGATGAGGGCGGGGTCGAGGTAGCCGAGCAGCGCCTGGGCCAGCAGTTCGCAGTCGGCGTCCGGGACGATCTGCCGCAGCAGGACCATGACGTGGGTCGTGAGCGCGCCGGCGGAGGGGTGGACGAACCGGCGGGTCGGCTCGGGCTGTGCGGCCAGCTGGAGGTCGAGCTGCTCGGCCGAGCGGTACAACAGCGCCACGCCGAACGCCCGCAGCCGCTCCAGGGGCGGTGCGCCGGGGCCCAGCGGCGGCGGGCCGGCGAGGAAGTCGGCCTGCAGCTTCCTCGCGGAGTGGTCCAGCAGCGCCATCAGCAGGCCCGTGCGGTCGCCGAAGCGGCGGAAGACGGTTCCCTTGCCGACCTTGGCCGCCGCGGCCACCGCCTCCATCGTCACCCCGGCCGCGCCGTGCTCGGCGATCAGGCGGGAAGCGGCTTCCAGCAGCGCGGCTCGGTTGCGGGCGGCGTCGGCACGCAGGCACGGCTCGTCCCCGGCGGGTCCGAGCTGCAGCAACTCGGCTTCGCCGACGGGCTCCTGGGAAGCCGGGAAGGGCGGCACGGAGGCGGACATGAAGACAGCGTAAAGCATCGGGAACAAAACTGGACCGTGGTCCGGTTAAGGTGCTAGAAATCAAACGGACCCCGGTCCGGATTTCTCACGGCACCGTTTCAGAATCTTTGGAGTTCGCATGTCTGTTCGCATCCTCGCGCTCGTCGGCAGCCTTCGCGCCGGTTCGACCAACCGCCAGCTCGCCGAGGCGGCCGCCAAGTTCGCGCCCGAGGGCGCGGACGTCGAGATCTTCGAGGGTCTGTCCGAGATCCCGTTCTACAACGAGGACATCGACGTCGAGGGCAGCGTCCCGGAGGCCGCCGCGCGCCTGCGCGCCGCCGCCCAGGCCTCCGACGCGTTCCTGCTCTTCTCCCCCGAGTACAACGGCACCATCCCGGCCGTCCTGAAGAACGCCATCGACTGGCTGTCCCGCCCCTACGGCGCCGGCGCCTTCGGCGGCAAGCCGGTGGCCGTGGTCGGCACCGCGTTCGGCCAGTACGGCGGCGTGTGGGCGCAGGACGAGGCCCGCAAGGCCGTGGGCATCGCCGGCGGCAAGGTCATCGAGGACCTCAAGCTGTCCATCCCCGGCTCGCTGACCCGCTTCGCCGAGACCCACCCGGCCGACGACGCCGAGGTCGCCGCGCAGCTGACCGAGGTCGTCGCCCGCCTGCACGGCCACGCCGGCGAGGCCGTCGCGGCCTGACACCGGATACCGGTACCGGCCAGGGCCGGGCCGCGTCGGGAACCAGCACTCGGTTGGTTCCCGACGCGGCCCGGCCCTTCGCCGTACAGTCCCCGATCCGGCCCTTCGCCGTACGGCCCCCGAC
>NZ_JAMGBF010000145.1 GCF_023516615.1 Streptomyces panaciradicis
GCACTCGGTTGGTTCCCGACGCGGCCCGGCCCTTCGCCGTACAGTCCCCGATCCGGCCCTTCGCCGTACGGCCCCCGACGCGGCCCGGGTCACGCCACGGCCGTGGGCGCCAGCCGGTGGAGTTCCTCGAGCGCGGCCGCGACGGCGGGGCGTTCACGGGCGCCTCGGCGGGTGCAGGTGAGGAGGCTGCGGTGGGGGTTACCCGTACAGCGCACCCGGGTGATCGGCAGGTGGGGGGTGAGGTGGGCCAGTCGCGGGATGAGGGCCACGCCGAGCCGGTTGGCGACGAGGTGGGCGATGACGTTCCAGTCCAGGGCGTGGTGGACGACATGGGGACTGAAGCCGGCCCTGCCGCACGCGGACATCACGTGCAGGCGGCACGGGCTCTCCGGCACGGGCGCGATCCACGTCTCGTGCGCGGCGTCGGCGAGGTCGACGCGCCCGCGCCCGGCCAGTGCGTGCCCTTCCGGTACGACGAGGTCGAACGGGTCCTCCAGGAGCGCCCGCTGGTCGAAGCGGGCGTCGCCCAGCGGCGGGTTGAGCGGGGTGGCCTCGACGACCGCCAGGTCGGTCTCCCCCTCGAAGAGCAGGTCGAAGCTCTCCGGCAGGGCCGCCTCCCGGACCCGGACGGTCAGCCTCGGATGCCGCTCCTGCAACCGGGCGGCCATCGGCGCGAGCAGCACCGACACGGCCACCGGGAAGCCGCTGACGCGCAGGGGGCCTACCGGGTCACCGTGGTCGGCGCGCAGGTCCAGCTCGGCCTGTTCCCAGCGGGCCTGGATGGCGTCGGCGTGCGCGAGCAGGGTCAGGGCGGCCGGGGTGAGCCGTACCCCTCGCCCCTGCGGTTCGAGGAGGTCGACGCCCAGCTCGCGGGCGAGCTGGCGGATCTGCTGGGAGGCGGCGGAGGGCGTGAAGTGCAGCGCGCGGGCCGCCGCGGTGACCGTGCCGTAGTGGGCGACCGCCCGCAGGACGTGGAGCCGACGCAGGTCAATCATGAAGGCCACGCTTCAAGGTCGGCTCCGACAAGTCAACCTGGACGTGTACGAATTGCGTGCCGCACCCTGGTGGTGTCGCGACGGTCAACCGCCCCCGACGCACGAGGAGTCTGCCGCCATGACCAGCACCAGCGGCGCCGGCGCCTGCCCGCACTGCGGCTGGCCGGACGGCGCCGAGCCCTTCCAGGTGGTGTCCCGGCACGTCACGGCCGCCGGCGGCACGCTGTGGACCCGTTGCGCCTGTGGCTCGCTCCAGGTCCGCACCGTCGACGGCTGCGGCACGCGCGTGGTCTCCCGCAGCCGCCCTGCCTGACGGCGGGCCGTGCCCGCTCGGCTCAGTCCAGTTCGGCGAGACGCTCGGTGACCGGGGCGACGAACCGCTCCATCCAGGCCGCGGTCTCGCCGAGACGGGGCGCGAGGATCACCGTGTCGATGCCGAGCCCGCGGTAGCCGGCGATGTCCCGCAGGAACGTCTCGTGGTCGCCGTCGGTGGCGGCGTCGCCCGTGTAGGCGATGGTCTTGCCGATGCGGTCGTAGTCGCGCCCCAGGCTGTCGCAGTGTCCGCGCAGCACGTCGAGCTTGTGCCGGACCTCCTCGGGAGAGGTGGCGAACAGATTGCAGGCGTCGCCGTACTGCGCGACCAGGCGCAGGGTCTTCTTCTCGCCGCCGCCGCCGATCATGATCTCGGGGTGCGGGCTGCTGACCGGCGGCGGGACGCACAGGGTCTCGGCGAGCCGGTAGTGCCGGCCCTCGAAGGGCCCGTCGGTGTCCGGGTCCCACATCTGCAGGCAGATCCGCAGGGTCTCCTCCAGCCGCTCGAAGCGCTCGGCCAGCGGCGGGAACGGCACACCGAGGCCCTCGTGCTCGCGGTCGTACCAGGCGGCGCCGATGCCGAGGGTGGCCCGGCCGCCGGACAGCACGTCGAGGGTGGTGACGATCTTGGCGAGCAGGCCGGGGTGACGGTAGGTCACGCCGGTGACGAGCGCGCCGAGCCGGACCGTGGAGGTGTGGGCGGCGAGGTAGGCGAGGGTCGTGTAGGCCTCCAGCATCGGGGCCTCGGCACCGCCGTTGAACTCCATCTGGAAGTAGTGGTCCATGACCGACAGCCGGCTGACCCCGGCGGCCTCGGCCGCGGCGCCCGCGGCGGCGAGCTCGGTGCCGAGCGCGGCCCCTCCGCCGCCGTGGTCGAACCGGTTGATGTGTACGCCCACCCGCATGTCGGTCTCCGTTCGCCGGACCTGCAACTCCGGCGCCGACGCTAGTTCTTCGAGCGCTGTCGAAGTCAAGGACGGGCGGCACATGGTGGCGCGGGGTGCCGCCGCCCGGCGTCCGCGCGGTGGAGACGGCCGCAGTCCTACCTGAACTCGTGCACGACCTGGATCTCGCCGACGATGTGGGCGTTGAACTCGTCGAGTTCCTCGGCGGGCACCCACAGTTCGAGGATCGTCTCGCCGCCCGCCCGCTGCACGGGATAGCGGCTGACGAACTCCGAGTCGACCTCGAAGCGGGTGACGAATCCCGCGCCGTCGTGCTTGACGTTCCAGTCGCGGGCGATCCTGACGGCGTAGTCCTCGTTGAGCACCGGGTAGAAGATCGGCTGCTCGGGCAGCCGGGGCGGCCAGGCGCGCCAGTCGAGTGCGCGGACCAGGTCGATTTCCTTGGGGCCGGCGGGTCGCCAGAGGGTGGTGGTGGGGCGCGGGCCGGCCATGGTGTGCTCCTGAGGAGGGCTAACGGAGTGCGAACGACGCCCGATGCTGCCATTCCCGGCCGCTGAACACCACAAGATCCACGGTGGGCACACGCGCGGTGATCGGCAGGGCCGCTCGCAGGCCCGCCTCGATCTCGTCGAGCACGGCGTCGTCCTGCCCCTGGGCGACCGTCAGATGCGGGTGCGCCTCGTACTTGCCGCCGTACGGCGGGACCTCGGGCCAGCGGTCGACGACCGCCTCGGTGAGCCGGCGGAACGGGAGGTCGGGCTCGGGGGCGAGATAGAGCACCCCGGGGAAGCGTCCACAGGTCTCGAACCGCGTGTCGAAGGACCGGTGCCGTCCGAACATCTCGTCGAGGACGGCGCAGGTGCCGGAGCTGACGAGGGAGGCGTGCAGGAACGGGAAGAGCACGGTGACGTGTGCCGGGACACCGGCCCGGGCCGCGGGGTCGTAGCGCTCCCGCCAGGTCCGGACGGCGGGCTCCGCCTCCGGTACGGGCACGACGAGTGCTGTCTGCCCGGTGACGAAACGGTCGGAATCCTCGGCTGCCATGCCATGGGTGTATCAGCAAGATCCGGGTCGACGCGACTCCGGTCCCGCGCGTCGGTTGCAGGCGCGGCATATGTGCTCAAGCCGACAATTTCGCCGGTGTCCTATCCTGGACCGCAGGCACTTCGGGACGGAGGACCAGGGCCCCATGACCGCGACAGATCCGGCACTCACCGCCCTCGCTCAGGGCTGGTGCGCCCTCTCGCTGCTGCACGGCAGGATCGAGGCCCACATCGAGCGTGCGCTGCAGGCGGCGCACGGCCTGAGCGTGCGGGAGTACTCGCTGCTGGACGTGCTGAGCAGGCAGCACGACGGCGAGGGCGGCCATCTGCAGATGAAGCAGGTCGCCGACGCCGTCGTGCTCAGCCAGAGCGCCACGACCCGTCTGGTGACCAGGCTCGAGGACCGCGGGCTGCTCACCCGCTACCTGTGCCCCACGGACCGGCGCGGCATCTACACCAACGTCACCGACTCCGGCCTCGAACTGCTGGAGCGGGCCCGCCCCACCAATGAGGCGGCCCTGCGCGAGGCCCTGGACGAGGCCGCCCGGAACCCGGAGCTGGCACCGCTGGTCACGGCGGTCGAGACGCTCCGCGTCCCCGCCTGACACCTCGGCCCCCGCGAGCGGCAGCGCTGCGGGGGCTTTCACTTGCCCAAGTACTTGCAGACACGCGCTACCCGCCTCCACGTTTGAGTGCGCTTGCATTTAACCCGCGTCTGCAACTATTGTCGCCGCTTGTAAGCGACACACGCAATCGCCTGGAAGGTAACCTCCCATGCCTCTCGCCCTCCTGGCCCTGGCCATAGGGGCCTTCGGGATCGGCACCACCGAGTTCGTGATCATGGGCGTGCTGCCCGAGGTCGCGGGGGACTTCGGCGTCTCCATCCCCACGGCCGGTCTGCTCGTCTCCGGCTACGCCCTGGGCGTCGTCCTCGGCGCCCCCCTGCTGACCGTGCTGGGCACCAGGGTGTCCCGCAAGAAGATGCTCATGTTCCTCATGGGCCTGTTCGTGGTGGGCAACACGCTCTCCGCCCTCGCGCCCAGCTTCGGCGTCATGCTCGCCGGCCGGGTGGTCGCCTCCCTCGCGCACGGCGCGTTCTTCGGCATCGGGTCCGTGGTCGCGGCCGGCCTGGTCGCCCCGGAGAAGAAGGCCTCGGCGATCTCCCTGATGTTCACGGGCCTGACCGTGGCCAACGTCGTGGGGGTGCCGTTGGGGACGTACATCGGTCAGGCCGCCGGCTGGCGGGTCACGTTCGCCGCCGTCGCGGTCCTGGGCGTCGCGGGTCTGCTGGGCGTGGCCAGGCTGGTGCCGGAGACGGGCCGCCCGGAGTCCGCCTCGGTCCGCACGGAGCTCGCCGCCTTCCGCAACGCGCAGGTCTGGATCGCGATGGCGATGACGGTCCTCGGCTTCGGCGGGGTCTTCGCCGCGGTCACGTACATCACGCCGATGATGACGGAGGTCGCCGGCTACTCGGCGGGCGCGGTCACCTGGCTGCTGGTGCTGTTCGGGGCGGGGATGTTCCTGGGCAACCTGGTGGGCGGCCGGTTCGCCGACCGGGCCCTGATGCCGATGCTGTTCACCGCCCTCGGCGCGCTGTCCCTGACCCTGCTGCTGTTCACGGCGACCGCGCACCACAAGGTGCTCGCGGCCATCACCCTGACCCTGGTCGGCGCCCTGGGCTTCGCCACCGTGCCGCCGCTGCAGAAGTGGGTGCTCGACCAGGCGTCGGCCGCCCCGACGCTGGCGTCGGCCGCGAACATCGGCGCCTTCAACCTCGGCAACGCGCTGGCCGCGTGGCTGGGCGGCGTGGTCATCTCCGCCGGGTTCGGCTACACCTCGCCGAACTGGGTCGGCGCGCTCCTGACGGGCAGTGCCCTGCTGCTCTCCTTCCTGGCCGCCTTCCTGGACCGCCGCACCCGCTCGGCCGGGCGGGTCGTGACGGGTTCGGCCCCGGCCGACAGCGCCCCCGTCCCGGCACGGCGCTGAGCGCGCCCGACGCGGGTGAGGCCGTCTCCGCGAAGCGCGAGAGGGGCCTGATGGGGCCTGACCGGCACCGCTCAGCGGGCCCACTTCGGGGTCCAGGTGTCCGCGCTCCGCCGGACGGTGCCGAGGTGGGCGCGCAGCGCGGCCAGGGCCGGGTGCGGGTTGTCGGCCCGCCAGATCAGCGAGTGCGGGTAGACGGGCGTGGGGTCGCGCAGCGGGATGCGGCGCAGGCCGTGGCCGGCCGGCCAGACCATCCGGGTCTGCACGCCGACGAAGGTCGCCAGGTGCGGGGAGTCGGCGATCGTGTCGAGGAGCGGCTCGGTGCCGAAGTCCGGGCCGGTGACCTCGATGGTGAAGCCGAAGGCCGCGCCCAGGTCGTCGTAGAAGGCCGCCCATTCGGTGCCGGCGACGTTGCCGGGCATCCAGATCCGGTGCCCGGCCAGCTGGGCGGGCGTGACGGCGTGGGCGGCGGCGAGCGCGTGCCCGGGGCCGGTCAGGAGCTCCAGGGCCTCGTCGTGGACACGGGCCGCGGCGATGCCGTCGGGCAGCCGGTGCGCGGGGAAGGTGAGGGCGCGGAAGGACGCGTCGATCGTGCCGGTGCGCACCGCGGAGATCGCCGTGTCGGCGTCGAAGAGGGTCACGACGTCGAGCGCAGTGTCCGGGTGCGCGTGGTGGAAGTCCCGGACGAGGTCGGCCGGTGCGAGGCGGCGGCCGATCACGTCGACGCGCAGGGCGCGCCGCCCCGGCCGCACCGAGGCCGCGGCCCGCTCCTCGGCCCGCAGCAGGTCACGGGCGTGCGGCAGGAAGACCTGCCCGTCCACGGTGAGGAGGGCGCCCCGGGCGGTGCGCGTGAACAGGCGCGCGCCGAGGTCGCGTTCCAGCGCGGCGATCCGCTTGGAGACGGCCTGCTGGGTGATCTCCAAAGTCAGGGCCGCCTCCCGGAACCGTCCGGCGTCCGCGACGGCCACGAAGGTACGTACTGCGTCGAGATCCACGGCCCCTTTTCTACACGCGCGGCGATACGGCGCCGCGCACTCGGGCACACCACGTGGCTGGCGCGGGCCCCGCGCTCGACCACAACCAACGGTTGTCACAGGCATGGCACCTCATCACAACCATCGGTTGTCGCGGGCCGAGCGTGTCGGTTGTTTGCTCCCGGGCCGCGCGAGCGGCTTTGATGGCGCCGGTCGGATTCGGGCGGGACGGGGAGACGGGCATGCGGGGCGGGCGATCGCTGGGGCGGCGGTTCGAGTGGCTGTGGGCGGCGTACGCCGTCAGCGCGCTCGGCACCTGGCTCGCCTTCGACGCGTTCTCCCTGATCGCGGTGATCGTGCTGCACGCCGGGGCGACCGAGGTCGCGGTGCTGTCGGCGGCCGGGCTGGCGGTGGGGGCGGTGGTGGCGACGCCGCTCGGACCGTGGATGGAGTTCCGGCACAAGCGGCCCGTCATGATGACCATGGACCTGGTCCGCTGTCTGGTGCTCCTGACCGTTCCGGCCGCCTACGCGCTCGGCGCCCTCACCTTCGTACAACTCCTGGTTGTGGCGGTCGTCGTGGGAGCGGCCGACATCGGTTTCACGGCCGCGAGCGGGGCCTTCGTCAAGTCGCTGCTGCCGCCGGAGGACCTGCTCACCGCGAACGCGCGCTTCGAGGCGACGCAGTGGAGCGCGACCATCCTCGGGCCGCCGCTGGGCGGCGCCGCGATGGGCCTGTTCGGGCCGGTGACGACCGTCCTGGCCAACGCCGTCAGCTTCCTGCTGTCGGCCGCCGGGATCCGCGCGATCGGCGGAACGGAGACTCCCCCCGTGCGCGCGGACGGGCCGCCTCCGGCCGGTGGTGTCCTCGAGGGCTGGCGGTACATCCTGGCCCATCCGGTGCTGCGGCCGCTGTTCTTCAACACCGCGCTCTACAACGCCCTGATCATGGTGTCGCTTCCGCTGCTCGCCGTGCTCATGGTCGGCGACCTCGGGTTCTCGGCCTGGCAGTACGGTCTGGCGTTCTCCGTGCCGAGCGTCGGCGGGCTGGTCGGCTCACGGCTGGCCCGCAGGCTCGTGCCGCGCTTCGGGGAGCGCCGGGTGCTGCTCACCTCGGGGTGGCTGCGCGCGTGCTGGCCGGTCGGCCTGGCCTTCGTCGGACCGGGGACGGCCGGACTGGTGCTCGTCATGGTCGTGGAACTCGGCGTGATCATGTCCTGTGCCGTCTTCAACCCCGTGTACGCCACCACCCGGCTGCGGCAGACGGACGCGGACCGGGTGTCCCGCACGCTCTCCGCGTGGTCGGTGACGAACAAGGCGACGGCCGCCGCGATGACGGCCCTGTGGGGCCTGCTGGCCGGCGTGACCGGCCCCCGCGCGGCGATCGCGATCGCCGGGGTCCTGGTACTGGCCACACCGCTGCTGCTCCCCCGCCGGGTCGACGCCCGGCCGGAGCCGGCACCGTTGCGCACGGAGGAGGCGGCCTGACGGCACGCGCGGCCCCGGGGCGCCGGGGCCGCACGCCGGGAGG
>NZ_JAMGBF010000146.1 GCF_023516615.1 Streptomyces panaciradicis
GGGCCTCCTCGGCCGCCGTCGGCACCCGGGCCGCCCGGGTGCCCGGGCTCACCGAGACCCCCCGGGCCCCCGGCCCCCGCGTCGCCCTCCGGCGCCGGCACCGGGTCGTATCCGCACAGGGCCTCCTGCGCCGCCCCGACCGCGAGGCCGGTCAGCATCACGCGTCCGTCGTCGCAGACCAGCACCGTGCGGGCGGTGATGTTGCGGTGCACCCAGCCGTGCGCGTGCAGCACCCGCAGCGCCATGAGCACGTCGGAGGCGACCTCGGCCGCGCGGTAGGGCGTGAGCGGCTTCTCCGCGAGCAGCGCCGCCAGCGGCCGCGCGGCCACCAGCTCGCTCACGATCCACAGCGAACCGCCGTCGGCGAACACGTCGAAGACCTGGTCGAGCCGTGGGTGGTCGGGTATGCGGGCGGCGGCCTGGGCGGCCTCGACCGCACGCCGTACGGCGGGGTCGGCCGGCCCGCGGGTCCCCGTGCGCGCCGTGGGCCTGCGTGCCTGGAACCCCTCGGGCAGGCCCTCGGCGTCGAGCACCTCCGCCTCGACGACCTCCGGCAACGGCACCTGCCGGACCAGGACTTCCTGCCCGCTGTAGGTGTCGAAGGCGCGGGTCTCGGTGAGTTCGTACTCGTCGGAGGGCGGCAGCGGCAGGCGGTAGCGGTCGGCGAGTACCCGGCCCGCGTAGTCGTCCACTCTGCCTCCCTCGGCCGCCCGGTCGGTCAATTCCGTTCGACTTGCGGACCGTTGTGAACGCACACCTGGATGCGTACGGTCCGCAAGCCTTCACGATACGTGCCGGAGGCAACTGGCAGAGAGGGGTTGCCAGATCTCACGGCCCAAACCCGGGGCAGGCGCTTTACGACTTCGGTTCGAACGTCTTCGCGAGCGTCTTCCAGGTGTCCTTACGGAGGTCACTGTCCCAGTCGGCGGCATTCGCCGTGTACATCAGCGCATACCCGAGATGGTCGTTGACGACGAACCCCCGGTCGACCGTCCGGTACTTCGTCCCGCTCTCGACGTAGGTGAACTCCCAGTCGGCCGCGTTCCAGCCGCGGTAGTCCACCTTCTCTATGCGGATCTTGTCGTACTGCGAGCGCACCATGTAGCGCTCCTGGTTCTGCCAGTCGGCCACCGGGTCGCCCTTGGGCGTGGACGTCCAGGCGATGAGGAGCTTCTGCCCGTCGGGGCCGGTGAACCGGTCGCCCGCGCTCCCGGTGGACTGGTACGACCATCCCTTGGGCAGCCCGATCGAGTAGCCCTGGCCGCCCTGGTAGGTCTTCGCCACCCCGGCCGAGCCCCCGGAGCCGCCGCCGGTCGCCGCACCGCTGCCGCCCGACGCGCTCGGGCTGTTGCTGGGCGTGCCACTGCCCGAGGGGGTCCCGGAGTCCTTGGAGCTGCCGTCCGCGCCGGTCCCGCCGCCCTTGTCCTCCTTGGTGCGCGAGCTCGCGGACGCGCTCGCGGCGGACTTGCCGCCACCGCCCTTGGCACCGTTGTCGGAGGTGCCGCCGCCCAGGGTGAGGGCCAGCACGGTGCCGATGACCACGACGGCCAGGACCACCGCGATGATCACCAGGGTCCGCTTGGGCACCACGTCGGTGAGGGGCGCCCGCGGGACGGACCGGGGCGGCAGCTCCGGGAGGTCGGGCGGCGTCATCTTGGGCCAGCCGGAACTCCCGCCGCCACCGCGCTCGTTCGCCCCGGCCGCCGGGGTCCTCGATCCCTCCGCGGACGAGGCTCCGCGCGGGGACGCGGTCGACGCGGTGGAGGGCGAGGGCGCGGTGGACGGGGAGGCCGACACCGCGGAGGACGCGGAGGAGGCCGGAGGGCGGGGAGGGGCCGGCGGAGGGACCTGCCTCGACGCGGGCGACGGCACCGACGGCGCCGCCCCCGACGCGCCGCGGGAGGCGGCGCCGCTCACGCCGCTCCCCGAGTCGCCCGCCCGGGAACCCGCCGTGCCGTCCGCGGACTTGTCGCGGGAGGCGGCCGCCGAACCGGCCGCGGCCCCCGCCGCCTTGCGCACGGAACGGAACTTGCCGAGCAGCTTCTCCGCCGCCTCCTCGGCCCGCCTGCCGCCGGAGCCCCCCGAACCGCCCTTGCGGCCGGTCCCGTCGGGCTGTGCCGGGATCGGCACGACCTTGGTCGCGTCCAGCGGCTCCGGTTCGGCCGCCTTCGGCTCCGGCGCGTGGATGACGGCGTTGAGCATCGCCCGCGCGCCGGCGTCGTCGAGCCGCTTCGCCGGGTCCTTGTTGAGCAGTCCGTAGATGACGTCCTTCAGCGGCCCCGCGTTCTTCGGCTCCTCCAGCGGCTCCGTCATCACCGCGGTCAGCGTCGCGATCGCCGACCCCTTGTCGTACGGCGGCACGCCCTCGACGGCCGCGTACAGCAGCCCGCCCAGCGACCACAGGTCGGCCGCGGGGCCCGGCTTGTGGCCGCGGGCCCGCTCCGGTGAGATGTAGGAGGGCGCGCCGACGAGCATGCCCGTGGAGGTGATGGACGGGTCGCCCTCCACCTGGGCGATGCCGAAGTCGGTGAGCACGACCCGCTCGGTGTCGCCCTCCAGCAGGACGTTGGACGGCTTCACGTCACGGTGCAGGATGCCCTCGCGGTGCGCGGAGCGCAGCACGTCGAGGACGGCCAGTCCCACCTCGGCCGCCCGCCTCGGTTCGAGCAGGCCGTCCTCACGGATGACCTCGGCGAGCGACTTGCCCTCGACGAGTTCCATCACGATCCACGGCCGGTCGTCCTCGTCGACCACGTCGAAGACCGTCACCGCGCTGTTGTTGCGGATCCGCGCGATGGCCTTGGCCTCGCGCAGCGTCCGCGTGATCAGCCGGCGCTTCTCGTCCTCGTCGATGTTCGACGGGAACCGCAGCTCCTTGACGGCGACCGTCCGGCCGAGGGTCTCGTCCTCGGCCCGCCACACCGTGCCCATGCCGCCCCGGCCGAGCACCGCCCCCAGCCGGTACCGCCCGGCGAGAAGACGCTCGGTCTTGTCCTGACGAGTCTCCTGACGAGATGTCCCCGCCCGCTCCGCCTCCGACATGGATCCCCTCATACAACCCGCCCTGACAGAGCCCCCATTGTCCCTCACCCGACAAGTGCCCGACGCCCAGGGTGCCCCAGGCCCCGCACGGGCCGCCGCACACCCGGAACGTCCGGTTCCGCACCCTCGCCTCCTCCCCGCGCGCACCGGCCGCCGCCCGTCGCCCGAAACCCCCTCGCCGTACGCGTGAACCCGGCGGCGAGGGCGGTTCCCGGCCCGGAACCGACCCTGTACGCCACCGAGTTCACCTCAAGCTCGTCCTCACACCTGGTGGAACGACCGGGCCGCGAACGCGGATCCCGGCTTGCGACACTCGTTCGAGTGATGACGGTTCGGCACCCGCCGTCTCACAGGGGCACGATGTCCGGCGCCCCCAGCCGTGCCGCGTCCGCCGTCAGGTCGTCGGGCTGGCGCTGCGACTCCCGCTCGGCTTCCACCCGCTTCTCGTAGTGCTCGACCTCGCGCTCGATCTGGTCCTTGTCCCAGCCGAGCACCGGCGCCATCAGTTCGGCGGCCTCCCGGGCGCTGCGGGTGCCGCGGTCGAAGGTCTCGATGGAGATGCGGGTGCGCCGGGTCAGCGCGTCGTCGAGGTGCCGGGCGCCCTCGTGCGAGGCGGCGTACACGATCTCGGCGCGCAGGTAGTCGTCGGCGGCCTGGAGCGGCTCGCCGAGTGAGGGGTCGGCGGCGATGAGGTCGAGGAGTTCCTCGGCCATGCTGCCGTACCGATTCAGCAGATGTTCCACGCGGACCACGTGAAGGCCGGTCCGGGCCGCGATCCGGGCCCGCGCGTTCCACAGCGCGCGATAGCCCTCGGCGCCGATCAGCGGGACGTCCTCGGTGACGCACTCGGCGACCCGCAGGTCCAGTCCGTGCACGGCCTCGTCCACCGCGTCCTTGGCCATCACCCGGTACGTCGTGTACTTGCCGCCGGCCACGACGACCAGTCCCGGCACCGGATGGGCCACGGTGTGCTCGCGCGAGAGCTTGCTGGTGGCGTCCGACTCGCCGGCCAGCAGCGGCCGCAGGCCCGCGTACACGCCCTGCACGTCGTCGCGCGTGAGCGGTACCGCCAGCACCGAGTTGACGCGCTCCAGGATGTAGTCGATGTCCGCGCTGGAGGCCGCCGGGTGCGCCTTGTCGAGGTCCCAGTCGGTGTCGGTGGTGCCGATGATCCAGTGCCGGCCCCAGGGGATGACGAACAGGACCGACTTCTCCGTGCGCAGGATCAGCCCGGTCGAGGAGTTGACGCGGTCCTTGGGCACGACCAGGTGGATGCCCTTGGAGGCGCGGACGTGGAACTGGCCGCGCTCGCCCACCATCGCCTGGGTGTCGTCGGTCCACACCCCGGTCGCGTTCACCACCTGCTTGGCGCGCACCTCGTACTCCCCGCCCCCCTCGACGTCCTGCACGCGCGCGCCGACGACCCGCTCGCCCTCGCGCAGGAAGCCCATCACCCGGGCGCGGTTGGCGACCTTCGCGCCGTAGGCGGCGGCCGTGCGCACCAGGGTGGCCGTGTGCCGCGCGTCGTCCACCTGGGCGTCGTAGTACTGCAGGGCGCCGACCAGAGCGTCCTTCTTCAGGGCCGGTGCCACCCGCAGGGCGTGACGGCGGGTCAGGTGGCGGTGCACGGGCAGGCCGCGGCCGTGTCCGCGGGCCATCGACATGACGTCGTAGAGCGCGACGCCCGAGCCGGCGTAGAACCGCTCCCAGCCCTGGTGCTGCAGCGGGTACAGGAAGGGCACCGGCTTCACGAGGTGCGGGGCGAGCCGTTCGAGCAGCAGGCCGCGCTCCTTCAACGCCTCGCGCACGAGGGCGAAGTCGAGCATCTCCAGATAGCGCAGGCCGCCGTGGATCAGCTTGCTGGACCTGCTGGACGTGCCCGATGCCCAGTCACGCGCCTCGACCAGACCGGTGGACAGTCCGCGGGTCACGGCGTCCAGGGCGGTGCCCGCACCGACCACCCCGCCGCCCACCACCAGGATGTCCAGTTCGCGCTCGGCCATGGCCGCCAGTGCCTCGGCGCGCTGCGCCGGCCCGAGTGTCGCTGTCCTCACTGCTGCCTCCCGCTATCGATAGCGCCGGCCGCACCCGTCGGGCGAAGCCCGTGTCCTACCCCCCATGCCCAAATTCTGACCGTCTTGCCCCACTTCAGCCACCACGGCCTCCCACCCTGTGGACAACTTTCCAGGGACGGCCGGAAAACACAGCCGACCAATCCCGCATAACGGTCATATTTACTCCTAGTCTGACATTGCGCTCGCCCATCCTGTCCACAGGGCTTGCGCACCTGTCCCGCTTCGGTTACTGGGAAGGACGGCCCACGCCATGCCCGCAGATCTCGCCGTCATCGGACTCGGCCCGTTCGGCCTGCCCCTGGCCCAGGCCGCCGTCGCCGCCGGCATCCCGACCGTCGGCTACCGGACCGGCCCCGAGGCCGGCTCCCTCAGCGCGGCCGACCTGCGCCGGATGCTCTCGGGGGGCTTCCGGCACGCCACCGGCCCCGCCGAGCTCGGCCGGGTCCGCACCGCCGTCATCTGCGCGCCCACCCCGCGCGGCCCCGACGGCGCGCTCGACCTCACGCAGGTGGAGGCGGCCGCCCGGACCCTCGCCGCCCAGTTGCGCCCGCACACCACGGTCGTCCTGGAATCCGCCGTCCCGCCCGGCACCACGGAGGAGGTGCTGCGCCCCCTGCTCGAAGCGGGCTCCCGGCTGCGCGCGGGCCGCGACTTCCACCTCGCCTACTCCCCCAGCCGCGTCGACCCCGGCAACCGCGACGTCACCCCGGCCACCACACCGAAGGTGATCGGCGGCCTGACGCCCGCGTGCACGGAGTCGGCCGCCGCCTTCTACTCGCGCCTCACCGACAAGGTGGTGCGCGCGCGTGGCCCGCGCGAGGCCGAGACGGTCCAGCTGCTGGAGACGAACTTCCGGCACGTCAACATCGCGCTCGTCAACGAGATGGCCGTCCTCTGCCACGACCTCGGCGTCGACCTGTGGGACGTCATCCGCTGCGCGGAGACCAAACCGTTCGGTTTCCACGCCTTCCGCCCCGGCCCCGGCGTCGGCGGCCACACCGTCCCCCAGGACCTGACCGCCCCCGCCGGCCGCACCCTGCGCATGGTCGAGCTGGCCCAGCAGGTCAACAGCCAGATGCCCCGCTACGTCGTCCAGCGCGCTGCCGCCCTCCTGAACGAGCACGGCAAGTCGGCGCGAGCCGCGCGCGTCCTCCTTCTGGGGGTGACGTACAAGCCCGACCTCGCCGACCAGCAGGGCACACCCGCGCGCGAGATCGCCGTCCGCCTGATGGAGCTGGGCGCCTCGGTCAGCTACCACGACCCGCACGTCCCGTCCTGGAACGTCCTGGACCGCCCGGTCCCCCGGGCCGACTCCCTCTACGAGGCGGCGGCCGACGCCGACCTCACGATCCTCCTCCAGCACCACCGCACCTACGACCTCCAGGGCCTGTCGGTGAAGGCGCAACTGCTCCTGGACACCCGGGGAGCCACGCCCACGGGGGCGGCGCACCGGCTGTGAACAGCGAAGGGGGCCGGTCACCCAGCAGGTGACCGGCCCCCTCGACGTCGTACGTCCTAGCGGCGGTGCTGGGAGTCCGCGACCGTCACCTCGACGCGCTGGAACTCCTTGAGCTCGCTGTAGCCGGTCGTGGCCATGGCGCGGCGCAGGGCCCCGAAGAGGTTCATGGAGCCGTCGGGGGTGTGCGAGGGGCCGGTGAGGACCTCCTCGATCGTGCCGACCGTGCCGAGGTCGACCTTCTTGCCGCGCGGCAGCTCCTCGTTCACCGCCTCCATGCCCCAGTGGTTGCCGCGGCCCGGCGCGTCCGTGGCGCGCGCCAGCGGCGAGCCCATCATCACCGCGTCCGCGCCGCAGGCGATCGCCTTCGGCAGGTCGCCGGACCAGCCGACGCCGCCGTCGGCGATGACGTGCACGTACCGGCCGCCGGACTCGTCCATGTAGTCGCGACGGGCGGCGGCCACGTCGGCGACGGCGGTCGCCATGGGCACCTGGATGCCCAGGACGTTGCGCGTGGTGTGCGCGGCGCCGCCGCCGAAGCCGACCAGGACGCCGGCGGCGCCCGTGCGCATCAGGTGCAGGGCCGCGGTGTAGGTCGCGCAGCCGCCGACGATCACCGGGACGTCGAGCTCGTAGATGAACTGCTTGAGGTTCAGCGGCTCGTGCGAGCCGGAGACGTGCTCCGCGGAGACCGTCGTACCGCGGATGACGAAGATGTCCACGCCCGCGTCCACGACCGCCTTGGAGAACTGCGCGGTGCGCTGCGGGGAGAGCGCGGCCGCCGTGACCACGCCGGAGTCGCGCACCTCCTTGAGGCGCTGGCCGATCAGCTCCTCCTTGATGGGGGCCGCGTAGATCTCCTGGAGGCGGCGGGTCGCCTGCTCGACCGGCAGCCCGACGATCTCGTCGAGGAGGGGCTGCGGGTCCTCGTACCGCGTCCACAGGCCTTCGAGGTTCAGCACGCCCAGGCCGCCGAGCTCGCCGATGCGGATCGCGGTGGCCGGGGAGACGACCGAGTCCATGGGGGCGGCCAGGAAGGGCAGCTCGAAGCGGTAGGCGTCGATCTGCCAGGCGATCGAGACCTCCTTCGGGTCCCGCGTACGGCGGCTGGGGACGACGGCGATGTCGTCGAAGGCGTACGCCCGGCGGCCGCGCTTGCCGCGCCCGATCTCGATCTCAGTCACGTCTGTGGCCTTTCCCTGATGCGTTGCAGCGTCTTCCAGTATCGCCGACGGGCACGGCAAGGGCGGCCCCGGATGCTCCCGGGGCCGCCCCTCGCAACGCCTGTCGCCTACTTGCTGCTGTAGTTCGGCGCCTCGACCGTCATCTGGATGTCGTGCGGGTGGCTCTCCTTCAGACCCGCGGAGGTGATCCGCACGAAGCGGCCCTTGGACTCCATCTCCTCGATGGTCGCCGCGCCCACGTAGCCCATGGTCTGGCGCAGACCGCCGACGAGCTGGTGCAGGACGCTGGACAGCGGACCGCGGTAGGGCACCTGGCCCTCGATGCCCTCGGGCACGAGCTTGTCGTCGGAGGCGACCTCGGCCTGGAAGTAGCGGTCCTTCGAGTACGACCTGCCCTGGCCGCGGGACTGCATCGCGCCGAGCGAGCCCATACCGCGGTAGGACTTGAACTGCTTGCCGTTGATGAACTGCAGCTCGCCCGGGGACTCCTCGCAGCCCGCGAGCAGCGAGCCCAGCATCACCGTGTCGGCGCCGGCGGCGAGCGCCTTGCCGATGTCGCCGGAGTACTGCAGGCCGCCGTCGCCGATCAGCGGGATGCCGGCCGGGCGGGCGGCGAGCGAGGCCTCGTAGATGGCGGTGACCTGCGGGACGCCGATGCCGGCGACCACGCGCGTGGTGCAGATGGAGCCGGGGCCCACACCGACCTTGATGCCGTCGACACCGGCGTCGATCAGCGCCTGGGCGCCGTCGCGGGTGGCGACGTTGCCGCCGATCACGTCGACGTTCACGGCCGACTTGATCTTCGACATCCAGCTCAGCGCGTTGCTGTTGTGGCCGTGCGAGGTGTCGACGACCAGGAAGTCCACGCCGGCCTCGGCGAGGGCCTGGGCGCGCTCCAGCGCCTCGGGGCTGGCGCCGACGGCGGCGCCGACGAGCAGGCGGCCCTCGGCGTCCTTGGCGGCGTTCGGGTACTTCTCGGCCTTGACGAAGTCCTTGACGGTGATCAGGCCCTTGAGGACGCCCGCGTCGTCGACCAGCGGAAGCTTCTCGATCTTGTGGCGGCGCAGCAGCTCCATGGCGTCCACACCGGAGATGCCGACCTTGCCGGTGACCAGCGGCATCGGCGTCATGACCTCGCGCACCTGGCGGCTGCGGTCGGTCTCGAAGGCCATGTCACGGTTGGTGACGATGCCGAGCAGCTTGCCTGCGGGGTCGGTGACGGGGACACCGCTGATGCGGAACTTGGCGCACAGCGCGTCGGCCTCGCCGAGCGTGGCCTCGGGGTGCACCGTGATGGGGTCGGTGACCATGCCGGACTCGGACCGCTTGACCAGGTCGACCTGGTTGACCTGGTCCTCGACCGAGAGGTTGCGGTGCAGCACGCCGACGCCGCCGAGCCGGGCCATCGCGATGGCCATGCGGGACTCGGTCACCTTGTCCATCGCCGCCGACAGCAGCGGGATGTTGACCCGGACGTTGCGGGAGATGCGGGACGAGGTGTCGACCGCGTTGGGGAGGACCTCGGAGGCTCCCGGCAGCAGCAGCACGTCGTCGTAGGTCAGCCCGAGTGTCGCGAATTTACCGGGCACTCCGTCGACGTTTGCAGTCATGACACCTTCCCCAAATGGCCTTGATCGGTGCGGATGTCCATGCTAACGGGAAGCAGGGCAGTCGAATTCCACGGTTCCGCATGACGTCGGGCTTCGTATGTTCGTACGGAATCCCCGAGCGGCCTGTTCAAAGAAGGCGCCGACGCCCGGGATCTACTGCTCCGCCAGTGCCCTGAGCCGGCTCAGGGCCCGGTGCTGCGCCACCCGGACCGCGCCGGGTGACATTCCCAACATCTGGCCGGTCTCCTCCGCCGTGAGGCCCACCGCGATGCGCAGCAGCAGCAGCTCCCGCTGGTTCTCCGGCAGGTTGGCCAGCAGTTTCTTGGCCCATTCGGCGTCGCTGCTGAGCAGCGCGCGCTCCTCCGGGCCCAGCGAGTCGTCCGGCCGCTCGGGCATCTCGTCGGACGGGACCGCCGTCGAGCCCGGATGCCGCATCGCGGCCCGCTGCAGGTCGGCGACCTTGTGCGCGGCGATGGCGAAGACGAACGCCTCGAAGGGCCGCCCGGTGTCCCGGTAGCGCGGGAGCGCGAGCAGGACGGCGACGCAGACCTCCTGGGCGAGGTCCTCGACGAAGTGGCGCGCGTCGCCCGGAAGGCGGGACAGACGGGTACGGCAGTACCGCAGCGCCAGCGGGTGGACATGGGCGAGCAGGTCGTGCGTGGCCTGCTCGTCCCCGTCTACGGCGCGATGGACGAGTGGCCCGATCGCCCCTGCGGCTTGGACCGCCTCGTCGTCGCGCATCGGTCTATGGTGCCCTGTGGCCGTCGGATCCGTGGCGCCACGCCCGATGTTGTGCACTGAAGCGTTATGAGCAGGTGCGCCGGCACTCATCCCCTGCGCCCTCCCCTTCCGCTCGACCGACTCGTCCCCGAGAGACTCCACATCTTCAAGGATGCGGCATCCGCGGCGAAACAGGCAGCGGCCGCCGAGGGAGCCACTTGACGGACCTCGCATCCGCGCCCCCGAGGGGGCGCGAGGAACCGCGCGACCAGCCACAACGAACCCGCAGCCACCAGGCGGCACAAGGCGGCACCCGGTGGGCCTAACGAACCAGACCCCACCTGAAGCCGAGCGCAACGGCATGTGCCCGGTCCGACGCCCCCAGCTTCTTGAACAACCGCCGCGCATGGGTCTTCACGGTGTCCTCGGACAGGAACAGCTCGCGTCCGATCTCCGCGTTGGACCGTCCGTGGCTCATTCCTTCGAGCACCTGGATCTCACGCGCCGTGAGCGTCGGCGCCGCGCCCATCTCGGCCGACCGCAGCCGGCGCGGGGCGAGCCGCCAGGTCGGGTCGGCGAGGGCCTGGGTGACGGTCGCGCGCAACTCGGCGCGTGAGGCGTCCTTGTGGAGGTAGCCCCGCGCCCCGGCGGCGACCGCGAGCGCCACGCCGTCCAGGTCCTCGGCGACGGTCAGCATGATGATGCGCGCGCCGGGGTCCGCGGACAGCAGCCGGCGCACGGTCTCGACGCCGCCCAGTCCGGGCATGCGCACATCCATCAGGATCAGGTCCGAACGGTCCGCGCCCCAGCGGCGGAGGACTTCCTCGCCGTTGGCCGCGGTCGTCACGCGCTCGACGCCGGGCACGGTCGCGACCGCGCGGCGCAGCGCCTCTCGGGCAAGCGGGGAGTCGTCGCAGACGAGGACGGATGTCATGGCCGTCCTCCGCAGCTGATGCACGTCACCTTGAGCCTCCAGGCTGGTACGAAATCGTCACCTGTGCGGTCGACCGTCCCGGACGCCCGCCCGAGCACTTGTTGCGCCAACCGCCTCCGCACTCTCAACGACGGTCACCCGAAAGAGTTACGGGGCTGTGTGCCATCTTCGGCACTCTACGTGAGGGCGCGGACACGGTGCAGACATGACGGGTGGACCCACAACGTTTCATCACAACCGGTGCCCCATTCGGCCCCTTTTCTTCCCATCTACTGGTGTCTGAGGCTAGATTCGCAATGAGTCATATTTTCATCTCCTTAGATCGTAGTTACACGGTCGTCGGCACCGTATCCGCTCAGTACGGCTACAAGGGGTCACGTAATGGCAGATTTCTCCCGCCTTCCCGGACCGAACGCGGACCTGTGGGACTGGCAGCTCCTGGCCGCCTGTCGCGGGGTGGACAGCTCGCTCTTCTTTCATCCGGAGGGCGAGCGAGGCGCGGCCCGGAGCGCTCGCGAGAACTCGGCCAAGGAGGTCTGCATGAGGTGCCCGGTGCGCGCGCAGTGCGCGGCGCACGCGCTGGCGGTGAGAGAGCCGTACGGCGTCTGGGGTGGCCTGACCGAGGACGAGCGCGAGGAACTGATGGGACGGGCGCGGAACCGGCTGGTCTCGGCGATGGCCGGGAGTGCGGACAGCGCCTCGAACAACTGAAGGAACGTTTCGGCGATTCCGAGCAGACGAGCTCCCGGACCCCGAGCTCCCGACGAGAAGGGCACGCACGCGTGCCCTTCTTTTGCGCGGTCGCCCTCTCCCTACTGCCGGGCCGCCGCGCGCCCGAGCTGCTCCAGCGTCGCCGCCACCGCCGGCACCCGGGCCAGGTCGGGCAGGGTCAGCGCCACGATCTCCCGCCGCACCGCCGGCCGCAGCGTCAGCACGCGCGCGTGGCGCGGCCGTACGGACTCCAGGGCGAGCTGCGGCAGGACGGCGACGCCCAGGCCGGCGCCGACGAGGCCCACGACGGCCGGATAGTCGTCGGTGGCGAAGTCGATCCGGGGGGTGAAGCCCGCGCCCTCGCACACCTCCACCAACTGCCCCCGGCAGCGCGGGCATCCGGCGATCCAGGGCTCCTCGGCCAGCTCCCCGATGCCGACGGAGTCCGCTCCCGCGAGCCGGTGCCCCTCCGGCACGAGTCCGACGAGCGGGTCGGTCAGCAGCGGCCGGACCACGAGGTCGTCCCACTCCTCGGCGCCCGCCGCGCCCTCGTAGCGGAAGGCGAGCGCCACGTCGCACTCGCCCTCGCGCAGCATCTCCACGGACGCCGGCGGTTCGGCCTCCTCCAGGAAGACGCGGGTGCCGGGGTGGGCGGCGCGCAGGGCGGCGAGGGCGGCCGGCACGAGGGTGGAGCTGCCGCTGGGGAACGACACGAGCCGGACGCGCCCGGCCCGCAGTCCCGCGATGGCGGCGACCTCCTCCTCGGCGGCGGTGAGTCCGGCCAGGATGCCGTTGGCGTGCCGCACGAGCGCCTCGCCCGCCTGGGTCAGCCGCATCTCGCGCCCGCTGCGGACGAGCAGCGGGGTGCCGACGGAGGACTCGAGGGCCTTCATCTGCTGGCTGACGGCGGGCTGGGTGCAGCCCAGCTCGCGCCCCGCCGCGGAGAAGGAGCCGGTGGTGGCGACGGCGCGCAGGACGCGCAGATGACGGGCTTCGATCACACCCGCAAGGATAAGAGATCCTTTGATCCGGCGCCGATCGACGCGTCACCGCTTTGAGCCTCGGCCGCCGGGTCAGCGGGAGGGGACGCGGAAGTACCGGGATGTGTACGCCTCCTGAGACCCCGTCGAGACCCGGCGGAGATCGGAATCGCCCGGTCCGGGTAACTACGCTTGGGCCATGACAACGGCTCTGATTACGGGATCGACCGCGGGCATCGGCGCCGCCTTCGCGCGGCGGCTGGCGGGTGACGGGCACAACCTGGTGCTCGTCGCGCGTGACACCAAGCGGCTGCGGGAGCAGGCGACCGAGCTGCACGACCGGCACGGCATCGAGGCGGAGGTCCTCACCGCCGACCTGGCGACGGACGACGGCATCGAAGCGGTCGCCGCCCGCCTCGCCGACCGCAAAAGCCCCGTCGACCTGCTGGTCAACAACGCCGGCTTCGGCAACAAGGGCCGCTACCTCGACGTCTCCATGGCCGACGAGCTGAAGATGCTCAAGGTGCACTGCGAGGCGGTCCTGCGCCTGACCTCGGCGGCGACGGAGGCGATGCGGGAGCGGGGGCGCGGCGGGGTCGTCAACGTCGCTTCCGTGGCCGCCTTCGTGCCGCGCGGCACGTACGGGGCGTCCAAGGCGTGGGTCGTGCAGTTCACCCAGGGCGCGGCGAAGGACCTCGCGGGCAGCGGGGTGCGGCTGATGGCGCTGTGCCCGGGCTTCGTGCGCACGGAGTTCCACCAGCGGGCCGGGATGGGCACGGACAACATCCCCGGCTGGATGTGGCTCGACGCGGACAAGCTGGTGGCGTCCGCGCTGAGCGATCTGGCACGGGGCAAGACGCTGTCGATCCCCGACCCCCGCTACAAGGCGCTGATGGGGCTCGTGAAGGTCACGCCACGGGCGCTGCTGGGCGGGATCACCTCACGCACCGGGCGCAAGTACGGACCCCAGTGAACGAGGCACCGGCGCGCTCCGGTGGGAGGATGGGTTCCGTACGACCGGACCCAGGGGGGCCGGAGGCGACGATGCCATGACCTTCGTTCAGATCATCGACTGCAGGACCAGCCACTTCGACGACATCGACCGGCTGATGGACACATGGGTCGAGCAGACCAAGGGGAAGCGCACGGCGACGCACGCGGTGGTCGGCAAGGACCACTCCGACGCGTCGCACTTCATCGAGATCGTGGAGTTCCCGTCGTACGAGGAGGCGATGCGCAACTCCGGCCTGCCCGAGACGGACAAGATCTTCCGGGAGTTGGTGGCCCTCTGCGACGAGATGCCCACCTTCACCGACCTGGACGTGGTGCGCGACGACCAGCTGAACGCGGTGAACGTGCGGCGGTTCTTCGAGACGATCGCGCACAAGGGGGACCTGCCCGCGCTCGACGAGCTGGTCGCCGAGAACTACCACGACCACGATCCCGGCAAGGAGCAGGACACCCTGGGCATGGACGCCCTGCGGCGGGACCTCGGGGAATGGCGCGGCGGGTTCGACTTCGCCTTCGACATCGAGGACCAGATCGCGCAGGGAGACCGGGTGTGCACCCGGTGGACCTGGCGCGCCACCCACAGCGGTCGGTTCATGGGGCTGGCGGCCACCGGGCGGAGCGTCTCGATGACCGGGACGACCGTCTTCCGCTGCGACGAGGACGGGAAGATCGCCGAGGGCTGGTGGCAGTACGACCGGCTCGGGCTGATGGAGCAGTTGGGCGCGCTCGACGCGCTGGAGCAGTAGGGCGAACGCGAAGGCCCGGCACCCCTCGGGTGCCGGGCCTCGGTGCCTCGATGCGGGCCTGGGTCAGTGGGAGTGACCGTGGCCGTGGCCGCCGGCGGCCGGCTCTTCCTCTTCCTTCTTCTCGACGACCAGGGTCTCGGTCGTCAGAAGCAGGGAGGCGATGGAGGCGGCGTTCTCCAGGGCGGAGCGGGTGACCTTGACCGGGTCGATGACGCCGGCCTTGACCAGGTCGCCGTACTCGCCGGTGGCGGCGTTGAAGCCCTGGCCCTTGTCGAGGTCGGCGACCTTGGAGGTGATGACGTAACCCTCCAGGCCGGCGTTCTCGGCGATCCAGCGCAGCGGCTCGACGACCGCGCGGCGGACCACGGCGACACCGGTGGCCTCGTCGCCGGTGCGGCCGAGGCCGCCGTCCAGCACCTTGGCGGCGTGGACCAGCGCGGAGCCACCACCGGAGACGATGCCCTCCTCGACCGCGGCGCGGGTCGCGGAGATGGCGTCCTCCAGACGGTGCTTCTTCTCCTTCAGCTCCACCTCGGTGGCGGCGCCGACCTTGATCACGCACACGCCGCCGGCCAGCTTCGCGAGGCGCTCCTGGAGCTTCTCGCGGTCCCAGTCGGAGTCGGTGTTCTCGATCTCGGCCTTGATCTGGTTGACACGGCCGACGACGTCCTCGGAGTTGCCCGCGCCGTCGACGATGGTCGTGTCGTCCTTGGTGACGGTCACGCGGCGGGCGGAGCCCAGCACGTCCAGACCGGCCTGGTCGAGCTTGAGGCCGACCTCCTCGGAGATGACCGTGGCGCCCGTGAGGACCGCCATGTCCTGCAGCATCGCCTTGCGGCGGTCACCGAAGCCGGGGGCCTTGACGGCGACCGCGTTGAAGGTGCCGCGGATCTTGTTGACGACCAGGGTCGAGAGGGCCTCGCCCTCGACGTCCTCGGCGATGATCA
>NZ_JAMGBF010000147.1 GCF_023516615.1 Streptomyces panaciradicis
GAGGAACCGGCCTGGATGACCTTCTCCAGCAGCGGCAGCAGGTCGGCGATCGAGGAGATCTTGCCCTGGTTGATCAGGATGTACGGGTCGTCGAGGACGGCCTCCATACGCTCCTGGTCGGTGACGAAGTACGGGGACAGGTAGCCCTTGTCGAAGGCCATGCCCTCGGTGAAGTCCAGCTCCAGACCGAAGGTGTTGGACTCCTCGACGGTGATGACACCGTCCTTGCCGACCTTGTCCATCGCCTCGGCGATGAGCTCGCCGACCTGCTGGTCCTGGGCGGACAGCGCGGCGACGGCGGCGATGTCGGACTTCTCGTCGATCGGGCGGGCCGAGGCGAGAAGCTCCTCGGAGACGGCGGCGACGGCCGCGTCGATGCCCTTCTTCAGCAGCGCCGGGGAGGCACCCGCGGCCACGTTCTTCAGGCCCTCGCGCACCAGCGCCTGGGCGAGCACGGTGGCGGTGGTGGTGCCGTCACCCGCGATGTCGTTGGTCTTGGTCGCCACCTCCTTCACCAGCTGCGCGCCGAGGTTCTCGTACGGGTCCTCGATCTCGACCTCGCGGGCGATGGTGACGCCGTCGTTGGTGATGGTGGGGGCGCCGAACTTCTTGTCGATGACGACGTTGCGGCCCTTGGGGCCGATCGTCACCTTGACCGTGTCGGCAAGCTTGTTGACGCCGCGCTCGAGGGCGCGACGGGCGTCCTCGTCGAACTTCAGGATCTTCGCCATGACAGCGGGAGCCCTCTCGGATTATGGGGTCTGACAAAGACACTGCGCCCCGGGCGCCCGGCTTCTCAGTGGTCGCGGGGGCCAGGGGCGCAGTGTGGGAAAGCTTGAGGCAGTACTACTTCTCGATGATCGCGAGCACGTCGCGAGCCGAGAGGACGAGGTACTCCTCGCCGTTGTACTTCACCTCGGTGCCGCCGTACTTGCTGTACAGCACGATGTCGCCGGTCTTGACGTCGAGCGGAAGACGCTCGCCGTTCTCGAAGCGGCCCGGGCCCACGGCCAGGACGACGCCCTCCTGGGGCTTCTCCTTGGCGGTGTCCGGGATGACCAGGCCAGAGGCGGTGGTCTGCTCCGCGTCGAGCGGCTGGACCACGATGCGGTCCTCAAGCGGCTTGATGGCAACCTTGGAGCTGGTGGTCGTCACGATCCGACCTCCCCCTTCGGAGATCTCACGGGGTTAACTGTCTGAGGTGGCGACCAGGTCGATCCGTCGTCGCGGGTGCCGGACCTGCCCGTCGCTAGTTGGCACTCTCCTACGGGGAGTGCCAGAGCCGAGACTATGACCGTGATTAGCACTCGGTCAAGCGGACTGCTAATCCCGACGGCGCGTCGGCCCGCGACGCGGTCGACGGAGGTGGGTCGCGCAGGGGTGCCGGGAGCCGCGGCGGGCGCGTACCGTCGGCCCGTGTCTTCCCGGTCCCTGTCGTCCGACGGCTGCGCGCTCGCGGTGCTGCTTCCGGCCGAGGTCGCCTTCGGCCTGGTGTTCGCGGCCGCCCTGGCACTGAGCGGGCACGCCTGGGGCGCGGCGGTGTGGCTGGGCGGGATGGCGACGGCGGCCCTGGCGTCCGCCGTCTTCTTCTTCCGGGACGGGTTCGCCGTGACCGGTGGGGGGCAGCTGCTGGCCGCCCTGTTCTTCCTCGCGGTGGCGCTCGGCTACAGGTAGTCCTCCAGCCGTCCCACCGTCAGTCCCCGTCTCTCCACCGCCCGCAGCAGTCCTCTGGTGCGCTCGACGAGGGTCGGGGAGGCCGGCTCCCCCGACGGCACCGAGACGATGTCGCCCGGCCGCAGCCGCGGCTCGCCCCGCGCGAACGTCGGCTGCCGTGCCTCCATCGACGCCCGCCACAGCACGACCGCCGAGACGCCGCAGTCGGCCGCCGCGCGCAGGGTGGTGGTGTCGTAGGCGCCGTAGGGCGGGCGGAAGAAGCGGGGGCGGACGCCGAAGCGGGAGCGGAGCTTGTCCTGCTGGCCGCAGATCTCGGCGCGCTGGCCCGCGTAGGGCAGTCCGCGCAGGGCGGAGTGGTCGAGGGTGTGGTTCTGGATGCGGGCGCCGGCCGACCGCAGGCGGGCGAAGTGGCCGTGACCGGGTCCGGCGACCCTGTCGGTGAGGAACATGCTGACCGGCAGGCGGAGTTCGCGGACCATGTCGACGAAGCGGGGGTCCCGTTCGGCGCCGTCGTCGTAGGTGAGGAAGACGACCTTGTCGCGGGTGGGGACGCGGCGGACGACGGGCAGCGGCCGCGCCCGGCGGGCGGCGGCTGCGTGCGCCGGGCTCGGGGGGTGGGCCAGCGGCTCCGGCAGGCCCCAGCGGCGGTACGGCGGTGCCGCGGTGCCCGTCGGGCCGTGCGCCCGCACCCGCTGGGCCGCCTTCTCGCCGAGCCGTTCGAGGGGCGCGACGGACGGGGCGCAGCCGGTGAGGAGGGCCAGGGCGAGGACGCCTGCCGCCAGGCCCCGGCGCCTCACAGGTAGTCCTCCAGGCGGGCCACCGCGTACCCCTCGGCGGTGACCTTGTTCAGGAAGCGCCGCATGTCGTCGACCATGGTGCCCTTCCACTCGTCGCGGCCCCGGAAGTGGGTGAGCACGATGTCGCCGGGGTGCAGGGAGCGGTCGTCCTCCCGGTACTCCCAGTGGTCGACGAACACCTCCTCGTCCCAGATCGGCGCGTACGCGATGCCGCAGGACTTCGCGGCGCGCAGGGTGTCCTGGTTGTAGTTGCCGAAGGGCGGCCGGAAGAGGGTCGGGGCCCTGCCGAACTGCCTCTTCATGATCTTCTGCATGCCGCAGATCTCGTGCTTCTGCTCCGCGTACGACAGCCCCGGCAGATAGGGGTGCGTGAGGGTGTGGTTGTTGAGGCTGACGCCCTCGGACTGCATCCGGCGGAAGTACGCGTAGTCGTCCTTGACCAGGAAGTTGCTGAGGAAGGCGGAGTAGGGGATCTTCAGCTCGCTCATCATCCGCAGGAACGCCCGGTCCTTCTCGGCGCCGTCGTCGATGGTGAGGAAGACGACCTTCTGCCGGGTGGGGACGGTGGTGAACACCGGCGGCAGGCCGAGTTCCTCCTGGTCGTCGACCTCGAAGCCCTTGCGGGCGGTGATGTGCGGCTTGTGCGTCGGCGCGGGCGGTGCCGCGAGGGGCACCTGCCTGAGCCCCCAGCGCCGGGCCGCCAGGGCCCGAGCGGCGTAGGCCGCGCGCAGTTTCGTGGCGTAGGAGTCCAGGGCGCGGGCCTCGGGCGCCTTCAGACGGGGCTGGCCGGCGGCCGGGCGCACCTCCTGGGCGCCCCCCTGCGCGCAGCCGGAGGCGATGGCGGCGACGGCGAGCACGGCGATTCCGCCACGGACTCGCGGCCCCCAAGATGACCTGTTTTTATCATTTTGTACTACTGCTCGCATGGAGTCGGATCCTCGCAGGCCCGGCCCCGGAACCCCGTCCGACACCTCGGCCGCACGCACACCGTCCCCCGCCTGGCCCACAATGAGCCGGTGAACGACCTCGCTGACCTCCTCACCCCCGAAGGCCGCGCCCTCCTCGACGAGGTGCGCGGGACGGCGCCGGCCGACGAACTCGCCGTGGCCACCCGGCTGCGCCGCGAGCACCCGGCCGACCTGGTGTCGGCGGCGCTCGGGCAGGCCCGGCTGCGGCAGCGCGCGGCGGCCAAGTTCGGTGCGGAGGACGCGGGGCGGATGTTCTTCACGCCCAACGGCGTCGAGCAGTCGACGCGGGCGAGCGTGGCGGCGTACCGGGCCGGCCGGCTGCGGGCGCTCGGGGTCACCTCGCTGGCCGACCTGTGCTGCGGGATCGGCGGGGACGCGATCGCGCTGGCCCGCGCGGGCATCCGGGTCCTCGCCGTGGACCGGGACCCGGTGACGGCGGCCGCGGCCCGGGCGAACGCCGAGGCGCTGGGGCTGGCGGACCTCATCGAGGTACGGGAGGCCGATGTCACGGAGGTCGACACGGCGGGCTGGGACGCCGTGTTCGTCGACCCGGCCCGGCGCGGCGGCCGGGGCCGCATCTTCGACCCCGAGGCCTACTCGCCGCCCCTGTCCTGGGCGGTCGAGACGGCCCGCACGGCACCGCACGCCGCCCTCAAGGTCGCGCCCGGCATCCCGCACGAGGCCGTCCCGGCCGACGCCGAGGCCGAGTGGATCTCCGACGGCGGCGACGTGAAGGAGGCGGTGCTGTGGTTCGGCACGGCGCCCGGGGCGGTGCGGGCCACCCTGCTGCCCGGCCCGCGCACCCTGCTCGGCCGAGGCCTCCCGGACCCCGAAGTCCGGTCCGTCGGGCGGTACTTGTACGAGCCCGACGGCGCCGCCATCCGCGCCCACCTGGTCGCCGAGGTGGCCGAGGAGGTGGGGGGCGGCCTGATCGACCCGACCATCGCCTACGTCACCTCGGACGAGCGGCACGAGTCGCCGTACGCCACCGCCTACGAGATCACCGACCGACTCCCCTTCAACGTCAAGAAGTTGAAGGCACTGCTGCGCGAGCGCGGGGTCGGGACGCTGACCGTGAAGAAGCGCGGGTCGGCGGTGGAGCCGGAGGAACTGCGCAGGAAGGTCAAGCCGTCCGGCCCCCATGCGGCGACGGTGTTCCTGACGCGGGTGGCGGGGGCGCCGACCATGCTGATCGGTGCCCCCGCCACGTGACCGGCTACTGGTGCTGGACCGTCCTGAGCGAGCCCAGGTGCGGGTCGGAGCCGACCGGGCCCGTGCGGGCCACGGTGTCCGGCTGGCCGCCGTTGGTGCGGGCCGCGTAGCTGCTCTGCAGGGACGTCGTCGAGATGACGCCGTTGTAGTACGGGTGGTACACGAACTGGCCGGCGCTCGCGCTGATCGCGGCGCCCGCCGTGTCCAGCGCGGCCTTGGCGACCGAGCCGGTGCCGCCGAACGCGATCACGGAGTTCGTGCTCGCCGACTCGCGCAGCAGGTAGCTCTTGACCTCGCTGGAGAGGCTGTCCTTGGCGGTCCACAGGACGGGGCCGAAGACGTTCATGGCCGCGCCCGCGGAGACGCCGCCGCGCCAGGAATTGGTGTACGCGAGTGCCGCCGTGCTCGGCGCGGACCACCAGAACTTGGCGATGGCGACCGAGGTGGCCTCGTTCGTCGACGCCGTGATCGGGTAGTACGAGAACGTCGACGGCCAGTTGGAGAAGTACGTGTGCGTCAGCGCGTACTTCGCCGAGGAACCCACCGTGATGATCATGGTGTTGTTCGGGTTCAGGCTGTTCAGGTACGACTTCACCGACGACGTCAGCGAGTTGCCGTTGTTGAGCACGACGCTGCCCGCGCTGCTCGTGCCGTCCGCGCCGGCCGCGGCGGAGGCCGCGAGCGCCGAGTGGTAGTCGGTGCCGGTGGCCAGGAAGACGTACTTCGGGCTGCTCGTCACCGACTTGGCGACGGCGACCGAGGTCGCGTAGCGGTCGGTGCCGGACAGCCGCTTCGGCGTGAAGCCGAGCGAGCTGACCTGCGAGGAGACCGTGCTGGTCAGGATCGACGTGCCGCCGATGAGATAGACGTTCGAGCCCGGCTTCAGGGTGCGCTTGAGCTCGTTCTTCACCGCGGTCGTCAGGCCGCTCTTGGTGGTGCCGAGGACCGGGCCGTGCTTCTTGCCGGCGAGGGCGGGCGCGGTCAGCGAGTACGCCGAGTCGTCGCGGTTGATCAGGACGGCGGCCTTGGCGTCCATCAGGCCCGGGACCTTCGTGCCGCCGTAGGTGTTCCACGTCCAGCGCGAGGAGGCGATGTTGCTGGCGTAGACGTCGGAGCCCCAGACGCGGCCGGCGGAGTTCTTGCGCAGCGGCTGCCAGCTGGGGTTGGCGCCCTTCGGCGTGCCCGGGACCTTCGTGACCGTGAAGGTGGCCACGTCGACGTACTCCGTGGTGTGCACGTCGGAGCTGTCGCCGGAGGTGTGGACGTCGGCGATGATCCGGGTGCCGGTCGGCGACCAGGACGGGTTCGCGTAGCCGCGGCCGTCGGTGGTGAGCTGCTGGACGTTCGTGCCGTCGGCGTTGGCGGTGAAGAGCTGGCTGAGGCCGCCGTTCACGTTGCGGACGAAGGCGAGCTTGGTGCCGTCCGGGGAGAACGCCGGCTGCGCGGCGTCGGCGATGAGGCGCTTGACCGTGTTCGCGGACGAGTCGTAGACCCACACGCCGTCGTTGTCGTAGCAGCCGTAGTTGATGCGGCGCGAGAACGCCATCAGGCCGTTCGGGCTGACGGTCGGGTCCTCGTCGCAGACGGTGGCCGGCTCCTGCGTGGCCGACAGCAGGGGCTCGGGGGCCCACGAGCCGTCGGAGGGGCCGTAGACGATCTGGCCGCCGGTGGAGTACACGACGTAACGGCCGCCCCACCAGAAGGCGATGTCCTTCTGCTCGGCGCTGGAGCGCACACCCGTCGCCCAGGGCAGGCTGAACCGCGAGCTGCCGTCGGGCCGCTCGCTGGCGAGCTGGCCCCATTCCGAGACGATCCGGCTGCCGTCCGGGGCCCAGGCCGCGTAGTCACCCATGTGGGTGCCGACCTGGGTGGCGGTCCCGGTGGCCGGGTCGACCAGCGTCGGGCCGTCGGTGAGGATCTTGCCCTCGGTGCCCGGCCAGGGCCCGGCGTCGTCGGCGGCGGCGCCCGGAGCGCTCGCCAGGGTGCCCACCGCGGCGAGCGCCGCCGCGGTCGCGAGCGCCGCGGCACGGCGGCGCGTGAACAGTCTCAAGTTGTCGACCCCCCATGGATCACGAACACAGGCCCCGCACAGGGGCGGAGTCACTGTAGATGCCATCGAGACTCATGGGAACAGAGTTTCGGGGGAAGATTTTTACGTTTCACATTCCGCGGCCCGGCCCCGCAGCAGCTCCCGCTCCCGCTCGTTGCGTGCGAGGTCCGCGGCCCGCAGGAACTCCTCCCGCGCCTCCGCCGTACGCCCGAGCCGGGCCAGCAGGTCGCCGCGCACGCTGGGCAGCAGGTGGTAGTCCCGCAGGGCGGGTTCGGCGGCGAGGGCGTCGACGAGGGCGAGCCCCTGCCGCGGCCCCTCGGCCATCGACACGGCGACCGCGCGGTTGAGTTCGACGACGGGCGAGGGGGCGCGGGCGGCGAGCAGCGCGTACAGCGTCGCGATGCTGCGCCAGTCGGTCTCCTCGTAGGTGTACGCGTGCGCGTGGCAGGCGGCGATGGCCGCCTGGAGGGCGTACGGCCCCGGGGCGCCGGCGGCCGTGGCCTCGGCCCGGTGCAGGGCGGTGATGCCGCGGGCGATGAGCATGCGGTTCCAGCGGCGGCGGTTCTGGTCCTTGAGGAGGACCGGTTCGCCGCCGGGGCCGGTGCGGGCGGCGGCGCGGGACGCCTGGAACTCCAGCAGGGAGGTCAGACCGTGCACCTCGGGCTCCTTGGGCATGAGGGAGCTGAGGATCCGGGCCAGCCGCAGCGCGTCCTCGCACAGCGCGGGGCGCAGCCAGTCGTCGCCGGCGGTGGCGGCGTAGCCCTCGTTGAAGATGAGGTAAATGACGTCGAGGACGGACCCCAGCCGGGCTTCCCGCTCCGGTCCGTACGGCACCTCGAAGGCGATGTTCCTGCTCGCCAGCGTGCGCTTGGCGCGGACGATGCGCTGCGCGACGGTCGGCTCGGGGACGAGGAACGCGCGGGCGATCTCGGCGGTGGTCAGGCCGCCCAGCAGCCGCAGTGTGAGCGCGATGCGGGCCTCGGCGGACAGCACGGGGTGGCAGGCCGTGAAGACGAGCCTGAGCAGGTCGTCGTCGATGTCCTCGGGGTCGGCGGGCTCCTCGGGCGGTGCCGTGGTCTCCACGCTACGGCCGATCTCCTGCAGCTTGCGGGCGTAGTTCTCGCGGCGGCGGATCAGGTCGACGGCGCGATGGCGGGCAGTCGCCATCAGCCAGGCGCCCGGGTTGTCGGGCACGCCGTCCCGGGGCCACTGCTCCAGGGCGGCGACGAGGGCGTCCTGGGCGAGCTCCTCGGCGATGCCTATGTCACGGACGAGACGCGTGAGGGCGGCGATGATCCGGGGGGACTCGATACGGAAGACGGTCTCGATGGCGTGGCGGGGGTCGGCGGTGGGCTGCGCTGTCACAACCCACCATCGAACACCGTGCACGGCCGGGGGCCAAGGAGGTGCCGGGCGGACCTCAGCCCTCGGCGATCTCCCGCACCTCGCAGGTGACCGTCCAGTACTCCTCGTGCACCTTCAGGAACTTCTTCGCCCACTCCAGCGCCTCGGCCTTGTCCTTGCACTGCATCAGCGCGTAGCCGCCGATGACCTCCTTGGACTCGGTGAAGGGCCCGTCGGTCACGGAGATCTGCCCGCCCTCCCAGCGCACGTTGCTGCCCTGCGCGGACGGGGTGAGACCGGCGGTGTCGAGCATGACGCCGGCCTTGGTGACCTCCTCGATCAGCTCGCCCATGCGCTGCATCAGCTCGGGGCTGGGCCCGTCGGCGGGCATGGTGGACTCGTCGATGCGGACGAGGGAGAGATAGCGCGGCATGGTGACTCCTCGAATCCTGGACCGGTTCCTTTCCGGCCTCTCACCCCAGCGTCGATCGACGGACGGGCGGATCGACACGCACGCGGATTTTCTTCCAAGATTTTTCGGGCCCGCGTTTCCGCGGGTGGGATCAGTCGGCGAAATCCTTGAGCCTCGCCGTGTCCAGCGTGAACCCGACCGGATCCGGCAACTCGATCTCCGTTCCAAAGGCCCGAGTGGTCACCGATCGGTAAGCGCCGCCCTCGGGATCCGCGTGAACGGTCACGCTGTTCTGGTCCCGGTCAACGAGGAGATAGACGGGGATACCGGCCGCCGCATAGCCGTCCGGCTTCTCGACCCGGTCGCGCCTGTCCGCGTCCCGGTCGTGCGAGGTGACCTCGACGACCATGAGGACGCCGACGGGGTCGGACCACTCGCCCTTGCCGACGAAGTAGCCCTCGGGCACCAAGACCCCGTCCGGCTTGGCTCGCCCCTTGCGATACGCCTCGACCTTCAGCCCCTGTTCCGGATAAAGGAACAGCTCAGGTCGATGCTGCATGCACCGCTTGAGAAGCCAGGCGACGATCTCGCCGTGGTTGCCGTCCGGCATGGGCTTGACCCCGATCTTTCCGTTCAAGAACTCCAGGCGCGCGGATTCCGGCGCGTGACGTGCGAGCTCCTCGAACTCCTCGACGAGCATCTGGGGCCGGTCGGCAGTGCTGGGGGTCATGGCGTCGCCTCCTCCCCTCCATCCTGCCCCGACCGCGGGCGGCCCGTGCTGCAAGGTCGTCATGCGTCCGGTCCTTTCTGTGTACGGGGGCGGGCGCGCAGGACGGCCCGCAGGCGCCCCGCGTGGACGTGGACCCGGTCGGCTGCCAAGCCGGACCGCCCTCCCCGGCAGCCCTCGCAGAGCCCGCCGCGCAGTGAGGCGCCCTCGGCGGCGGGCTCGGCGCAGGCGGTGCAGACGACCTCGTAGCGAGCGGGCGGTTGCGTCTGCGGCAGCGGCTCCGGTGGGAGCTTCGCCAGGAGCCGGGCCCGCACGAAGCCGTAGGCGTGCGCCACCCGTTCGGGCAGTCCGGCGGTCATCGCCTGCACGAACTGCGCCTCGCTCGCGCCCCGCGCGAACCATTGCGCCGCGCTCTCCTCCAGTGCGCCGCACTCCCCGGCCGAGAGCGTCAGCCGGGGATCGACGCGGCCGAGGCGGGCGAGCACGCCGTACGCGGCCGAACGCACCGCCTCCGGAGAAGGCCGGGTGACCGGCGCCTCCCCGGCGAGGAAGGCGTCCCACCAGGCGTCGTCGCGGGCGGTGCGGGAGAAGAAGGTGTGCCAGACCCAGCGCGGGTTGCCGTCGACGGTGACCGGGCGGCGCACGCGACGCAGATGTCCGGCCACCGACAGCCTGTTGAGGGCGGTGGCGAGGGCGCACTGGCCGTACGGGAGGTGCTTGGCCAGGGTCTTGATGGAGATGTCCGCGCCGTCGTCGAGCCGGTCGAGGTAGCCGGCGATCGACGCCTCGCGGGCGGGGAGCCCTGCGAACTCACGTCCGGTGCGCGGCTCTTGGCCGGGAGCGGACTTCTTTCCGTAGCCAGGATTGGCCTTCGGGTGCGCGGACGGGCGCGGGGCAGCACTAAGCTGGGCGGTAGCCATGGATCGACTTCCTTCGATCTGTGGTCAGACCCCCGCGCGGTGCTGCTAACACCACACGGGGGTCGATGCTTTCGGGGCGCACGCTACACGGTTGCAACGCTCCGCCGCGACTCGATCACGAAAAGTCATCTGGCCTGGCAGCGGGGCGAGTTCGGGCGGGTGGGCGGGTCGGACCACCCACCCGTTCCTTGCAAAAGCGTCTCGGGTCCCGAGCCCCGAAGCTCAAGTCGCGGAGGGTTACTCGAGCTCGCCCCCGAACGCCGCCTTTGTGTACGGGGCGTCGATCGACTTGGGGCCGAGGGTCAGGGCCGCGTCCGTCACGATTCCGGTCGGGCGGCCGCGCAGGGACCACACCGCGCCTTTGCCGCCGTCCTCGCCGACGGCCGCGGCCGCCAGGTCGGCGAAGCCGTTGCCGTTGATGTCGAGCAGGGCGACGGACGCGCCGAAGGCGTCGCTGAGTTCCGCCTTGCCCTGGACGCCGGGGGTGTTCTGGGTGAAGGACTGGGCGCCCTTGCCGGTCAGGCCGGACCTGGTGCCGTAGAGGACGTCGACGGCGCCCGCGTTGTCGTCGTAGCCGAGTTCCCTGCCGGGGACGCCGACGGCGAGGTCGTCGATGTGGTCGCCGTTGACGTCCCCGGCGGAGAGGGCCTGGCCGAAGCGGGAGACGGAGTCGCCGGTGCCGGGTACGCCCGGGGTGTCCTCGGTGAACGTCTTCCAGGTGTCGCGGGGTCCGAGACCCGAGGCGGAGCCGTACGCCACCGTCACCGCGGAGTCGTCCACGGCGCCGACGGCGAGGTCGTCGTAGCCGTCGCCGTCGAGGTCGCCGAAGGCGAGGCCGCCGTCGGTGTCGGGGGCGGCAGCGGAGGTGAGACCCGACGCGGAGCCCGTGTAGAACCTGACGCCGTAGCTGCCGTCACCCTCGTAGATGCTCAGCGCCAGGTAGTCACGGCCGTCGCCGTTCACGTCTCCCGTGGCGCCGTCCCGGACGTCGTAGTACTTGAGGTGGTCGGCGTCCAGGGGCGTCTCGGTGCCGTGCCGTCCGGAGCGGGTGAAGGGGCCCTTCCAGACACTGGCTGTGCTGCCGTTCGGGTCGTCGCCCATCGCCGGACGGGTCCGGAAGAGGGCCAGGTCGAGCTTGCCGTCGCCGTCGAAGTCGCCGGTCTGGGTGTTGGTGGCGGGGACCGACCGCGCGCCGGTGCCGGCCAGGCCGTGCGGGCCGCCCCACAGGATCACCGCGTCGGTCTTCCCGGCACGGTTGCCGACGACCAGGTCGGCGTAGCCGTCGCCGTCGAGGTCGCCGCGGGAGAGCTGGGTGCCGAAGCCCTCGTCGGTGGCGGCGCCGCCCGGAACTCCGCTTGTGGAACGACTGATGACGGTCCGCCGGGCGGCGGACAGTCCGTGCGGGCCGCCGTACAGGACCGCCACGTAACCGGCCCCGGCGTGACCGGAGACGGTGGCTTTCACGGCCCCGACCGCGAGGTCGGCGTAGCCGTCGCCGTTGAAGTCGTTCCGCACGGGCGCCGGTGTCGCCGCCTCCGCCCGGCTCGGCTCCTGCGGCGGCGCCACGCCGAGCGCGACCAGTCCCGCGACGATCGGTACCGCCCAACGGCCGGACACAGAAAGGGAGAACACCGGGAGACCTCCTGTTTACGGTGACACCACGGAAGACCCACCAGGGGGCGCGGAGGTTGTAATGGCGCACTCCCACAAGGGAGTTCGCGCCCTGCCCGACCGGCCTCCCCGTCGTTACGTTCGCAGGACGTGTCATCGCCCGAGGGGAGCGCAGCGATGAGTGAACTGAGCCGGTGCGTCGAGCACTTGAGGCGTTCCCTCCGTGAGGCCCGCGATCAGCGGCAGCCCGCGAACGCCGTGCCGTTCAAGGTCACCGGGGTCATCGAGGACCTCGTCCACCTCGCCAAGGCGGCCCAGGGCGAGGCGTTCCTGGCGAACCGCAGGGCCTACCGGTTCTCGTACGAGGAGTACGCGGCCGGCCTGCGGGCCCCCACGGCGGCGGACCGGCAGGCGTACCGCCGCGCGCACGGCAACCTCCTCGACGAGGCCGAGACCCTGGTCCGGGAACTGCTGGCGCACCGCTTCCCGCCCGAGGCGCTCCGCGAGGGCTTCGGCGCGGTGGGCGAGGAGAGGGCCGTCGCCCTCGGGTTGGAGACCGCCTCCTGCATCTTCCTGCCGGGCGCCCGGCGGGCCGCACGGCACGGCGGCAAGGAGATCGAGGCGGCCATCAAGGTGGGCCAGTATCTGCTGGGTCCCGCCCCCCTCACGCTGGCGCACGGCGTCACGCAGGTCGTGGGCGACGCGGTGAGGAGCGTCGGCGAGCGGAGGCTACGGGATCTTCTTCAGGCGCCGTCCCTCAGCGCAGCGACTTCCACAGCCGTCCGGCCGCCGGCTGCTTCGCCACCACCCGGTTGGGGTCCGACGGGGCTGGGACGACCGGCATCATCACCGTTCTGACGTGGGCCGAGGACAGGCCTCTCAGGCTCCGGCCCAGGTCCACCAGTTCGCTCAGCGAGTCCAGGCCGGTGTCGGTGGTGAGGCTGCCGGTGACGGCGTCGGCGACGTCGTAGAGCTTGGCGGGGCTGGTGAACAGGCTCGTCGAGGCGATCCGGTCCAGCAGGGCCTTCACCAGCTTCTGCTGCAGGCCGATGCGGCCCAGGTCGCTGCCGTCGCCTATGCCGTGCCGGGTGCGGGCGAGCGCCAGGGCCTGCTTGCCGCTCAGGTGATGGGTGCCGGCCGCGAGGTGCAGATGGCTGTCGTCGTCGTCGATGTCCTCGTCGGTGGTGACGGTGACCCCGCCGAGCGCGTTCACCAGCTTCGCGAACCCGGAGAAGTCGATCTCCACGTAGTGGTCCATGCGGATGCCGGTGATCGACTCGACCGTCTTCACCGCGCAGACCGGCCCGCCCACCGAGTACGCGCTGTTGAACATCGCGTTGTACGCCACCGCAGTCGAACCGCCCGACGTCAGCGGGCACGACGGACGCGTCACCAGGGTGTCGCGCGGAATGCTGACGACGGTCGCCTTCTTCCGGCCCGCGTCGATGTGCACGACCATCGCCGTGTCGGACCGGGCGCCGGAACTGCTGCCCCCGCCGAGCGCCTGGTTCTCCTTGCCGCTGCGCGAGTCCGACCCCAGCACGAGGATGTTCAGGGACCCGGAGGGCAACGGGGAGGCCGAGGCGGAGGCCGACGGGGTCGTCACCGGCTTCGCCGGGCGGTCGTCGCCGAGGGCCTGGTTGATGTCGACGCTCTTGATGTTGTCGTCCAGGTGCCAGTACGCCAGTCCGGCCACCCCGACGCCGAGCACCAGCAGGCCCGCCGCCGTGAGGCAGGCGATCTTCAGTACGGCCGATCGCCGGCCCTTGGGTCTGCCCGCGCCGCCACTGTCCACGTGTCCCGTCACGGACAGGAACGTAAGTCCGAATTATTAGGAGATTGTTAGCAGCGATCCCCCGAGGCGGTTTTCTTCGGAGAATCTCAGGTTTCTCAGGTCGGTTCTCAGGACGCGTCGCGAGCTTCCGAAAGTTTCGGCCAGGCAACCGACTGGCTTCGAAGAGGTGTCACGCGGGTGTCGCCGGTGCCGCCGTACTGCTGCGCACCACCAGGCTCGTCGCCAGCTCCACCCGCGTCGCCACCGGCGCCTGGTCCTCCCGCCCGAGGTCGAGCACCAGCTTGGCGGCCGCCTCGGCCATCTCCATCAGCGGCTGCCGTACGGTCGTCAGCGGCGGCCCGACCCAGCGCGCGACCGGCAGGTCGTCGAAGCCGACCACGCTCAGGTCCTCGGGGATGCGCAGCCCCAGCTCGCGCGCGGCCTCGTACAGGCCGAGCGCCTGGAGGTCGTTGAGGGCGAAGACGGCGGTGGGCCGGTCCGGGCGGCGCAGCAGCTCCAGTCCCTGCCGGTAGCCGGCCTCGTGGTGGAAGTCGCCGGTCACGATGAGCGCCGGGTCGACCGGCAGGCCGGCGGTCTCCAGGGCGGCGCGGTAGCCGTCGACGCGGGCGCGGCTGCACATCATGCGGGAGGGGCCGGTGATGGCGCCGATGCGGGTGTGGCCGAGCTCGATCAGGTGCCGGGTGGCGGCGAGGCCGCCCTGCCAGTTGGTCGCGCCGATGGACGGCACGTCGACGCCCGGGTCGCCGGCCGGGTCCATCACGACGAACGGGATGGAGCGGCTGGTCAGCAGCGCCCGCTGGGACTCGTCGAGGCCGGAGAGCACCAGGATCACGCCGTGCGGGCGGCGGGCGGCGACCTGGTCGGCCCACGTCCGGCCCGGCGTCAGCCGCCCCGCGCTCTCGCTGAGCACCACGCTGAGCCCGGTGTCCCGGGCCACGTTCTCCACACCGCGGATGACCTCCATCGCCCAGGCGCTCTCCAGCTCGTGGAAGACCAGGTCGAGAAGGGGCGAGCGGCTGGCCTCGGCCCGCCGGCGCCGGTAGCCGTGCGCGCGCAGCAGCTCCTCCACGCGGCTGCGGGTGGCCGGGGCCACGTCCGCCCGGCCGTTGAGGACCTTCGAAACTGTCGGCGCGGAGACGCCGGCCTCGCGGGCGATCTCGGCGAGCGTCGCGGTCTGCGCCGATCGGCCGGTCGGCGCGGTTGTCGTCCGGGTTTCAAGGGGCTCCGGGGGTGTCATGGCGGCGATCGTATCCCTGCGCGACCTCTTGACGAACCCTTCTCACCGGCCTAGGTTCCCGGAACATTCGGAGTGCACTTCGAAACATTCGCGAGAGGGACACCCCCGCCTCGACCAAGAGCAGGAGTTTCATGACCACCGCCCCCTGGCGTGACCCCGCCCTGCCGGCCGCCGTCCGCGTCGACGACCTCCTCTCCCGGATGACCCTTCAGGAGAAGACCGCACAGCTCTACGGCGTGTGGGTGGGCGCCGACACGGACGGCGACGGGGTCGCGCCGCTGCAGCGTGAGATGACCGCCGAGTACGACTGGGACGAGCTGATCACCCACGGCCTGGGCCAGCTCACCCGCCCCTTCGGCACCGCCCCCGTGGACCCGGCGCTGGGCGCGCAGGCACTGGCCCGCGCCCAGCGCCGTATCGCCGCCGCGGGCCGCTTCGGCATTCCCGCGCTCGCGCACGAGGAGTGCCTGGCCGGCTTCACCACCTGGCGGGCCACCGCCTACCCGGTGCCGCTCGCCTGGGGCGCGAGCTTCGACCCCGCGCTGGTCGAGGAGATGGGGACCGCCATCGGCCGCGACCTGCGCTCGGTGGGCGTCCACCAGGGACTCGCCCCGGTCCTGGACGTCGTACGCGATCCGCGCTGGGGCCGGGTGGAGGAGACCATCGGCGAGGACCCGTACCTGGTCGGGACGGTCGGCACCGCGTATGTGCGGGGGCTGGAGTCGGCCGGGATCGTCTCCACGCTCAAGCACTTCGCCGGGTACGCGTCCTCGGCGGGCGCCCGCAACCTCGCGCCGGTGCGGGCGGGCGTGCGGGAGTTCGCCGACGTCACGCTGCCGCCCTTCGAGATGGCGGTGCGGGAGGCGGGAGCGCGCTCGGTGATGGCCGCGTACAACGACACCGACGGCGTCCCGGCCTCGGCGGACCCGGGGCTGCTGACCGAGCTGCTGCGCGAGAGGTGGGGCTTCACCGGCACGGTCGTCGCCGACTACTTCGGCGTCGGCTTCCTGCAGACCCAGCACCGGGTCGCGGGCAGCGAGGCGGAGGCGGCCCACGCGGCGCTCGCGGCGGGCCTGGACGTCGAACTGCCGACCCTGAAGTGCTACGGCACCCCGCTCGTGGAGGCCGTGCGGGCGGGCGAGATCCCCGAGTCGCTGATCGACCGGGCGGCCCGCCGGGTCCTGCTGCAGAAGTGCGAGCTGGGCCTGCTGGACGAGGACTGGAGCCCCGAGCCCACCGAGCGCATCGACCTCGACTCGGCGTCGAACCGGGCGATCGCCCGACGGCTGGCGGAGGAGTCGGTGGTCCTGCTGGACAACCCCGACGGCATCCTGCCGCTGGCCCCCGACACCCGGATCGCGGTCGTCGGCCCGCGTGCCGCCGACGCCCTCGCCATGCTGGGCTGCTACTCCTTCCCCTCGCACGTCCTCACGCACCACCCCGGGGTGCCGATGGGCATCGAGATCCCCACGGTCCTCGAAGCCCTGCGGGCCGAACTGCCCGACGCGAAGGTCACGTTCGCCGAGGGCTGCGGGGTCGACGGCCCCGACACCGGCGGCTTCGAGGAGGCGGTGGCGCGGACGGCCGAGGCGGACGTGTGCGTGGCGGTGCTGGGCGACCGGGCGGGGCTGTTCGGGCGGGGCACCTCCGGCGAGGGCTGCGACGTCACGGACCTGCGGCTGCCCGGCGTGCAGGCCGACCTGCTGGACTCCCTGGTGGCCACCGGCGTCCCGGTGGTCCTGGTCCTGCTGACCGGCCGGCCGTACGCGCTGGGCCGCTGGGACGGGCGGCTGGGCGCGGTCGTCCAGGCCTTCTTCCCGGGGGAGGAGGGCGGCCCGGCGGTGGCGGGAGTGCTGTCGGGCCGCGTCAACCCCTCGGGGCGGCTGCCGGTGAGCGTGCCGCGCGAGCCGGGCGGCCAGCCGTGGACGTACCTCCAGCCGCCGCTGGGTCTCGCGGGCGAGGTCAGCAACCTGGACCCGACGCCGCTGTACCCCTTCGGCCACGGCCGCTCGTACACGACCTTCGCCTGGGACTCCGACTCCACCGGCGCGGAGATCGCCACGGACGGCTCCTACGACGTCTCGGTGACGGTCCGCAACACGGGCGAGCGCGCGGGCACGGAGGTCGTCCAGCTCTACCTGCACGACCCGGTGGCCTCGGTGGTCCGGCCGGACGTCCGCCTGATCGGCTACCACCGCCTGAACCTGGACCCGGACGAGTCCACCCGCGTCACCTTCCGCTTCCACGCCGACCTGTCGTCCTTCACCGACCGTTCCGGCCGCCGCGTGGTCGAACCGGGCGCGCTGGAACTGCGCCTGGCGGCATCGAGCGCGGACATCCGCCACACGGCCCGCCTGAACCTCACCGGTCCGGCCCGCGAACCCGGCCCCGACCGCCGACTCCGTTGCGAGGTGAGCACGTCACGGCCGTAGCGGCGTTGTCAGTGGCGCCGCGTACATTCCGGCCATGGATGCCACGTCACTGCCGGCCGCCCTGCCACCGGGCCGGATCGTCGAGTCGTACGGCCGCTCGGGCCGTCTCGTGTGGATGAGCGACCGCAAGCTGTGGGACGCGCACGAGTGGCGGCGGCTGTACGCCGACCGGGAGCGCACCGGGTTGTATCCCGTGCTGCTCGAATACACGGAGGACAGGCACGAGTTCGGCGTCGGCGGTGGGGTCCCGGTCGACGCCGCCGAGTACTTCCGGGACGCGTGGGAGCCGCAGTCCTGGCCGTCCTTCCCTGCCTGGCCCGGCCTGGCCGCACCGGCAGTGGCGCTTCTGGTGGGACTGAGGGGCCCGCTCAGTCCGTGCCGGCCGACTCGAATCGCCAGCGGTGTACCGGGCGGGTGACCAACTCGCCCGGTGGCTCGGGGAGTTCCGGGAGGGCGGCGTCGTAGGGTGCGTCCCACCAGGTGATGACGAGGACGCGGTCCTGGGGGGCGTGGAAGGTCTCGCGGCGCAGGGGGGCCGCGGCGAGGTTCTGGTGTTGGGCCCAGGCGAGCAGGTCTGCGCCCCGTCCCTCGACGGCCCGCGCCTCCCACATCAGCGCGACCGTCACGAGTACAGGTTCTCCTTGCCGACCTCGTGCACGTGGTCGTGCCCCGGCACGTGGGTCTCGGTCACCGGCAGCGACGAGTCCGCCGACAGGTCCCAGCTCGACGCCGCCCGGCCGCGGGCGACCATCTCCGCGCCGAGCGCGGCCACCATCGCGCCGTTGTCGGTGCACAGCTTCGGCCGCGGCACCCGCAGCCGGATGCCGGCCGCCTCGCACCGCTCCTGCGCCAGCGCCCGCAGCCGCGAGTTGGCGGCCACGCCGCCGCCGATCATCAGGTGGTCGACGCCCTCGTCCTTGCAGGCCCGTACGGCCTTGCGGGTCAGCACGTCCACGACCGCCTCCTGGAAGGACGCCGACACGTCACGCACCGGCACCTCCTCCCCCGCCGCCCGCTTGGCCTCGATCCAGCGGGCCACGGCCGTCTTCAGGCCGGAGAAGGAGAAGTCGTACGCCGGGTCGCGCGGGCCGGTCAGGCCGCGCGGGAAGGCGATGGCCTGCGGGTCGCCCTCGCGCGCGTAGCGGTCGATGACCGGGCCGCCGGGGAAGCCGAGGTTCAGCACGCGCGCGATCTTGTCGAAGGCCTCGCCGGCCGCGTCGTCGATGGTCGCGCCGAGCGGGCGGACGTCGGAGGTGATGTCCGTCGACAGCAGCAGCGAGGAGTGCCCGCCGGAGACCAGCAGCGCCATCGTCGGCTCGGGCAGCGCGCCGTGCTCCAGCTGGTCGACGCAGATGTGCGAGGCGAGGTGGTTGACGCCGTAGAGGGGCTTGCCGAGCGCGTAGGCGTACGCCTTGGCCGCCGTGACGCCGACCAGCAGGGCGCCCGCGAGGCCCGGGCCTGCGGTCACCGCGACGCCGTCGAGGTCGCGGGCGCTGACCCCCGCCTCCTTCAGCGCGCGCTCGATCGTCGGGACCATCGCCTCCAGGTGCGCGCGGCTCGCCACCTCCGGGACGACCCCGCCGAACCGGGCGTGCTCGTCGACGCTGGAGGCGACGGCGTCGGCCAGCAGGGTGGTGCCGCGCACGATGCCGACGCCGGTCTCGTCGCAGGAGGTCTCGATGCCGAGGACGAGAGGTTCGTCAGCCATGAATCTCGGTTCCTTGTACGGAAGTGGATGGGTCGGTCAGTCGCATCACCAGGGCGTCCACGTTGCCCGGCTGGTAGTAGCCGCGGCGGAACCCGATGGCCTCGAAGCCGAAGCGCTCGTAGAGCTTCTGGGCGCGGACGTTGTCGATCCGGCACTCCAGCATGACCTCGGCGCACTCGAACGCGGTCGCGGCCCGCAGCAGCTCGGTCAGCAGCAGCCCGCCGAGGCCGGTGCCCCAGTGGTCGCGGCGGACGGCGATGGTCTGGATGTCGGCCAGGTCCCCGGAGGAGGCGAGGCCCGCGTAGCCGACGATCCGCTCGGCGTCCTCGGCGACGACGTACCGGCGCGTCGCCTCGGGCCCGCGCGCGTGGGCGAGCTCCGACCAGAACATGCCCCGGGACCAGGCGTCCTCGGGGAAGAGGTCCTTCTCCAGCTCCAGCACGGGATCGATGTCCCACCAGCGCATCTCACGCAGACGAGGAGTCACGGCGTCGGTCACTTGGGGGTGACCACCTTGTAGTTCTTGGGGACCTGGGCGTCGGGCCGGCGCAGGTACAGCGGCCGCGGCGCGGGCAGCTCCTCGCCCGCGGCCAGCTTCTCGGCGGCCAGCCGCGCCAGCGCCGCCGCCGACACGTGCTCCGGCTCGTGCGCGACCGGGAAGGTGTCCGGGTACAGCAGCGCGCCCGCGCCGACGGCCGGCAGCCCGGCCACCTGGTCGGCGATGTCGGCGGGCCGGTCCACGGCCGGGTCGGTCAGCCGGGTGCGGGAGTCGGCGTACCGCGCCCAGTAGACCTCCTTGCGCCGGGCGTCGGTCGCCACGACGAAGGGGCCCTCGTCGATGTCGGCCGCGAAGGCCAGCCCGTCCAGCGTGCACACGCCGTGCACGGGGACGCCGAGGACGAGCCCGAAGGTGTCCGCGGTCATCAGGCCGACGCGCAGCCCGGTGTAGGGGCCGGGCCCGATGCCGACGACGACGCCGGTGACGGCGTCCAGCGTGAGCCCGGACTCGGCGAGGACGCGGTCGACGGCCGGCAGCAGCAGCTCTCCGTGCCGGCGCGCGTCCACCTGGCTCGACGAGGCGATGACGTCGTGGCCGTCGTGCAGGGCGACGGTGACGGCTGGGGTGGCGGTATCCAGAGCGAGCAAGAGCACGCAAACAGCGTACGGCGGTTTGGGGCACGGCATTGCCGCCCGGGCGAGGCACCTTCCTGCTGCTACGGTCGCCGGGAAGCACGGCGTACGAGGCGATGGGTCAGGTGGGCGACGGTGGCGAACGGCAGCTCCGGATTCGTGTTCGGGCTCACCGCGGCGGCCCTCGCGGCCGTCGGCGCACTGGCCTACCAGGCATCGGCGACGGTCCCGGCGGACTTCGGCAAGCCGCGGGCGAGCGCCTCGGCGGCCCCGGCCGCCTCGAAGGCGCCCCGCGTCAGACGGGACCCGACGGCCCTGCCCACCGGGTCCGGCACGGGCCCGCGGGTCGTGTACTCCGTGGGCGGCGACCGGGTGTGGCTGCTCGGCAAGCGCGACAGGATCGTCCGGACGTTCAAGGTCACCGCGGGCACCGTCGACCCGGTGCCGGGCGCCTACACGGTGACCTCCCGCTCGAACTCCGTCACCGGCACCGACGGCACCCCCATCGAGCACGTCGTCCGCTTCGCGAGCGTGGACGGCGTGGCCGTGGGCTTCAGCGCGGCGGTGCGGGAGCCGAAGTCGGCGCCGGACCCGGGCGTGCGCACGGGCGGCATCCGCGAGTCCCGCGCGGACGGCATGGCGATGTGGGAGTTCGCGACGATCGGCGTGAACGTCGTGGTGGTCCCTTAGGGCCCTAAGGCCGTCCGCGGTGCTCCGCCCGGTGTCAGGCGGCTCTGCGGTGTCCGGCCGTCCCTGGGTCGGGCAGGCGCGGCGGGGTGGAGATCGCGGTCGCGGCGGCGCAGGACGCGAGCAGCTCGCGCATGGGAACCGCGGGCATCACCCGCGGCGGCTTCTCGTCTCGTTCCCTGGCCGGCATGGACGCCTCCTGACGTGCGGGGGCAGGCGTAGTTAGGTAGACCTAACCACGAGCTGGATACCATGTGACCACGAGCGCGACACCGAAAGCAACATTTTGCCGACGGCTTGTCGGAACGTTCACGGAAGAAACCGGCCGTTACGCGGCGAGCACGCTCAGGTCCACCGCGGCCCAGCGCTCCCCGAGCCCGCTCACCGTCACATGGCGCACCTCGTCCGCGGTGTCCCCGACGGCGCGGTGGATGACGACGTTCAGCCGGTCCTCGGTCAGCTCCTCGACCTTGCCCTCGCCCCACTCCACGACGATCACGGACTCGGGCAGCGAGACGTCGAGGTCCAGGTCCTCCATCTCGTCCAGTCCGCCGCCCAGCCGGTAGGCGTCGACGTGCACCAGCGGCGGGCCGTCGCCCAGGGACGGGTGCACACGGGCGATGACGAAGGTGGGCGAGGTCACGGCGCCCCGCACCCCCAGCCCCTCGCCGAGTCCGCGGGTGAGGGTGGTCTTGCCGGCGCCGAGCTCCCCGTTGAGCATCAGGAGGTCACCGGCGCGCAGCAGCTTGGCCAGGCGGCGGCCCAGGTCCTGCATCTGCTCGGGGGAGGTGACCGTCAGCCGGGTCTCAACCGGGTTGTGCGGTGCTGCTGGTGCTTCCATAGCCACCCACGGTAGCCCCTGCGGGCACGGCACCCGCACGGGTGAGCAGGTCGGCGAGCCGGTCGGTGACCACTTCCGGGTGCTCCAGCATCACCAGGTGCCCGGCGTCCGGGACCAGCACCAGCTCGGCCTCCGGCAGCAGGTCGGCGATGGCCTCGCTGTGCTCGCTGGGCGTGACCAGGTCGCCGATGCCGGCCAGCACCAGCACCGGCATGCCGGTGAAGTGGACGAGCGCCTCGGTCTTGTCGTGGTCGTTGAACGCCGGGTAGTACTCGGCGACCACGTCGATCGGCGTGCCCTCGATCATCCGCTCGGCGAACCGCACGATGGCCGGGTCGACGTCCCGGGAGGCGAACGAGTAGCGCTTGATGATCCCGGCGAACAGGTCGGCGGTGGCCCGCCGCCCCCGCTCCACCAGCGCGGCCTGCTGCCCGAGCGCCTTCAGCACGCCGGGCAGCACCCGCCGTACCGCGTTCACGCCCGCGACCGGCAGCCCGAAGTTGACCTCGCCGAGCCGCCCGGACGACGTACCGACGAACGCGGTGGCGACGACGCGGTCCCGGATCAGCTCCGGGTACTGGTCGGCCAGGGCCATCACGGTCATCCCGCCCATCGAGTGCCCGACCAGCACGATCGGGCCGGTCGGCACCGCGGCGTCGATGACGGCCTTGAGGTCCCGGCCGAGCTGCTCGATGTCGACGGGCACCCCGTCCTGCGCCTGCCGCACGCCCCGCCCGGACCGGCCGTGGCTGCGCTGGTCCCAGTGCACGGTCCGTACGACGCCTCTCAGGGCCGCGCGCTGGAAGTGCCAGGAGTCCTGGCTGAGGCAGTAGCCGTGGCTGAAGACGACGGTGACGGGAGCGGGCGCCTTCCGGCCGAACAGCCGTCGGCGGCGCGGGCCGAGCGCGGGCACGGCGTCGGGGTCGACGTCGTCGACCTCGTAGTACAGCTCGGTGCCGTCGTCGGCGTACGCCTTGCCGGGCGTGCCGCGCAGCGCGCCGTACGGACCCGCCGAGTCCAGGGCGAGCCGCGCCTTCCTGCGCATCCCGCGTCCCACGGTGAGCCGCTCGATGGCGACGCCGGCCGCGGCGCCCGCCGCGACCACGCCTATCGCCGCGCCCGCGATGCCCGTGGCACGGCGCCAGTTCCCGGCCGCCCCCGCGGCGGAGGCGACGGCCGCGACGGCCTCCGCGCTGCTCTCGCTCACGTACCGCTCCTCTGTCGCCGGAATGCTGTTCGCCGGATCGGGTGACGCCGGTGCCGCAGGACCCGCAGGTGCCGTGCTGTCGGCAGGTCCCTCAGCGGGTTACCCGTCCTGTTCCTCATTCACATAGACGCGGGGAACACGCGTTCCGATGCGTGTGACGATTTCGTACGCGATGGTTCCCGCGGCCTGCGCCCAGTCCTCCGCGGTGGGCTCGCCGCGGTCGCCCGGCCCGAAGAGCACCGCCTCCGCGCCGACCGGCGGCTCGTCCCCGCCCAGGTCCACGACGAACTGGTCCATCGCGATCCGCCCCGCGACCGTCCGCCACTTGCCCCCGACCAGCACCGGGCCGTTGCCCGAGGCGTGCCGGGGGATGCCGTCCGCGTACCCGAGGGGCACGAGGCCGAGGGTGGTACGGCCGGGGGTGACGTAATGATGCCCGTAACTGACGCCGTGACCCCCGGGAACGTGCTTCACCAGCGCGAGGTTCGCCGAGAGCGTCATCACCGGCCGCAGTCCGAAGTCGGCCGGGGTGCCGAGCTCGGGGCTGGGCGAGATGCCGTAGAGCGCGATCCCGGTGCGCACCAGGTCGAAGTGGGAGTCGGGGACGGTCAGCGTGGCCGGGGAGTTGGCGATGTGCCGCACCTCCGGCCGGACGCCCTGTTCCTCCGCGTACCCGACCATGTCGCGGAAGAGGGCGAGCTGGGCGGCGATGGAGGGGTGCCCCGGTTCGTCGGCGCAGGCGAAGTGGGACCACAGACCGGTGATCCGCAGCACCCCCTCGGCCTCGGCCCGCAGGGCCCCGGCGACCAGCTCCTCCCAGTCCCGGCCCGGCTGGCAGCCGTTGCGGCCCAGCCCGGTGTCGGCCTTGAGCTGCACGCGGGCCGGAATCCCGGCCGCCCGCGCCGCGGCCGTGACCTCGGCCAGCGCCCACATCCCGCTCACCGACACGTCGATGTCGGCCTCGACGGCCTCCCGCCAGGGCCCGCCCGGCGTCCACAGCCAGCACATGATGCGCCCCGGCAGGCCCGCCCGGCGCAGCGCGAGGGCCTCCTCGGGCGTGGCGGTCCCCAGCCACCCGGCTCCGGCCTCGACGGCCGCCCGGGCGCACCGCACGGCCCCGTGGCCGTAGGCCTCGGACTTGACCACGGCCATGAGCTGAGCCCCGGGCGCGAGGGCGCGCAGGGTCCGCACATTGGCGCGCAGGGCCGCCAGATCGATCTCGGCACGGGCGCGCAGGGGCGCGGTCGGGGCAGACACAGTCTCAGTCATGGCGCCCCCAGTGTCTCAGAGGGCGCCGGGAGCACCCGGGCCCCGTCTACGCGCCGGGCCGGTGGCCCCACACGTACACCCGGTCGCCCTTCTTCAGCACGCCCCACAGCTTGCGGGCGTCGGCGAGGCGGAGGTTGACGCAGCCCCAGGAGCCGACGGTGGTGTAGATGGTGCCGTAGACCGCGTGGAAGGCCTGGCCGCCGTCGAAGAACTGGGCGTAGGGCATCGGCGAGTTGTAGAGCGTGGACCAGTGGTTCTTGTGCCGCCAGTAGATGGTGTGCCAGCCGGCCCGGGTACGGTGCCCGGCCCGCCCGCTGCGCATCGGCACGGGCCCGAAGACGACCTTCCGGCCCTTCTGCACCCAGGTCAGCTCCCGGTTGAGATCGACGCAGGCGACCCGGTACGTCCGCACCGGGCACCTCCCGGCGGCGTTGGGGTTCTCGCGCGCCCCGATGAGCTGCATGGTGGCCCAGGTCACAGGGCCCGCGAACCCGATCGCGGGCTTGATGCCGTGCGCGGCCTGGAAGGCACGGATGGCCCGGCAGTCGGCGCCGGACTGCCGCCCGTCCGCCCGGAGCTTCAGCCACCGCTCCACGGCCCGCTGGTACGGCCCGGTGCGCTTGCTGCACGTGACCTTCTTGACCGCGTCCCCGAGGGGAACGTACTCGACGAGGTCGTACGTCCCGGGGGCCGCGTCCCTCGGTTCGACGGCGTCCTCCGCCGCGCTCGGCGCGTACACCTTCGGGGCGAGCACCTGGTCCGGGGTGCCGAGCTGCCAGGGCCGGGAGGGCCCCGGGGGCACGCCGGGGACCAGCTCGGCGTCGGCGGGGCCGGGCGCGGGGACCGGCGGGGCGGGGGCCGCGGGAGCGGCCGGGGCGGCAGCGGCGGGGAGGCCG
>NZ_JAMGBF010000148.1 GCF_023516615.1 Streptomyces panaciradicis
GGTGGTCGGGCGGGGATCGCGTCGGGTGGGGAGGGTTTGTCCTCCAAGGCGGGGCAGGCCTCTGGTGAACTCGCGGCGGCGGCTGGTGGGTTCAACGGTGTGAACGTGCTCGCGGGGCTGGGCGGGGTGGGTGCTCCGGTGCCGGGACACGGGCCGGTGGCGTCGACGGGTGCGCCGGTGCATGCTGCGGCCGGTGGCGGAGAGACGACGGACACCCCCCGGCCCACCACCGCGTCCGGCACCCCCCGCACCGCCACGACCGGTGGCACCCCTCAACGACAGACGGAGGAGACCACCGGCCCGGACTCCGTCGCCGGCGGCCCCGCCGCGCACGAGGCTCAAGCCGAAGGACAGCCGCCGGCGCCGATGGGAACCGCTTCGACCGGCGTCCCGGTGTCCGGTACGCCCTCGACCACCCCTGCGGCCACCTCCGGCACGGCGACCCCGGAGGCGGGCCGCCCGGCGGCCACGGAAGCCGGCCGGCCTCCGAGCGCCCAGGTCCAGGAGACCTCTCGACCGACCGCCACGACGCCTTCGGACACCTCTCGGAGCACGGCCCCGGCGGCGCCCGAAGCGACCCGTACGGCGACGACGGGCTCTCAGGCGGCGAGCGGCCGCCCGTCCACGACCACCCCTTCGGAAGCCGGCCGCGCGGCGACCGCGCCCCCGCAGGAGCCTGGACGTACCCCGGCCACTGTCTCTGGTGAGCCGTCCCGTCGGGCCGGCGAAAAGGCGGAGGTGGGGGAGACCGGCACTGCCTCCGCGACGGTGGATCCCGAGGCCCTGCGGTCGCTGACGGCTGCCCATTGGCCGGTCAGCCGGCCGGGTGCCGAGGAGATGGCGACGGCGTTGAACATCGTGCGGACGCATCAGCGGCTCGACACCTTCACGCCTGAGGCAGAGCCGTCGTTCGGTGACCTCGACGCGGGGTCGTTGGCCGTCTACGCGGTTGCGGTGGAGCTGCGGGCGCACGACGGTGACGAGCGTCCGGCGGTGGAGTTGTCGCGGCAGTTGGCCTCGGGGCGTCCGAAGCCGGTGCGTGGGTATCTGCCCGGTGGTTCGGGCCGGGGCGCCCCGGGAGGGCAGGATCCGGCGCGGTCGGGCTCCGAACGGGCCGGTTCGAGCAGTGCCGGGCGACTCGCGCACACGGAGACGTCAGGTGGCCCGTCGGGGCCTCGCGGTCCGCGTCCCGGACCGGGCTCTCGTGCCGGTACGAGCGAGGCGGGCCGGCCTGCGGTGGTGACGGAGACGTCGGACAGGAGCGTGCGGCGTCTGCCGCCGGAGCCGACGCCGGCCGAGCAGTCCGCGTCGCGGTCGAGGAGTGGGACCGGGCCGGCCGGCCCGAGGCCGGCGGGCCCGAGGGCGGCGCGCGGTGACGGGTCCCTGCCGCCGGAGGCCACGGCCACCTCGACCTCGGCGTCCTCGTCCTCGGCCGTCCGGTCCGGGTCCGGGCCCTCGGCCCTCCGGTCCGGGTCCGGGCCCGAGAGGGGCGCCGGGGATGCCGACGGGTCACGGGTGCGGCGGTTGCCCCACCGCCCGGCGGTACCGACTGCGCCTGGCCGGGACGAGGCGCAGCCGGTGCGGGGCTCGTCGGCGGCGACGCAGCATCGGCCGGTGACGCAGACGGTCACCGTGGACGGCGTGCCGTACGAGGTGCTGAGAGTGGCGGGAGACGGTGACTGTTTCCCCACCTCCGTCCTGGCGGGCATCGCCCGGCAGCTTCCCGACTCCGCTCTGCGTGCTCTTGATGTGCGGCAGTTGCGTGACCGGGTCGCGGACTGGCTGACCGGTGGCAGCCCCGAGGCGGTGGCCAGGCGAGCGGAATTGGATGCCGGGCCGGATCCGGTCGGTGTGCTGCTGAACGACCTCGACCTCCCCGCGTTGGAGACCCTCCTCGGTGAGCCGGCCCCGGAGCTGCCGCGGGAGGAGGTGGAACGTATCGAGCAGAATCTCATGCGTCCGCAGTATCTTCGTGCCCTGATCGACCAGTTCGCGAATCCGGCGGACCGGGCCATCGTCGGCGGCTTCACGCCGGGGATGGCTGCGCGATTCCTCCCGGGTTTCGTACCGGACCGCGAGAAGATCGACAAGGCGAGCCTGCAGCGGCTCGTGCGGGACAGGAGAACAACTCGACTGCGGGATCTGGCGGCCGAGCGTCTGCGGACCGGGCACCCCTCGAGTCAGGTCCTGTACCAGAGGCTCATCGCCCGGCATCCGAGTCTCGTGCGTGTGTACCCCGAGTTGGCCGTCATGCTGAAGACGCCGACCAGTGAGGTCGTCGCGCTCGCGGTCCGTTCCACCGACATGTGGACCTCACCGTTCTACGACCGGATGCCCGAACTGACCGCAGCGGCACTCGACCTGAACATCACCACCGTTCAGACCTTCGAGGGGATGTCCGATCTGACGCTCGCGAATCGGCTCAACCCGGCTGCGGCACGCTCCCTGCATGTGTTCTACGAGGGTGGAGTCCACTACTCGGCGATGAACCGGGTCGGCGGGCCCGCCCCGGCCGAGCAGGCGCCAGTGATCAGCCAGGCTGCCCGGCTGACCGAGAGCCCCGTTGTCGGGCTGCCTCCGGCGGCGCCGTGGGACGTGGACGCAAATCCGGGGCTGCCTCTGCTCGAAGGTGCTTTGCGGGCTGCGGGGGCCAGTGAGAGCCTGGTTGCCCGGCTGGGCGGCCTGAACGTGGATGCCGTCAACCAACTCAACCGGATGCTCATGGCGGGACCGCAGCAGAACGCCGCCATTTCCGCGGCGGACGTGGCTCGCGCTCGGCGCAAGGGCAGGTCCACCAAGCCACGTGCGACCGCGGCTCCCGTGACCGTGCCCTTCACCATGGGATCCACGGAGATCTCCGAGGAGCAGCGGCACCGGCTGGACGCGCTGGCCGTACTTGTGGCGGAGCAGGCCAGGACGAACGTCCTGGCCGGGGTCTCGTTGCCGGTGGTGCGAGTGCTCGGGCGCGGCGGGGGCGCCCGGTTCGCGTTTGCCAGGCGGAGCCCCAGGGATGTGGCCCGCTCACGGGAGGAGGCGGTCGAGCGTCATCTGCGCGACCGGGTGACGCAGGTGCTCGCGCGGCAGCCCTCGGCGCGCCATCCGCTCACCGGTGACGACTTCCGGTTCGAGGCCGCCGGCGATGAGCAGCCGTCGCAGGACGACGTCGACACGGCGGAGCGGGACGGCGGGGAGGTGCCCGCGGACAGTGTGGACGTCCAGGTGGACTTCACCCCCGAACCGACGCCCGCGCAGGAGGAGATCGCCCCGGAGCTGATCGCCGCCAAGTGGGCCGAAGTCGAACACAGGGTCAATCCGCGCCGTGCGGTCGCGTTGTCCCTGGCGTACCACATCGTCAGGACCCATCAGCGGGTGACCGGTTTCCAGTCGAACGAGAACCCCCAGTTCGGCGAGCTTCCTCTGGCTCACCGGGCTGTCTACGCCGTCGCGGTGAGCCTGGTGGACAGCCCGGGCGACGTCGACGGCGCGGAGGCGCTGTCGCGTGCGCTCGCAGCCAACCAGCCCGCTCCCTCCGCCGCGGCCGACACCCGGGGCCGGGACGGAGTCGGGCGTTCGTCCCGGTGGACGCGTGACCGGTGGGGATCGGCGAGCCGGTCGGCCAGCCGGTCCGGCAGGATCTTCCCCGCTCCCTCGTCGGCACAGCCGGGAGCCGGCGGGCCGTACCGTCCGATGCCCGCCCCGGTGAACTCCACGTCGCCCCGATCCACCGGGACCGGCGGAGTGGTGTTCACCCCTCAGCCGCTGGCGCCGGTGACGCACCACCAGCACCACGCGCCGGCGGGTCCGTCGGCGCACGGCGGCCCGTCGGTTCCGGCACCGTCCACGCGGGCACTGCGGCTGTCGAACGATCTGCCGTCGATGGACGCCCGGGCGAGGGCGATGGAACTCGCGGCTCTGCATGCGCACGAGCGGCGGTGGCTGTCGTCCCACCCCGAGCTGGTCGACAACCTGAAGAACGCCCTGTCCGCCGAAGAGTTCGCGCTGGCGGCGGTGCAACTGCTGGTGCATGTGCCCGAAGCCGTCCGCCGACCGGCGTCCGCGCGACAGGAGGCGCACGCACTGCTGTCCCGGATGCTGCGGGATCCCGACGTCACGGCCCAGATGCTGAAGAGGGGCGCGAACGTGGTCGTGGTACCCAAGGACGTACCGCTGACCACCTTGGAGCAGTTCGAACATCTGCGAGGTGAGGTGCACGGCGATGGCCGGATCACGGACTTCATAAGAGGCATCGATCACTCGAGCACAGCCGTTCCGGAGGAGAACCTGCTCGGTGAGCGGTCCCTCGTGGCCAGGGAAGCCGGCACCGTTGATCCGGACGGGTACTCCGTCACCGTCCACGAGTTCGCCCACGCCATCCACAGAAACGGTCTCACCCGCGCGGAGCAGCAGCAGATCAAGAAGGCCTACGACGACCGGAGGGCCCTGGGTGCCGACGCGCAGTGGCCTGACGGCCCGAGGCTCCACCTGAACGGCGTGCCGACCGACAACTATTCCGCGAGGAACGAGTACGAGTACTTCGCCCAGCTGACCAACGTGTACTTCGGGGTCAACACGGGCCAGGACGCGTCCACGCTGCGGCCGCGCGAGAACGGTGCCGAATGGGTGACATCGCACGAGCGCGCTCTGCTTCCTCTGCTGCAACGGCTGTACGGGCCCCCGGAGGAGGCCGGATTCAACCGGCCGGTGAATCCGCTGCAGAACAACCTGCGGGAGGACGAGGTCTTCGAGGGCGTGCGCGCCCTCTTCCGCGACGACTCCCACCCTCTGCACCGTGAGAAAGCGGACGCGCCCCCGGACGCCGATGAACTGGTGCGCGAACTGCCATTGCTGGACGACGAAGCACGCGCGCAGCGGCTGGCTGCGCTGAAGCCCGCGCACCGGCGGTGGCTCGCGGGCGACACCGCCCTGGTGGACGAACTGAGCCGGACGCTGTCCGCCGAGTCCTTCGCCGACACCGCGGCGCAGCTCATGGTCGAGGTCTTGCCCGGCGCCGACCGGCCGGTCTCGGCGCGGCAGGAGGCCCAGGCGCTCCTCGCCCGTGTGCTGCGCGACCCGCGGGTCGCGGCGCGACTCCTGGACAACAACGTCGTCGTTCGGGTGCTGCCGCGCAACGTACCGATCACCGCTCTGCCTCAGTACCAGCACCTCAGCGGCCGGACCATGCCCAACGGGCGTCCCTTCGCCGGCCTCAGGGAACTCCACGGCCGCGCCACCCTGGTTCCCGAGGAGAACCTGCTCGGCGACTTCTCACCCGTATCGTTCGTCCGCCACCCCCAGCGCTATTCCTCGGCGGTCCACGCTTACGCCCAGACCGTGTACACGTACGGTCTGACCGACGCGGAAAGGGACTGGATCGAGGCCGCCTATCAAGCGCGACAGCGCAGGGGCACGCTTGCGCAGTGGCCCCGCGGCACCCAGCAGGACACCCCGAGCGCCCAGGCCTACTTCGCCCAGCTCACCAGCGTGTACCTGGGCGTGAACGGGGGCCGTGACGTCACCGGGCGGCCGCTGCCGAACGGCCCCCAGTGGGTTCTCGCGAACGAGTCGGTGGTGGCTCCGCTGCTGACGCGGCTCTACGGGCCGGTCCGTAGCGCGTGGATCGACCGTCCGGTGAATCCGGTGCACCAGACCCTGGAGGAGAACACGGGGTTCGAGGGCGTCCGCGCACTCTTCGGCGACGGGTCCCGCCCGCACGGTGCTCCGCAGAGGCGGAGTCCGGATGCCGTGGTACCCGGCGGCCGAATTTTCGCCACCCCGCCCCCGACACCAGCCCCGGCGGCGGACCTTGATGCGTCGGGCCGAGGTCCTGAGGGCGCGCCGCGGACTCGTGGCTCCCGTCCGGCTGAGTCTCGGGCGGCTACAGGTGGGGCGAGAATGCCGGGCGGCGTGACGGAGTCGTGGCAGACGGCTGCACGGCGTCTGCCACCCGACGCCCTGAGCGCCGATGCTGCCGCCCCGGTGATGGCGGGCGCCGCCCACGACCTGCCCCATGCGCAACCTCTCGGTTTCGCCGCGCCCGCCCCGGCGGCGGTGGCTACCGGTTCCCTGGACTCGGGCGGCGCGGTTCTCACCCGACGGGACGCCGCAGTCCCGAAGCCTGCTGCCGCCCGGCCGGCCGACGAGGTCGCGGACGAGGGAGCCCGGCTGGTCGCGGACTTGCTGAGTTCTGATGCGGTGCGGCGGGCCAGGGCGCTGGCGGAGGTGGGACCACAGCACCGCTCGTGGCTTGCGTCCCACCCGGACGATGTCCACCGGCTCGGCGCCGTGCTGACGCCGGAGGAGTTCGCGCAGGCGGCGGCACAGGTGCTGGTGGACGTCCCGGAGGGTGTGCGGCGCCCGATCGCGGCGCGACAGGCGGCCCGTGTGCTGGTGGCGCGGATGCTGCGGGACCCAGAGGTGGCGGCACGGCTGCTGACCGACGGCAGCCGGGTGGTCGTCGTGCCCGCGGACACCCCCATGACGGAACTCGAACCGTTCCGGCATCTGCAGGGCGAGCCGGCTCCCGGTGGCCGCACCTGGGACCAGGTGCGCGGAAGCGGCGGACACGTCACGGCGATCACCGAGGAGAATCTGCTGGGCGAGTCGTCACCGCTGCCGAACACCAGGTATGCGGACGGCTATTCGACGACCGTGCACGAGCTGGCGCACATGGTGCACCACCATGGCCTGAGCCAGGCCGACCGGCAGGCGATCGACCGGGCCTTCGCGGCCCGCAGGGCGTTGGGCCCGGACGCTTCCTGGCCGGACGGCATTCGCCGGGACCGGGAAGGACGGGTCACGGACAACTACTCCTCGCGGGACGCGGAGGAGTTCTTCGCTCAGCTGAGCAACGTCTACCTCGGGGTGAACACCGGACTGGATCCGTTCACGGGCCGGCCGCGCGAGAACGGCGCGCGATGGGTGGAGGAGAACGAGCCGGGCCTCCTGCCCCTGCTGCGGCGGCTTTACGGCCCGGCGCCGCAGGAAGGCGAGTTGGGGCCGGTCAATCCGGTACGGGCCGTCCAGGAGGAGGACGAGACGCTGGCGGCGGTACGGCTGCTCTTCCACGGCGAACAGGTCGTGGCACCGGACTCGTGGACGGAGCCCCGGGCCACCGCGTCCTGGACCGGCCGGGACCGCTCGGAGTCCTCGCACGACAAGGAGCAGTTGCCTCCGCCGCCCCCGTCGGGCATGACGCACCTGATGCCCGTGTCGGGTACGCCCGTGGGCGACCTGGCCGGGTGGCCCGGTCCGCTGTCGTCGGCGCAGCGCGAGGAGGTACTGCGGCAGGTCGGTACGTTCCTGGTGACAGGCCGGTTGAGCGCCGTGCGCGTGGTTCTGCACCGGCTGAACCGGCGAAGCGACCGACTGCGCGGCACACAGTACGAGGATGAAGCGGCGCGCCTGGCGAACCGGGTGGCGTGGGACCTGGATCGGGCCGAGCGCGGCCCGGGGCTGCAGAGCCCGCCGAAGGTGATCAACTTCTTCTGGATCGGCCGTCCGATGAGCGGGTCCGCAGTGACCAACGTACTGAGGTGGGCGGAGCTGGCCCGGCAGCACGGATGGATCGTCCAGATGTGGACGGACACCGCACCGGTCTCGGCGGCGCGACCGGCCATGCTGAGCACCTGGGATCCCGCGGTCTTCCAGGCGATGGAGACCGCTGGAGTGCGGTTCCGGGCGGTGGAGTCCCTGCTGCCACCGGACCGACCGGCGGGCTGGAAGAACGGCCGCTTCGATCAGGGATTCACGCTGCAGAACCCCCGCATGCTGAAACTTCGCACCATGTACAACAACGCTCGGCTTCACCCGGGGGCGTTCCCCGTCGCATCGGACCTGGTGCGCATCGGGATCATGCTCTACGAGGGCGGCGCCTACTTCGACGTCGACATGGAGCCGGGTGGTGTCGAACTCTTCACGGAGGCACGGAAGATGGGCCGGACGGACCTTCCGGTCATCGGCCCCATGTTCCGGGACGCGAGGGTCTTCGCCGGGCAGCGCGCCGACTTCGCCGAACTGCTGGGCGTGCCCGCCGAGACGGTCTCCATGGAGGACGTGGCGCGCTACGCCATGAGACACGCCATGTTCGGCAACGCGTTCATGATGGCCGTGCCGGGTTCCAGGTTCTTCGAGCGGGCCATCGACGCCATCGGCGACGAAGCCGTGCAATGGAACCCCGAGGCTTTGGCCACCAGCGGCGCCTTCCTGACCGGCCCCTTCCTGTACCACCGGGTGGCGGCCCAGCAGGTCGCTTCCTACGGGCTCGGCGAGGTCACCGACGCCGAGACAGGCGCGGCCATGGATCAGCAGGAGCTGGGCCGCTGGGCGAGGTTGGGCTGGCTGACGGCGGAGAGCGAGAACCAGGTGGACCGCCCCGTCGGACAGGCGCCCATACCGTCCCAGAACAGTGGCGACGACATCAGATCCCGCCTGGGCCGCGGCCCGCGCAATCCCCGTGGCGGTGCCGGCTCGGGAGCCAGCCGATCGGCTGGCACGTTCGCGCCGCCGCCCTCGGAGTCGGAGACCCGGACCCCAGGCGGTCGATCGGGCCTCGCGGACGGGCTCTCCGGAGTTCCGGTGACCGGCGGCTCGGTGTTCGTCCGGCGGTCCGGCACGCCGTCGCCCGCGCGGCGGGCTGCCGCGGGGGCCGTCACCGAGCGGTCGTCCGGTGACCTCGCCTCGGAGATCCGAGCAGCCACGGACCGCGATCCCGAAGGAGAGAGCGAATCCGCTCCCGAGACGCGAACCGCACCGGACGCGCTCGCGCCCGCAGCGCGGCAGCCGTTGACCGTGCCCTTCGCGCGAGGGTCCCGGACGGTGGATGCGGGTCAGGACCAGGCCCTGCGCGAGCTGGCACGCACGCTGGCCGCGGAGGCGGTGCGCAACCGCGCCGAGGGACTGCCGCAACAGGTCGTCCGGGTCAGCGGCCGGGGCAACAGCACCGGGCACGCGTCGTTCACCGGCAGGACGCGGGCGAAGAACACCGCCTGGATTCTCGAAGCCCATCTGGCCGCCGAGCTGAGGGAGCTGCAGGGGGCCGCACCCGACCCGGTGACGGTGCGCGACCTCGACATCCGCTACGGCTACGAGGACACCTCCGAGCAGAAGCGGCTCGACCCGCACGACCGCCGTACAGCCACCGTGACGGTCGGCGCGGCCGCCGCACCCGAGGGCGTGGAGTGGACGCCGTTGCGCGAGCCCGGCAGCCCTGACCGGCACGAGCTCGCGGAGACTCCCCTGACGGTGACCTTCGGCAAGGGCGACAAGGACGTGTCGGCACGCGACAGCCGCCACATCGAGGACCTGGCCAAGCGGATCGCGGTCAGGGCGGTGCGGGACCGCCGGGCGGGTCTGAGGCCTCCGGTGATCCGGATCCCCGGGCGCGGCAACGGTCCCGACGCGGAGACGACCGGCCTGCTGCGGGCCGACAACACCCGGCGTGAGCTGGAGAAGTTCCTGACGAGGGAGCTCCAGCGGCTCCAGCAGGACGACTCGGTACGGCCGCTCACGCCGGCCGATTTCCGGATCGTCGCCGAGTTCGACGACGCGCCCAAGGCGCTGTACCAGGACCCCCTGACGCACCGCACCGCGACCATCCGTGTCGACTGGCCGGCCGAGGGGACTCCTGAGCCGGAGGAGAAGCCGCTTCCTCCCCTGCCGCCCGTTGCCGAGGCGGAGGACAAGGCCCTGCCACCGTTGCCGCCGACTTCGGAGCCCGGGAACCAAGAGGACCAGGTCGAGGAAGCTTCGTTGTTCGCGCCGGAGTGGGGTGAGGAGGACGACAGTGGTCCTGTGAAGCCGCTGACGACGGCGGAGGAGCGGGTGAGGACCGGGGTGGTGCGGCAGGGGCGCGCGGAGGTCACGGTCGTCGCCCCGTGGCAGACGGGCGAGGAGGCGGCGGTCCATGGGACGGTCATCGGAACCGAAGCACCGTTCGCCGGAACTTCGGTCGCCGCGGGAACCGGCTACACCCGGGGTCCGGCGCCGGACACCGTGGTCGGGCCGGACGGGACCGTGCTGGAGTTGCGCCCGGTGCACGGACCCGGCAACGGACTCACCGAGGCCGCGATGCGCGTCGTAGGCGACGACCTGCCGGACTGGTTCCTCTCCGACGGCACCCCGGACCAGGACATCGCCGTCCTGCTTCGCGCCGACCTGGCGGCCGAACTGACCGAGGCGGATCTGCCGGAGGCGTTCCCCGGGGCGGCCCAGGCGGAGCTGACCGCCACGGCCGAGGAACTGGCACGGGCCGGGGTGACGCTCACCGAACGGCCCGACGGCGTCATCCGGGTCGGGCCGGCCGACCTGACGCCTCTTCAGTACACGCGGCTGCTTCTGACCCGCCCCGAGCACTGGGACCCGGCTGTCAGCCGGATCGCCGCCGCGGGACTGGCCCGCCTCCTGATGCTCGACCTCACCCTCGTCGACCTCGACACGGGTACGGAGAGCCGTTTCAGCGGGGGCCTGTCTCGAGGCGTGCTCGTCCGGGACGGTGGCCGCTTCCGGTTGGCCGTACCGCGCCGGGACGCGAGCACCGGGACCTCGGACGACGACACGGCCGGGACCCACGACCATCCATCAACCCATCCCTGAGGACCGACACCACCATGAGCGACAACCCCGCAGTGGACGAACTGACCGAGGACGCCCCGCCCCCGGTCCTCAGCTGGCCGGTCGTGCCGACGGACGTGGCCGCCGACGGCACGGACGCCGAGACGCAGCACAGCAGTGCGGATGCCACCGACAGTTCCCAGGACTCCGATGCATCACCGGGGACGGCGATACCGACGGCACCGGAGCACATCCAGAACGCCGCGCTGCTCGCCCCCGACCACTGGTTCGGCCTGGTGGACGTGGCCTGGACCGGTGCCTGGCCGCCGCCCCACTGGGCCGTGGTGGGCCAGTGGCGCTCCGACGCGGCCGGTCGGCTCGTGGAGTGGCAGCGCAACCCGGAGTACCTTCCCTCTCCCGCCGCGCGCGGCTGGCCCCGGCCCACCGACCCGATCGACGCGGCCGTGCAGCGCGCCGCGGCCGGCTACGGCCAGGACAACGAGGTGCCGCGGCTGGTGGCGCGATCCGAGGTCGCCACGTTCATCCGGCCGGACGGACAGCCGGTGGTGGCGGTCGCGCCGGACGGCAGCCCCGTGGTGCCGGTCTACACGTCCCAGCACCAGTTGGACGGCGGCGGTCGTCTGGCCTACGAGATCCATGCCGTACCGGACCTGGTGGAGTGGCTGCCCGAGGGACACGCGCTCTACGTGAACCCGTCCGCGGCGGTGGCCATGCGGGTGGACCCGGAGGCTCTGGACCAGGCGCTCGCCGAGTTCCGTGAGGAGAACGCGGGAGAGGACGAGCGGGTGCCGGCTGACGGGTCCACGGCGGTCACCGGCGTGGACCGGACATCGGTGCAGGAGGCCGCGCCCGGCACGGGTGACCCTGACACGGCTGACCTCGGCCCGGACGGCTCTGACCCCGCCGTTGTGCGGCCGGTGGCCGGGGAGGCGGACGAGTCGCTCGTCGCGGCGGCGCGGATCGAGACCGCCGGTTCTGCACCGGCGCCGGTCGTCGCGGGGCCGGCCCCCATCGACACCGCCGAGGACACACCGGATCGAGGCAACGCCCAGAACGTCGGCGAGTCCGCCTCGGCCCCCGGTCTCGCGGAGACCGCCGCCGCGGCCCTGATGGCACCGACCGGTCGCTGACCGGCCCCAACACCCAAGGGCCCGGCGGGCGACAACCCGCCGGGCCCCGCTTCGTACGCCAGCCCGTACCTGTACCCTCCCGGGCCGGCTCTACCGGCCGGCCGCCGTCCGTCCCACCGGCAGCAGACCGCCCTCGGGACCCGAGCCGGCAACCTCCCTTTGCGCCCCGCCGACCGCCCCTGGTCCTTCCGGCAGGTCCTCCGGCAGCAGTTGCTGGAGATCCGTCAGGTCCGGCGCGGTCAGCGCGCTCAGCCGCCGGGCCTGGCTCGTGGTCATCTCCTGGAGCAGCTGCCGCGCGGTACGGGCGTTGCCGAAGGACCGGTCGCGCGGCAGGGCGTCGATGTGGGCGCGCAACGCCTCGACCGTCTCGGGCACGCATGCGTAGCCGGACTCCTCGGCCTGCCCGCACACGATGGTGACCAGCTCCTCCGTGGTGTAGTCCTCGAACCGCACCTGCCGGGAGAAGCGCGAGGCCAGCCCGGGGTTGGAGGCCAGGAAGCGGCTCATCTCCCCGGTGTAGCCGGCGGCGATCACCACCACGTCGTCGCGGTGGTCCTCCATCAGCTTCAGGAGTGTGTCCACGGCCTCGCGGCCGAAGTCGGAGGGCGCGTTCTCGGGAGTGAGTGTGTACGCCTCGTCGATGAACAGCACGCCGCCGAGGGCGCGTTCGAAGACCTCGCGGGTGAGCTGCGCGGTGTGTCCGACGTAGCGGCCCACCAGATCCGCACGGGCGACCTCCACCAGCTGGCCGCGTGGCAGCACGCCCAGAGCGTGCAGCAGGCTCGCGTACAGGCGGGCGACCGTGGTCTTTCCGGTGCCGGGTGGGCCGGTGAAGATGAGATGGTGGCTCATCCTCGGCACGGGCAGGCCGACGGCCTCCCGCTGCCGGGCGGCGGCGAGCACGTTGACCAGGTCGCCGACCTCGCGTTTGACGGCCCGCAGGCCCACCATGGCCTCCAGCTCGGCCAGCAGCGTCTGCGGGTCACCGGCCCGTTCCCGGCCGGACGCCGAGTCCTCCTCCCCGACGTCGGCGGGCAGGAGCAGCGCCAGGTCGCTCTCCGCCGGTTCGGTCATCGAGGCGAGCCGGGCGGCCTGACGGTCGATCATCTCCTCGAACACCCGGCGGGCGGCACGTCCGTTGCCGAACGTGGCGTCGCGCGGCATCCGTTCGTAGAGTCTGCTGAGCGCGTCGCGGGTGCTGGGGTGCAGCTCATAGCGGTGGGCCGCGCACATGTTCTCGGTGATCGTCACCATCTCGGCGTCCGAGTAGTCGGCGAACTCGATGCTGCGGGTGAACCGGGAGGCCAGACCGGCGTTGGCGGACAGGAAGGACTCCATCTCCTCCGGGTATCCGGCGACCACGACCACCACGTCGTCGCGGTGGTCCTCCATCAACTTCACCAACGTGTCGATCGCCTCCCGGCCGAAGTCGGCGCCGGAACCCTTGCTGTCGGACAGCAGGGTGTACGCCTCGTCGATGAACAGCACCCCGCCGAGCGCTTCCTTGAACGCCTCGGTGGTCTTGATCGCGGTGCCACCGATGACCTGGGCCACCAGGTCGGCGCGGGAGACCTCGACGAGGTGGCCGGACCGCAGGACGCCGAGGGAGGCGAGGATGCCGCCGTAGAGCCGGGCCACGGTGGTCTTGCCGGTTCCGGGCGGCCCGGAGAAGACCAGGTGACGGCTCATCGGCGGGACCGGCATGCCCAGCTTCGCGCGGCGCTGTGCCAGCTGGTTGAGATTGACCAGGGTGGCGACCTGGCGCTTGACGCCCTCCAGGCCGACCAGTGCCTCCAGTTCCGCCATCGGGCCGGCGGGAGTCGGGGCAACTGCCGCTGCCGCTGCCGATGCCAGGGGGCCGGTCGCCGTGCCGCCGGTCGCCGCGCCGTCGTCCGGTGCGGCGCCGCGGGGGAGTGCCCCGGTGGTTCGTTCCGCGCCCCAGGAGTCGGGGGTGGCGTTGCCACTGCTGGACAGGTCGTCCACGGCCAGCCGTTCGCTGTCGCGGGTCTGCCGCAGGCCGGAACCGCGGTTGTCCCGCAGCGAGCAGCCGGTCACCGACACCGGTTCGGCGCTGTCGACGCGGATGCCGTCGCCGAGGCTGCCCGTGATCTCGCAGTCGCCGATGGCAGCCCGCCCGCCGGCGGCCACCCGCACGCCGTGGGCCCCGGATCCGGTGATCCGGGTGCGGGTCAGGGAGAGGTCCGCCCCCTCCTCGGCGACCGCGCCACAGCCGCCGCTGGCGGAGATCTCACAGTCCCGTACGGTCGCCCGTCCGCCGGCGGTCACGGCCACGCCCGCGTCGGCCGACGAGCGCAGCACGGCGTCGCCGAGATAGGGGTTGCCCCCGTCGGTGACCTGGACGGCGGCGCCGCCCGCCGCTTCGATCACACAGCCCTCGAGCCGCCCGCGTCCGCCGTCGCAGACCTCCACGCCGTCGCCGCCCGGTGAGGTGATGACGGCCCTGCGCAGCAGCGGGTTGGCGCCGGACCGTATGGAGACCGCCACCCCCGCCGGGTGGTCGACCTCCAGGCGGTCGAACTCGGCGGCGCAGTCCTCGGCGAGCAGCACGGCCGCCCGCGCGTCGCCGCAGTCACGGACCACTGTCTGGTGGAACACCGGTGTGGAATGGCCCAGTACGTGGATCGCGGTGCCGTTGGAGGCGAGGAACTCGCACTCCTCGAAGGTGCCCCGGGACCGTTCGCCGACGACCAGTGCGGCCGCTGCCGTCCCCGAGGTGCGGCAGCGGCGCAGCGTCGGGTCGCAGCCCGAGGCCAGCACGATGCCGCTCTCCGAGGCGTCGGTGACGGTGACGTCCTCCAGGACGGGACGGCCACCGGTGGTGAGGTAGAGGCCGGTGGACACGTCACGAACCGCGGTCCGCAGCACCGTCGTCGCGCTGTTCCCTTCGAGGGCCACGGCGGGCTTGTCGGTGAGGGAGATCTCGCAGTCCTCGACCGAGCCGCGCGCCTCGCCGTTCGCGAGGACGCCATTTCCCCGGGCGTCGCGCAGCCGGCAGCCCCGTACCGTCGTACGGCCCTGCTCGCCGATGACGACCGCGGAGGATCCGAGGTGCTCGACGAGACAGTCCTCGACCACGCTGCCGCTGGGAGAGACGTCCACGACGCCCGCGCCGCCGGGGTTGCCGATGCGGCAGCCCCGCATGGCCACCGAGCCGGTCAGCCGGGCCAGGACGGCCGTCCAGCCGGACCCCACGACCGTGCACCGGTCCATGGCGACCTGGCCGCGGGGCGCGTCGACCACGGGCACATCTTCCTCGCCGCCGCGCAGCAGCAGGTCGGTGAGCATGACCTCCTCGGCCATCAGCACCACGGCGCTGCCGTAGCGGGGGCAGATCTCGACGCTGTCCCGGCCGGCCTCGGCGACGATCGTCACCCTTGTCCGGACGGTCAGGTTCTCCGGGTAGCGTCCCGGCGTCACGCTGATCACGGCACCGGCGCGTGCCCGCGCCAGTGCCTCGCCGATCGTGCGGCAGCCGTCCGGGCTGTCCGGACGGACCCTGAGCACCTGCCGTGACACTCTCCCGACCTCCTGAGTCACCTACGCGCGTGTGTGTGGCCACGCGGTGACGACGACCAGGCCGCGGTCTCACGCCGGCGCTGTCGGCCATGCCCGGGGATCATAGGCAGCAGGGTGTGCGTAAGAACTGACCGCGACGGCGCGCCCTTCGTGTGGCAGACCTGAGCGGACGCTGGGGCAGCGATCCGGGGTCATGGGGGCAGAAGGCGCCGCCGACGCGACCGGCCGGGCCGCCGTCTTGCTTGGCTTGACGCCGTCGGCACGAAGTCGGCACCCCCTACATCACGTCACGAGGTGTTCATGAACAGCGTCAGTCTGCGCCGGGCAGCGGGAATCACTGCGGCATCGGTGGTCGCCGCCGCGAGCTGCCTGATGGCGGCCGGGTCGGCGGACGCCGCGACGGCGCATCAGTTCACGCTCTGCTCCGACGGGTACTACGACTCCTACGCGTACTTCCCCGCCAGGAACTTCTCCACCACGATCGTGAACCCGGGTACCTGCACCACCCTCTACTTCGGCGATTCGGGTGCGGAAGCCGTCCAGCTGTACGAGGGCAACGGACGGTACATCGGTGGCTTCTACTACGAGAAGAGCACGGGCACCGGCGTCTCCACCACCGGCACCGCCTCCTCCCCGGGGTACTACCGCTGGTGAACCCCGCAGCGGGCCGGTGTCCCCTCATCCCTTTCGGCGGTGAGGGGGACACCGGCCCGTCGCCATGACCGGGGACGACTCGCTCCCCGGCGTGCCCCCGACTCACACGGCGGCCAATGCCTCGGTCGGGGGCAGCGCGGAGGCGCGTACGGCGGGGTAGAGGCCCGCGGCCACGCCGACGGCGATCGCCCCGAAGACACCCGCGACGAGCGCCAGAGGCGGCACCACCACGGGCCAGGACTGGGACATCGCGTAGCCGGCCGCGGCCGCTGCCCCGAGCGCTGTTCCGGCGCAGCCGCCCAGCGCGGACAGAGCCACGGACTCCGCCAGGAACTGCCCCCTGATCTGGCCGCGACTGGCGCCCAGGGCGCGTCGCAGACCGATCTCGCGGCGTCGTTCCAGCACCGACACCACCATGGTGTTGGCCACGCCGACGCCGCCGACCAGGAGCGCGACACCCGCGAGTCCGAGCAGGAGGACCGACAGGGTCCGCTGGGTGGCACGCTTGGCGGCCAGGGCGTCCGACGGGCGGCTGACCTGCACCAGGCCGGGCAGTTGCGGGTGGACCGTGGCGGGCAGTACGGCGCGGACGGCCTCGATCTGCGCCTCGCGGGCCCTGACGTAGACGACGGTGGGGTGGCCGTCGAAGTCGAGCTGTGTGCGGGCCGCGTCCCAGCCGACCAGGACGGTGGTGTCGAGGTCGGGGGCGAGCGGCAGCGGGTCCAGGATGCCGATGACCGTGAACCAGTGACCGCCGATGTACACCTGCCCGGCCTCCCGGCCGGGCCGCACCCGGTCGAAGCCGAGGCGGGAGGCGGCCCGGGAGCCGAGGACCACCGTGGGGAACCGTGCCGTGGTGGTGGAGAGGAAGGCCCCCGACCGGACCGTTCCGTGGACTGCCGCGAGCAGGTCGGTGCGGGCGGCAAGGACGCCGATGCCGGAGGCGTCGGACGGGTCGGCACGGTCGGAGCGCAGGACGGTCGAGTGGGTGTTGGCCACGGCGCTCGCGTGGGTCACCGGGCCGATGCGGGCGGCCATGGCGTCCGCGGTGGCGGGCAGCACCACCGGGGGATCGCTGTCCCCCTGCGGCGCCACGCGCAGCATGTCCGTACCGAGCGCGGACAGTTGGTTCATGAGGGCCTGCCGACTGGAGGCCGGTACGGCGGTCACGAGCACGAGGGTCGCGATCCCCAGGGAGATGCCGAGCGCGGACAGGGCGGCCCGCGGGCCGCGGCTGCGGATGCCGAGCAGACCGAGCCTGAGGACGTCCGTGAACGCCAGCCGGACCGGGCGCAGCCCGTGGTCCCTCGCCCTGCGGGTCATGCGGTGCTCACCTCCGTTACGTCGGTCGTGACGCGGCCGTCGCGCAGTTCCACCCGGCGGGGCAGACGGGCCGCGATGTCGCGGTCGTGGGTGATGACGGCGATGGTCGTGCCCTGAGCGTTCAGTTCGACGAGCAACTCGAGGACCGCCTCCCCGTTGGCCGCGTCGAGAGCGCCCGTGGGCTCGTCGGCCAGCACCAGCGCCGGATGGTTGACCAGGGCCCGGGCGATGGCGACGCGTTGGCGCTCGCCACCGGAGAGTTGCTGGGGGAGGTGGGTGTGGCGGTGTGCCAGGCCCACTCTGGCCAGGGCATCCCGGGCGAGCGGTCGTCGACTGCGGCGAGGGACGCCGGCGTACAGCAGGCCGGTGGCGACGTTCTCCGTGGCGTCCAGCCCGTCCGTGAGGTGGAAGTGCTGGAAGACGAAGCCCAGCATCCGTGCCCGCAGCGCGGAGAGGTGACGGTCGCCCAGGGCGTGGACGTCATGCCCCGCGACGCGGACGGTGCCGCTCGTCGGCCGGTCCAGGGTGCCCATGATGTGCAGCAGTGTCGACTTGCCGGACCCGGACGGGCCCACGATGGCGAGGAGTTCGCCCTCGTCGACTCTGAGTGAGACCCCGTCCAGCGCCGTGACGCCCCCGGGGTGGCGTTTGATGACGTCCTCGACGAGGAGTACAGGAGCTGCGGTGCCGGAAGCCGGGGAGTCGCGGAGGGCGTTCACGAGGCCGTCACCACCTTGGTGCCGGCGGTGAGTTCCTTGCCGCTCACCTCGACCATGCCGCCCGCGAACATGCCGGTCGTCACCCCGAACAGGGTGCCGTCCGGGCGTTGCAGGGCGTATCCGCCTTCCCGCAGGGCGACGAGCGCGCTGACCGGGACGGCGAGTACGCCCTTGCGGGTCGTCGTCTCGAACCTGACCTGCACCGCCGCCGCGTCCAGACTCGCCACGTCCGCCGGCCGGTCGGGGACGACGGTGACGTCGACCGTCGCCGGTGCGGTCTGTGCCGCGGCATCCTCGCCGGTGCCGCCCTGGACGGTGCGGCCGAGTGCCGTCACCGTGCCGCGGACCGTCCTGCCGTCGGGCAGGTCGATCGCGGCCTTGATACCGGCCTTGACGGTTCCCACCTCGGTGGCCTCCACCGGCACGGTGACGGACTTGGCGGCCGAGGTATAGGTGAGCAGTGCGGTGTCGGCCGCGTCGCCGGGCTGCGCTTCGACCGTCTCGACACGCACCGGGCCGGGCAGGACGACGGCGCGGCCCGGGACGAGGGTGCCGGTCGCGGTCTGCCCGGTGTCGTGCTGCCAGCGCTTGAGCGCGGCGGCGAGCGCGGGGGTGAACTCCTCGCCCTGGTCGCCGGCGCCACGAGGAGCGACGGCCGCGCCGGTGTCGTAGCCCAGTGCCCGCAGGTTGGTCCCGAGCACGCTCACATCGTGCCCGCGCACCCCCGTCTTGGCCAGGGTGCGGAAGAACGGGGTGGCGCCGAAGAACACCGGGACGGGCCGGTCGTCGATCCGGTACAGGGGCTTGCCCCTGGCCGCTCGGGTGCCCGGTTTCGGCAGCAGGGTGACGACGCCCTGGCCGGTGCCCCTGAGGACGTGCGGTCTGCCGTAGCCGAGGGTGCCCGGCAGGGTGCGGCTGTCGGACAGGTCGGTCCTCGTGACGGTGGCTGTCCGCACCCGGGTGGGTGCTGCGGCCCTGGTCTCGCCGCCTGGGTGCGTGTCGCTCCACACCACCGCGCCGGTCCCGGCGGCGCCCACGAGCAGCAGGGCGCCCAGTGCGGCGACCCTACTTCGCCTTGCCACCGAATGCCTCCAGGGTGCAGCTCTTGTCGACCTTGCTCTGCTCGGCGGCGCTCATCGTGGAGTTGCCGTCGTACGTCCAGCCGGAGTTGTCGGGCAGTGCGGTCACCTTGAGCCCCTTGCCGTTCAGGCATTTCACATAGGCCCGGAAGTCGTCGTCGTAGTGGGGATTCGTCGCCCGGTCCATCTCCGGTGGTTGGAGCGGGAGTTTGTTCGCGCAGGCCTTGGTGGCGGCTTTGGCGGTGGCGCTGTGGTCGGTGTCGTCGATGGAGTCCGGGCCTCGGGCCGTGAGCATCTTGTGCCCGTGGTCCTTGAGGCAGGTGGCGTAGATGTGCCAGTAGCGGTCGCGTTCCGCGTCCGAGCTGTCGAGACGCAGTTGGGGGCGGCCGTCGTCGTCGGTGGAGGGTGCGGCGCTCACGGTCGCCTCGCCGTCCGGGGCACCGCTCTCCAGGGATGCCACGCCGTGCCGCGTCGCACCGTCGCCGCCTGAGTCGCCCGAGCCGCCGCAGCCGGTGAGCAGGAGGGTGCCTGCGAGGAGGCAGGTGGCGGTGCCCAGCATTCGGCCGGGCCCGCGAGTGTCGAAGAAGTGGGTCATGGCGCTGATCTTGCGCGACGTGTGTCGGGAAGCTGTCAGGAAGCGTTGCCGGTCCGGTGCCCGTCGCTTGCCGTTCGCGTGCGGGGCTCAGGCGGGTGGCCGGCTCGTGTCGTCCGGCCCCCGGGCGGGCAGCCTGAGGGCGAAGAGGGATCCCCTGCCCAGCGTGCTCGACGCGTGCGCGCTGCCCCCGTGCGCCTCGGCGAGCTTGCGGACGATGGACAGGCCCAGTCCGCTTCCCCCGCCGCTCCGACTCCGTGACTTCTCGGCCCGCCAGAAACGGTCGAAGACCTTGGGCAGGTCTTCCGCGTCGATGCCGGAGCCGGTGTCCTCGACGCCGAACACCACCTCGTCGCCCTGACGGTGGGCGGACAGGGTGACCGTGCCGCCCGCGGGCGTGTGCCGGATGGCGTTGGACACGAGGTTTCCGATCGCCTGGCGCAGCCGCACGGGGTCGGCGTGCAGGCGGGCCCCCTCTGGGGCCCGGACCCGCAGCTCCACGCCCGTGGAGCCGGCGTTGCCCTGGTGGGCGCGTGCGACCTGGGTGAGCATCGCGGCCGCGTCGATCTCCTCGGGGTGGATCGTGAGCGCGCCGGCGTCGGCCGCCGAGAGGTCACGCAGGTCGTCGATGATGTGCTGGAGGAGCACCGCTTCTTCCAGCAGCGAGGAGATGACGCTCTCGTCCGCGGGGACGACACCGTCCTCGACGGCCTCCAGCCAGCCCCGTACGTTGCTCAGCGGTGTGCGCAGTTCGTGGGCGACGTCGCTCACCAGGGCCCGGCGCAGTTGCTCCAGTTCCTGGCGCCTGCTCGCCATCAGGTTGAACGCCGTGGCGAGTCTGCCGAACTCGTCGTCGCCCGTCACTTCGACGCGCGCGCTCTGATCGCCGTCGGCCATCCGCTTGGCCGCGCCGGTCAGGGCACGCAGCGGCCTGACCATGCGGGTGCCGGCGACGTAGGTGACCGTCAGGGTGATCAGCAGCACCGAGACGGTGATCCCGGCGATCCGCATGCGGTTGGCGCCGGAGAGGTCGAAGAACGTGGAGATCTTCCGGTCGGGCGCGGTCGCGAAGAGCAGCGCGGGCGGCGCCACGTAGGGGTCGAGCTGCTCGCGCCGGGCAGTGGCGAGACAGGTCTCCGCTGCCCGGGGGTCGGGGGTGCCACGGGCGGTGGCGGAGATCCAGGTGAGATCGTCGGTGAGCTGCACCGTCGGGGCGTGACGGGCGGCGAGGCAGTCGTTGACCAGCCGGCCGAGCTGGGCCAGCGCCCGGCTCTCCGTGGCGGTGCGGGTCAGCAGGCGGTCCACCTCGCACCGGTCACCTGTGTCCAGGGGGTGGCCGCCGAGCTCGATCTCCGGCCGCCCGTTGGGTTTCTGGACGACCTCGACGCTCAGGATCTGTCCGGGACCTCGGAAGCACCGGGCCACCCGGGACGCCTCGGTCTCCAGCCTCGCCCTCTCCTGGCCGGTCAGCCGGAAGGGGCCGACGGCGCGCGGATCGATGCGGTCGGAGAGCGTGCCGTTGCGGCGGGGCGCCAATGCGGGGTCGACGGCGAACGCGTCGACCGTCGCCGACGCCGTCGACGGCAGCGATCGTGCCGTCCTCGGGCTCCCTTTCGCCGAGTCCGCCAGCAGGCGGCGGTCCACATCGGTCAGCGTGATGCGGCGCCCGGTCCGTGCCGACAGAGCGCGGATCGTCGGCCCGACCCCACTCCAGTCCGGGTGCGTGGCCGCGAAGCCGACGAGCGTGTCGTAGATGCGGGCGTCGTCGTTGAGGGCCCGGCCGCGCTCACGGCCGATGGCGACGGCGGTCAGGCTGACGACGAGCCAGGCCGTCGCGGCGATCGAGCACAGGGAGACCAGTGCGGAGAGCATGAGCAGCCGCGACCGCAGACTCCTGCGCAGCGGTATGTCACCTCGCACGGGAACCGGTCCCGTCCTCGGACGACTCCTGGGAGCGGACATCGGCGATCTTGTAGCCGACGCCGTAGACCGTCAGCAGCCGCTCGGGGCGCGTGGGATCGCGCTCGATCTTGCGACGCAGGTTCATGATGTGACCGTCGACCGTGCGGGTCGTGACGTAGCGGTCGATGCCGTGCAGGTGTTCCAGTACCTGCTTCCTCGTGAACACCTGGCCCGGAGCCGAGGCCAGCACCTCCAGGACGCGGAACTCGCCGGGCGTGCATTCGATCAGGCGGCCGTCCACGCGGACCTCGAACCGGGCGGGGTCGACCACGAGCGACCCCACGGCAAGCACCGGCTCGGCCTGCCGGGCCGCTGCCCCGGCACCAGGGGTGGCTGTGTGCCCGCTCCGTCTGAGCAGGGTGCGGATCCGGGCGACCAGTTCGCGCGGGCTGCACGGCTTGGTCATGTAGTCGTCGGCGCCCAGGTCGAGGGCGAGCAGCAGATCGTCCTCCTCCGCACGTGCGGTGAGCATCAGGACCGGGACGTCGGACTCCCTGCGCAGCACGCGGCACACGTCCAGGCCGTCCGTGCGGGGCATCATCCAGTCCAGCACCACGAGGTCGGGCATCCGCCGACGGATCTCGTCCAGGGCGGCACGGCCGTCGTGGACGACACCGACGGAATGGCCTTCCCGCTCCAGGTAACGACGGATCAGATCGGCCTGCTTGGGGTCGTCGTCCGCGACGACAACGTACGCACACATGGTGGCCATCGTAGAAAGCGCGGCAGGCCGACTCGGACCGTCGGCGCGGAAGTCGGCAAGGAGCACCGGACGCTGACAGGAAGACGACAACTTCCCGACATTCGGCCGTGAGTCTTGCACCGGCACTCGCGGCGGCGCTCCTGCCGGCACCCGAGCGGCCGGCGGGCAGGCTTCGGACGGCTGCTCCGTGACCTGCTGAAGAACACCGCGCGTGGCCAATGGCAGTTGTCGAACGTTTCGATCCGATGGACGGTCTCGCCTTCGGAGCATGTCCACATGAGGCCGAGGAGATCTGATGTTGTGTTCACTTCTTGGTGACGGTCGTGTGTCGCGGCTCGGCTAATCTTCCCGGTGTGTTGCGTATCCGCGTTCTGGGTTCGCTGGGCGCAGAAGTGCGAGGAGAGCCGGTCGCGCTGGGTGCGTCGCGGCAGCGGACCGTCCTGTCACTGCTGCTGGCGGCCCGAGGCGCCGTCGTGCCGGCCGAGCGGCTGACGGACGAGCTGTGGCGGGGAACACCTCCCGCCAAGGCGAAGGCATCGCTGCACGCCTACGTGTCGAACCTGCGCCGGCTCCTGGAACCGGACCGTCCGCCGCGTGCCCCCTCGTCGATCCTGCTCACCACTCCGCCCGGATACGCGCTAAGGCTGCCTGAAGAAGCGGTGGACGCCTGGCGGTTCGAGGCATGGGTGAGCCGTGCCCGTGACGCACCGGTCGAGGAGGCCCGGCGTCTGCTCGCCGAGGCCCTCGAGTGGTGGAAGGGTCCGGCCTTCGCCGAACACGCCACCGAACTGTGGGCGCTTGCGGAAGTGGCCCGGTTGACCGAACTGCGTGCGGAGGCAGGCGAGTTGGCCGTCGCCACCGACCTTCGGGCCGGCCGGGCGACCGAGGCGGCGCTTGCCGCGGAGGCCCTCACCGGTGAACGCCCGCTGCGCGAGGAGGGCTGGCGCCTGCTCGCGCTGGCCCAGTGGGAGTGCGGACGGCAGGCCGACGCCCTGTCCTCGCTGCGCCGAGCCGGGGCCGTGCTGCGGGAGGAGCTCGGGTGCGACCCGGGCCCCGCCCTGCGCGAACTGGAGCAAGCGGTCCTGGCCCAGAGGGTCGATCTGCTGCACTCGTTCATACACGGTCAGGCGCCTCGAAACACGGCACCCACCACCGCCGACCCGGGGTCGCCCGAGCCCGCCCCTGCCGAGCACATGCGAGGACGGCAGCATCTCTTCGTGGGCAGACGCGGCGAACTGTCCGCCGTGGACGCCGCGGCGCACGCCGCACGTACGGGCGGCGCCACGGTTCTGGTGACCGGTGAGGCCGGTGCGGGCAAGACCGCGCTCCTGGAGCAGATCGGCCGGCGACTGCGGGCCGGGGGATGGCGGGTCGTCGTGGGACGCTGCCCCGAGTACGAGGGCGCGCCGCCGGCCTGGGCGTGGGTGGAAGCGCTCGGCGAGCTCGCCCGGCAGGTGCCGCCCACCCGGCCCGACGAACTCGAGGTCCTGCTGCGGGAGCCGGCGCACACGGCCGTCAAGGACCGGGACGCGGCGGCCGCGGGGCGCTTCCGCATGCACCGCGCGTTCACCCAGTGGCTGCAGGCCGTGGCCGCCGACTCGCCGCTGGCGGTCATCATGGAGGACCTCCACCGGGCGGACAGCGAGACACTCGCCCTGCTCGAGGTGGCGGCGACGGAGGGGGTCCCGCTGCTCCTCATGGCCAGCTACCGCCCGGCCGAGCCGGGAGAACACCTGACGAAGACGCTGGCGGCGCTCGCCCTCACGGGCCCCTGCCGGGTCTCCCTCGGCGGCCTGCCGCAGGACGACGTGGCCACCGTGGTCGGGGCCGTGTGCGGCGGACCCGTCGACGCGGACACGGTCAGGGCGCTGGCCGAACGCACCGGCGGCAACCCGTTCTACGTCCTGGAAAGCGCCAGACTGATGGCCAGCGAGGGTGCGCTGGTCGCGGTCTCCGAGGTTCCGCAGGGCGTGCGCGATGTGCTCCGCAGACGGCTGGCCCTCCTGCCCGCCGAGGCCCGTTCCTCGCTCCAGCTCGCGGCGGCCGTGGGTCTGGAGGCCGATGTCAGCCTGCTCGCCGCGGCGGACGCCGACGAGGAGCGGGTACTGAAGGGACTCGACGCGGCCCTGTCCGCGGACCTGCTGACCGAGGTGCGTCCCGGCCGGGTCCGGTTCGTCCACGCCCTGGTCCGCGACACCGTGTACACCGACCTGCCCGGCGTACGGCGTGCCCGCCTGCACGCCCGTATCGCACGGGTGCTGTGCGAGCACCGGCCGGACGACTTCGCCGCGCTGGCACACCACTTCGCCCGCTCCGGCGACATCGCGGACGCCCCCATGGCCATCGACTACGCCCTGCGCGCGGCGGAGGCCGCCGAGCAGCGCTACGCCCACGACAGCGCTGTGGAGCTGATCCAGCAGGCCATCGACGTGCACACCAGCGCCGCGGGTGAAACGCACGGACAGCCCGACCGGACCGTGGGGCTGCTGGTGCGGCTGCTGGGCGCGCAGATCAGGGCGGGGTCCACCGAGGCGGCCCTGAACACCCGTAACCGGGCGGTGCGGCTCGCCGAACAGGCCGACCGCGGCGACCTGGCCGCGGCCGTCTACGGTGCCTGGACCGAACCGTCTCCCTGGCGCAGCCGCCTGGAAGCCTTCTACGACCGCACGTCACTGCCTCGCCTGGAGCAGCTGGCCGGTGATCCCGGCCTCGACGACGCCACACGCGCCCGGGTGCTCCAGGTCCTCGTCGACGTGGTCGCCACCGAGGATGCCCAGCGGGCCCTCGACGCCGCTCGCACCCAGTTGGCGATCGCCCGAGCCCACGGCGAACCGCGGCTTCTCGCGGCGGCCCTGATGACCTCGGCGAAACTGCTGCCCCACGAGGTGCATGCCGCCGCCCGGCCAGCCCTCGTGGCGGAACTGCGGCAACTCGTCGACGCACATGACCTCCCGGCGTACCGCTGGGTCTGTGAGCACCTCGACGGTATGACCGCCGCCACCGACAACGATCCGGCGGCGGTGCGCCGGCACGTGGCGGAAGGCATGAGGATCGCCCGCCGTTACGGACTGCAGTGGGCGCAGGGCCTCAACACGGTGACCTCCGCGATGCTGGAGGCGGCCGCCGGCCGCTTCGACGCGGCGGAGGCCGACTACGCGAAGGCACAGAGCGTTCTGCAGAGGGTCGGCACACATCATGCGGCGAGCATGGTCACCTTGGGCCGGATCACCGTGCGCCTCGCACAGGGGCGACTGGCGGAGGCCGAGCGGGCGATGCGCGACGCCTACGAATCCGTAGGGGCCCCGGTCGGGGCTGCGCTGGCCGTCATACTGGCCCGGCTCGGCAGGCTCGACGAGGCCGGTGAGGTGACGCTGCCCCCGAAGATCACGACCGATCACCTCTACGGCATGGAGCTGGACTTCCGCGCCCAACTGGTGACCCTACGAGGGGACGTGGACGGGGCGGACGTACTGATCGAGCATCTGCTGCCCGTCCGACACCAGCTCGGGGCCGTGGCCGGAGGCGCCTACGTGACCCGCCCCCTGGCACAGGCCCTGGGAGATCTGTACCGGCTCGTGGGCGAACACCAGGCCGCGGCCGAGAACTACGCGCTCGCGGAACGCACCGCGCTCGCGTGGAACTCGCCCCATCTCGTGGCGGACGCCCGCCAGGCGCTGGCCCGTCTTGACCGGGACCGGGAGCGGCGCGCAAGGATCCTGAGCTAGCGTCCTGCGCCGGCGGCCGACCGTCAGCGCCGGCGTGACTCGATGTGAGCGCGGCTCCTTCGCCCATTCCTGCTGGGGATCCTTCAACTTGCCGACCGTCGTTGCAGCGAAGGTCTCCAAAATTGAGTGACAGTTCGCATGAAGCAGTGTGATGTGAGACGTCTAACTGTGTGGAAACTGCTACCGTGAAGGCGATTTGGAACGCCTTGGAGGGTGAGTGAGCCAGCCGGCGCATGAGCAGGAAGCGATGAACGCGACCGAGGCGCGGAACGCCCTCTACGCGCTGGTGAAGCGAGCCGAGGACGACGGGCGCACGACCCTGATCTACAAGGGGCAGAGGCGTCAGGACCGGGTGGTCCTGGCCCCGCTCGACCGGCTGCCCGCGGCGCGGAAGACAGAGGGCCTGCCGTCCCACGTGCTCAGCGCGGCGCAGAAGGACTTCGGCGACCTCATCACGCGGGCGGCCCAGGGGCAGCCGCAGGTGCTCCTCCGCAACACCACGCCGGTCGCGGTCCTGCTGCCCGCCGACGTCGTCTCCGCCACCCCCTCATCCGATCCGGCCGTGGCGACGGGCACGGCGCCCTCAGGAGGTGCGGTGAACGGTCAAGACGCCTCGGAGCCCGCGAGGGCGCCGCGCAGGCTGGCCACCCTGGGCGACGCCATCGGCGCCGCGCTCACCTCGGGTCCGGTCGGCAGCACCACGTTCGGGTTGCCCGGCCTCGACGCGGCGACGGGCGGCCTGCAGTCGGGCCGGCTGACCCTGGTGGCGGCCGCGCCGAACGTCGGGGGAAGCCTGCTCGGGTTGGCCGCCGCACGGCAGACCGCGCTCGCCGACCACCGCAAGGTGCTCTATGCGGCGTCGGGGCCGAACCAGGCCGACATCATGCGCCGCATCATCTCCGCGGAGACCGGCGGCGACTACCCGCGCCTGAAACAGGGCCGCCTCACCGACCACGAGCAACAGCTCGCCCAGCAGCTCGTGCAGGCGCCGCTGCTGATCGACGACGGCAGCGACCTGACCGCGGAGGCGATCGCGGAGACCGCCCCTTACGTCCAGGACCTGGCCCTGGTGGTCGTCGACCGCCTGCAGGCCGCCCACAACCCCCGCCTTCCGCTGTCCGGTGACCGGCTCCCGGCCGCCTGCCAGATCCTGGCCTCCCTCGCCCGCACCCTGCACGTGCCGGTCCTCGCCATCGTGGACAGCGCCGACCCCGCCCTCCTGAACCTGATGGACGCCGACGTCACGCTGACGCTCACCCCCACCCAGGATCCGTCCCGGGTGCAGGTGACGGTCGCCGAACGGGACTTCGGCACCATCGGCTCCGCCCATCTGCGCCCCGACCTGCTGCACGCCCGCTTCCTGGACGCCGAACGCGCCCCCGCCGCCCGGCCGGCCGACGACGCGCCCGTCCGGCGTGCGGTGGGCACCCCCGCGGAGCGCGACCTGGCCGAGGCGGCCCTGCCCTACACCTCCGGCGCTCGCCATGGGCTGCCGGCCGCCGTCACCCACGTCCTGGCCGCCCTGCGCACCGCGCTCACCGGCCAGGACGCAGCCGCCCTCGCCGAACTCGCCCCGTCGCTCGGCCAGATCGCCGCGGCGCCGCGGCAGCTGCCCGACGACGCTGAAGGCCGCCGCCTCGCCGCCGCGCTGAACGCCTACCGCAGCGCATCCGCCGATGCCCCGGAGCAGCCCGCCGCCACCGAGGCCGCGGTTCCCGTGCCCGCCGCGGGCGGCGAGCCCGTACCGGACGACGAAGACGACGCCGAGGCGGAGGTGGAACTGCGGCCGGGGGACGAGGAGGACGAGCCGGAAGGCGCGCCCTTTCCCGCGCTGAAGCTCCTCAAGGACGCGGTCGGCCGCTCGAAGATGCACCCGATCAAGGTCATCCGCCTCGAAGACCGGGAGAGCGGGCCGTGGCCGCTGATCAGCGAGCACATGGACGGCGAACCGCGCTGGGTCCACCCCGACGTGACGAGCACCCGCGTCCCCTACCTCCGGGACAACGGCAGACGCGTCCGGCGCGACCGGCTGGAGGTGCCCGCCTCCTTCGGCGACGGCGTGCTGTGCCTGATCGACCGCAACGGCAGCTATCCGTCCGCGTGTTCAGCCGTTCCCCTCGCTCCGAACAAGCTGCTGCACACCGGCCCGCTCGACGCATTCGACAAGGCCGGTGCCGGGATCTACCTCATCGACATCCCGGAGTGGTCCCGCACCGACATGCCTCACCCGCTGGGGCGGATCGTCGACCGGCCCGACGCACAGGGCCGCGTCTGGGTCACCACCCCGCACGTCAGGCAGCTCGCCCGGCTCGTGCGCGAAGGCCACCTCACCGCGATGCCGGCCATCCACGACTCATGGACGGGCAAGGCGAACGAGTCGCTGTTCAAACCGTTCTACGAAGCGGCCCGCAAGGCCCGCATGGAACTCGTCCAGGCCGGCGGCGACCCCTACAAGACGTACAAGACCCGCCTGTCGATCGCCCTGCGTCTGCTGTGGCCCAAGAGGCCCGAGCAGAAGTCCCCGTTCTGGCGGCCCGACTGGCGTATGAGCATGGTCGCCGAAGCCTCCGTCCGCCACTGGACCGTGGCCTTCAAGGCCGTCCAGGAAGGTCACACCCTCATCGCCCTGCGCAACGTCGACGCCGCCGTCTTCTGGACCCCGCCCGGCACACCCCCCGACACCTACCGCATCGGCACCGGCTTCGGCGAGGTCAAGGCCAAGTTCATCCGGCCCGGCGACATGATCCCCGAAGGTGACGACTGATGGCCGGACCCACCGGACACGGCCCTTCCCTCGGCGCCGCCCTCGGTGACCTCCTGCGTGCCCAGGTCACCCCCCGCCACCGTCTGTCCTCCTACCACGCCAAGCACTGGCACGCCCAGCTCTCCCAGCTCACCGCAACCCACCGCGGCCACCAGGCCCTGGAAGACGCCGGCCTCGACGTGACCGCCAAGACCCTCCTCAACTGGCTGTCCGACCCCGAGTACAGCGTCCGCCGCAGCTACCGCGACGTCATCCACACCGCCTACGAGAACGTCGCCGTCGTCCCCGCCGACCCGATCCCCGACCACATCAAAGACGGCCAGTACGAGATCAGCGGCTACGTCACCACCGGCACCGACCGCCGCCAACGCGGAACCCGCCACGCGGCACCCCTGCGGATCGACGCAACCCGAGGCGACTGGACCGACATCGAGAACCTCTGGCTGGCCGGCGAACTCACCGACGAACAGTTCGAGGACCACTTCACCGACGACATCATCGTGGCCGACATCGGCGAAGGCACCGACGGCTGGACCTTCGACGGCGGCAGCTACACCGTCGAACTCCGCTAGCACGAGACGCGACAGAGCAGTTCAACCCGCGGCAAAGGTGTTCCGCCCGCCCCGCTGAGATCACCGGCCCGCAGCGGTGTTGATACGGCTGACAGGTGGCCGGTCGTCACGGGGCGGGGGAGCGGTGGCTCAGCTCTTCGTCAGGGTGCAGGTGTACGGGGAGGAGCCGGACCCGGTGAACGCTTCCGCGTCGACGTAGTAGGTGTCCGTGCCGGAGGCGGTGCGGGTGAAGGTGAGGGATTCGTCCGTGCCGGGGCCGTCGTTGACCGAGCGCTCCAGGGTGCTGCCGGTCGCGTCGAGCCAGTACAGGTCCATGTCGTAGGCGCTGGGGACGGCGCACGTCAGTGCGGCGGTCTGCCCGGAGGCCAGGGTGACCTTGAAGTAGTCGCGGTCGCTGGTCGATTTCAGGTCGCCGGTGATGGTTCCGGGTGAGGGCAGGGCGGTGGCGTCGTCGGCGGTGTCGCGGGTGTCGTTGGGTTCGCTCTCGGCGAGGGATCCGCCGCCGCTCTGGCCGCAGTTCGTGACGGGGGTGCCGTCGTAGAGGTTGGCGTCGGGTACGCCTGCGGTGACGCTGCGCAGGTAGTAGCCGCATGTGGGCCGGTTCCTGAAATCGAAGGTCGTGCCCGGCGTGAGGTGCCAGATCTTGTAGTTGGAGTAGGTCAACGGCTTGCGGTCGGCGGCCTGTTCGGGCTGGTGGTCGCCCAGGACGACGTACGCGTCCTTGCCGTATTCGGTGCCCAGGCCGTTGCGGTCGATGAACAGGGAGCCGCCGCCTTCCTCGACGCCCACGCCCCAGGCGGCGCCGCCGGTGGTCAGACCGTCCTTGATCGCCCGTGCGACGAACGTCATGGTGCGGCCCATCCGGTCGCGGGTGACGAAGTGGGAGTCGTTGATGACGTTCGCGTAGTCGGGCCACTGGAACATGCCGGTGGTGAAGCTGATGGTCCGGTCGTAGGGGTTGGCGAGCGCCTCGGCGCTGGTGACGCTGCCGTTGCAGGCGTCGTAGACGATGGGGCTGTTGATGTGGTGGCCGGCGCTGCCGCCCCCGGAGCCGCCTCCCTTGGCCACGACGGACTCCACGGATGCCTCCAGTGGGGTGCCTTTCCAGGCGGCGTACCGGCACTGGTCGCCGCCGGCGAAGTACACGAATTCGGCGTTGCGGATGTCGGTGTTGACCTGGCTGTTCGTTGCGTCGGCGGCGGCGGTGAGGGTCCAGGTCGTGCAGGAGTTGACGCCCGCGAGGGTCATGACGGTGTCGCATTCGGGCGTCTTGCTGCCGGAGGTGGGCGCCGAGCCGGCGAGGACCACCACGTCCAGGCTGCCGGTGCCGCCGCGTATGTCGTCGATGGCGCGGCTCATCGAGGCGGGTATCACGGCTCCGGCTCCGTTCATCGTGAAGGCGGGCCCGTTCCAGGAGGCCCGGCTGACGTCGGAGGCGCTGCCGAGTCTGATCCGGTTGGCTGCGGCCTGGGCGGGCTGCTGGTGGGCCAGGGGCAGGGTCAGGGCGCACAGGGCGACGGCGGCGTAGGCGGCCTTGCGGGCATGACGGTACGTCACAAACGCTCCAGAGGTCGGGAGGTGGGGTGCCTGTCCGGGCGGGCAAGGGACGGCCGCCGGGCCAGGACGCGAGGCGGTTCAGACGTCGTAGCGGAAGATACAAGTCAATCAATCCGGCCGGAAGATGTATGACGATCCTTGTTCGTGTTCGGTCGCTGGAGGGATCGTTACCTGTAGAAAGCGGTCGCTGACCGGGTCGGGTATCAGGCCGGAGGTGGCGTTACGTGAAAGTAACGCGCGATACATCTAGCCATTGATTCGTTCTTTCTGTAACTTCCCTGCTGTGCCGACGGCAGGGGTTCGTCGGCAGAGATCCCGAGAGGTTCCACCACGATGAACGCTCGTCTCGCTCGGCGCATGGCGGCCGCCGCCACCACAGCCCTGGCTCTCACCGCGCTCTCCGCCTGCCAAGACGGCGGCGACGACACCACGCCCGCAGCGAACGGGAAGGTCGCGGTCGCCGGTGTGGAGATCACCAAGGACCAGGCCCTGCACGACAAGCTCCCGGACCAGATCAAGAAGGCCGGCAAGGTGCGGGTGGCCACCGACGTTCCCTATCCGCCCTTCGAGATGTTCGTGAAGGAAGGCGAGAGCCAACTGACCGGCCTGGACTACGACCTGGGCCAGGCACTGGGCGGCAAGCTCGGCGTGGCCTTCGCCTTCACGCCGCAGAAGTTCGACGGGATCGTCCCGGCCATCCAGGCCGGCAAGTTCGACGCCGCGATGTCGGCGATCACCGACAACAAGCAGCGCCAGCAGGTCGTCGACTTCGTCGACTACTCCCAGTCCGGCTCGGGCATCCTCGTCGCCGACGGCAACCCCGGCAAGATCGGCAACCTCGACGCCCTGTGCGGGCAGAAGGTCGCCGTGCAGGCCGCCACCAACCAGCTCGACCTGCTCAAGAAGCACCAGGCCGACTGCTCCGCCGCGGGCAAGGGGAAGATCGACATCCAGACCTACCCCAAGGACTCCGACGCCCAGCTCGCCCTGCGTTCCGGCAAGGTCGTCGCGCAGGTCCTGACCAAGCCCGCGGCCGGCTGGGTCGCCAAGACCGCCGACGGTGGCAAGGCCTTCGACCTCGTCGAGGACCCCACCGCGCCCGGAGGTTACAACGCCTCGCCCAACGGCATCGCCGTCAGCAAGCAGCTGCCCGAACTGACCGACGCCATCCAGAAGGCGCTGCAGGCACTGATCGACGACGGCACCGTCAAGAAGATCTACGACAAGTACGGCGTCGCCTCGATCGCCACGAAGGCGGCCACCAAGAACGCGGCGGTGGACTGAGGATGATCGACACCAAGGACGCGCTCAAGGCACCGCCCGCCGGTCATCGCGGCGATCAGGAGCTCGAAATCGTCCCGGTCCGCAACTACGGGCGCTGGATCGCCGCGGTGATCAGCGTGACGGCACTGGCCGGCCTCATCGGCTCGCTCGCCAAGAACCACAACCTGCACTGGGACATCGTCGGCGACTACCTCTTCGCCAACCTCGTCTTCGACGGCCTGGGCACCACCCTGTGGCTCACCGCCGCCGCCATGACCCTGGGCCTGGGACTGGGCACCCTGATCGCCGTCATGCGGCTGTCCTCCAGCCCCGTCCTGTACGGCATCGCCACGGCCTTCGTCTGGGTCTTCCGCGGCACCCCCCTCCTCGTACAGATCATCTTCTGGGGATATGCCGCGGCCCTCTACAAGTACGTGAAGATCGGCATCCCCTTCACCGACATCACGTTCTTCCAGACCGAGACCAACGCCCTGCTCACCCCGGCCATAGCCGCCCTCCTCGCCCTGGGACTGAACGAGGCCGCCTACGCCTCGGAGATCGTCCGCGCCGGCATCCAGTCCGTCGACCCCGGCCAGACCGAGGCCGCGCACTCGCTCGGCATGCGCCCGGCCCTGACCATGCGCAGGATCGTCCTGCCCCAGGCGATGCGGGTCATCATCCCCCCGATGGGCAACGAGACCATCAACATGCTGAAGATGACCGCGCTCGTCTCGGTCATCTCCGCCCACGACCTGATGTCCAACATCCAGGACGTGTACGCCCAGAACTACCAGGTCATCCCCATGCTCGTCGTGGCAAGCCTGTGGTACCTGGCGCTGGTCAGCGTGCTCAGCGTCCCCCAGGCCTGGCTGGAGCGCCGCTACGGCCGCGGCACCGGCCGCGCCGGGCACGCCTCGCCGCTGCAGCGGATGCTCGGCGGCGCCGCGGGCCTGCTCGGAAACGGCCTGATCGGAAAGAAGAACAAGGAGGACGGCCGATGACCACGACCATGGTCCGGGCCGAAGGAGTGCGCAAGCACTTCGGCAAGCTCGAAGTGCTCAAGGGCATCGACCTCACCGTCGAGCGCGGGCAGGTGTGCTGTCTTCTGGGGCCCTCCGGTTCCGGGAAGTCCACGTTCCTGCGCTGCATCAACCACCTGGAGAAGGTCGACGGTGGCCGGCTCACCGTCGACGGCGACCTGGTCGGCTACCGCCAGCACGGCAACAAGCTGCACGAGCTGCGGGAGCGGGAGGTCGCCCAGCGCCGCCGCGACATCGGGATGGTCTTCCAGCGCTTCAACCTCTTCCCCCACATGACGGCGCTCGAGAACATCACGGAGGCGCCCGTCAAGGTCGGGGCCGTCGCCAAGAGCGAGGCCCGCGACCTCGCCCAGCAGCTCCTCGCGCAGGTCGGCCTGGCGGACCGCGGCCATCACTACCCCGCCCAGCTCTCCGGCGGCCAGCAGCAGCGCGTGGCCATCGCCCGTGCTCTGGCCATGAAGCCCAAGCTCATGCTCTTCGACGAGCCGACCTCGGCGCTCGACCCCGAACTGGTCGGCGACGTTCTGGACGTCATGCGCCGACTGGCCGCCGACGGAATGACGATGGTCGTCGTCACCCACGAGATCGGCTTCGCCCGGGAAGTCGGCGACACGGCCGTCTTCATGGACGAGGGTGTCGTCGTCGAAGCCGGTCACCCGAGCCATGTCCTCGTCGAACC
>NZ_JAMGBF010000149.1 GCF_023516615.1 Streptomyces panaciradicis
GGTCGGCGACGTTCTGGACGTCATGCGCCGACTGGCCGCCGACGGAATGACGATGGTCGTCGTCACCCACGAGATCGGCTTCGCCCGGGAAGTCGGCGACACGGCCGTCTTCATGGACGAGGGTGTCGTCGTCGAAGCCGGTCACCCGAGCCATGTCCTCGTCGAACCGACACAGGAACGCACCCGCGCCTTCCTGTCCAAGGTCCTGTGAGCACGCCGACGCGCCAGCAGGAACTCGCCGCGGACCTGCTCGACCTGGCCCTGTCCCGCCGCACCCGCTACCTGCAGGACCTCAGCGAACTCGTCGCCATCGACTCGGGCTCCTACGACCCCGACGGCGTCAACCAGGTCGCCGACTGGGTGCAACGCCGCCTGCGGCGGACCGGGTTCACCGTCGAACGCGTGCATTTCCCCGCCGACCGCTCCTGCCAGGCCGGCGACGCCCTGGTCGCTCGCAAGAGGGGCACCCTGCGGGCCGGCGAGGGCGGCCGCAGGATTCTCCTGGCCGGCCACATGGACACCGTCTTCGACCGGGGAACCGCCCGTGAACGGCCCTTCACACTCCAGGGCTCCCTCGCCCACGGGCCCGGCGTCAGCGACGACAAGGGCGGCCTGCTCGCCGGACTGACGGCGCTCGAGATCCTCGACGAGCACCGGTGGACCGCCTACGACGAACTGGTCCTGATCGCCACTCCCGACGAGGAGATCGGCTCTCCCGCCAGCCGCCCGCTCATCGAACGCACCGCCCGCGGCATGCACTACGCCCTCGGTCTGGAATGCGCACGGGAGAACGGCGATCTCGTCATCGGCCGCAAGGGCGTCGCCGACTTCCGCATCACCGTCACCGGCAAGGCCGCGCACGCCGGCATCGAACCCGAACGCGGCGCCAACGCGGCGCTCGCGGCCGCCCATCTCATCGTCGAGCTGCAAGCCCTCAACGGCCGTTGGGACGACGTCACCGTGAACGTCGGGACCATCAAGGGAGGCAGCCGCGCCAACATCGTGTGCGCCGACGCCGAACTGCGCGTGGAGGTCCGCGCCGCCACCGTCGCCGACGTCCAGCGCGTCGAACGTGCCATCCAGGAGGCCGCCCGCCACCCCGCGGTCCCCGGCACCAGCGTCACCGTCGAACAACTCGACCTGTGCCCGCCGATGGAGGTCACCGCCGCCTCCCGGCGCATGCTCGACATGGCCCAACTGGCGGCCGGCGCGGTCGGAGTGAGCCTGGCGGCCGCCACCACCGGGGGAGTGGGCGACGCCAACCTGATCGCAGGAACCGGCGTGCCGACCCTGGACGGGCTGGGCCCCGTCGGCGGAGCCGACCACACCCCCCAGGAATGGCTCGACACCACCAGCGTCCCCCAGCGCATCGCCCTGCTGGCCGCCCTGGTGGCCATGCTCGGCCACACGGCCGACGCCTCCCGCTGACCCGAGCACTTAAGTCCGATCCGCTTACGTCACCACCTGCCGTGCCCGCCCCGGCCCCTCCCGGCGGCACGGCACGCTGCCCCCTGCCCACCTCTCACGACTGGAGAGACCATGCGCGCACCTCGCGGCCTCACCCACCGCGCCGCCTTCGTCGGCAGCATCGTCCTCACCCTCCTGGCCACCGCCCCCACCGCACACGCCGGCGGTGCCGGGCCCGCCGGCCACGACGGCTCGCTCGTCCTCGTCGGCGGCGCCCTCAAGGACGACAACACCGAGGTGTACAGCGAGATCATCGACCGTGCCGGTGGCGCCGGCGCCCGCATCGGCGTCATCACCGCGGCCTCCGTTCCCGAGAGCCAGGACCCCGACGCCGCCGACCCCGACCGGTGCAGCAACTCCGCCTGCAATGGCGCCTATTACTCCGCACTGTTCAAGAAGCACGGTGCGGCCGACGCCCAGTGGATCCCCGTCGACCTCGACCACGTGGCCAACGCCGACTCCGACGCCGTCGTCGCCCAGGTCAACTCCATGACCGGCTTCTTCTTCGGCGGCGGCGACCAGTACCGCTACATCCAGACGCTGCTGCGCGGTCCCGGCCAGAAGGACTCCAAGGTCCTGGCCGCCATCCGGGCCAAACTGGCCCACGGCGCCGTCGTCGCCGGCTCCTCCGCGGGCGCCCAGATCGCCTCCGGCCCCGACATGGTCAGCGGGGGCGAGTCCTACGAAGGGCTGCGCGACGGCAGCGCCCCGGGCTACTTCGAAGACCCCACCCGCCTGGGGTACATCCGGCAGGGGGGCTTCGGGTTCCTGCGCTCAGCCCTCATCGACACCCACACCGGGGTCTACGGCCGAGAGGGCCGCGCCTACCGCCTGGCCGCCGACACCGGACACGACCGCGTCTACGCCCTCGACGAGAACACCGCCCTCGTCGTCGACCACCCCGGCAGCACCCACGAACAGCTCACCGTCCTCGGTCCCAACGGCGTCGGCGTCCTCGACCTGCGCCAGGCCCACGCCACCACCTCGCCCGCCGGATGGACCTTGTGCGGCGCCCGCTACTCCTACCTCACCGACCACGACCGCTACGACGCCCGCTCGTGGCGCGTGCGCCCCGCCACCGGCAAACAGCGTCTGACTCCCGAGGACGCGGCTCCCGTGTCCGCGAACACGGACGTCTTCCACTCCGCCGCCAACCCTGACGGCAGCGCCTACTCCTTCCGCACGACAGCCCGGGCCCTCGCGCAGTCCAGCGCGCAGAACACGGCGACCGCCTCCACCTTCGAATCCGGCCCGCGCTTCGACGTCACCTTCACCAAGGCCCGTACCTTCGCCGCCTGGAGCGGTGACGGCAGCACCGCCGAGACCCTCGTCGGCCTGCGCATCTCGATCGCACCGCGCTGACACCCCTGAACGCATCGCAAGGGGCGTCGTGTTCGTCAAGAACGCGACGCCCTTCGCGCTGCTGCCCCGCACTCTCCGGCCGGTGCAACGTCCCGTCAGAGCAGGCCAGTTCGGTGGGCGATGTCCTCGGCGTCCTTCATGCGCTGGTGCGCGTCCGGGCCGAGCAGGTCGAGCACCGCGGAGATCAGCGTCTCGATGAGCGCAACCGTCGGAGTCAGGCTGTCGTACGGCGAACTGGACGCCACCTGGTTGATGAGCACGACGTCGGCGTGCGCGGACGCGGGCGAGAGCCAGGGATCCGTGAAGACCACGACCTTCCCGCCCCGCTCATGAACGAGTTCGGCGATGAGGGTCATCTCCGCCTCGTATCGACGGTAGTCGAAGACGACCACGACGTCCCGGCGGGTCAACTGGGTGAGCACGGAGGTCCGCTCCACGTCCCGGTCCGGGACGAAGGAGACCTGGTCGCGCATCTGCATCAGGTGCAGACCGAGATACTGCGCGAGCAGATGCGTGAAGCGGCCGCCGACAAGATGAACCCGGCGCCGGGCGTCGCTCAGCAGCTCGGCCGCCGTCTCGAACTCATGCGGGGACACCTCATGGAAGGTCTGCGACAGGGCCTGCTGGATCAACGCCACACGCCCCTGCAACCGCCCCTCGTCCCCAGCGGCTTCCTCCGCCTCCCCGCCCGGGCCGGTGTCCGCAGACTCGTACAGGGTGATCGGGGAGGCGTTGCGGGCATCCAACTCGGCACGCAGCGCGGCCTGCAGGTCGGGAAATCCCCGGTAGCCGAGGCGGGAGGCGCAGCGCAGAACGGTGGGGGTCGACACGGCCGCACGCTCCGCGATGGTCGCCACCGTCTCGAAGACCGCGGCGGGATACCCGGCCAGCAGCACCCGGGCGACCTTGCGCTCGGCGGGGCTGAGATCACCCAGACGGCTGCGGATTTCGTCGGCCAGCGTGCCGCTCATGACACAGTCCTCCCCAGAATCTTCAGCTCACGGCATCCTGATGCCCCTCGGACAGCGGCCCGCCGCACATGAGGCGATACAACGGGACGGATGACGCAACTCAATGTACCGCCCGTTACGGGAGCACTGGTAATCATCGGCGACGGATGCGAGGCAGTTGCGGCCCTCGCCCGTGATGCTCTCACTCGGCGGTCGCCGCAACCCGGTGGAAGAAGCGTCCGGCCAGGTCCGCCCCGATGACGGTGCCGCTGCCATCGCGGGTGAGGAAGCCGCGCTGGCCGGCCAGGCCGCCGCCGGTGACCACGTACTCGTCCCCGTCGCCGGGCAGCAGGCCGAGCTCGGCCGGCGGCATGTCCGCGGGCAGTTCCGTCTCGGACGCTGCGCGGATCTCCGGTTTGATGCGGCATTCGACGGTGATCGTGGCACCGTCGGTGTCGACGGTCAGTGTCATGAATGCGTTCTCGTACTGCCCGGTGATCTCCCGGGCGCGCTCGGGATCGTAGGGGAGCGGTCGGTGCCGGCGCTCGACCACGCCGAGGTGGTGCTCGAGGGCCCAGCGCACCACGGCCTGGTTGAACTCCAGACCGCTGTCAGGCCCGGCGTTGGACACAGCGACGACGGCGAAATCCCGCTCGGGAACAAGCAGCAGATCGGCGAACTGGCCATTGGCCGACCCGCCGTGCCCGACGGTGCGCACGCCGTCCACATCGCGCAGGAACCAGGCGAGACCGAGGGCGTCCCCGAGCGTGGAGCCGTGCAGTTCCGCCGTCGGCTCCTGCATCCGCCGCGCCAGGTCATCGCCACCGAGGTGGAACCGGGCCCAGCGGAGCTGGTCGGACACCGAGGACACCAGGCCGCCGCCCGGGTTGTTGCCGCGGGTGTCCTTCCAGGTGCCGGCGACCTCGAGCTTTCCCTCGCTGAGATTGTGGCCGACGGCGAACCGGCGGGTGATGGCCTGGCCGGCGGTGAAGACGCTGTCGACCAGACCGACCGGCCCCAGGACGAGTGAGGCGACGGCGGCCTCGTAGGTCTGGCCGGTGACGTTCTCGATCACCCGGCCGAGCAGGTTGTAGCCGAGCTGACTGTAGGACGCACGCCCGCCGACCGGGCCGATCAGAGCCACCTCGGCCATCTGGGCGATCTCGCGGGCCAGTGCGTCGTCTCCGTCGCCGCTGTCGAAGACCATCCGGGTGTCCAGCCCCGCGGTGTGGTTGAGCAGGTTCAGGACGGTGATCCGGGCCGCCGACTCCTCGTCGGGGAGCCGGAGTTCAGGGACGTAGCGACGTACTGGCGCGTTCAGATCGACGCGGCCTGCCTCGACCAGACGCATGATCGCGGTCGCCGTGTAGGTCTTGGTGACCGAGCCCAGGACGAACAACGTGCTGCGGTCGACGGGAACCGGGTTGTCGATGCTCGTCACCCCGTGGCAGGCGAACAGTTCCTGGCCGTCCGCCCATACCCCCACCGCGGCGCCTGGAATGCCCAGTTCCATGGCCTTCGCCTCGACGTACTTCGCCAGTGCGTCCCGCGCCATCTCGGTTCCCTCCCGTTCGAAGCCGCGCGACGGTCAGGTGGTCCGCCCGCCGCCGCCACGACTTGCACTGTGTTCAAGTGCACGCTAAACGACGACTTGAACAACGTGCAAGAGGTTTCTTGAACGATGTGCAAGTCAACGGCTATCGTGCGGTCATGCCCCGCGAAACGCTGACCCGCGAACAGATCGTCACCGCCGCCGTCTCGCTGCTGGACACCGACGGCCTGGAGGGCCTGAACATGCGGGCGCTCGGCACGCGGCTGGGGTCGGCGGCCACCGCGGTCTACTGGCACGTGGGCAGCAAGGACAACCTCATCGTCCTCGCCGGCGACCAGGTGTGGCACGAGATCACGCTGCCCGACCTGGACCTGGTCGACTGGCGCGCCGCCGCCACCGCCATGGCCACCGACCTGTACGCGATGCTCACCCGCCACCCGTGGCTGCTCCAGGCGTTCGGATCCTTCCTGATGACCGGCTCCGGCAAAGCCCGCCACGACGACCATCTCCTCGCCGTCTACGAGGCCGCCGGATTCACCGGCTCCGCGGCCGACCAGGCTGCGACCACCGTCTTCACCTTTGTGCTGGGCAATGCCCTGGGTCCCGCCGCGACCGCCTCACTCACCCGCAAACTCGGCCGCGAAGGCGGTGACGGCGAGCAGATCATCCGCGACACCATGACCGAAGCCCGCCAGATCGCCGCGCAGTTCCCCCGGCTGCGCGCCCGCCTGGACACACAGGGCGCGCACTACGGCGCCGCGCCCGACGACGCCTTCCAGTTCGGGCTCCGAGCCGTCCTCGACGGTCTGGAAGCACGACTCCACGCGACGTGAGCGATGGCTCTTCGGGAGGACCTCGGTCGGCGCCGGGCCCGGCGCGCACGCCCGCGTCGGTGTGCCGGGCGTCTCGCGTGCGGACTGCATCTATACAGAAGGCCAGGGCGGTACTTCGGGTGAACGCCCGTCTGCACAGACCAGCCACGAGGAACATCCGTGAATGCCACGCTGTCGACCCGTCCTTACGACGCCCTGCTTCTGCT
>NZ_JAMGBF010000015.1 GCF_023516615.1 Streptomyces panaciradicis
CGGGCGGGAGCGGTGGCCGCGGGCCGGGCGGGCTCGGCGACCTCCGGCGACGTCTCCACGACGGGGGCGGCCGTCGCGACCGGTGCGGCCGGTGCCGGAGCCGCCTTCCGCGCGCCCCGCGCGGTCCCGCTCTCGATCACCGCGAGCGGCGTCCCCACCGGCACGCGCGCCCCCGGCTCCACGAGCAGGCTTCCCACCGTCCCCGACTCGAAGCACTCCACCTCGATGGCGGCCTTGTCGGTCTCCACGACGGCCACCACATCGCCCTTGGTCACCGGGTCCCCGGGGCTCACGAGCCATTCCACCAGCAGCCCTTCGTCCATGTCGGCACCGAGCGACGGCATGGTGAACTCGGCCATCTCAGCCCGCCGCCTTCCCGTCCTGGTACGGCGCACCCGCCCCGACGGTGAACGGTTCGGGGCCCACCGCGCGCCGGGCGGCCGCGACGATCCCGGCGACCTGCGGCAGCGCGGCCTCCTCCAGCCTGCGGGCGTAGGGCATGGGCACCTCGGCGCTGCACACGCGCTCGACGGGGGCGTCGAGGTCGTAGAAGTTGTTCTCGGTGAGCCGGGCACTGATCTCGGCGGCCAGGCTGCCGGTGCGCCAGCCCTCGTCGACGACGACCGCCCGGTGCGTGCGGGCGACGGAGCCGGCGAGGGTCGCGTCGTCCAGCGGGCGCAGCGTGCGCAGGTCCACCACCTCGGCACTGATGCCGCCGCGCGCCAGATCGTCGGCGGCGGCCAGGACCTTGGGCAGCGAGCCGCCGTAGGTGATGAGCGAGACGTCCGTTCCGGGCCTGCGGATCGCCGCGTGGTCGATGTCGACCGGTCCCGCGTCGGCCGGCAGGTCGCCGGAGGTGTTGTACAGCCCCCCGTGTTCGAAGATCAGCACGGGATCGGGGTCGGCGAGGGCCGGGGCGAGCATGTACCGTGCGTCGGCGATCGTCGCCGGGGCCAGCACCCTGAGGCCGGGGATGTGCGCGTACCAGCCCTCCAGGCTGTGCGAATGCTGCGCGGCGAGCTGGCGTCCGGCTCCGGTGGTCATCCGGATGACGATCGGTACCGGCAGCTGACCGCCGGACATGTGCAGCAGGGTCGCGGCGTTGTTGAGGATCTGGTCCAGGGCCAGCAGGCTGAAGTTGACCGTCATGATCTCGACGATCGGCCGCATGCCCGCCAGGGCCGCGCCGATGCCGGCGCCGACGAACGCGGACTCCGACAGCGGCGCGTCCCTGACCCGCTCGGGGCCGAACTCCTCCAGCAGACCGAGGCTGACGCCGAAGCAGCCGCCGTAGCGGCCCACGTCCTCGCCCATCAGGAACACCCGCTCGTCGGCGCGCAGGGCGTCCCTGAGGGCCTCCCGCATCGCCTCTCGGTAGGTGGTCTTCCGCTCGGCGGGGTCACCGGTGGCCGGCATGGTCAACTCGCCTCCTCCACAGGGCTGGTGACGTACCGCAGCAGGTCCTCGACGGGTTCTTCGGGAGCCTGCTCGGCGCTGTGGACGGCCGCGTCGATCTCGTCGGCCACCCGCTGCTCCAGTTCGGCGAGCGCCTCGTCCGTCAGCTCACCGCTCTGCCGCAGCCGCCCGGCGAGCCGTTCGACCGGATCGTTCTCCTTCCACCGTTCGATCTCGGCCTTGTCGCGGTAGCGGTCCGGGTCGTACATGGAGTGGGCACGGAAGCGGTAGGTGCGCATCTCCAAAAAGTGCGGCCCCGACCCGGCTCGGACGCCTTCGGCCGCGCGCCGGGCGGCGTCCTCGACGGCGAGCACGTCCATGCCGTCGACGGCCCAGGAGACCATGCCGTAGGAGGCGGCGCGCATCGCCAGGTCGGTCTGGGCCTGGGCGCGCTCCAGGGCCGTGCCCATCGCGTACAGGTTGTTCTCGCAGACCAGCAGCAGCGGAAGGCCCCACAGGGCGGCCAGGTTGGCCGTCTCGTGGAACTCGCCCTCGGCGAAGGCGCCGTCGCCGAAGAAGCAGCAGGTGACCCGGTTCCGGCCGGCGATCCGGTCGGCGAGGGCGAGTCCGGCGGCCAGCGGCAGGCCTCCGCCGACGATCGCGTTGCCGCCGTAGAAGCGGCGCGAGGCGTCGAAGAGGTGCATGGAACCGCCGCGCCCCCGGCTGCACCCCGTGGCCTTGCCGAACATCTCCGCCATGATCGCGTCGGCGGGGACGCCGCGGGCGAGCGCGTGTCCGTGTTCGCGGTACGTCGACACCACCGCGTCCTCGTCGGTGAGCGCCTCGACGACCCCGACGGCGACGGCCTCCTCACCGATGTACAGGTGCATGAAGCCCCGGATGCGCGCGGCGCTGTACAGCTCGACGCAGCGCTCCTCGAATCGGCGGATGCGCAGCATCGAGGCGAGCAGGGCCGGCACGTGGGCCGGCTGCTTCTTCGGGCGGGCCCTGGGCTTGCGTGCCCGGGGGGTGGTGGCGCTCATGCGGACCCCTCCGTCGCTTCCAGAGTGGAGATGTCGCCCTCGGGCAGGCCGAGTTCCCGGGCCCGGAGCAGCCGGCGCATCACCTTGCCGCTGCGGGTGTGCGGCAGGTGCTGGTCGAAGGCGATCTCGCGGGGCGCGACGGCCGGGCCGAGCCGGCGGCGGGCGAAGGCCAGCAGTTCCTGGCGGGTCTCGGTGGTCGGGTCGTAGCCCGGCCGCAGGGTCACGAACGCCTTCACGATGTTCCCGGCGACGGGGTCGGGGCGCCCGATGACGCCGGACTCGGCGACCGCGGGGTGTTCCATCAGGGCGCTCTCCACCTCGAAGGGCCCGATGAGGTGCCCCGCCGACTTGATGACGTCGTCGGCGCGCCCCACGAACCAGTACCAGCCGTCGGCGTCGCGCCGCACCAGGTCACCGGTGAGGTACCAGCCGCCGGCGAACGCCGCGACCGAGCGGTCGGGCTCGTTCAGATAGCCCCGGAACATGGACGGCCACCCGGGCCGCAGGGCGAGTTCGCCCTCCGTGTCCGGCTCGTGGAGCTCGGTGACGCGCCCGCCGGTGATCTGTGCCCGGCTGTCCTCGCCGCGCCGCAGCACCGTCGCCTCCACGCCCGGCAGCGGTCGCCCCATGGAACCGGGGCGGATGTCACAGGCCGCGAAGTTGGCGATCATGATGGCGCCGGTCTCCGTCTGCCACCAGTTGTCGTGCACCGGCAGCCCCAGGACGTCGCGCCCCCACACCACGGCCTCCGGGTTGAGCGGCTCGCCGACCGAGGCGATGAAGCGCAGGGCCCCGAGGTCGTAGGAACGGGGCAGATCGTAGGGGCCGGTCCGCGGCGTGGTCTTCATCAGCATGCGCAGCGCCGTCGGGGCGGTGTACCACACGCTGACCCGCTGTTCGGCGAGGATGCGGTACCAGCGGCGGGCGCTGTAGTCGCCCTCGTCGACGACCACGGTGACGCCGTGCATGAGCGGCGCGACGACGCCGTAGGACATGCCGGTGACCCAGCCCGGGTCCGCCGTGCACCAGAACACGTCGTCGCGGTGGAGGTCGAGCGCGTAGGCGGCGGTGGCGTAGTGGGCGACGGCCGCCTCGTGGACGTGGACGGCACCCTTGGGGGTGCCGGTGGTACCGCTGGTGAAGTGGAGCAGGGCCATGTCGTCGGCCGAGGTGGGCGGAATGGTGAAGGCGGTCGGCGCGCCGGACATCAGGGCGTCGTACGACAGGGTGCCCGGCAGGTCCTGCGCGCCGTCGCCGACGATCAGCACGTGCTTCAGCGCCGGCAGCCGGTCGCGCTGCCCGGCGACCTTCCTGCGGTACAGCTCCGCCGTGGTGACCAGCACCCTGGCGTCGCTCAGCCGCAGCCGCTGCGCCACGGGGTCCGGTCCGAACGCCGAGAACAGCGGGCACAGCACGCTGGTGTTCTTCAGGGTGCCGAGGACCACCGTGTACAGCTCGGGGCACCGGCCCAGCAGGGTCACCACCCGCTCGCCCCGGTCGACGCCGAGGCTGCGCAGCACGTTGGCGAACCGCGCCGTGTCGCGGGCCAGGTCCCGGTAGGTCACGGAGGTCACCGACTCGTCGCGGCCCACGCAGCGCAGCGCGACCGCCGTCGCGTGCGGGGATGCGGCGTGCCGGTCCACGGCCTCGTAGGCGATGTTGAGGCCCTGTCCGCGGGGCAGGCCGTCCAGCGCGGCGCGGGCGCCGGACCAGGAGAAGGCTTCGCAGGCCTTCTCGTAGTCGTCCAGATTGGGCGGCACGCGAGGCGGGACGGCTTTGCGGATCGTCTCCCAGGGCATGGCGGCTCCCCTTCCTCGACCTGCTTCGACCATGCGTCCGTGCGGCACGGCACGCACTGGGCCGAACGTCCCCTGCTCAGGCCGGGTGGCTCCGCCGGGTCCGGCGGAGCCGGGAAGCCGGCGCCCGCGCCGTGCCGATCCCGCGGCCGGACGCGGCTGCGCGGCCGGGGTGGGCCGGTCGCGCAGGGTGCGGCTCAGCGCGTGACAGCGCTCAGACGTGCCGCACGGGGATGGTCCTCGTGTCCGCCTTCTTCTCGGGCACCGGAACCGTGATGGTCAGTACGCCGTCCTTGTACTCCGCGGTCGCCTCGTCGCCCTGTGCTCCCGGGGGCAGCCGCAGGGAGCGGGTGAAGGTGCCGTAGCGGAACTCGCTGTGGTGCTTGTCGGTCGTCTCCTCGGTGCGCGTGGCACGCAGTGTCAGAACGCCTTCCGCGACGGTGATCTCGACGTCCTTCGACGGGTCGACGCCCGGAAGCTCGGCCCGCAGCACGTACGCCCCGTCCTTCAGCTGCTCCTCGATGCGAATGCCGTGCGTCCCGGGGACGGTGTGCGCCGCCGGGAATCCGCCCTCGACCCAGCCGAACAGGTCAGGGAGCGCGGGCCAGCCCGGGAACCGCTCGATCATGCCGCTCATCTCGCCCTCCTCTTCGTCTCCTGCTTCCAGCGTCACGCCGCGGAGGGGCGTCCGCGTGGGCCGTCCGGCCCCGCGCGGGACCCGGTGGACCCTGTCAGCCGAGCATGCGCTTGCGCCACTGGGGACCGACCTGGCGCCACTCCGCCTCCCACTCGTCGTAGCGGCGGCGGTCCAGGCGGTTGCAGACCAGCCGGCCACCGAGAAGGACGAGGGTGCCGGCGGCGAGCCCGGTCGGCACGGCCAGCAGGACGGCCTGGGTGCGGGCCACGGCGGGCCCGGCGGGTTCGACGACCGGGGTGCCGTCGCGATCGAGCCACACGGTGACGCGGGCGCCCACCGTTCCGCCGGGTTCGACCTTGGCCAGGTCGGTGTGCGCGGTGCCGTCACGGCCGGTCCAGCGCACCTTGGCCCACACGGTGCCGTCGGAGCCGTAGGGGGCGACGACGGCGCTCTTGGGCGCGTCCTGGAGGAGGACGGCGGACACGGGGTGCACCGCGGCCCGTCGTGCGGTGAGGTCGTGCTCCGCCCAGGTGCCGGCGGCGAGCCCGGCGAACAGGCCGCCCACCACGGCGAGGACCCAGGCCGTCAGCAGGACCCAGCCCTGCACGCGGTCGCTGCGGCGCAGGAGCGTGTTGTGCCGCCACCGCCAGAACCGCACTCTGGCCGGCTTGTCAGGGCGTTGCTGCTTCATCGTCGACGCCTCTTCCCGCGTCTGCCGAGAACGCTCCGCGTTCCCTCCAGGACACCGTCTCACGTACGGCCGTCGCAGGTCAGGGGCCGGTCGGGGTCGTCGCCGGGACATCCGGACCCCTTCCGGCCCGTCGGGTCCCCGGCGGCTCGCGCCTCGGGGACTTCGGGCAGGTCCGCGTCGAGGTCGACCCGGCGCGGCGGGCCCGTCAGCGCGCAGTCGACGTCGACCACGCCCTCCACCGCCCGCGCCAGGCGGACGGCGACGGGCACGAAGGCGGTGTCCGCGACCCGGCCGGTGATCCGTACGACGCCGTCGCGCACCCTGACCAGGATCGGTTCGACAGGCTCGGGGAAGAGCGGGGCGATCACGTCGCGGCGCACCTCCTGCTCGATGTCGGCGTCCTCGCGCAGGAACACCTGGAGCAGGTCGGAACGGCTGACGATCCCCCGCAGCACCCCCGCCTCGTCGACGACCGGCAGCCGCCTGACCCCGTACTGGGCCATCGTGCGGGCCGCCTGGGCGAGCGTGGCGTCGGCCCGGACGGTGAGCGCGGGCGCGGTCATCACCTCGCCCGCCGTGCGCGCGCCGGCCTTGGCGAGGTCGCCGCCGCGGTGCATCCGGGTGTACCGGTCGGGGGTCCGGTTGCGGAACTCCTCCTTCGGCAGCAGGTCCGCCTCGGAGACGACGCCGACGACGCGCCGGTCCTCGTCCAGCACGGGCAGGGCGCTGACCTGCCACCGGCGGATCGCCCTGACGATGTCCTTGAACGGCGCGCCGCTCGCCAGGGCCACGACGGTGCGGGTCATCACATCGCTCACGGTGTGCGGAGTGCCGTACATGATGTCCTCCGGCATGCCCCGGCGCAGGGTCGCGCCCGTCAGGGGCCCCTGTACTCAGCGTCCCGCCGACGGCGGGCGGACGGCTTGGGCCGAACGGCACCAGGACCTCGAGCCGACGGGCACTTCCGCAGGGGATGGCCAGAAATCACCGTCGTAACGGACAGGGTCGAACAGTGCACGCACAGTAAGCGACAACCCGGTGCGGCGCTGACGGCGAAGCGGTGAGATGGCCTGATCGACGCCGGGGGTGGAGGTGAGGCGGAGATGGCCGACTTCGTCGAGACGGAGCCGCAGCTCAGTGCCGCGGTGCGTGATCGTTGCCGGTGTGCCGCAGCCGTCCGGGACGGGGCTCCCGGGGGTGCGGAAGAAAGGTTCCGTGGGCTGCTGGAGGCGGCGCCGGACGCCATGGTCATCGTCGACGACACCGGCAGCATCAAGCTCGTCAACGCCCAGACCGAGGCCCTGTTCGGCTACGGACGCGAGGAACTCCTCGGGCATCCGGTGGAGTTGCTCATGCCGTATCGGTTCCGCGGCCACCACACCCTGCACCGCGGCGGCTACACCGACAACCGCCAGGTGCGGCCCATGGGGGCCGGCCTCGATCTGCACGGGCTGCGCAAGGACGGCACCGAGTTCCCGGTGGAGATCAGCCTCAGCCCGCTGGAGACCTCCGACGGGCTGCTGGTGTCCGCGGCGGTCCGCGACGTCAGTGACCGCAAGGCCGCAGAGGCCCGCATCAACGAACTCGCCGCGCTCGTGGAGTCCTCGCAGGACGCGATCCTCGCCAAGACCCTCGACGGCTACATCACGTACTGGAACGCGGCCGCGCAGGACCTCTACGGCTACACGGCCGAAGAGGTCATCGGCCGGCACGTCTCCCTCCTCGCGCCCTCGGCCCTGCGCGACGAGGTCAGCATCCTGCTGGGGCGGCTGCGCGACGGCGAGAAGGTCGAGCACTTCGAGACGCTGCGGGTCACCAGGTCCGGGGGCCTGCTGGACGTCGACGTCACACTGTGGCCGACCCGGGACACCGCCGGCACCGTGGTGGGGGCGTGTGCCATCGTGCGGGACATCAGCGACCGCAAGAAGGCGGAGGCCGAGCTCACCGCGCTGTACGAGCAGCAGCGGCACATCGCCCTCACCCTGCAGCGCAGTCTGATGGGCGCCCCGCCCTCCCTGCCCGGTCTGGCCACGGCGAGCCGCTACCGCCCGGCCACGCAGGGCGCCGGGGTGGGCGGCGACTGGTTCGACCTGATCCCGCTGGGCGCCGACCGGGTCGGGGTGCTCATAGGCGACGTGATGGGCCGCGGTCTGGAGGCCGCCGCCGTCATGGGCCAGCTGCGCTCGGCGGCGCACGCCCTCGCCAAGACCGGCATGCAGCCCCGCCAGCTGATGCAGGCGCTGGACACCTGCGTGGCCGACCTGGACGTACCGGACCAGCTCGTCACCTGCTGCTACCTGGTCATCGCGCCGGACACCGGGACGGTGACGGTGTGTTCCGCCGGACATCTGCCGATCCTCGTCGCGGGCGTCGACGAGGGGGTCCGCGGCCTGCCCTCACCGGTCAACGCGCCGCTCGGCGTGGGCGGCATCCTCTACGAGCAGTCCTGTACGGCGATCCCGCCGGGCGCGACCCTCGTGCTGTACACCGACGGGCTGATCGAGACGCCGGGCAGCGACATCGAGGAGCGGGTGGGCGAACTGTCCGTCGTACTCGAGGAGTTCTTCGTCGGCACGCCGTGTCTGGAGGCCGCGGCCGATCATGTGCTGGCGAGCCTGCTGCCCGACCCGGAGAGCCACAACGACGACGTGACGCTCCTGCTGGCACAGCTGCCGGCCGCGCCGCTGGCAGCCCTCGGCACGGAACTTCCGGCCGTGCCGTCCTCCGTTCCGGAGGGGCGGGCCTTTCTGCAGAAGGCGCTGACCTCGTGGAACTGCACCCCGAGCGCCCATGACGCCCTGCTGCTGTTGTCGGAGACCCTGACGAACGCGGTGCAGCACGCGGAGGGCCCCATCGGCCTGCATCTGCACCGCACCGCCACGGACCTGACCGTCGAGGTCAGCGACCACAGCCCGCATCTGCCGCAGCCGCGTCTGGCGGCGCAGGACGAGGAGTCCGGGCGGGGCCTGCTGCTGGTGCGGGCCCTCGCCGACACCTGGGGCGTACGGCCCACCGACGAGGGCAAGACGACCTGGTTCACGCTCAAGCTGTGAGCGGCGGCGTCGCCGCCGTCCGGGGGGCCGGCCGTCCCACAGGTGCCGCCGCAGCGGACGAGCCGTCGATCCCGCCCGGCTTCCCCCCACCGGAAGCCGGGCGGGCGGACCGGGGCCACCGCACGTTCCCCGGTGGCCCGTTCCGGGAGAACGGTCCGAGGGCCGGGGCGAGCGGCCCCGCGGTCGTTCTCCATGGACCGGGACGCTATGCGGGGCGCCGGCCGCCCGGCCGTGGGCCGAACGGCCTCCGGCGGGTCCCGACCGGCCGCGGGTCGAGGTCCTTCGGCCCACACCGCCGGCGCGACTGATCGTCAACGCTGACGTCAGTCATCCACCCGCAGAAGGGACCAGCGCCATGCTCCAGTCGTCGAGGAACCCGCAACAGGCTCCGCCGGCGCCGGTCCCAGGGCGAGCCTGGCTGATGCTGGCCCTGGCCACCATCGGATTCGCCGTCAACTTCTGGGCGTGGGCGCTGCTCAGCCCGCTCGGCCCACGGTTCAAGGACTCCCTGGGGCTGTCCTCCTTCCAGCAGTCGCTGCTGGTGGCGGTGCCGGTCGTCGTCGGCTCGCTGGGCCGCATACCGGTGGGCGCGCTCACCGACCGGTACGGCGGCCGGCTGATGTTCCCGCTGGTGTCCGTCGTGACGGTGGTGCCGGTGCTGTACCTGGGACTGGCCGGGCACTCCTCGCTCACGGCGCTGCTGGTCGGGGGCTTCTTCCTCGGCGTCGGCGGCACCGCCTTCGCCGTCGGGGTGCCCTTCGTGAACGCCTGGTTCCCGCCCGAGCGGCGGGGGCTGGCCATCGGCCTGTTCGGCATGGGCATGGGCGGCACCGCCATCAGCGCCCTGAGCACGGTCAAGCTGGTCAAGGCGCACAGTGTCGAGACGCCGTTCCTGATCACCGCCGCGGTCCTGCTGGCGTACGCGGTCGTGGCCGCCCTGGTCCTGCGCGACGCCCCGGACCGCGTCGTGCCGACGGAGCCGCTGAGCACCCGGCTCGCGGCCACGCTGCGGCTCGGCATCACCTGGCAGGCCTCGGCGCTCTACGCGGTCGCCTTCGGCGGCTACGTCGCCTTCTCCGTGTACCTGCCCACCTACCTGAAGAACGGCTACGGCCTCACCCAGGCCGACGCCGCGAACCGCATGGCCGGGTTCGTGCTGCTGGCGGTGGCGATGCGGCCGGTCGGCGGCTGGCTGTCGGACCGCGTCGGCCCGGTCCGCGTGCTGGCCGGCTCGCTGGCGCTGGTCGTCACCGGCGCGCTGGTGCAGTCGGCGACTCCGGCGCTGGCACCGATGGGCACGCTCGCGTTCCTGCTCATGGCGGCCGCACTCGGCGCCGGCAGCGGCGCGACCTTCGCCTTCGTGGCCCTGCTCGCCCCGCCGCAGCGCACCGGTTCGGTCACCGGCGTCGTCGGCGCCGCCGGCGGCCTGGGCGGCTTCGTCCCGCCGCTGGTGATGGGCTCGCTCTACGGCTCCTACGGCAGCTACGCGGTCGGCCTGTTGCTGCTGGCGGGTGTCGCGGCGACGGCGCTGGTCTTCACCGGCACCGAGGTGCGGCGGGCGCTGACCCACCGGGAGCCGGTCGGCGCGGCCCACTGATCCCGGGGCGGCCCGGGCGGGGAGCAGGGCCGTTCGGCCTGGTGCCGAGGACGGCCAGCCCCTGCCCGGGCCGCCGTGCGTGCGCCGACTCTGATGGCATGACCCGTGCCGGAGCGGACCGCGCGGGCACCGATCCGGGGAGGTGTTGGCCGTGCTTCGCCCTGTTGTCGTGGGACTGGACGGTTCACGTGAGAGCCTCGCCGCCGCCGACTGGGCTGCCAGGGAGGCGCTGCGGCGCGGGCTGCCGCTGCGGCTTGTGCACGCGTACGAGGGGCTGCCGCCGGACGCGTCGGACCTGCCGGAGCTGGAGGCACCCCGCTACTGGGCGGGACGGATCCTGCGCGCCGCCCTGGACCGGCTGAACGAGCGGTATCCGCAGGTCGACCTGAGTTCCGAGCAGATCGTCCGGCCCGCCGCGGAGGCGCTGGTCAGGGCCGGTGCGCAGGCGGAGCTGCTGGTGCTGGGCAGCCGTGCGTTCAGTGGCTTCGGCGGGTTCATGGCCGGGTCCGTGGCGCTGGCGACGGTCGCGCACGTGACGCGGCCGGTGGTGCTGGTGCGGGCCGATCAGGCTCCCGAGGACGAACGCATCCCGGATCCGGCCGGCCGGCCGTCGGTGCGGGAGCCGTACCGCGAGGTCGTCGTGGGGGTGGACACCGGGCATCCGTGCGAGGAGGTCCTGCGGTTCGCCTTCGAGAGCGCCGCGCTGCGCGTCGCCCCGCTGCTGGTGGTGCACCTGTGGCAGCAGCCGCGGCTGTCGCGCCCGGCGGACGAGGAGGCGAACGCCGCGGCGCAGGCCGTGGCCGAGAAGGAACTGGCCGCCGTCGTGCGGCCGTGGCGGGAGAAGTTCCCCACGGTCGGGGTGCGCGAGCTGGTGCAGAACGGGCATCCGGCGCAGGAGCTGCTGCACGCGACGACCGACGCCGGTCTGCTGGTCGTCGGCCGCAAGGCCCGCGCGGGCCGGCTCGGCACGCACACCGGTCCGGTGGCCCACGCGGTGATGCACCACGTGCACTGCCCCGTCGCGATCGTCCCGCACACCTGACGCCCCCGCCCGTACCGGTCCCTGCGCAGGTCCACGCACTGCGCACGACGGTCCGCCCCCGACCCCGGGACCCTCGCACAGGGCCGCGGCCCGGCTTGCCCCCTCGGCCCCCGCCCGGGGACCTTCGGCCCCTGCGAGGGCGGGGGGAGCCGGGGATACGACTGGATGACAGGGCTCCGGGAGGAGGGCGTCGTGTTCCAGGTACGCATCCACGGTCGCGGTGGGCAAGGTGCCGTGACGGCAGCGGAGTTGTTGTCGGTGGCGGCGTTCCTGGAGGGCCGTCACGCGCAGGCGTTCCCGAGCTTCGGCTCGGAGCGCACCGGCGCGCCGGTGATGGCGTTCTGCCGTATCGACGACCGGCCCATCCGGGTGCGCGAGCCCGTGATGCGGCCCGACGCCCTGGTCGTCCAGGACGCCACCCTGCTGAACCAGGTGAACGTCTTCGAGGGACTGCGGCCCGACGGGTTCGTGCTCATCAACTCCGCACGCCGCATCGACGAGCTGGGACTCGCGGATCTCGCCGTGACCATGCCCCAGGTGCTCACCCTCACCGTGCCGGCCACCGCACTCGCCCTGCGCCACTTCGGGCGGCCGGTCCCGAACGCCGTCCTGCTGGGCGGACTCGCCGCGCTCACCGGGTGTGTGCGGCTGGAGTCGCTGACGGCCGCCATCGAAGAGCGGTTCTCCGGAGAGCTGGGCGCGGCCAACGCGGCCGCCGCCCGGGAGGCCTTCGCCCATGTCGGCGCCGAGCGTGAGGAGCTCGTCCGTGCTCAAGCAGACTGAGGGATCGCGTGCGGTCGCGGAGACGGTGGCGTACTGCCGTCCCGAGGTGATCGCCGCCTATCCCATCTCACCGCAGACGCACATCGTGGAGGAGCTCAGCCGCCTGGTGAAGTCCGGTGCGCTGAAGCCCTGCGAGTACGTCAACGTCGAGTCGGAGTTCGCCGCGATGTCCATGTGCATCGGCGCCTCCGCGGCCGGCGCCCGCACCTACACGGCGACCGCGAGCCAGGGACTGCTGTACATGGTGGAGGCGCTGTACAACGCCTCCGGTCTCGGCCTGCCCGTCGTGATGACGGTGGCGAACCGCGCCATCGGCGCCCCCATCAACATCTGGAACGACCACAGCGACACCATGTCCCAGCGCGACTCCGGCTGGATCCAGCTGTACGCGCGCGACAACCAGGAGGCCGCCGACCTGCACCCGCAGGCCTTCCGGCTGGCCGAGGAGCTGTCGCTGCCGGTGATGGTGTGCATGGACGGCTTCGTGCTCACCCACGCCTGGGAGCGGATCGAGGTCCCGGAGCAGGCGCAGGTCGACGCGTTCCTGCCGCCGTACGACCCCAGGCAGGTGCTGGACCCCGACGAGCCGGTGTCGATCGGCGCGATGGTCGGCCCGGACGCCTTCACCGAGGTGCGCTATCTGGCGCACGCCAAGCAGATGCAGGCGCTGGAGGCGATCCCGCGCGTCGCGGAGGAGTTCCGGCAGGTCTTCGGGCGTTCCTCGGGCGGGCTGGTGCATCCGTACGCCTGCGAGGACGCGGAGACGATCATCGTGGCGCTGGGCTCGGTCTTCGGCACGGTGTGCGACGTCGTCGACGAGATGCGCGAGAACGGGGTCCGGATCGGAGCGCTGGCGATCACGTCCTTCCGGCCGTTCCCGCTGGAGGAGGTACGGGCGGCGCTGGGCCGGGCGCGTCGGGTCGTCGTACTGGAGCGGGCGCTGGCGGTCGGCATCGGCGGGATCGTGTCGTCGAACGTGCGTACCGCGCTGTCCGGGATCCAGCTCGCCGGCCACACCGTGGTCGCCGGGCTCGGCGGGCGGCCGATCACGAAGGAGTCGCTGCACCGGCTGTTCGACGACGCGGTCGCCGGACGGCTGGAGCAGCTGACCTTCCTCGACCTCAACACCGAACTGGTGGAGCGGGAGCTCGCGCGGATGGCGAAGACCAGGCGGTCGGGTCCGTCCGCGGAGAACATCCTGCGCGATGTGGGGAGCAACCGATGACTGCCGCACGCGAGGTCAGGTTCTACCAGGTGGGCAGCTTCGCCGCGGGCAACCGGCTGCTGGGTCCGGAGCTGCAGTCCGAGCAGGCCCATCCCGGCCGCTCCAACGCGCTGACCTGCGGCCACCGCGCCTGCCAGGGCTGCGGCGAGGCGCTCGGCGCCCGTTACGCCCTGGACGCGGCCCAGCGGGCGGCCGGCGGGAAGGTCATCGCCGTCAACGCGACCGGCTGCCTGGAGGTGTTCTCCACGCCGTATCCGGAGACGTCGTGGCAACTGCCGTGGCTGCACTCCCTGTTCGGCAACGCGCCCGCCGTCGCCGCGGGCGTCGCCGCCGCGCTGCGCGCCAAGGGCCGCACGGACGTGCGGGTGGTCGGGCAGGGCGGGGACGGCGGCACGGTCGACATCGGCCTGGGCTGCCTGTCCGGCATGTTCGAGCGCAACGACGACGTGCTGTACGTCTGCTACGACAACGAGGCGTACATGAACACCGGCGTGCAGCGCTCGGGGGCCACTCCCCCGACCACGCGCACGGCGACCACGCAGGCGGTGGGCGAGGTGCCCGGCGCCCCCTTCGGGCAGGGCAAGAGCCTGCCGCTGATCGCGATGGCGCACGAGATCCCCTACGTCGCCACGGCCACCGTCGCGGGTCTGCGCGACCTGGAGGCGAAGGTGCACCGGGCGATGGGGATGCGCGGCGCCCGCTATCTGCACGTGCTGGTGCCCTGCCCGCTGGGCTGGGGCACGGCCTCGCACGACACGGTGCGGATCGCCAGGCTGGCCGAACAGACCGGGCTGTTCCCGGTGTTCGAGGCCACCGGCGGGGTGGTCACCGACGTCACACCCATCCGGCGGCGGGTGCCGGTGGAGGAGTACCTGCGGCCGCAGAAGCGGTACGCCCATCTGTTCCGGCCGGAGCTGCGCACGGATGTCATCGCCCGCCTGCAGCGGACCGCCGACCGCAACATCGCCCGATTCGGGCTGCTGGCGCAGGAGGAGGCGTCGTCGTGAAGGAGAAGCCGTTCGCGATCACTTTGGACGTGGGCTCCAGCCTGGCCAACCGGACCGGCGCCTGGCGCACCGAACGTCCCCGGTACGTCGACCGGATGCCGCCGTGCAACCAGGCGTGCCCGGCCGGGGAGAACATCCAGCAGTGGCTGTTCCACGCCGAGAGCGGCGACTACGAGTCCGCGTGGCGGCAGTTGATGCGGGACAACCCGCTGCCCGCCGTGATGGGCCGGGTCTGCTACCACCCGTGCGAGACCGCCTGCAACCGCGTCCAGGTCGACAACGCCGTCGGCATCAACTCGATCGAGCGGTTCCTGGGCGACGAGGCGATCCGGCGGGGCTGGACCGTCGAGGCTCCGTCGGAGACCAGCGGCAAGCGGGTGCTGGTGATCGGCTCCGGGCCCGCCGGGCTGTCGGCCGCCTACCATCTGCGGCTGCTCGGCCACGAGGTGACGATCCGTGAGGCGCAGGACCGCCCCGGCGGGATGATGCGCTACGGCATCCCGCGCTACCGGCTGCCGCGCGAGGTGCTGGACGCGGAGATCGACCGGATCATGGCCCTGGGCGTCACGCTGGAGCTGGGCACCAAGGTCGAGGACGTGCTCACGGCCCAGGCGGAGGGCGGCTTCGACGCCGTGTTCCTGGCCGTGGGCGCGGGCATCGGCAAGCGTGCCTACATCCCGGCCGGCGACAGCGCCCGCGTCCTGGACGCGGTGTCCCTGCTGGGCAGCATGGAGGGCGAGGGCCCGCCGCTGCTGGGCCGCCGGGTCGCCGTCTACGGCGGCGGCAACACCGCCATGGACGCCGCCCGGACCGCCCGGAGGCTGGGCGCCACGGACGCCGTGGTGGTCTACCGGCGCACCCGGGACCGGATGCCCGCGCACGACATCGAGGTCGAGGAGGCGCTGGAGGAGGGCGTGCGGATGAAGTGGCTCTCCACCATCAAGCACGCCGACGAGGGCCGGCTGACCATCGAGCGGATGGAACTCGACGAGACCGGATTCCCGCAGCCCACGGGCGAGTTCGAGGAACTTCAGGCGGACAGCGTGGTGCTGGCGCTCGGCCAGGACTCGGACCTGTCCCTGCTGCGGGACGTACCGGAACTGGCCGTGGACCACGGCATGGTGCAGGTGGCCGACGGCCTCATGACGGGACGTCAGGGCATCTTCGCGGGCGGCGACATGGTACCGGCCGAGCGCACCGTGACCGTGGCCGTGGGCCACGGCAAGAAGGCGGCCCGGCACATCGACGCGTATCTGCGCGGCGCCACCTACGATCCGGGCGCCAAGCACGCCCCGGCCACCTTCGACCTGCTCAATCCCTGGTACTACTCCGACGCCCCCGCCTCGGTGCGGCCGCGCCTCGAACTGGCCCGCCGCGTCTCGACGTTCGACGAGGTCGTGCAGGGACTCGACGAGTCCACCGCGCTGTTCGAGGCACGGCGCTGCATGTCCTGCGGCAACTGCTTCGAGTGCGACAACTGCTACGGCGTCTGCCCGGACAACGCCATCAGGAAGCTGGGCCCGGGCAAGGGCTTCGACATCGACCTGGACTACTGCAAGGGCTGCGGGCTGTGTGCGGCGGAGTGCCCGTGCGGAGCCATCGAGATGGTGCCCGAGGAGGACTCCGGCGCCTGACACGCCACGCGAAGCGCCCCCGCGGGTGACCGCGGGGGCGCTGTCCTGTGCGGTTCAGCCGACGAACTCGCCGACCGCCGACTTCAGTTCGCTCAGTCCCTTCTTCGCGTCGGTGAAGAACATCCCGGTCTTGGGGTCGGTGTAGAGCTCGTTGTCGATGCCCGCGTACCCGTGGCCCATCGAGCGCTTGATGACCACGACGCTCTTGGCCTTGTCGACGTCGAGGATCGGCATGCCCGAGATGGCGTTGCCGGGCTTGCGGGCGATGGGGTTGGTGACGTCGTTGGCGCCGATGACGAGCGCGACGTCGGCCTGCGGGAATTCCGGGTTGACGTCGTCCATCTCCTTGAGCTGGGTGTAGGGGACGTTGGCCTCGGCCAGCAGCACGTTCATGTGCCCGGGCATGCGGCCGGCGACCGGGTGGACGGCGTAGCTGACGTCGACGCCGTGGTCGGTGAGCAGCTTGGCGAGGTCGCCGAGTTCGTGCTGGGCCTGGGCGGCGGCCAGGCCGTAGCCCGGCACGATGATGACCTTGCTCGCGTACGCCAGCTGGATCGCCACGTCGTCCGCGGAGACCGGCCGCACCTGGGCGGCGGCGCCTCCCGCGACGGCCGCGGGAGCGCTGTCGCCGGTGCCGAAGCCACCGACCACGATGTTGGCGATCGACCGGTTCATGGCGTCGGCCATCAGCTTGGTGAGGATGCCACCGGAGGAGCTGACCAGCATGCCCGCGATGATCAGCGCGGTCTCGTTCAGGACGAAGCCGGCCATCGCGACGGCGGATCCGGTGAAGGCGTTCAGCAGGGCGATGACGACCGGCATGTCCGCGCCGCCGATGGGCAGCACCATCGTCACGCCGAACAGCAGGGCGACGGCCACCAGTCCGTAGAGGGCGACGAGGGAGTCGGGCGACAGCACCAGCCACACGGTGCCCACGACGAAGGACGCCGGCAGCAGCACGTTGAGCAGCCGCGCTCCGGGGAAGACGACCGGCGCGCCGGAGACGACCCCCTGGAGCTTGCCGGCCGCGATCAGCGAGCCGGAGAAGGTGACCGCGCCGATGACGATGTCCAGGGCGCCCGGCAGGGAGACGCGGGCGCCGAGGGCGGCCGGGTGGTCGGCCTGGAGGAGGTCGTTGACCGCGATGAGGGCGGCCGCTCCGCCGCCGACGGCGTTGAACAGGCTGACCAGTTGGGGCATGGCGGTCATCTTGACCTCGCGCGCGGCGTACAGGCCGAGCGCGGCGCCGATCAGGCCGCCGGAGACGAGGACCAGCCAGCCGGTCGTGGTGATCGTGCCCTCGTGGATCACCAGCCACACGGTGGCGGCGATCGCGACGGCCATCGCGGCGGCGGAGATCGCGTTGCCGCGGCGGGCGGTGCGCGGGTGGTTCATCAGGTGCAGGCCGAGCACGAAGCAGGCCGCGGAGCCGAGGAAGATGTAGTGGACGGCGTTGGAGACGGTGTCCATGTCGCTCACACGTCCTTCTTCTCGGCGGGCCGGGCCTTGAACATCTCCAGCATCCGGTCGGTGACGAGGTATCCGCCGACGACGTTCATCGCCCCGAACACCATGGCCACGAAGGCGAGGACGTAGCCGAGCCAGGTGTGCGACTCGGCGGCGATGAGCATGGCGCCGATGACGACGATGCCGTGCACGGCGTTCGAGCCGGACATCAGCGGGGTGTGCAGGGTCGCGGGGACCTTGCTGATGACCTCGACGCCGATCAGGACGCTCAGCACGAACACGGTGATCGCGGTGAGGAGATCGAGCTCGTTCATGAGGTCGCGCCTCCCTTCGGTGACGCTTCGCCCAGCAGCGCGGCCGTGATCTCGTCGGCCGGGTCGAGGACGAGTTCGCCGTCGCGCACGAGGTGGCGCAGGAGCGCGACGAGGTTGCGGGCGTACGCCGTGGAGGCCGCGGTCGCCATGGCGGACGGCAGCCGGCCGGCGCCGATGACGGTGACGCCGCCTGCGAGGACGTCCGTCTTGTCGGGTTCGGAGCCCTCGACGTTGCCGCCGAGGTCGCTGGCGGCGAGGTCGACGACGACCGAGCCGGGCTTCATGCCCCTGACCGCGGCCGCGGTGACCAGCAGCGGCGGTTTTCGGCCGGGGACCTGGGCGGTGGTGATGACGATGTCGGTGCGGGCGATGTGCGCGTCCAGGGCCGCGCGCTGGGCCCGCTGCTCCTCCTCCGTCAGCTCCCGCGCGTAGCCGCCCTGTCCGGCGCCCGGTTCCCCTGGTGCCTGGCTCTGGATGTCAAGGAACCGGGCGCCCAGCGACTCCACCTCCCCTCTCGACTCGGGACGTACGTCGTAGGCGGTGACGACGGCGCCGAGGCGGCGGGCGGTGGCGATCGCCTGCAGCCCGGCCACTCCGGCGCCCAGGACCAGGACCTGTGCGGGGCGCATGGTGCCCGCCGCGGTGGTCAGCATCGGGAAGAACCGGTCGTAGGAGTCGGCCGCGAGGACGGCGGCCTTGTAGCCGGCGACGTTGGCCTGGGAGGTCAGCGCGTCCATGGACTGGGCGCGGCTGAGGGTGCGCGGCAGCAGATCGAGGCTCACCGTGCGCACCCCGCGCTCGGCCAGCTCCCGCACGAGGGCGGGGTGGCGCAGCGGTTCGAGCAGGCCGATCAGGGTCTGTCCGGCGCGCAGCGACCGTGCGCTCTCGGCGTCCGGCGGGCCCACGCACAGCACGGCGTCCGCGCGCGCGTACAGCTCGTCCGCCGGTACGACGCCTGCGCCCGCCTCGGTGTAGTCGGCGTCGGTGAACCAGGCGCCGGAGCCGGCCCCGGTCTCGACCAGTACGTCGATGCCGGCCCGGGTGAGCAGGGTGACCGCCTCGGGGACGAGGGCGACACGGCGTTCGCCGGGCGCCCGCTCCCGTACGGCACCTACGGTGACGTGTGGCATGATCTGCTGCCTCTCTCCTGGGCCGCGGGGGTGTCCCGGGCCTCAGAACTCGAAGACGAGCCGGGCTTCGGCCCGTCCGCCGAGGACCTCGTCGAAGGAGTCGTTGACCTGGTCCAGGCGCCGGGTCTCGGCGATGACCTGGGTGCGGCCGGCGGCGTGCAGGGCGAAGACCTCGGCCAGGTCCTGGCGCGTGCCCACTATCGAGCCTATGACGGAGATGCCGCCGAGGACGGTCTCGAAGATGGGCACCTTGATCGCGGCGTCGTCGGCGGGCAGCGCGACCATGACCAGGCGTCCGCCGCGGTTGAGCGACCGGAACGCCTGCTCGAAGGCCGTGGGGGCCGCGGCGAGCACGACGGCGACGTCCGCGCCGCCGGCCTTCCTGATCTCCTCGACGGGGTCGTGGGTGCGGGCGTTGACGATCTCGTCGGCGCCGAGCCGGTGGGCCAGGCCCAGCTTGTCGGGTTCCAGGTCGACGGCGGTGACCAGGCCGCCGACGAGACGGGCGTACTGCAGGGCGAGGTGGCCGAGGCCGCCGATGCCGAAGACGGCGACCCGCTCGGCCGGGACCACGCGGGCGACCTTGATCGCCTTGTACGTGGTGACGCCGGCGCAGGTCAGGGGCGCCGCGTCGAAGGAGCTGACCCCGTCGGGCACGCGGACGATACCGCTCGCGTCGGCGACGGCGTACTCGGCGTAGCAACCGTCGACGCTGTAGCCGGAGTTGACCTGGGACTCGCACAGGGTCTCCCAGCCGGAGACGCAGTAGCGGCAGGTGCCGCAGGAGGAGCCGAGCCACGGCACGGCGACCCGCTTGCCGACGAGGTCGGCGGGAACGCCCGCGCCGACGGCCGTGACGGGGCCGATGCCCTCGTGGCCGGGGACGAACGGCGGCCGGGGCTTGACCGGCCAGTCGCCGTGCGCCGCGTGGATGTCGGTGTGGCACAGGCCGGAGGCCTCCATCTTCACGAGTACCTGGCCGGGTCCGGGCTCGGGGACGGGCAGGTCCTGGATCTCCAGGGGCTTGCCGAAGTCGGTGACGACTGCTGCCTTCATCGATCTGCTCCTCGACTGGTGCGGTTTCCGGGTGCCTCGACCCGGGTCACGAAGTGCAGCCCGTCCCCGGCTGCGAGGGAGAATCCGCCCGGTGTGCCCTCCTCGACGTCCAGGACGAGGAAGGGGCGGCCGAGCGCCTGGTACTGGTCGGCGTCCATGTGGAAGGTGCAGCCGTCGACGACGCCGACGAGCAGGTCACCGCCTCCCAGGGCGAACTCGCCGCCCTCGAAGCACATCGGGTCGCTGCCGTCGCAGCAGCCGCCCGACTGGACGAACATCACCGGCCCGCCGTGGGCGGCGCACAGGGCCGCGATCGCCCTGCGCGCCGCACGCGTGGCGGTGACGCGCCCGGGGGTGCCCCTCTCCGCCTTCTCGGACATGTCGCCGTACTCCTCCTAGAACAGCCCGAGCGGCTTGTCGCTGTAGCTGACCAGCAGGTTCTTGGTCTGGCTGTAGTGCTCGAGCATCATCTTGTGGGTCTCACGGCCGATGCCGGAGATCTTGTAGCCACCGAACGCGGCACCCGCGGGGTACTGGTGGTAGCAGTTCGTCCAGACGCGGCCGGCCTTGATCGCGCGGCCCATCCGGTAGGTGCGGGAGGTGTCGCGGCTCCACACGCCGGCGCCGAGGCCGTACAGCGTGTCGTTGGCGATCTCCAGCGCCTCGGCCTCGTCCTTGAAGGTGGTGACGGCGAGGACGGGTCCGAAGATCTCCTCCTGGAAGACGCGCATCCTGTTGTGGCCCTTGAGGACGGTCGGCTCGAAGAAGTAGCCGTCCGCGAACTCGCCGCCGATTCCGGGCCGGTGGCCGCCGACCAGCAGTTCGGCGCCCTCCTTCAGGCCGATCTCGACGTACGACGCGATCTTGTCGATCTGCTGCCGGGAGACCTGGGGTCCCATCATGGTGTCGGTGTCGAGGGGGTCGCCCTGCTTGATGGCGCGGATGCGCTCCAGGCAGCGGCCCATGAACTCCTCGTAGATGTCCTCCTGGACGAGCGCACGGGAGGGGCAGGTGCAGACCTCGCCCTTATTGAACGCGTACAGGACGAGTCCCTCGACGGCCTTGTCCAGGAAGTCGTCGTCGTGGGCGGCGACGTCGGCGAAGAAGATGTTCGGCGACTTGCCGCCGAGCTCCAGGGTGACGGGGATGATGTTCTCCGCCGCGTACTGCATGATCAGGCGGCCGGTGACGGTCTCGCCGGTGAAGGCGACCTTGGCGATCCGCCTGCTGGTCGCGAGGGCCTTGCCGATCTCGGCTCCGGGGCCGTTGACGACGTTGAGGACGCCCGCCGGCAGCAGGTCGCCGACGACCTCCATCAGCTTCAGGATCGACCACGGGGTGGGCGAGGCCGGCTTGATGACGCTGGCGTTGCCGGCGGCGAGCGCCGGGGCGAGCTTCCACGCGGCCATCAGCAGCGGGAAGTTGAACGGGATGATCTGGCCGACCACGCCCAGCGGCTCGTGGAAGTGGTAGGCGATCAGGTTCTTGTCGATCTCGGTGATCTCGCTCTCCTCGGCGCGGATCGCGGCCGCGAAGTAGCGGAAGTGGTCGGCGGCGAGGGGGATGTCGGCGGCCAGCGTCTCGCGGACCGGCTTGCCGTTGTCCCAGCTCTCGGCGACCGCGAGTTCCTCGCGGTGGGCGTCGATGGCGTCGGCGACCTTGTTCAGCACCGCGGCGCGTTCGGCGGTGGAGGCCTCGCCCCACTTGTCCTTGGCGGCGTGGGCGGCGTCGAGGGCGAGTTCGATGTCGGCGGCCCCCGAACGCGGAATCTCACAGATGGGCTTGGCCGTGGCCGGGCACAGGTTGACCGCGTACTGATCCGTGGTCGGCGCCTGCCACTTGCCTCCGATGAAGTTCTCGTAGCGTGGCGCCACGTCGACCGGGCTGCCGGGCCTGCCCGGAGACTCGTACTTCATGACCGTCCCCTTTCGATGACGACGATCCGCTGATGCTCCACACGCTAGGAACGGGAACGCTGCAATACCGCTGCATGCCGCCTGACCTGCGGGACCACCCCGCTCTCCAGGCCGAGGGCGCGGGCCCTGGCGGCCGCCGCCGCACGCTGCGGGGAGCCGCCCGGCAGGGTGTGGGCGAGCGCCGACCAGGCGGGTGCGTCGTCGCCGCCCCAGCCGGCGTCGACCCAGCGGCGCAGCAGTCCGGAATCCCCGCTGACCAGGACGGCGCCGCGCAACTGCTGCTCCAGGCAACGGCGTTGCTCCACGATCACCGGGGCGTCGGAGCGGGGCAGCAGCGGGCCGGGGTAACGGGCGAGGGCCTCGGCGACCCGGCCCTCGGCGAGGAGTTCCGCCACGTCGCCGAAGTCGGTGCGCACGGGCCGCAGCAGGGCGTAGGGCCGTGAGCCGAGCAGTTCGGGTCCCAGCACGGCGCGCAGCCGCGTCAGTTCGGCCCGCAGGGTGGAGGCGGGCACCTCCCGGTCGGACAGGTCCACCGCGAGCCGTTCTCCGGTCACGCCGTGGCCGGCGAGGGCGAGCGCGAGGACGATCTCGCTGTGCCGGGGGCTGAGCCGGCGTCTGCGTCCGGCGTCCTCCAGCAGGACAGTGTCCCGGCCCAGCGCGTACAGGCTCAGCGCGTCCCCGTGGGGCGTTCGTACGCAGGCGAGTTCGGCCTCGGCGGCCAGCGCGGCGGCCCGCACCGCCGCGAGGGCCGGCGGGGTGGCGATGGTCGGCCCGCCGGACAGGTCGACGACCCCCACGACGCGGCCGGTGCGCGGGTCGCGGACGGGCGCGGCGGCGCAGGACCAGCCGTGCACGGCGGCGCTGTAGTGCTCCCCCGTCACGATCTGCACGGCACACCCCAACTGCAGTGCCGTTCCCGGTGCGTTGGTGCCGGCCTGCCGTTCGGACCAGGCGGCGCCCTCGGCGAAGTGCATGCGTTCGGCGCGCCCGACGGCCTTGGTGTCCCCCTCGACCCACAGCAGGGTTCCGTCGGCGTCGCCGACGGCGAACACGTGCCCGTCGTCGGCGGCCCCGGTGCCCAGCACCTCGCGGAGCATGGGCAGCGCGGCGGCGAGCGGGTGGGCGGTGCGGTAGGCGCGCAGTTCCTCCGCGGTCCTCAGCAGCGGCGGCAGCCGGCTGCCGTCGGGCCGTACCGTGCTCCGCGCGCAGCGCCGCCAGGATTCGGCCACCAGACGGCGGGTTCCCGGTGCCGTGCCGGGGGAGGTGACGAACCGCTCGTGCGCGGTGCGCGACGCGGAGAGCGAGGCGGCGGTGGAAGCGTCCATGGCACCTCCCGCATGGCTTCCTCCCGGTCGGGTCACCCCAGCCTCCGGCTCGCGCCGCGCGGCCTGCAGAGGCCGAAGGGCCCCGGGACAGGGCCGCTCGGGCCCCGTCCGGGCACCGGGTGCCGCGACGGGGCTGTCCCTTCGCGTTCCGCCTCTCAGCCTGGCCCGGTGCCGGGGCCACGGGCAGGGGCCACCCGGTCATGCGGGGCGGCCGCTGGACCCCATTCACGCCGTGTGCCGCCGAGTTGCGCCGTCCACGCGACCGCCACCGACCCCGCGGTGCGGCGGCACAACGACCGGTGCTGCCCGCTGCGGGCTCCGGTCGGCCGTTGTTTACTGGCTATGAGCGGTGACCGGCGCGGCGCCCGCTGCCGGGCCGGTCCGACGATGGCGGTTGCCCGTGGCCATCGGCCTCCTCGCACACGTGGCGGTGACGATGACGCAGCTTGAGGAACGAAACCCGATCGTGGTCGGCGTGGACCCGGACCCGGGCAACCGTACGGCGCTGGCCTGGGCCGCCGACGAGGCGGACCGGCGGGACCTGCCGCTGCTGCTGGTCCTCGCCCAGGGGACGGCGACCCCCGGGTACCGGCCGACGGGCGGGCGGCCGACCTGGGAGGAGTGGAGCGCGGCGCTGCACGCGTCGGGGGACCGCGCGCTCGGCGAGGCGGTGTCCTTCGTCGAGTCCCGGTGTCCGCGGGTCCGGGTGTCCGGGCTGCTGGCGGAGGGACACCCGGCCTGGGTGCTGCGGGAGCAGGCGCAGAAGGCCACGGAGGTGGTGCTGGGTTCCTGGCACCTGAGCGCCGTACGGGAGCTGTTCACCTCGGCCGCCGTCGCCCTGCCGGTGGTGGCCCACGCCCCCTGCCCGGTGGTGGTCGTCCCCGAGCCGGAGCACCTCACCCGGCAGCCGCCGTACTTCGTGGTCGGGGTGGACGCCGGCCCGCACTCCGCTGCGGCCGTCGACTTCGCCTTCGAGGAAGCCGCGCTGCGCGGCGCGGCCCTGCGGGCCCTGTACGTGTGGCACACGCCGGTCCTCGGCCTCCTGGACGAGAACGCGGCCGTCCAGGAGTGCCGCCGGTCGCTGTCGGAGGCGGTGGCCGGGCCTTCCGCCGCCCATCCGGAGGTCGAACTGCACCACGAGGTCGTGCGCGGTCACCCGGTGGAAGCCCTCACCACGGCGTCGGAACACGCCCTCGGCCTGGTCGTGGGCACCCGCGGACACGGTGGCTTCACCGGCATGCTGCTGGGCTCCGTGAGCCAGGGCGTGCTGCATCATGCGCGCTGCCCGGTGATCACCGTCCCGCACGCGCACGACCGGTAGCGCCGCGAGCCGCTCAGTGGCCGCCGACGGCGAGTTCGTAGTCGCCGATCAGGTCGCCCAGCAGGGTGCCCGCGAGGAGGTCGGTGGTGACGTGGCCGGCCATGTACAGGCGGGAGTAGAGGACCTCGGCGCGCATCCACTCGTAGTCGGCGGCGCGGTGCGGACTGAGCGCGCTGAGGAGGGTGACGGCGGCGGCGGAACGGGCGGCGTGGCGGGAGGGATAGGAGTAGGGGCCCTTGGCGCCGGGCTTGACGTGCTTGTCCGGGCGCAGGGTCGGGTCCAAGACGAAGGGGGCCGGCTGTGCGTCCTGGGCCGCCAGCCGGTCGCCGATCGTCTTGGCCAGCTTCAGCGCGGACTTGAGTTCCGCCTTCTCGGCCGCGCCCTGCCGGGCGGGGACCAGCTCGCGCTGGTCGTGCAGGTACAGCTTCCAGATGTCCTTCTTGCCGTAGAGCTCCAGCCAGGACGCCGCCTTCTCCCCGGCCGCGGTGCGGGTCCGGGCGAGTGCCTGCACCTGGTGGAGTTCGGCGGTGCGCCGCTCGGCCGACGGCGGTGCCGGGACCTGGCGGGCCGCCCAGGCGGCGAACGCCGCGTCGTCGCGGGCGCGGCCGTGCGCGGCCTTCCACCGGGCGAAGAGGGCGTCGGCCTTCTTGCGCTGCTCCCCCGCCTGCTTGCCGATCGTGGCGATCCGGGCGTCGGGGAAGAGGGTGGGCGGCGGGTTCTGCTTGATCAGCGCCGTGGCTCCGGGCTTCTTCTTCACGGGCGTGGAGGCGGCGGCCGGGTGCAGCAGGCCGAAGGCGGCCGCGGCGACCGCGAGCAGCGCGATCACGGCGTAGGGCCACGTGAGGCGACGCGGGGTGTTCATGCGGCGGGGGTCCTTTCGAGGAGCGGTGCGGTGCTCGTCCCCGCCGTGAAGTGGGTGCGGGCGAGGCGGCGTACGTCGTTGTCGGGCAGGCCGGGAGTGAGCAGGGAGCGGCCGACGACGTACTTGCTCAGCGAGACGGGCCGGCCGCCCAGGCGCAGCAGCAGCCGGTCGGCCGGGGCGGGCCGGGCACCGCCCTTGGTCTCGACGAGCACGCGGCCGGGGTCGAGGGCGGCGGTGCGGTCGCCGTACCGGAAGGTGAGGGCGCCGTCGAGGGTCACGCGGGTGCCGTGGACGAGGTCGGCGAGGGCGGCGCGGACGTAGCGCACCTCCGCGGCCGGAACCAGTTGTCCGGCGCCGACCGGGATCGAGGCACCGCTCAGGGTCTCGTCGACGAACTCGGCGGCGCGGGCACGGAGTTCGCCGTGCTCGCCGGCCGGGATCCGCAGGGCGTGCTTGACCGTGGCGCCGCGGCCGTCCTTGGTCTTGACCTCCACCCGGCACAGTCCGTCCTCCGCGTACAGGCGGGTGCGGACCTTCCAGCGCCGGCGCCGCCCCTGGACGTGGGCGTGCCAGGCGGCCAGCCGGGGGGTGTCGAAGTAGGCGCTGACGTAGCTCGTCGTGCGGCGCCCCGCCAGGTCGAGGACGTGATGGCTGTCGGCGAGCAGGCGGACGAAGGTCTGAGCCAGGTCGACCGGCACCAGGTACTTGCGGTCGGTGCGGTGCTGCAGGGCCGCCGCCGCGTCGACCTCGGCGAGGGTCGCGCCGCGCAGGGCGGGCAGCCCCAGCCCGGCCGCGAAGGAGGACGCGGAGGTCATGACGCCGTCACCTGCTCGCGCGGTCCGGCGTCCGCGGCGGCCGGGAGGTCGTGCGGTCCGACGGGGAAGTGGGCCAGGACCCGGGTCGTCTCGCGTACGTAGTCGACCTCCTCGACGAGGACGGACAGCGGGGCCCGTCCGAGGCGCAGCGCCACGTCCTGCGCGACCAGGGCCGACTCGGGGTGGATCCGGTCCAGGGTGATCCTGACCTGCGTCGTCGGCGGCTCGTACCTCCTGGGGTCGTCGACCACCAGGACGGCGACCAGGACCACGGCGACCAGGGCGACGACGAGCCAGGACTGCCGATGCGGCAGTCCGGCGCACAGGGCGACGACCAGGCTGACGAAGGTGTAGGCGACGTCGCGCAGGGTGAACGCCGCGCTGCGCAGCCGCACCAGGGAGAGGATGCCGAACAGTCCGAAGCCGACTCCGGCCGGGAACTTCCCGGCGCTGATGGTGCTCATCGCGGCGAACAGGCCGACGTTCAGCGCGGCCAGGACCAGCGGCATGGCCGGCGCGCTGGGGCGGCGGCGATGCAGCAGGCCGACCAGGATCAGCAGGGCGACGACGTCGAGGCCGCCGCGGGCCAGCAGGTCCGCGGGGGCGATGTGGCCGGTGATGCCCTTGGCGGAGAGCACCGTGACCGCTGTGTGCATGACTGTCCCTTCCGTCACGGCACGTCGGACGGCGGACCGGTCGCGGCCCGCGGGGCACCGCGACGTGAAGGAAGGTAGGGATGTCACATGAACAGACCATGAAGGCTTCCCGACGTGCCTGACCGGGGACGGGGCCGATTAGCCTGGCCGTCATGCACTGCCTGGTCGTCGACGACGAACGCCGCCTCACGGACCTGGTCGTCCGCTACCTCACCGAGTCCGGTCACACCGCCGAGGGCCGCTACGACGGCCCGTCCGGGCTGGCCGCAGCCCGCGACCCGCGAGTGGACGCCGTGGTGCTGGACGTGATGCTGCCGGGCACGGACGGGGTCCAGGTGTGCCGGAGCCTGCGCGAGGAGGGCGTCGAGGTGCCGGTGATCCTGCTGACCGCGCGCGGCGCGATCGACGAACGGGTGGCCGGACTGGACGCGGGCGCCGACGACTACCTGGTCAAGCCGTTCGCCATGGAGGAGCTGCTGGCCCGGCTGCGGGCCGTCTCCCGGCGCCGTCCGGACTGCTCCGGCCGCCTGCGCGTCGGTGACCTCGTCCTCGACACCGAGCAGCAGCGCGCCTGGCGAGCGGACAGCGAACTCGACCTGTCCCGCAGGGAGTTCGACGTCCTGAGAGTGCTGATGGAGAACGCCGGCCGGGTGGTGACCCGGCTGCGGCTGCTCGAGGAGGTGTGGGACGGCGAGACCGACCTGCGCAGCAACGCCATCGACGTGCACGTCTCCAAGGTGCGCGCGAAGGTCGACCGGGCCTTCGGCCGTATGACGATCACGACGCTGCGCGGGCGCGGCTACCGCCTGGAGACCGCGCCGTGAGCCTGCCGGGCGGGCTGCGCACCCGGCTGCGCCGGCTGCCCGTCGTGGCCCGGCTGGTGCTGGCCGTCGCCGTCACCATGTCCCTGGTTCTGACCGGGGCCGCCGGGCTGGTCTACTGGCGGGTCAGGACCGCCCTGGACCAGCAGCTCAACGACGACCTGACGACGTACCGGCACAGCCTCGACCAGGCGGTGCGCGCCGGGCAGGCGCTGCCGCCGGGCCCCAGCGGCAGCCTGCGGCAGATCCTCGACGCGCACGGCCGCGTCCTGCGCTCCAGCGACGCCCTGCCCCGCCGGCCCCTGCTCACCCCGGCCGAACTCGGCGCCGTCACACGGGGTGCCACCGTGCGGCGCGACGTCGGCTCGCTGCTGCCCATCACCTCCGGCACGCTGCGCCTGCAGGCCCGGCGGGTGACCGCGGGCAAAGAGCCCCGGATCGTGGTCGCCGCCGTGCGGCGCGGCCACCGCGACGAGGCGCTGCGCGAGCTCCTCGCCCAACTCGCCCTCGCCTCCGCCCTCACCCTGATCGCCGCCTCCTACGTCGGCTACCGCACCGCCCGGGCCGCCCTGCGCCCGGTGGAGCGCTACCGCGGCGGAGCCGCCACCCTCGCCGAGGGCGCCCAGAACCTGCGCCTGGACGTGCCGGCCGACCGCGACGACGAGATCACCCGGCTCGGCCACACCCTCAACCACATGCTCGACCGGCTCCAGGCGTCCGCGGAACGCGAGCGCCGGTTCGTCGCGGACGCCAGCCACGAACTGCGCACGCCACTGTCCCTGTTGCGGGCCGAGCTCGACGTGGCCCTGCACCGCCCCCGCTCGGCCGCCGAACTCACGGACACCCTGCGCTCGGTGGACACCGAGGTGCAGCGCCTGATCGACCTCTCCAACGCACTCCTCGATCTGGAGGAACTCGGCGGCACCGCGCACGTCACCCGCACCCGCGTCCGGCTGGCCGACCTCGTCGACAGTGCGGTGGGCCCGCACCGGCGCACCGCGGAGCGGTCCGGGCGCCGCCTCGCCGTCGAGGTCGCCGACGCGGACGTCGAGGTGGACACCCGCTGGCTGCGCCCGGCCATCGGCAACCTGGTCGACAACGCCCTGCGCCACGGCCGCGGGACGGTCAACGTCACGGCCGGCGTCCGCCGGCGCAGGCTGCGGCTGTGCGTCACGGACGAGGGAGAGGGATTCGCGCCGGAGTTCCTGCCCCGGGCGTTCGACCGCTTCACCCGGGCCGAGGCCAGCCGCACCGGCGAGGGGTCGGGACTGGGGCTGGCCTTCGTGCGGGGGGTGGCCACCGCCCACGGCGGCAGCGCGTACGCCGAGAACACCGGCCGCGGGGGCGCGGCCGGCCTCGACGTGCCCTGCTGAGCCGTACCCGGCCTCAGACCCGGGTCACCGGTCCCCCACCGGCACCAGCCACACCAGCGTCGTACCGCCGCCCTCGGGGCAGTCCACCCGCAGGGAGCCGCCGAGCTGTTCGGCACGCTCGGCCATGTTGCGCAGCCCGCTGCGGCGGCCGCCGTCGGGGATGCCCCTGCCGTTGTCGGCGACGGTCAGCCGCACCTCGCGGCCGTCGGTCTCCAGGGCCACGTCCGCGCGCTGGGCGCCGGAGTGGCGGGCGATGTTGGTCAGCGCCTCGGAGAGCACGGCGATCACATGGTCGGCGGTCTCCTGCGGTACGTCCGTGTCGACCAGGCCCTCCATCCGCACGCTGGGCGCGAAGCCGAGGACCGGGGTGGCCTCGCCCACCGACCGGACGACGCGGGCGCGCAGTCCGGTGCCCGCCCCGCCGTCGCGGGCGCGCAGACCGAAGATCGTCGACCTGATGATCTTGATGGTCTCGTCCAGGTCGTCGACCGCGCGGACCACGCGCTCGGCGGCCTCCTCGTGCTCGATGAAGCGGCCGGCGCTCTGCAGTGTCATACCGGTGGCGAACAGCCGCTGGATGGCCAGGTCGTGCAGGTCGCGGGCGATCCGGTCGCGGTCCTTGAGCACCGCGATCTCCTCCGCGTCGCGGCGGCGTTCGGCGAGCTCCATCGCGATGGCGGCCTGCGCGGCGAAGGACTGCAGGGGCTCGATCTCCGTGGCCGAGTACACCGGCCGCCCCTGCTTGCGCGCCAGCAGGACGACGCCGCGCGGTCCCTCCCCGCCGGTGCCGATGGGGACGGCCACGGCGGGGCCGAGTCCTTCGAAGCGCGGCGGCTCCGAGGAGATGCGCTGGTCGTGCGCGGCGTCGGAGCTGGTGACGGGGGCGGCGCCGGAGAAGGCCAGCCCCATCAGGCTGCGGTCCATGGGCAGCACGAGCCCGCGGTGGGCGTCGGCGTCCAGGCCGAAGGCGTACTCCACGGCCAGGGAGTCGGTGTCCTCCATCGGCAGCGCGACCGCCGCCAGGGCCGAGTCGGTGATCTCGCCGGCCCGCTCGGCGATCAGGCCGAGGACCTCGCTGCTCGGACCGCCCGACATCAGGCTGTGCGTGATCTCGGCGTTGGCCTGCAGCCACCGCTCGCGCAGCCGGGACTCCTCGTACAGACGGGCGTTGTCGATGGCGACGCCGGCCGCCACGGCCAGCGTCGACAGGACCGACTCGTCCTCCTCGTCGAACTGCGCCCCGCCGCGCTTCTCCGTCAGGTACAGGTTGCCGAAGACCTGCTCGCGCACCCGGATGGGCACGCCCAGGAAGGAGTTCATCGGCGGGTGGTGGGCGGGGAAGCCGTAGGAGGCGGGGTGCTCGGAGAGCTTCGCCAGCCGCAACGGCTCGGGGTGCCGGATGAGTTCCCCGAGGATGCCGTGCCCCTCGGGGTAGGGACCGATTCTGGCGATCTCCTCCGGGCCGACGCCGACGGTGTGGAAGGCCGACAGCCGCTTGCCGTCCGGGCCGATGACCCCCAGTGCGGCGTACTCGGCGTCGACCAGCACCGCGGCGGCCTCCACGATGCTGCGCAGCACCTGCTCCAGCTCCAGCTCCCGGCCGACCGAGAGCACCGCCTCCAGCAGGCTGTGCACCCGGTCGCGGGTGCCGCGAGCCGCGTCCAGCCGCGCCTGCAGCTCCTCCAGCAGCTCGTCGAGCCTGAGCTGGGGCAGCCGCACGCGAGCCTCCGCGGGCCCTTCGGAGCGTCCCACCCGTGATCCTCCACATCCCCTTGCCGTCGCCGACCGGCCTCGGCCTCATGTGCCACCGTAACGGTCTTGACGAGGGGACGATACGGGATCTCGGGTGGGAGGGAACGCTTCGGACCGGTCAGCTCCGCGGCAGCCCGGCGATCACGTGCTCGGTGAGGTCCAGCAGCCGGTTGGTGTAGCCCCATTCGTTGTCGTACCAGCCGAAGACCTTGACGAGTTCGCCGTGCGCCTGGGTCAGCGGGGCGTCCAGGACGCAGGAGGCCGGGTCGCCCACGATGTCGCGGGAGACGATCGGTGCGTCGGAGACCCGGAGGACGCCCTTCAGCGGTCCGTCGGCGGCCTCGCGGTAGGCGGCGTTGATCTCCTCCGCGCTCACCGCCCGGTCCAGGACGATGCTCAGGTCGGTCAGCGAGCCGTCCTCGACGGGCACGCGGACGGCGATGCCGTCCAGGGTGCCGGCCAGCTCCGGCAGGACCAGGCCGACGGCGCGGGCGGCGCCGGTGGAGGTGGGGATGATGTTGACGGCGGCGCTGCGGCCGCGGCGCAGGTCCTTGTGCGGGCCGTCCAGGACGACCTGGTCGTTGGTGTAGCCGTGGATGGTCGTCATCAGGCCCTTGACGACGCCGAAGTGCTCGTCGAGGACCTTGACCATGGGGGCCACGCAGTTGGTGGTGCAGGAGGCGTTCGAGATCACGTGGTGGTTCGCGGGGTCGTACGTCCCCTCGTTGACGCCCATCACCACGGTCGCGTCGACGTCCTTGCCCGGTACCGACAGCAGCACCTTGCGCGCTCCGGCCGTCAGGTGCGCCCCGGCCGTCTCGCGGGTGCGGAAGCGGCCGGTGGACTCGATGACGACGTCCACGCCCATCTCGCCCCAGGCCAGCGCCGCAGGGTCGCGCTCGGCGGTGACCGCGATGCGGTGCCCGTCGACCGTGATCGAGGTGTCGTCGTGCTCGACGGTGCGGCCGATCCGGCCGTACGTCGAGTCGAAGGCCAGCAGGTGGGCCAGCGTGGCCGGCGAGGTGATGTCGTTGATCCCGACGACCTCGATCCCCGTGCCGCTGCCGGCCGCGGCGCGCTCCAGCACGCAGCGCAGGTAGTTGCGGCCGATGCGGCCGAAGCCGTTGATGCCCACACGCACGTTCATGTCCGTCCCTCCTCGGGTGCCCGGTGGTGTCCGGGCTGCACTGCCAGCCTGCGGGAGGCGGACCGGGTCCGGCATGGGCCGTCCGGGGGCGCCCTGGGGCCGACCGGACCCCGCTCGGCCGGGTCAGTGGCCCTGCTGCCGCAGCCGGTCCTGGGCCTGCGTGGCGATGACGGCCGCCTGGATGCGCCGCTCCACGCCCAGCTTGGCCAACAGCCGGGAGATGTGGTTCTTCACCGTCTTCTCGGCCAGGAAGAGCCGCTGGCCGATCTGCCGGTTGGTCAGTCCCTCCCCGATCAGCGCGAGGATCTCCCGCTCGCGGTCGGTCAGCCCGGGCAGCGCGTCCGGTTCCTCCTCCTGGCGCTGGTCGTGGCGCAGCCGCGCCATGAGCCGCGTGGTGGCGCTGGGGTCGAGCAGGGACTGCCCCGAGGCGACGGTGCGTACGGCCGACACCAGGTCGGAGCCCTGGATCTGCTTGAGCACGTATCCGGAAGCGCCCGCCATGATGGAGTCCAGGAGGGCCTCCTCGTCGTCGAACGAGGTCAGCATCAGGCAGCTCAACTCGGGCATGCGCGAACGCAGTTCGCGGCAGACGCTGACGCCGTCGCCGTCGGGCAGGCGCACGTCGAGGACCGCCACGTCGGGTCGGAGCGCGGGGACGCGGACCAGGGCCTGTTCGGCGGTGGCCGCCTCGCCGACCACGGAGATGTCCGGCTCGTCGTTGAGCAGGTCGTGCACCCCGCGTCGTACCACCTCGTGGTCGTCCAGCAGGAAGACCCGGATCGGCTCTTCGGGTCCTGGCCGCCGGCTGTCCGCCATCAGATGCTCCTCGCCGTGTCTGTCGTGTTCCGCCGCACCGCATTCCGCGCGCGTGGGCGAAAGCGGTTCCATCCCTAGATCCTTCTCGCCCAGGAGTCCGGTGGCCAGGGCCGGTCGGCCCTGATTCCCGCCCCTTCCGCGTGCCGCTCGGGTACCCCGCGGCCACCCCGCGTGCACCTGGGCCGCGTCGAGGACCCACGGCCCCGTTCGTGGGCCGGGCGGCCCCTGGGGCGCGGCGGGCGCCGGAGGGAGTCTGGAACTGCTCACAGACGATCAAAGGGGTGGAGCACATGACTCCCAGGGACACCGGCACCGAGGCCGCCACTGCCTTCGCCGTACGCGTACGGGCCGAGGGCGACGTGGACGAGGCGGCCGTGGCCTACGTCCGGACCAAGGTGGCCGCGGCGCTGGACCGGCCGGGCCTGCCCGCAGTCGACGGAGAGGTGCGGGTCGCCAAGGCGGCCGCCCACCATGTCGAACAGCCCTGGTCCGCGGGCGCGGAGATCCGTGTGGGCGGCGAGCTGCTCGTCGTCCACGCCAGCGAGGCGAGCGCCCATGAACTCGCCGACCGGTTGCAGAACCGCCTGCGCACCCGGCTGGACCGGCTCGCCGACCGCTGGGACAGCACCCGGCGCACGGCCACCCCGCCGCCGTGGCGAGGCGGCCCGGGTCAGGAGCGAGAAGGCTAGAACGTCCTCGGCGGGCAGGGCTCTCCCTGCCCGCCACCCGCCCGAACCGGGGAGAAGGCGCTGTGGAACAGCACATCATCGGCGAGGTGATGACCAGTGAGGTCGTGCTCGCCCACCGCACGACGCCCATCCAGGAGCTGGTGGGGCTGCTGGACCGGCACCGCATCAGCGGGCTGCCGGTCGTCGACCACGACGACAAGGTCCTCGGCGTGGTGTCGGGCACCGATCTGACGCGCGCGGGGACCGGCACCCTGACCGCCGGGGACCTGATGTCCACTCCCGCGGTCACCGTCCACCCCGAGCAGGCCGTCTCGGACGCCGCGCGGGTGATGGAGCGGCACGGCATCGAGCGGCTGCCCGTGGTCGACGAGGAGGACCGGCTGATCGGCATCGCCACCCGGCGCGATCTGCTGCGGGTCTTCGCGCGCACCGACGCGACGATCCGCCGCGAGGTCGTGGAGGGGATCGTGGTCGGCGTGCTGGGCCTGCCGCCGGAGGCCGTCGACGTCACCGTCGGGGACGGCATGGTCACGTTGACCGGCCGGGTGCCCCGGAGCAGCGACCTGGCGTCGGCCGTCCGCTCGGCGTGGAAGATCGAGGGCGTCGTCGGCGTCGTCAACGGCCTCACCTACGGGGACGAGGACGCGGGGACGCGTGCGGGCTGACCAGGGCGGGTGTCCCGCACCGGTGTGAAGGGTCCACCGGGGCCGGGACAGGGCCCGAACGGCCCTAGCGACCGGTGGCCCGGACCGGTTTCCATGGCGCGATCGGACACCGCCGCCTCACGCGGCGGGGGACGACTCTCCGAGCGAACCACGAGAACCTACGGAAACCGCCCATGGCCCTGGACCAAGCCCAGCCGGTTCCCACGGAACCCCGCCAGAGCATCGCGCTCGACAGCGCGGAGGCACTGCGGCTGCTGGGCAGTGTCTCGTACGGCCGGATCGTCTTCACGCAGCACGCGCTGCCGACGGTCCGCCCCGTCAACCACGTCCTCGACGACGGCGACATCGTCATCCGCACGCACGAGCGCGCGGCCCTGACCTCCCGTACCCGGCAGGCCGACGGGCAGGGCGTGGTGGTCGCCTACGAGGCCGACGTCATCGATCCGGACACCCACCTGGGCTGGAGCGTGGTGGTGACGGGCTACGCCCATCTGGTCACCGACCCGCAGCAGCTGGCCCGCTACCAGGAGCTGCTGCGTCCCTGGGTCGGCCGTGCGATGGACTACGCGGTGCGCATCCGCCCCGACCTGGTGACGGGGATCCGGCTGGCCCCCGCCGACGCCTGAGCCGGCGCGGCGGGGGCGCCGCCCGCGGTCAGCCGTGCGGTACGACGGCGACCGGGGCGACCGCGTGGCGGACCACCTCCTGCGTCACGGGACCGACGGAGCCGACCGCCGTGGCGTGGCTGCCGCGGTGGCCGACGACGACCAGGGCTGCGTTCCGCGAGGCGTCCACCAGATGCGGCCCCGCCCCTCCGACGACCGCCTCGCCGGTGACCTCGACCGTGGGGTACTTCTCCCGCCACGGCCGCAGCAGGGCGTCCAGGACCTCTCGTTCGTCCGTGCCGGCGGACAGCACGTCGGGGTAGGCCGGGAGCCGCCAGCCGTGGACGATCCGCAGGGCGGCCCCACGGCGGGAGGCGGCCTCGAAGGCGAAGCCGAGGAGGGCGTCGTCGGCCTGGTCGTGCAGTTCCAGGCCGAGCACCACGGCGCCCTCCACGGCGCCCGCCTGGTCCCGCGCCGGCTGCTCCCCCGTGCCGTCGTCGGCGCGTACGAGCACGACGGGCCGTTCCGCCCGGGCCAGTACGGCCGAGGCGACGGAGCCGAGCAGATGGCCGGCGGCCCGGCCCAGTCCGCGGGAGCCGAGCACGAGCAGCTCGGCGTCGCCGGCCGCTTCCAGCAGGGCCGCCGCGGGGCGCCCTTCGAGTCGGTCCGTGGTGACGTGCAGGCCCGGGTGACGGTGCGTCAGCGTGGCGCGGACCTCCCGCAGCATGCGCTCGGCCCGGTCCTCGCCGGGTGCCGGCACGGTCTCGCCCGCGAACGGCCGGTAGGCGGAGGGCTGTTGGTCCCCGGCGTACACGGCGCGCAGCGCGGCGGGCCACAACAGGGCTTCCCGGGCGGCCCATTCGGCGGCCGCGAGGCTTTCGGGCGAGCCGTCCAGGCCGACGGTGAGGGTTCGGGACATGGTGTGCGGCCTCCTTCTTGTCAGGACCACTCTCGTCGGCGGCGGCCCGTGGCGGGAAGGTCCACAGGTCCCTGTCCGGTACCGATCGGTCCCGCCCCCGGCACGCCGAAGGGGCGCCGCCGCTGCGGGAATTCGGATCCCCTCAGCGGCGGCGCCCCTGGCCCGGTGTGCACCGAGCGGTCAGAGCAGCCAGCGGTTACGGCTGACGAAGGGCAGCCGCGCCCACAGCTTGCCGAGCCCCCAGGTGGCGCCGGCGCCGACGACCGCCAGGGCGATCATCACGACGGCGTAGATGACGTGGTAGTCGACGAACGGGTTGGTCGACATGCTCGGCGCCCCGTTCGAGAGGTGCTTGGCCGGCGGCCATTCGGCCATCCACATCAGAGCCATCATCAGCGTGCCCGCGACGGCCGCGAGGCGCAGTGCCACGCCCGACATCAGCGCGAGGCCGATGCCCAGCAGGCCGAGCATGAACAGCCAGTCGGCCCAGCCGGCGCCGGCCCAGTCGTGGAACGTCGACTCCATCGGTCCGGCCGCCACCGAGCTCAGGAAGCCCTTGGTGGGCGAGCCGCCGTCGATCCAGCCCTTGCCGGACGGGGTCGCGTAGCCGAAGCCGAACGTCTTGTCGAGGAAGGCCCACAGGAAGACGAACCCGGTCAGCAGGCGCAGTCCGGCGAGGACGTGCGCGCCGGTCACGGCCGCCGCCGCCGTGGTGTCCGTGGTGCGGGGGGCCGTTCCGGTCCGGCGCAGAGACGGGAAGTGGAATCCCTGGTGACGCTGCGGGTGATCGTGCACTGCCATGATCTTCATCCCCTCGAAGGAGTCTCACGAGGGCTTTCCAAGCCCTCGTCACGTTCTCGAATATCCCGCTCTCGCGACGGTCGTCGCATGGGCTGCAGGGCCCGCTCGCCGGTCCGAACGTCCCCGTCGCCGGGACCACTTGGATCCCGGCGGCGGGCGCGTCACTCCTGCGCCGGCACCAGCACGACGGGGCAGTGGGCGTGGTGCAGCAGGGTGTGCGCGACGGTGCCCAGGTGCGGACCGACCCGCCCCGTGCGCCGGTGCGCGCCGATCACCACGACGGACGCGTCCGCGGTGGCGTCCAGCAGCGCGTGGGCCGGCCCGCCGCGCACCGTGCGGGCCTCGACGCCGACCCTGGGGTGCCGTTCCTGCAGCCGGGCCAGGCTGAAGCGCGGCACCGCCTCCTCCGCCCGGTCGTGCTGCGCCAGGCGCTGCTGGCCGGGGCTGGTCGCGGGGATCAGCGAGGGCATCTCGGGGGCGACGTGCCGCTGGCTCCAGGAGTGCAGCACGTGCAGCCACACGCCGCGCCGCTCGGCCTCCTCGAAGGCGTAGGCGGCCACGTCCGCGTCGCCGTCGTCCTGCAGGCCGAGCAGGACGTACCGGCCCGCGTCGAGCGGATCGGCGGCGCGGTCGACGGGATGGTCCTCGCGGACCACCATCAGCGGACCGTGCACCTGTGCGGCCAGCCGCAGGCTCACCGAGCCGAACAGCGTGCCGGTGACCCCGCCGAACCCGCGGGTCCCGACGACGGTGAGGGCGGCGCCCTCGCTCGCGTCGGTCAGTGCCCGCACGGCGTTGCCCTCGACGGCCTCGGTCACCACCCGCAGGGCGGGGTGCCGGGCGTGGACACGGGCCACGGCGGACGCCAGGATCGGCGCGGCCTCGTCCCGGTCGGGCACGGCGTAGACGACGCGCAGTTCGGCGTCGCGCCGTGCGGCCTCGTCCGCGGCCCGGTCCAGGGCGCGTACGGCGACCAGTGTGCCGTCGACTCCGACGACGACGTGCTGGTGAGTCATGTCCCGTTTCCCTTCTGTGCCGTGCTCTTCCCGTGCGGCGGGAAGGAGCCGCCGGGACCGGGGCGCGCGCGCCGCCGTGCGGCTCGCGGGATTCCGCTGCGGTCACCGACTCGATCGTCGTGCCGTGCGGGCGCCGGGGGCAGGGACCGCGCGAACCCGGCGGGGATGCCGGACGGCCCCTTGCCGTAGGGCCGTGCGGTCCTTGGGCAGGGGGCCGTCCCGTTCGCTCAGCGGGGCGCCCGCAGATCGAGTCCGTACAGGCTGCGCCCGGCGATCAGTTCGCGTCCGGTCACCAGCTCGGGCTCGATGCGCACGAAGACCTCCCGCGGGGAGGGCGCCCAGGAACGGGGTCCGGTGCGCAGCAGGCGCTCCTGCTCGGCGGGGTCGGTGACCATCGCGGCGTGACCGGTGACCACGACGCTCCAGCCGGCGTGGGCGTCGGCGTCGACCTCGTCGGCCTCGAACGCCACCACCGCGCCGTCGATCGCGCGGACCAGTTCGGAGGTGGCCGAGGTGCGCAGCAGCACCGCGCCGTCGGTGTCCAGGGCGAAGTTGACCGGGAGCACCGCGGGCAGCGCCTGGCGCGTGTGCACGATACGGCCGACGGGCGCCTTCGCCAGCAGACGCAGGCACTCCTGCCGTTCGAGTTCGCGGAATCCGTCGTTGGGATACATCAGCCCGTCGCTTTCGGCCCGTGGTCCGCCGCCCGGACGGGGCGGTCGGAATGTGTCTCTCCATGGTTGGCGCGACGGGACCGCGGGCTAAGGGCCATCGGTCCCGAACAGGTCGGCCAAGGGACCTCTCAGGCGGTGATGCGGCGTCCGCTGAGAGCGAGCGGTTCGATGCGCACCCAGGTGTCGCGCCGTCCGCCGGCCCAGGGTTCGCCGCGCGCCTGCTCGGTCAGCCGGCGTACGGCCTCGGGGTCGGTCACGGTCCGCGCCAGGCCGCGCACCAGCACGCTCCAGCCCTGGCTGAACACGTCGTCGATGCGGTCCACCTCGAACGCCACACGGCAGCCCGCGGCCTGGGCCGGCAGGGTGCCGTGGGCCGTGCGGAAGACGATCGCGCCGTCGACCACGCTGTAGTTGACGGGGACGACGAGAGGGCCTTCGGCGGTGGGCACCGCGATGCGCCCGACGCCGTGGGTCGCCAGCAGGGCGCGGCACTGCTGCGGGGTGAGTTCGATCAGCTCGGCGTGGCGGGCCGCCCGCGCGGGACCGGGCGGCACCTCCACCTCTCCGCCGGTCAGTTCGGTCAGGGTGGTGCGCAGCGCCCCGGCGAGCCTGAGCAGCGTGCTGGTGCCGGGAGCGGCGGTCGGCTGCTCCTCCAGGTACTGCAGGTAGCCGAGGGCCATGCCCGCGCGGGCGGCCGTCTCCTCACGGGTGAGGCCGAGGTCCTCGCGTCGCCGGGCGAGTCGGCGTCCGAGATCGCCCGGCGCGACGGTCTCGTGCGCGTGCGCGTGCGACGGTGTCGGTACGGTCATGGCCCCTCACTCCCTCCGGTCCGGGTCCGTCACGTCGTGCGGACGGCGACGGCCTCGTGCTGGTCCTCGCCGAGCACCACCTTCAGGGCGCCGGTGTCGGCGGCGCGGGCGAAGACGTCGTACGCCTCCTCCATGGCGTTCAGCGGGAACGTGTGCGTGACCAGGGCGCCCGCGGGCAGCCGGCCGGCGGCCGCCATGCGCAGCAGGGTCGGCGTGGAGCTGGTGTCGACCAGGCCGGTGGTGATGGTCACGTTCTTGATCCACAGATCCTCGAGGTGCAGGGTCGCGGGGGCGCCGTGCACGCCGACGTTGGCCACGTGCCCGCCGGGGCGCACCATGCGGGTGCACATCTCGAACGTCGCCGGGATGCCGACCGCCTCGATGACGACGTCGGCGCCGAGTCCGTCGGTGAGGTCGGCGACGAGCTGCTCGGGGTCCTCGCTCGCGTCGGCCACAGCGTCGGCGCCCAGCCGCTTGGCGGCTTCCAGGCGGGCGGCGGCCAGGTCCACGGCGACGATGCGTTCGGGGCTGAAGAGCCGGGCGGTGGCGATCGCGGCCAGTCCGACGGGTCCGGCGCCGACGACGGCGACGGTGTCACCGGGCCGGATACGGCCGTTGAGGACGCCGACCTCGTAGGCGGTCGGGAAGATGTCCGCGAGGAGGACCGCCTCCTTGGCGCTCAGGGTGCTGGGCAGGGCGTGCACGGACAGGTCGGCGTACGGCACGCGGACGTACTCGGCCTGGGTGCCGTCGATGAGGTGGCCGAGGGCCCAGCCTCCGCCGCCCCGGCACTGGCCGTACATGCCGTGCCGGCAGTAGGCGCAACGGCCGCAGGCGGTGATGCAGGACACCAGTACCCGGTCGCCGGGGCGCACGGTGCGCACGTCGGTGCCGGTCTCCACGATCTCGCCGACCGCCTCGTGGCCCAGGACGGTGCCGGGAGGGACCTCGGGGACGTCGCCCTTGAGGATGTGCAGGTCGGTGCCGCAGATGGTGACGGCGTCGACGCGCACGACGGCGTCGGTGGGTTCCTGGAGACCCGGATCCGGGACGTCCTGCCAGGAGGACTTGCCGGGTCCGTGGTAGACGAAGCCCTTCATGGCGTTCCTTCCCTCCTCGGCCTGTCGCTCCCGTGCTCCGGGAGGGCCGCGAGCCGGTGCGGCGCCGGTATTGCCCCGCAGGTCCAGCTTGTCCGGACGCCGCGGGCGGACGCTTGGGCCGGTCGGCCCCAGGCCCGCGCCGGACGGGTCCCTCGCCCCGGCCGTGCCCGGACGGCCCACCCCGTCAGGCACCCCCTGGACCGAACGGCCCTACCCGCCGCCCGGCTGTGCCCGATTGGCTTGCCCCATGGCCGAAATGCACTCCAATCCCCCACCGCCGACGGTTCGTGTCGTCGCCGGCCGGACCGTCGTGGTGCTGCGGGGGGAGATCGACCTGTGCACGGTGCCGTCGCTTTCGGCCCGGCTCGACGAGCTGACCGCGGGTCCGTGTCCCGACCTGGTCCTGGACCTGCGCGACGTGACCTTCATCGACTGCTCCGGGCTGGGAATGCTGTGCCGGGTACGCAACCGGGTCCTGGCGCGCGAGGGCCGGCTGCGGCTGGTGACGGACAGCCCCGGTTTCCGGCGGCTGCTGGCCCCGGTGGGCCTGGCGGGCGTCTTCGCACTCGACAGCCGGCTCTGCGAGGCCCTCGTGCCCGGGGCGGACGTCGGGGACCTGGCCGGCGCGGCCGGCTGATCGCGGGCCACCGGGCGGGTGCGCGATGCGGGCCCCGGCAGGGCTGAACGGCCCAAGGGGGCCGGGCGGCAGGTCCCGGTTGGTCCCCCGAAAGCGCCTGGTCGGCCCATCCCGGCGCGCCCCTGCCGGTGCCACCGTCTTGTCCGTGACCACGAGGAGGAGGTGCGGACCGATGAGCGGCAAGCCCGTGAAGAAGCGGCTGTGGCGGTGGCGGAACAACCCACTGCGCCGGCACGACGACATCGTCGAGGCCTGGATCGTCCTGGCGATGTGGCTGGCCATAGTCATCGGCGGCGCGATCGCCGGACTGGTCACCGCCCACGCGGCCGACGACGTCCTCGCCCGGCAGCGCGCCGAACGGCACCCCGTCCGGGCCGTCCTCCTCACCGATCTGCCCAGTGCCTCGTCCAGCGGGGACACGGCCGAACGGATATCGGCGGACGTCAGCTGGACCACCGCCGACGGCACGGCCCACACCGGCCGGGCCCTGGTGAACGCCGGGCAGAAGGCCGGTGCACGGGTCCAGGTCTGGCTGGACGGCGAGGGCCGGCTCACCTCCCAGCCGCCCGGTCGCGTGGAGGCCGGGTTCGAAGCCGGCCTGCTGGGCACGGCGGCCTCGCTGGCGACCGCCGGCGTCGTGTTCGCCGCCGGGGCCGTGGTGCGCTGGCGCCTGGACCGGCGTCGCCTGAACAGCTGGGACACCGAATGGGCCATGGTCGGACCACGCTGGGGGCACAAGACCGGCTGACGCACCATCCGAGGACCATTTCCGCGCGGCACCGCCGAGCTCGACAGGGCGGGACTCGGTCGGCGGCCGCGGAGCCCGTGCACCCCACCGGTGCACGGGCTTCCTCACACCCCGGCCCTCCGCCCCACGCGCCTGGCCCGCCCTCTTCCCGCGCTGCCCGCTCTCCGGCCCGCACGGCTCGCCGGCACGCCGCTACCCGCCACCGGCGCCGCCCGAAGCCGACCAGCACCCCCTGTTCGCGGGCCGCGGGCCCTCCGACCCGCACCCCCATGCCCGCGCACGCACGCATGTGCCGCCGACCGCAGGGGCCCAACCGACCGGTGGCCCACCGCCGCGGCTCATCCACGCCGGCACTCCGGCACGCACGCGTAGCCCGCAGCCAGCACAGCCCGAACCACCCGCCCACCCGCCGTCCCCGCCCTCCTCACGCGCCGCGAGCCCTACGGCCCGCACGGCTGTCGGCGGGCCCGTGCCCGCGCGCACGGCGGGCCCGCCGGCGGTACGGGGTGAACCGACCGGTGAGCCACCGCCCCGGCCCCTCCACGCGTCGGCCCTCCGGCATACGGCCGACCCGCCGATGCCGGTTCCGGCGCGTCGGTCAGCTGACCGTGAGGTCCGGGCGGACCAGGGTGCCGGAGCGGCCGTGGACGATCTCGTACGCCGCGTCCAGGGCGCCGATGGCGGCCAGGGCGCCGGTGCGGGCGACGAAGCGGGCGGCTGCCTCGGCCTTGGGGCCCATGGACCCTGCGGGGAAGCCGCCGCGGCGCAGCTCGATGGGGGTGGCGTCGAGCACGGGCCGCTGGTCGGGGGTGCCGAAACCGGCGTACACACACGGGACGTCGGTGAGGATCAGCAGGAAGTCCGCCTTGAGGTCCTGGGCGAGCAGGGCGGCGGCGAGGTCCTTGTCGACGACGGCCTCCACCCCGGTGAGCCCGCCACAGTCCGGGTCGGCGACGACGGGGACGCCCCCGCCGCCGGCGCAGACGACGAGGGTGTCGGCGGCGAGCAGGTCGTGGATCGTCTCGGTCTCCACGAAGGACACGGGCGACGGCGAGGGCACGACCCGGCGCCAGCCCCTGGTGTCGCGGGCCACGCTCCAGCCGCGCTCGCGGGCCAGCGCCTGGGCCCGCGAACGCGAGTACACCTGGCCGACGAACTTCGTCGGCCGGTCGAAGGCCGGGTCGTCGGTGCGTACGAGGGTGTGGGTGACCAGTGCGGCGATCTTGCGGCCGGGCAGCGCGTCGTGCAGGGCCCGCACCAGCAGGGACCCGATCATGCCCTGGGTCTGGGCGCCCAGCACGTCGAGCGGGTAGGGGGCGGTCAGCGCGGGGTCCGTGGCGCTCTCCAGCGCCAGCAGCCCGATCTGCGGGCCGTTGCCGTGGGTGATGACCAGCTCGTTCTCCTGGGCGAGCGCGGCCAGGGCGGTGGCCACCCGGACGATGTTCTCGGTCTGCACCCGCGCGTCGGGGCGCTCGCCCCGGTGCAGCAGGGCGTTCCCGCCGAGGGCGACGACGATACGCATGGTTCAGTCCTCCAGGGTGGCGACGAGCGCGGCCTTGACGGTGTGGAGCCGGTTCTCGGCCTGGTCGAAGACGATCGAGGCGGGCGAGGAGAAGACCTCGTCGGTGACCTCCAGGCCGTCGAGGCCGTAGGTGTCCAGGAGTTGGCGGCCCAGGCGGGTGCTGTGGTCGTGCAGGGCGGGCAGGCAGTGAATGAACCGCACGTCCGGGTTGCCGGTGGCCGCGAGCGTCTTGGCGGTGACCTGGTAGGGCAGCAGCAGGTCGATGCGCTCGCGCCAGGTGTCGGCGGGTTCGCCCATGGAGACCCAGACGTCGGTGTGCAGGAAGTCGGCCCCGCGCACGGCGGCCTCGACGTCCTCGGTGACCGTGATCCGCGCACCGGTGCGCTCGCCGAACCAGCGGCAGTCGGCGACCAGCCCGCGGTCGGGCCACAGCGCGGCGGGGGCGGCGATCCGCACGTCCATGCCGAGCAGGGAGCCCATCGACAGCAGGGAGTTGGCCATGTTGTTGCGGCCGTCGCCGAGGTAGCAGTAGCTGATGTCGGTGAGCGGCTTCGGGCTGTGCTCGCGCATGGTGAGCATGTCGCACAGGCTCTGGGTGGGGTGCGCGGTGTCGGTCAGCCCGTTGTAGACGGGGACGCCGGAGTGGGCGGCGAGTTCGGTGACGGTCGACTGGGCGGAGCCGCGGTACTCGATGCCGTCGAACATCCGGCCCAGCACGCGGGCGGTGTCGGCGACGGACTCCTTGTTGCCGAGGTGGGTGTCGCCGGGGCCGAGGCAGGTGGTGGCGGCGCCCTGGTCGGCGGCGGCCACCTCGAAGGCGCAGCGGGTGCGGGTGGAGGTCTTCTCGAAGATCAGCGCGAGGTGCCGGCCGGTGAGCCGGGGCCGCTCGGAGCCGGCGCGCCGCTCCTCCTTCAACTCGGCGGCGAGGTCGAGCAGATGGTGCACCTCGGCCGTGGTGAAGTCGAGTTCGCTCAGGTAGGAGCGGCCTCGCAGGTCGATGTTCATGGAGGTCTCCTTGCCGGTCAGAGGACCGCGTCGCGTTCGACGGGGCAGCTCATGCAGCGCGGTCCGCCGCGGCCGCGTCCGAGTTCGGCACCGGCGACGGTGACGATCTCGATGCCCTGTCGGCGCAGGTAGGTGTTGGTGGTGACGTTGCGCTCGTAGCCGACGACGACGCCGGGGGCGAGGGCGAGGAAGTTGCTGCCGTCGTCCCACTGCTCGCGCTCGGCGCCGCGGATGTCCTGGGGCGCGGACAGCATCCGCACCTTGTCCAGGTCGAGCGCCTCGGCGAGGGCGCCGGCGAGGTCGGAGTCGGGCATGACGTCGAAGCCGATCTCGCGGGCGGGCTCGGGCCGCAGGGTCCAGGAACGCAGCGAGTCGGCGAGCCCCGGGTAGACGGTGAAGGTGTCGCGGTCGACCATCGTCAGCACGGTGTCGAGGTGCATGTAGGCGCGGGTGGCGGGGAGTTGGACGGCGAGGACGCGGTCGGCGGCGTGGTCGGCGAACAGCCGGGCCGCCAGGTTCTCCACGGCCTGCGCGGTGGTCCGCTCCCCCATGCCGACCATCACGGCGCCGTTGCCGAGGACGTGCACGTCGCCGCCCTCGAGGGTGCCGACGTCGCCGACGAGGATCGGTTCGGGCGCGGTGCCGTGGAACATGGGGTGGAAGCGGTAGACGGCCTCGGCGTGCAGGGTCTCGCGCCTGCGGGCGGGCTTGGCCATCGGGTTGACCGACAGACGGTCGTAGATCCAGCAGGAGTTGTCGCGCGGGAAGAGGTGGTTGGGCAGCGGGGCGAGGACGAAGTCCTCGATGTCCAGGGCGTCCCAGACCAGGCTGTGCGGTGCGGCCAACCGCAGGTCGGCGCGCAGCAGCCCGCCGATCAGGTGCCCGGCGAGGGTCTCGCCGTCGAGGCCGTCGAGGAAGCCGCGTACGGGCTCGAGGAGGGCCGGTCCCACGGTGGCGCGGGTGACGACCCGGTCCAGCAGCCAGTCGCGGGCCTCGGGCACGTCGAGGGTCTGGGCCAGCAGGTCGGAGAAGTAGTGGACGCGGGCGCCGTGATCGCGCAGCACCTGCGCGAAGGCGTCGTGCTCCTCGCGGGCCCGCTCGGCCCACAGGATGTCGTCGAAGAGCAGGGCGTCGACGTTGCGGGGGGTGAGCCGGGAGAGTTCGAGTCCGGGGCGGTGCAGGATCACCTGGCGCAGCCGGCCGACCTCGGAGTCGACGTGGAACGTGGTCATGGCGCATCTCCCGGGTCTCAGTCGTGGTGGCGCAGGGCGTTCCCGAGCCGTCCGCGCTGCCGCGGGATGCGCGGGGCAGGCGTCGGCGGTGGGGTCTGCGGCGCATGCGTCTCGGTGGCGGGCCGGGACGGGCGCTCGCCGTACTCGCCGCGGTCGCGCTTGAGCCAGAGGTACACCGGCAGTCCGAGGAGCAGCACGAACAGGCCGTAGTAGACGGTCTGGTAGCCGCTGCCCTGGATCGACCAGTACGAGAAGGCCATGGCGAGCGCGGCGACGGTGGCGTCCCGGATAAGCCGCCCGCGGCCCAGTCCCTCGCGGCCGCGCACGAGCAGCCAGTACAGCTGGGCGGCCGCGGAGAACAGGTAGGGGATGACGGCGGTCAGCACGCTCAGCAGGACGATCTTGGTGAAGACGTCCTCGAAGCGGGTGTAGCTGAAGACGGTGATCAGCGAGGCGAGCACGGTGGAGGCGACGATGCCGAAGACCGGGACGCCCTCGGCGCCGCGCAGCCGGGCGAACGCGGCGGGGAAGAGACCGTCGCGGGCCGCGACGTACGGCATCTCGGCGCACAGCATGGTCCAGCCGTTGAGGGCGCCGATGCCGGAGACGATCGCGGCCGCGGCGACGACGTCACCGGCCCAGGTGCCGCCGAAGATGTTGTTCGCGGCGTCCGTGAAGGGCGCGGTGGAGTCGCCGAGCCTGCCGTGCGGGACGGTGCCGAAGACGGCGAGGGTGCCGAGGATGTAGATGACGGCGCAGACGAGGGTGCCGTAGACGGTGGCGCGCGGCACGTTGCGCCGGGGTTCGCGCACGCGCCCGGCGACGACGGAGGCGGCCTCCAGGCCGAGGTAGCTGAACAGGGCGATGGCGCCGGCCGCGGAGATCGCGCCGGTCGCGGACCGGCCGGAGGCGTTGAAGGGGCCGAAGTCGGCTGACTCGACGAACAGCAGGCCGACGGTGGCCATGAAGACCAGCGGGACGAACTTCAGCACGGTGGTGATCACCTGGAAGGCGCCCGTGTTCCGGGCGCCGGTCAGGTTCACGGCGGCCGGGATCCACAGCCCGACCAGTGCGATCAGGATCGAGACGCCGGTGCGGTGCCCGGTGTTGACGAACACCTCGACGTAGCCGACCCAGGCGACGACGATCGCGGCGTTCCCCGCCCACGCGGTGATCCAGTACGACCAGGCGTTGAGGAATCCGGTGAACTCGCCGAAGGCCTCGCGGGCGTAGACGTAGGGCCCGCCGCCGGCCGGGACACGCCCGGCGAGCGAGCCGAAGGTCAGCGCCAGGGCGAGGGCGCCCAGGGTCACGACGGCGAACGCGACGAGGGAGATCGGCCCGTACGGCGCCAGGGCGGACGGGAGGGCGAAGACGCCCGTGCCGATGATGCTGCCGATCACTAGCGCGGAGGCGGCGGGCAGGCCGAGCGCCTTGCGTGGACCCCGGTCCGGTGCCTCGCGTCCTGTGGGTGTGGCGGACATGGCAGTGCTCCTCGCTCCGGTCGCCGCGGGTGGGGCGGTTCCCGGAACCGATCCTGGTGCGCCGCGCCCGGCAGGGTGAGCGGCCGCAGGTCCCCGGAGGTGCCCATTGGTCCCTGGGGCGACGGCCGCCGGTCGCGCGGCCGGTCAACGGCGCGGGTGAACCGGCCCGGTCCGCGGGGCGGGAACGGGGCCGGCGGGCCGCTACTGCACATGCCGCTGCCGGTGTCCCCCGTAGTACGCAAAAGCCCGCGGCACGCGGCATCGGCGCGGCGCCGGGGGCTAGGGCTGTGGTCTCACGACCCGCACCACCGCACCCTTCAGGAGGTACGCCGAATGGCAGACAGACACCGCGCGACCGTACGCGGCGCCGCCGTGGTCGCGCTCGGCACGCTCGCGCTGACCGCGATCCACCCGGCGGCGTCGGCCGGACCGGGCCGCGGCCCGGCTCCCACCGCCGCCCAGACGCTCGGCGCCGACAAGCCGTCGCCCCAGGTCCTGCACGCCCTGGAGCGCGACCTGCGGCTGACGCCGGACCAGGCGGCCACGCGCCTGGTCAACGAGGCCGAGGCCGGCACCCGGGCGGGTGTCCTGCGCAACACCCTCGGCACGCGCTTCGCCGGCGCCTGGGTGGAGGGCGCGACGTCGGCCGAGCTGACCGTCGCGACCACCGACCGGGCGGACTTCGCCGCGATCCGGGCGCAGGGCGCCACCCCGGTGGCCGCCCGGTGGGGGCTGGCCGACCTGCGGTCGGTGAAGCAGAAGCTGGACCGGGCGGCGGCCGGCGTCAAGACCGCCGACACCCCGGTGTGGTACGTCGACGTGCAAACGAACCGGGTGGTGGTGCAGGCCAGGAGCCGGAAGGCGGCGACCGCGTTCGTCAGGGCGGCCGGCGCCGCGGCGGGCCGCACGGCCGTGCGCCTGTCGGCGGAGCGGCCGCGGCTCATGGCGGACATCGTCGGCGGTGACGCCTACTACATCGACGCCATGGCTCGGTGCTCCGTCGGCTTCTCCGTCACCAAGGGCGACCAGCAGGGCTTCGCCTCGGCCGGCCACTGCGGCAAGCCGGGGTCCAAGACCACCGGGGCCGACCGGACCACCGCCCAGGGGACCTTCCAGGCCTCCACGTTCCCCGGCAAGGACATGTCCTGGGTGGCCACGGTCTCCGGCTGGACGGCCACCCCCTACGTCAAGGGGGAGAACGGCCAGAAGGTCGAGGTGGCCGGTTCGGTGCAGGCCCTGGTGGGCGCGTCGGTGTGCCGGTCGGGCTCGACCACCGGCTGGCACTGCGGCACCGTCAAGCAGCAGGACACGAGCGTCAGTTACGCCGAGGGCACGGTCGACGGGCTGACGCAGACCGACGTGTGCGCGGAGCCCGGGGACTCGGGCGGCCCCTACATCTCCGGCGCGCAGGCGCAGGGCGTCACCTCGGGCGGTTCCGGCGACTGCACCAGCGGCGGCACCACGTTCTTCCAGCCGGTCAACCCGATCCTTGCCGACTTCGGTCTCACCCTGAAGACCACGGGTCAGACCTCCGCGGCACCCGAGCCGGCCGACGCGCGCGCCTGGCGTGCGGGCCGGGTGTACGAGGCGGGGGCGGAGGTGACGGTCGGGACGGTCACCTACCGGTGTCTGCAGTCCCATCAGGCGCAGAGCTCGTGGGCGCCGGACGTCACGCCCGCCCTGTGGCAGCGTCTGTGAGACGGCGCCGGCGACGGTGAGGCCGGACGGGCCCGGGAGCGCGGACGCGCGCCGGGCCCGTCCGCCGTCACAGCTCCGCCAGCAGCCCGTACGCCGTGGCCACGAACGGGTCCTTCGCCCGGAACCGCCGGGTGCACACGGCCACCAGGGCCGTCCCGGTGTCCGGCCGGAAACCGAGGAAGGCCTGCTGGCCCAGGGTGGCGCCGCCGTGGAAGTACATGCCCGCGCCGTCGACCGGGTGCCGGAACCAGGCCACCGTGTGCACGTGCCGGTGCCCCAGGCCGCGTCGCAGGACGGGAGGGCGGGTCGCCCTGAGCGCGCCCGCCAGGGGCCACTCGCCGGGCCGGAGGTGGGCTTCGAGGAAGGTGAGCAGGTCGTGCGGGGTGGAGCGCAGGGCACCGGCCGCCTGGAAGCCGCCGGCGTCGAAGCCCGGGACGGGGGTGCGGCCGTCCTTGCCGTGACCCGTGGCGTCGCGGCCGTCGCTCGCCGGCGCCAGGGCCGTGTCGCCGAGCCCGAGGGGGCGCAGCAGGCGGTCGCGGACGAGGTCCTCCCAGGGGGTGCGCGTGGCCGCGGCGAGCGCGTGGCCGAGGACGGCGACCCCGAAGTTGGAGTAGTGCCATCGGGTCCCGGGCCGGCGGCGGGTGCGGTGCCGCAGGAACGCGTCGACGACGCGCTCGGCGGGGTAGCGGCCGTAGGGGTTGGTGCGCCAGGCGGGCAGGGCACGCAGGCGGAAGCCCGCCGGCAGGGCCGGGAGCCCGGCGGTGTGAGTGATGAGGTGCGCCAGGGTGGCGGGTGAGCTGTGCCCGGCGCGCCCCGGAGCCAGGAGACTCGCCGCGGTTTCGGTCCCGCTCACGGCACCGTGCCCGATCAGCTCGGTCAGCAGGGTCGCGGTGAACGCCTTGGTGGCCGACCCGATCTCGTAACGCAGTTCCTCGCGGGGGACGGCCGGGGGCGGCGCGGTTCCGCCGCTGCGGACCAGGCGCCGTCCCCCGAGGGACAGCGCGAAGACGGCGTCGGGGGCGTCCACGGCGTCGACGGCGGCCGCCAGCCGCGCCGAAAGTTCGGCGTCGTCCGCTCTCGTGGCGGGCCGCACCGTCGCGTCGTCCCCGTCGTCCGGGGCGGCGCCCGGCCACAGCAGCGCGGGGCCGGTCATGACGCCGCCTGCGTGAGGCCGGCCAGGGCGCGGGAGGTGGCCAGGGTGGAGGCGAACGCGGCGACGAGCGTCGGGTGGTAGACGGCGTCGAACAGTTCGTCGGGGTCGGCGATGTCGGGCATCTCCCGCACCGCGGGCATGGCGCCGTCGGCCCGCTGTGCCTCGGCGAAGCCCGCCCAGGCGCGCTCGTCCAGGGTGGGCCGGGGCAGGCAGGCGTCGACGACGAGGAGCTCGCCCAGCAGGTCCCAGCGCCGCAGGTCCAGCCAGTCGTCGATCCAGACCGGCAGCCAGACGGCGAGGTAGTCGGCGAGCCGGGGCGGCAGACCGCCGGGGTTCTCGCCCCAGTCGGTGAGGTGGAAGACCGCGTGCGTGACGTCGTAGGCGATGTGCCCCTCGACCGTCCACGGCTCGGGGGTGCGGGCCAGCCATGTCGCCTTCAGGGCCTCGTGCTCGGGCGGGCGCGGCCGGAGCCCGAAGCGGCGCTGGAACGCGGACAGGCCCAGCCGCCGGGTGGGGGTGACCTCGAAGGCGCACCAGCTGTCCAGGCGGTGGTCGAGTACGGCGGCCCGCTCGATCTCGGGCTGGTGGTAGCCGAGTTCCTTGAACGGCAGGTAGGTCTCGAAGGGGATCGGGGAGATCGGTTCGGTGCGCTGTCCGCGGACGAGCATGCTGCCGCCGCCCAGCGTCTCGCGCCAGACGTGGTCGAGGAGCCGGCGGGCCAGCTCGGCCTGGCGTGACCCGGCGACGCCCTCGCGGAAGAGGACCTTGCAGACGAGGGCGAGTTCGCCGACCGGTTTGAAGCGGTCCAGGAAGCCGATCTCCGGGTCCACGTCCGGTTCCAGCCGGAATCCGTCGCGGTGGGCCCACAGCCATTCGATCGCTCGGACCCCCACGGTGTGCAGCAGACGTGTGTCGGTCATCCGGGCACTCCTTGTCCGCCGGGCGCGAGCTGCGCGCCGCTGCCGGGCCGGCCTTCGCGGTCTGCCGTCAGGCCGGCCGCGAAGGCGGCCATCAGGGTGGAGTGGTAGCTGTGCGGGAAGTCGGCGCCGTCGGGCAGCGCTTCGAAGCGGCCCTCCTCCGGCAGGGCGCCACAGGCGTGCTGCGCGTCCGCGATGCGGCTCCAGGCGCCGCCGAGTGCCGCCGCGCCGGGTGGGGCGGGCAGGAGCGCCGCCGTGGCCAGCAGTTCGCTGGCGAGGTCCCACATCCGGGCCTCCAGGCAGGTCTCGAGCCAGGCCGGCAGCCAGTCCGCCAGGTAGCCGGCCAGCGTCTGGGGCACGCCGGGGCCGCCGCGGCCCCAGTCGGTGAGGTGGAAGACGACGTGGGTGACCGCGTAGCCGGACGCGCGTTCGAAGGTCCAGGGCTCGGGCAGTCCGCCGAGCCAGGTGCGTGCCAGCATCCGCTCCGGGGTCGTGTGCGGGCGCAGGCCGCTGGTCCGCCCGGCCAGCAGGACACCCAGGGAACGGGTGGGGTCCTGCTCGGTCAGCCGCCAGCCGCGGGTGCGGGCGACGGTGGCCGCGGCCTCCTCGTAGCCGGGGTGCCGCAGCCCCGCCGAGGCGAAGGCCGCGTAGACCTCCAGGGGGTAGGTGGCGAAGGGCTCGGCGCGCTGGAGGCGAAGGAACAGCTCGCCCTCGCTGGTCTCGCGCCAGGCGAAGGCGAGCAGGTCGTGCGCGCGGGCGTGGAGCGGGTCGGCCCGCGGTGTGCGCCGCGCGAGGGTCGCGCAGACCTGGACCAGTTCGCCGAGCGGCTTCCAGGTGCTGTTCACCCGGCCGTCCGGTGCGAGGGCGTCGTCGCCCAGCGCGAACCGGGCGCGGTGTCCCGCGACCCAGGCGAGCGCCGCCTCCTCCACCTGCCGGGTCGGGGCCGCCGTCATACGAGCGCTCCGGCGCCGGTGAGCCGCGCGGCGCGCACCTGGAGCAGCACCCGGGGGTCGTCGCCGCCCATGAGCTCCACGAAGTCGAGCCCGGCGGCCAGTCCCAGGGTCTCGGGCACGTCCGGCAGCAGGGTCAGCCAGCGTCCGGCGCCGGCCGCCTGCAGCCAGTCGCGCCGCCGCACCGCCCGGACGAAGCCACGGGCGACGTCGAGCGTCCTGGCGCGTGCGGCACGGGCCGGTGCGCAGTCCTGGCCGGGCAGCGCGAGCGACGCGAGGACGGCGAGCTGGTGGGTGAGGAACGGCCAGGGCACCCCGTCGAGCCAGGCCGCGTCGGGTTCGGGCGGTCGTCGTTCGTCGGAGCCCGAGCCGGAGGGGTCGGCCTGCCGGAGCGCGCGCCGCAGGGCCCAGTGGCTCCACCGGACGGTGGGCGGGGCCTCCGGTCGCGGCGGGAAGGCCTCCAGGGTGCGTCGGATGAGGTCGAGCCGGTCCGCGGTGGGCGGAATGCCGCACAGCACGGTCGGCAGCACGAGGTCGGCCCCCAGCACGCGTGCCGCCGCCAGCTCGAGGTCGCCGGACGGCCCACCGCCTGTGGTGATGTCGTCCGGCGCGTGGCCTCCGCCTCTGAGGGCGGAGGCCACACTCGAAGCCATGTCGAGCACCGCGTCCTGCAAGAGGGCGGAAGTACCTGACTGCTTCATCGGTTTGCTCCCGTCGCCGCGCTCAGCCCTTCTTGGGGCGCGGCGTCGGCGGGGACAGCAGAAGCGATCCGCCGCCGGACGACAGCGCCAGAGCGACGCATTCCCTGCTGTCCCGGTAGACGCCGTCGGGCTCGGCGGGGTCGAGGACCGCCTCGATGTCGATGTCGTGGACGCGGACCTCGTCGAGGATCTTCTCTGCGGAAGCCATAGCACCGTCTCCTTGAATTCGGGCTTTGGTGTTGACCCTGCACCTAGTGTCCGAATGGACCTGGTTAATGCGAGAAATCAGCAAATTTCATTTCTTACTTGTTCAATTTCCCCGGGACATGGTTACTGTTGCGTGCGGAAGTTGACGACAGAACATCCGACCGGCGAAAACACCGCGCACGTGACCATCGCCGCGACAACGCCGATACTTTTCCCATGTGAGCTGCCGGGACTGCGGCTCAGCGGACACGTTTCCCGGAGGTAGTCATGAAGATGCTCATCAATGTCGCTGAGACCGTGGTGGCGGACGCCCTGCGGGGCATGGCGGCCGCCCACCCCGAGCTGGCGATCGACGTCGAGAACCGGGTGATCGTCCGGCGGGACGCCCCCGTCGCCGGTAAGGTCGCGCTGATCTCCGGCGGAGGCTCCGGGCACGAGCCGCTGCACGGCGGATTCGTGGGCCCCGGGATGCTCTCGGCCGCCTGTCCGGGCGAGGTCTTCACCTCCCCGGTGCCCGACCAGATGGTGCGTGCCGCAGCGGCCGTGGACAGCGGGGCCGGCGTGCTGTTCGTCGTGAAGAACTACACCGGCGACGTGCTCAACTTCGACATGGCCGCCGAACTCGCCGAGGACGAGGGCATCCAGGTCGCCAAGGTCCTGGTCAACGACGACGTGGCGGTCACCGACAGCCTGTACACGGCCGGGCGGCGCGGCGTCGGCGGCACGCTGTTCGTGGAGAAGATCGCGGGCGCCGCCGCGGACGAGGGGCAGCCGCTGGAGCGGGTGGAGGCGATCGCCCGTCAGGTCAACGAGAACGCGCGCAGTTTCGGCGTCGCCCTGAGCGCGTGCACCACGCCCGCCAAGGGCAGCCCCACCTTCGATCTGCCCGCCGGTGAGCTGGAGTTGGGCATCGGCATCCACGGCGAGCCCGGCCGGGAGCGGCGGCCGATGATGACCTCCGGCGAGATCGCGGACTTCGCGGTGAACGCCGTCCTGGAGGACATGCCGCCGCGCAACCCGCTGCTCGTGCTCGTCAACGGCATGGGCGCGACACCGCTGTTGGAGCTGTACGGCTTCAACGCCGAGGTGCAGCGCGTCCTCACCGAACGCGGAGTCGCCGTCGCCCGCACGCTGGTCGGCAACTACGTCACCTCGCTGGACATGGCCGGGGCCTCGGTCTCCATCTGCCAGGTCGACGAGGAGCTCCTGCGGCTGTGGGACGCGCCGGTGAGCACGCCGGGGCTGCGCTGGGGCATGTGAGACACCGGACATTCGGGCCGTACCTACCACGCAAGGAGATCCAGTGCTCGACGCCGATTTCTTCCGCCGTTGGATGACGGCCACCGCCGCGTCCGTGGAGCGCGAGGCGGAACGGCTCACCGCCCTCGACTCCCCCATCGGGGACGCCGACCACGGCAGCAATCTGCAGCGCGGGTTCCGGGCGGTGACCGCCACGCTGGAGAAGGAGGCGCCGGACACGCCCGGCGCGGTCCTCACGCTCACCGGACGCCAGTTGATCTCCACCGTCGGCGGCGCGTCGGGCCCCCTGTACGGCACACTGCTGCGCCGTACCGGCAAGGCCCTCGGGGACGCCGCCGAGGTCAGCGAGGAGCAGCTGGCCGGGGCGCTGCGGGCCGGAGTGGACGCGGTCATGACGCTGGGCGGCGCCGCGCCGGGCGACAAGACCATGGTCGACGCGCTCGTGCCGGCGGTGGACGCGCTCGCCGACGGTTTCACCGCGGCCCGGGCCGCCGCCGAGCAGGGCGCGCTGGCCACGACTCCCATGCAGGCGCGCAAGGGCCGGGCCAGCTACCTGGGCGAGCGCAGCATCGGCCACCAGGACCCGGGGGCGACCTCCTCGGCGCTGCTGATCGCGGGACTCGCGGAGGCCAACGGTGAGTGACGACAAGACGGTCGGGATCGTCCTGGTCTCGCACAGCGCCGAAGTGGCCGCGTCGGTGGCCGAGTTGGCCAAGGGCCTGGCGGGCGGCGGCACTTCGGTGCTTGTCGCCCCGGCGGGCGGCACCGAGGGCGGGGGGCTCGGCACCAGCGCGGAGCTGATCGCCGCGGCGGCCGCCTCCGTGGACCGGGGGGCGGGGGTCGCCGTCCTCACCGACCTCGGCAGCGCGGTGCTGACCGTGAAGGCGCTGCTCGCCGAGGGCGACGAACTCCCCGGCAACACGCGCCTGGTGGACGCCCCCTTCGTGGAGGGGGCGGTGGCCGCGGTGGTCACGGCGGCCACCGGCGCGGACCTCGCGGCGGTGGAGGCGGCGGCCGCGGAGGCGTACACCTACCGGAAGGTCTGACCGCCCCGGCCGGGAACCCGCCTACCCGAGCCCCTCCGCGACGACGGCCAGGGCCGAGCGGACGATCCACGTCAACTCGTCCCGCGCCGTCGCCCGGCCGAGCCCCGCCTCGGCGGCACGCGCCGTCCGACGGATTCTCGGTGTCTCATCCGGCCCGCACGAACAGTCGCGCCAGGCGCCGGCCCGCGGCGACGGCGGCCGCGTGGTCCTCGATGGGCTTGACCTGCGAGTCCTTGAAGACGATGTAGGTGACCCCGGAGGGCGTCCCGCCGTGCCGGGGGTCGGGGGTGATGCCGAGGCCCCGGGCGGTGGCGTAGGAGGCCTCGCCGATGATGTCGCGCGGGCCGACGTCGCCGACCACCGCGTACTGCACCCGGTCCCGGTAGACGACCGCCGCGACCGAGCCGCCGCGTACCCCGTGGTCGCGGTGGTTCCAGATGCGGCTGACGGCGGGCACGACGATGTACGGCAGCCGTTCGGCGCTCAGATGGCGGCCGTCGGACTGCTGGTAGGCGGTCAGGGAGGAGAACAGCGGGTCGGTGCGGCGGTTGCAGCGCGGCCCGGCCCGGCCGTCGCAGTCGATGTCCAGGTCGGCCTTCCAGAAGACGGCGTCCCGGGTGCCGCAGACGGGGATGGTCGCCCGTCCCCCCTCGTCGCTGCGGTAGCGGCCGCGGGAGACCTGGGTGCAGCCGCGCACCTTGGCGAGCAGGTCGGCGGCGCTGACGTCGCCCTCCCGCCAGGCCACCGGCTGCGCCGCGAAGCGGGCGTGGACTGCGGGCGACGTCGTGGGGGCGAGCAGGGCGGCGCAGGCCGCGGCCAGCGTCAGCGACTGGACACGCACGATGGGGGGAGCCTCTCCTGGGGGACACTGACGAACACTCAGTCAATCTGACCCCGGTGCGCCCGCTCGGCCACCGCAAGGGGGCCGGACGGTGCACGACCCGAACGGCGGGCAGGGGCCGGGGACCTGATCCGGCGTCGGCTCAGGTCCCCCGGCCGCCCGTTCCCCGGCGCGGGATCAGCGACGACAGCGGCCCGCGCCACGGCATGAACTCCCGAGCCCTCGAGGAGAGTTCGGCCGTACGGAGCTTCAGCATACGTAACCTCCGCGGGCGGTCACCAACGCACCGGGGCCTACGACGGCCGAGCGCGCGGAGGGCCGCGCGGCGACACCCCTCCCGGCGCAGCCCGCCGACGGCGCGGTGACGCCCTCTTGTCGCGTCGGCCGCCGCGCCCCATATTGGTCCGTACCATTGCACGCCGTATTCGACCGGAGGGCCGTGCCGTGCGTCTCGCCGCCGTTCAGCCGCGCCGCTTCCTCGCCCTGTGCGGCGCCGTCGTCTGTGCGGCGGCGTGCGGTGCGCCGGGCCCGGGTGCCGACGACGGCCGGCTGCCGGGGGCGCCCGCGGGCGTCACCGCCACGGCGGGCAGCGCCGCCGACGTGCACGTGATGTGGGACGCGGTGTCCTCGACTCCCCGCGTCCGGCTCTACGAGGTGTACCGCGGCGCCACCCGAGTCGCCGAGGTGCCGGCCTCCGAGCACATGGTGGACGTCACCCGCCTCCGCCCCGCCACCGCCTACGTCTTCACCGTGCGGGCGCGCGACAGCGAGGGCCGGCTCGGACCGCCCAGCCGCCCGGTGCGCGCGACGACCCCGGCGGCCGTGGCCGCCGACGACACGGCACCCACCCGCCCGGGTCCGGCCCGCGGCCGGGTGATCGGCAGCCGTGCGGTCCAGCTGTCCTGGTCGGCGTCCCGGGACGACACGGCCGTGCTGTCGTACGACATCTACCAGGGCGGCTCGAAGATCCACACCGTGGGCGGGAACCAGACGGCGACCGTGCTCACGGGACTGCGGCCGGGCACCCGTTACGCCTTCTCCGTCCGCGCCCGAGACGCCGCCGACAACGTCTCCCCGCCCGGCGGCACGGTCCACCTGGCCACCCCGGGCTCCGACGACGGCCGCGGCACCGCGCCGGCCGCCTTCCGCGCCGGCTGCCACCGCGCCGACGGGGCGTACTACCTCGACCTCTCCTGGACCGTGCCGCGCACGGACGGCGTGGTCACGGAGTACCAGATCCGCCTGGACGGACAGCCCGCCACCTCCCTGGTGTACGGCGGCGACGCCCCGCGCGACCGGGCGCGCTACAGCTTCTACGTCGGCCGGGAGACCGGCGTCACGCACCGCGTGCGGGTCCGCGCCAGGCTGCCCGACGGCACCTGGGGCGGCTTCTCGGCGGAGCGGTCGGTGACGACGCGCTAGCCGGCGGCTCGCGACCGGACGGAGCAGTCCGTCACCTGCCCGGCGGCGCTCCGCATGCGTGAGGGGACGCCGCCGCGTTGGCTGACCCCGAGGCAGCACGGGCGTTTCCCGACCTCCGGCGGCGCAAGGGATGTTCCGCCGACCGTGCCGCCGGAGGGCAGTCGACATGCGCAACTCTCAGCCTCTGATCCGGACCGGCCTGGCCGTGGCAGCCGCCGCCGCGCTGCCCGTCGCCCTGGCCGCCGCCACTCCCGCCGCCGCGCTGGGTTCGGGGATCTCGGTGAGCACCAGCGGGTCCACCGTGTCGGTGACGACCACGGTGTGCAACCAGACCGCGAGCAACGGCATGTGGGGCACCGCCTCACTGCTCAACAGCAGCCAGGCGAACTTCTCCCAGGGCCGGCAGGTGGCCCTGTCGGGGACGACCAGCATCCAGACGGCCGCCTGGCAGGGAGTCAGCCCCGGCACCTACACGGTGATCGTGATGTGCGCCTTCAACAACAGCACCGCGGGCACGCAGTCCGTCATCGTCTCGGCGGCCACCGCGTCCCCCACCATCTCGACCACCTCCTCGCCGTCGCCGTCGCTGGGCGTGATGGGCGGTTTCGGCGGCGCCGTGCGCGACTACGGGCCGGTGACGCTGGGCGTGGGCAGCGCCCTGGTGGGGACGGGTGTCATCGCGACGGCCTGGTACCTGCGCCGCCGCACCAAGCCCCACCGGCTCTGAGCGTCACCCGTCCTCGGCGCCGGGCAGTTCGGCGAACTCCTCCAGCGCGTGGGCGAGCCACTGCGTCCAGAAGGTCTCCAGGTCGATGCCCGCCCGCAGCACGAGATGCCGCAGCCGGTCCTGGGCGCTGTCCCTGCCGGGCGGGAAGTCGCGCTTCTCGATCTCCTCGTACTCCGCCAACTGCCGCTGGTGCAGGGTGAGATGGCGGCGCAGATCGGCCTCGATGCCCTCGGTGCCCACGACGGCCGCCGCGCGCATCCGCAGCAGCAGCGTGTCGCGGTGCGGCCTCGGGTCCTGCGCGGCGGCGGTCCACCGCTGGAGTTCGGCACGGCCCGCGGGCAGGACCTCGTAGCTCTTCTTCTGCCCGCGGGCCGGCTGCTCGGTGGGCAGCGCCCGGATGTGTCCCTCGGCCTCCAGCCGTCCCAGCTCGCGGTAGATCTGCTGGTGCGTCGCCGACCAGAAGTAGCCGATCGACCGGTCGAACCGGCGGGTCAGCTCCAGCCCCGAGGACGGCTTCTCGAGCAGGGCGGTGAGGATCGCGTGCGGGAGGGACATGGAGTCATCCTAGGGACGGCCGCTACAGGGCGGCCGCGACCTCGGTGCCCTGCTTGATGGCGCGCTTGGCGTCCAGTTCCGCGGCCACGTCCGCCCCGCCGATCAGATGCGTGCTGCGGCCCGCGGCGACCAGCTCCTCGTACAGGTCGCGGCGCGGCTCCTGGCCGGTGCACAGCACGATCGTGTCGACGGGCAGCACGGTGGACTCCTCGCCGACGGTGATGTGGAGACCGGCGTCGTCGATGCGGTCGTAGCGCACGCCGGGGACCATGGTGACGCCCCGGTGCTTGAGCTCGGTGCGGTGGATCCAGCCGGTGGTCTTGCCGAGGCCGGCGCCGACCTTCGACGTCTTGCGCTGCAGCAGGTGCACGGTGCGCGGCGGGGCGGGGCGCTCGGGGGCGGCGAGTCCGCCGGGGCCCCGGTAGTCCATGTCGACGCCCCACTGGCGGAAGTACGTCGCCGGGTCCTCGCTCGCCTTGTCACCGCCGTCGGTGAGGAACTCGGCGACGTCGAAGCCGATGCCGCCCGCGCCCAGGACGGCGACGCGGTCGCCGACGGGCACGCCCTCGCGCAGGACGTCGAGGTAGCCCACGACGCTCGGGTGGTCGATTCCCGGGATGTCGGGGGTGCGCGGCGTGACGCCGGTGGCGACGACGACCTCGTCGAAGTCGGCCAAGTCGTCGGCGGTCACGGGGGTGTTGAGGCGTACGTCCACGCCGTGCGCGTCGAGCTGGTGGCGGAAGTAGCGCAGGGTCTCGTCGAACTCCTGCTTGCCGGGGACCTTGCGGGCGACGTTCAGCTGGCCTCCGACCTCGCTCGCGGCGTCGAACAGCACGACGTCGTGGCCGCGTTCGGCGGCGGTCACGGCGCAGGCGAGTCCGGCCGGGCCGGCGCCGACGACGGCCACGCGCTTGCGCAACCGGGTGGGCGACAGCACGAGTTCGGTCTCGTGGCAGGCGCGCGGGTTGACCAGGCAGGAGGTGATCTTCCCGCTGAAGGTGTGGTCGAGGCAGGCCTGGTTGCAGCCGATGCAGGTGTTGATGGCCTCCGGGGTTCCGGCGGCGGCCTTGGCGACGAAGTCGGGGTCGGCGAGCATCGGGCGGGCCATCGACACCATGTCCGCGTACCCCTCGGCGAGCAACTCCTCGGCCAGTTCGGGGGTGTTGATGCGGTTGGTGGTGACGAGCGGGATCGACACCTCGCCCATCAGGCGCTTGGTGACCCAGGTGTAGGCGCCGCGCGGCACGGAGGTCGCGATGGTGGGGATGCGGGCCTCGTGCCAGCCGATGCCGGTGTTGATGATCGTCGCGCCGGCCGCCTCGACGGCCTTGGCGAGGGTGACGACCTCGTCGAGGGTGGAGCCGCCGGGGACCAGGTCCAGCATGGACAGCCGGTAGACGATGATGAAGTCCTCGCCGACGGCCTCGCGCACCCGGCGCACGATCTCGACCGGGAAGCGCGTCCGGTTGTCGTACGAGCCGCCCCAGCGGTCGGTGCGGTGGTTGGTCTGCGCGGCGATGAACTCGTTGATGAGGTAGCCCTCGGAGCCCATGATCTCGACACCGTCGTACCCGGCCTGCCGGGCGAGGCGGGCCGCACGGGCGTAGTCGTCGATGGTCTGCTCGACCTCGGCGTCGGTGAGCTCGCGGGGCGGGAAGGGGCTGATCGGTGCCTGGAGGGGGCTCGGGGCGACCAGGTCCTGGTGGTAGGCGTACCGGCCGAAGTGCAGGATCTGCATCGCGATGCGGCCGCCGGCCCGGTGGACGGCCTCGGTGATCACCGTGTGCTGCTCGGCCTCGGCGTCGGTGGTGAGCTTCGCGCCGCCCTCGTAGGGCCGCCCGGCGTCGTTGGGCGCGATGCCGCCGGTGACGATGAGGCCCACTCCCCCGCGGGCCCGGGCGGCGTAGAACTCCGCCATGCGCTCGAAGCCGCGCTCGGCCTCCTCCAGGCCGACGTGCATGGAGCCCATGAGGACGCGGTTGGGCAGGGTGGTGAAGCCCAGGTCGAGCGGGTTCAGCAGGTGCGGGTAACGGCTCATCGGGCCCCTCCGTGCGCGGTGTCGTGTCTGTAGTTCTAGAGGACGGGGGAGGCTTTGTGCAACTAGTTGCACAACCATGGGGGCGTGACTCCGGCCACCGTCGGGCACAGTCACCGCATGACCGCGGAGACCGTCGAGCTGGCCCAGGAACTGATCCGCCGCCCGAGCCGCGGCGGGATCGACGACCACGGGCCCGTCCTCGGCGTCCTCGACGACTGGCTGGGCGCGCGCGACCTGCCGCGACGGCGGCTGCGGGACGACTCCGGCCGGACGGTCGCCCTGCTCGTGGAGATCGCCGGCGGCCGCCCCGGGCCCTGGTGGACGCTGGACGCCTGCGTCGACACCGCCCCTTACGGCGACGAGGACGCCTGGTCGTTCCCGCCGGTCGCGGGGGACGTGGTGGACGGGTGGCTGCGGGGGCGGGGCGCGGCAGACTCCAAGCTGGCGGCGGCGCTGTTCTGCCGGATCGCCGCCGAGGTGCGCGAGCGGGCCGGTGAGCTGCGCGGGGGGCTCGCCGTGCTGCTGGACGCCGACGAGCACACCGGCCGCTTCGGGGGCGCCCGCGCGTATCTCGCGGACTCGGCGGCGGTGCGCCCGGCCGGGGTGATGATCGGCTATCCGGGGCCGGACGAGGTCGTGGTCGGCGGGCGGGGGCTGTGGCGGGCCACGCTCACGGTGCACGCCGAGACCGGCCACTCGGGATCGAGGCGTCCGGCGCCGGGTGCCGTCTCCCGCGCCGCCCGGCTGGTACAGCTGCTGGAGCAGGCCGAACTACCGGACGCGGAAGGGGAGTTCCCGTTGCCGCCCCGGCTGACGGTGACCTTCTGCCACGGCGGAGAGGGGTACTCGGTGGTCCCCGGGCGGTGCGAGGTGGGCGTCGACATCCGCACCACACCGGGCTTCGGCGCCGAGGACGCGGAGGCCGTCGTCCGCGCCGCGGTCGCCGAGCTGGACGCGCGGCTGCCCGGCCCCCGGCCGACCGGGGTCACGCCGGTGGCGTCCTGGCCGCCGTACCGCCTGCAGGAGGACCGGCAGCCGGCCGCGGCGCTCCTGGAGGCCGCCGCCCGTGAGGGGCTCGCCGTGCGGGCGAAGACCGCGGGCCCGTCGAACATCGGCAACCTGCTGGCGGCCGAGGGCATCCCGGCCACCGCCGGCTTCGGCGTCCACCACGAGGGCCTGCACGGCGTGGACGAACGGGCCCGCCTGACGGACCTGCCCAAGGTCCACGCCGTGTACCGCCGCGCGGTCCTCACCCTGCTGTCCTGAAGCGCACCCCAAAGGGGCGCGGTGAACTGCGCGACCAGCCACGACGAAGCCGCGGCCCGCCGACCAGCGCCCCTCGCCACGCAACCCGGCACCCAGCACCACCCCCGTCAGCGACTCGGCGCCGCGCCACCTCCCCCACCCCAGGGGCGCGGGGAACTGCGCGACCAGCCACGACGAAGCCGCGGCCCGCCGACCAGCGCACCTCCCCACGCAACCCGGCACCCAGCACCACACCCGTCAGCGACTCGGCGCCGCGCCACCTCCCCCACCCCAGGGGCGCGGGGAACTGCGCGACCAGCCACGACGAAGCCGCACACCGCCGACGACCGCCCCCGGCACACGTGACCCGGCATCCGCCACCCGGCCCGCCCCCCTCAGCGGCTCTCCAGAATCACATGCAGCTCCCGCTCCTGATCGCCCGAGGCGAAGGAGAGGTCCCGTACCGAGAACAGGGGATCCAGCGTGCTGCGCAGCCGCTCGATCGCCCAGTAGCCACCCTGCGCGTCGACCGAGACCGAGGACGCCAGGCGGGCAGGTGGCGGACAGGAGTGGGCGTCGGTGACCTCGAAGGTGCCGAGCCACACCATCGGCCGGGTCTCGTGCAGCTGCTGGGGCACGTCGTCGGCGCCGCGGTCGGACTCGAAGCACGCGCACAGCGCGTCGAACACGATCCGGGCGTCCTCCTTGCTGCAGCCACTGATCTCGAGGGAGACGGGCTCCTCGTGCGATCGTTCGCGGTCCATGTCCTGATCGCTCCTCTCGTGGAGGTGACGCGGCACGGCGGGTTCCCCGCGAACCGCGTCACATCCCCAGAAAAGCACCACTGCGGTCAGCGGACCAGCGAGGGCTCAGCTCTTGGTGAACCGGTAGGTCTTGCTGTCCGTCAGCACGCAGAAGCCCGGCGAGACGACGATGACGCGCAGGGTGCCGTCCCGGCGGTCGTAGTCGATGCCCTCCGCCTCGAACGTGCCCGAGCAGGAGCTCCTGAGCGGCAGCTGCCGCAGCGCCGTGACATGGCCGGTGACGTCGGACGTGCCGTTCGCCGGAGCGGACAGGTCGACCTGCAGCAGGGGTTTGGTGACCCCGAACAGCGTGCCCGCGGGGTCGTCCGAGGAGCACAGCAGCCGCGTGGCGGTGACGAAGTCGCAGCCCTGCACGTCACGGACGGCGTGGTCGAGGACGACGGTGGAGACCTGCGGGAGGTTCGCCGAGGGCGAGGTGGCGGCGTTGACGCCGGGCGTCGGGAAGACGAGGAAGCGGCTCATGGTGCCGTACTCCCCGGACAGCATCCCCTGTCCGTCGGGCGAGATCGCCACCCACGAGTTGTTCAGCGCCTCGCCGGAGCTCAGCGTGTGCGTGTACTCGGACCAGGCGCCGCCGGGCGCCTGCACCCGGAACATCTTCGCGGTGCCCGAGTCGGCCTGGTACGGCTCGACGTAGTAGCCGTTGGCGGAGGCGTCGGGGTCGCCGACGTGGTTCCAGCCGCGGCTGGACAGGGAGACGGGGATGGTGCCGATGCCGGTGTAGCGGTTGGGGCTGCCGGCCGGGACCTCCACCGAGGCCAGCCCCTGGCTCTCGGTCAGCGGGTCGGCACGGTCGGAGCCCACCTCGGTCCAGGTGTCGGCGGCCGACGCGGGCGGCGCGGCCGACAGGACGGCGGCGGTGGCGAGGGCGAGGGCGGCGGTCAGAACGGCGCGACGACGTTGCCGGGCACGCAGGGGCATGCGAGGGCTCCTCGATGGGGGGCGGGGTGTTCCTCGGCGGTCAGTCTGACCGGACCGGAGAGTCATGTACAGACCAACTCAGCCTCGGAGGCTGCCGGTTCGGTGACACCGCGTACCCGGTAGTGTCGTCACGGCTACGGCGACGGCCCGGTCCTGTCGAGGGATGGTGGAGGTGTCGACGGAGACCTCACGAAGACGGTTGGGCGCGGGAGAAGATGGGGAGTCGGCACGGGGGACGGCGTGCCGCGCGAACGGCGAAGGCGGTGCCTGCCATGGGTGCACCCGGGTTTCCGGTGGCCGACGGCCACGAGCCGGTGCGGCCGAGCGGCCTGCTCGACGTGCTCGGCATGGCTTCGGTGGTGCTGGACGCCGAGGGCCGCATCGTGCTGTGGAGCCCGCAGGCCGAGGAGCTGTTCGGCTACCCGGCGCGCGAGGCGCTCGGGCAGTACGCGGCCCGCATCATGGTGCACGAGCAGCACCTCGACCTGGTGATCAAGCTCTTCGCCGACGTCATGGTCACCGGCCAGAGCTGGGCCGGCGCCTTTCCCATCCGCCGCAAGGACGGCACCACCCGGCTGGTGGAGTTCCGCAACATGCGGCTGCTGGACGACCGGGGTGACGTCTACGCGCTGGGGCTGTGCGCCGACCGCTCGACGGTACGGCGGCTGGAGCGGGACGTGGCGCTGTCCACGCGCATGATCGCCCAGTCCCCGATCGGGCTGGCCGTCCTGGACCTCGATCTGCGCTACGTCTCGGTCAACCCCGCACTCGAGCGGCTCAACGGCATTCCGGCGGACAAGCTCATCGGCAGGTCGATGCGCGAGGTGCTGCCACACCTCGACGTCGACGCCATCGAGGCCGCCGCACTGGAGGTGCTGCGCACCGGCCGCCCGCTCGTCGACCGGCTGACCGTCGGCCGGACCCCGGCGGATCCGGTGCGGGAGCACGCCTGGACGATCTCCCTGTACCGCCTGGAGGACGCGGTCGGCACCGTACTGGGCGTGGCCGCCATGGTCGTGGACGTGACCGAGCAGCACCGGGCGGGCGTCGAGGCCGAGGCCGCGCGGCGGCGGCTGGCCGTCATCGCGGACGCCACGACCCGTATCGGCACCACCCTGGAACTGGAGCGCACGGCGCGCGAGCTGGCCGAGGTGGCCGTGCCGGAGCTCGCCGACGTGGCGGCCGTGGACCTGCTGGACGCGGTGGTCGCGGGCAGACGCAGCATTCTCGGGCCGACGGAGCCGGCGGTGATGCGCGCTCTGGCGGTGCGCGCCGACGACGCCCCGGAGGCGCTGCGGGCGGCCGACCCGCCGGGGCAGGTGGCCCGCTACGGCCCCGACCGCCTGGTCACCGAGTGCGTGCGCACGGGCCGGCCGGTCATGCTGGCCCGGGTCGAGGAGGCCGACCTGCCGCGCATCGCCCGCTCCGCGGAGGCGGCCGAGCAGCTGGCCCGGGCGGGCGTCCACTCCTATCTGGCGGTGCCGTTGATCGCGCGCGGCGAGGTGCTGGGCGCCCTCGACCTCAAGCGCACCCGCAACGCGCTGCCGTTCACCGAGGACGACCTGCTGCTCGCCCGGGAGCTGGCGTCCCGCGCGGCCGTGCAGATCGACAACGCCCGCTGGTACCAGAACGCCCGCGACACCGCCCTCACCCTCCAGCGCAGTCTGCTGCCCAGCCATCCGCCGGTGACCGGGGGCCTGGAGGTCGCCTCCCGCTACCAGCCGGCGGGCGCCACCAGCGAGGTCGGCGGCGACTGGTTCGACGTGATCCCGCTGGAGGGCGGCAAGACCGCGCTGGTGGTGGGCGATGTGATGGGCAGCGGCATCACGGCGGCCGCCACCATGGGCCGGCTGCGCACCGCCACGAACACGCTCGCCTCGCTGGACCTCGACCCGGCCCGGCTCCTGGAGCACCTGGACCGCATCACCGAGGACCTGGACCACTCCATCGCCACCTGCGTCTACGCCGTCCACGACCCGGAGCTGCGGCAGTGCCGGATCGCCAACGCCGGGCACCTGCCGCCGGTCCGGCTGCGCGAGGGCCATCCGCCGGAGCTGCTCGAACTGCCCACCGGGGCGCCGCTGGGCGTGGGCGGGGTCGCCTTCTCCACCACCACGGTCGACCTGGGCCCGGGCGACCGGCTGGTCTTCTACACCGACGGTCTCGTCGAGACCCGTCAGCATCCCCTCGACGAGCGCCTGGACGCGCTGCTGTCGCTGCTCGACGGGCCCGACCGTCCTCTGCAGGAGGTCTGCGACCTGTTGCTGCGCACGCTGCACCAGCCGGACAACTCCGACGACGTGGCCCTGCTCATCGCGCGGGTGCAGCAGCCGTAGCGACCACCCGGGGGCCCGTCAGGGGGAGCAGCGCACCCGGTTTTCACAGGTACTGATTATCCGGCCCTTATCGCGCTCCTCGCACAATCACAGCTAGGCATGGCATGGGGATGCCGGGTGCCGTGACCGATGGGAGCGCGCCGTGACACACGATCCGCACGAGGAATCCGCCGCCGGTGGCGGGCCGTCCGAGCGCTACGGCGAGACGGCACCGCAGTGGGAGGTGATGACGGGTCCGGGTGGCGCGGAAGCCACGTCGGAACCGGCCTGGGACCGCGTGTGGCGGCGGCGCTCCGGCCGCGCCCGGGCGGTGATCGCGGCCACGACCGTCGCCGTGCTGGCCCTCGGCGGCACCGTCGCCTACGCCGCCACCTCGGGCGGTCCGGCCTCGGGCGCCACGCCGTCCGCGTCGGGGTCGGCCGCGCCGTCCCCGGACGGGCCCCGGGGCGGGCACGGCGGTCACTGGTTCGACTTCGGCGGCATGGGCGTGCACGGCGAGTCGACGGTGAAGGACCAGGACACCGGCACATGGGTGGTACGGGTCTGGCAGCGCGGGAGCGTCGAGAAGGCCGGCGGGGACCAGGTCACCGTCAAGAGCGAGGACGGCGCCGTGTGGACGTGGACCGTCGACTCGGGCACCACCGTCCTGCACGACGGCACCAGGGGCAGCGGGACCGGCGCCCTGAAGAAGGGCGACACGGTCTTCCTGGTGGGCACCCGCTCGGACAGCGGGACCAGGACGGCACTGCGGGTGCTGTCCGGGAGCTTCGACGGCAAGGGACCGGGCGGCAACCGCTCGGACCCGCGCTGGCGCGGTGGCTTCCCGGGCCACGGCCGGCACGGCTGGGGCATGCCCGGCCCCTCGGCGAGCCCCTCGGGCAACGGGGCGACGACCTGACGGGCCCGGGCCGGGCCTGCCCCGGCGGCTCCCCCGGCCCCGCCCGCCCCGTCGACGCGTTCCCACGGCTTCGGTCGGCGTGAGCGGACACCGCCGGGTGCCACCACGTCAGGGTGCCCGGCGCTCCTTCGAACGGCCCCGCACCGGCCCGGCCGCGTTACGGCCCGACGCCGATCACCACCTGGGCGTACAGCTCCTCGGAGACCGCGGTCGTGGCCATCAGCCCGGCGCCGGAGAACGCGTCGACGGCCGTCTCCGCCTGGCGTTCGCTGGTCTCCACCAGCACACATCCACCCGGTGCGAGCCAGTCCGGCGCCTGAGCGGCGACGCGGCGCAGGACGTCCAGGCCGTCCGTGCCGCCGTCGAGGGCGACGAGCGGTTCGTGGTCGCGGGCCTCCGCGGGGAGCAGGCCGACCTCGCCGGTGGGGACGTAGGGCACGTTGGCCGCGAGGATGTCGATCCGGCCGCGCAGGTCGTCGGGGAGTGCCTCGAAGAGGTCTCCCTCGTGGACCCGCCCGCCGGCGTCGGCGATGTTGCGCCGGGCGCAGCGCACGGCGGCCGGGTCGATGTCGGCGGCGTGCAGTTCCACGGCGCCGAGGGCGGCGGCCAGGGCCGTGCCGACGGCGCCCGAACCGCAGCACAGGTCCACCACGACCGTCGCCTCGGGGGCGTGGGCGAGGGCCTGTTCGACGAGGAACTCGGTGCGACGGCGGGGCACGAAGACGCCGGGTTCGACGGCGATCCGCAGACCGCGGAACTCGGCCCAGCCCAGGACGAGTTCGAGGGGAAGTCCGGCGGCCCGGCGCTCGACGAGCGCGGCCAGCTCGTCCGGTGTGCGGGCGGCGGCGAGGAGCAGCCGGGCCTCGTCCTCGGCGAAGACGCAGCCCGCGGCACGCAGCGCGGACACGACCGAGTCCCGGACGGTCAGGGGGAAGGGTGGCATGGAGCCGAGAGCCTTTCGATGGAGCGAAGGGCGCTCTCGCGGTCGCCTAGCGGCGGTGATCCGCGTCGACGCGAGGAGCGAGCACCCGAGCTGACACAGCGGTAATGGGTCTCACCTCCTCGGTCACCGGCGGCCGGGGCGATCCGCGGCCGGACGGCAACATTACCCCAACGCTCAGACACCGACGGCCTCATCGGCCTCCTCCTCTTCCGCCTCCTGCGCCGCCGCGGCCTCGCGCACCGCCGAAGTGTCCGCGGCCGCGGGCGCCTTCGCCCGCTCGTGGGCCGCCGCGACCGCCGTGACGGCGAGTCCGAGCAGCAGCCAGACCGTCAGCGTCCAGAGATTGTGCGACAGGCCGTCACGGCCGAAGTAGAGCAGGCTGCGCACGCCCTCGACGAAGCCCGCGCCGTTCCAGAAGGCGTGCAGGGTGCCGAAGAAGGCGTTCTGCAGGTCGGGGCGGAACAACCCGCCGGAACTGGTGAAGTTGAGCATCACGAACAGCACCATCATGGCGAGGGTGGTCCAGCGCTTGAGGAAGGTGTGCAGGCCCACGCCGACGAAGAGGATGCCGGCCGAGTACAGCCAGGCCATGCCCCACACCCCGGCGAGGTCGTGGTGCGCGAGGTGGAAGACGGGTCCCGCGAGCAGCGCGCCGATGCCGCTGACGACGGCGGAGACGCCGGGGGCCAGCAGGGCGCGGATCCGCATGGGCAGGGCCGCGCCGGCGGCGCCGAGGGCCGCGACGGAGGCGTAGGAGCCGATGCTCAGGGCGATCAGCAGGAAGAACAGGCCCTGTCCGGTGGGGTCGTCGGCGGCCGGGGCGGCGATGTCCGTGACCTTCAGGGCGGCGCCCCGCTCGGCGGCGACGGGGGCGAAGACCCTCTGCGCCGCCGTGGCGTCCATGTCGGAGGCGGCGGTGGCGACCACGAGCTCCGGGGACTTCGCGGCGGGCACGTAGGCGCCCGTGATGTCCCGGGACCTCAGCAGGCCGACGGCCTCGGCCCGGGTGCCGACCGTGCGGACGTCGAGCCGGTCCCCCGCCTCGTCCTTGAGGGTCTGGGCGAACACCTTCGTCCCGGGGCCCGAGCCGACGACGGCGACGGGCAGGTGATGGGGCTCCGGGGTCACGAACGCCCCCATGTACGCGAGCCCCATGCCGATGCACATCAGCAGCGGGGTGATCAGATGCGCGAGCACGTGGCGCAGTGCCGGGGTCCTCATCGCTCACCGCCTCCAAATGGTTGGCTTATACAACTCTCACTCAAGTTGTACTATACAACCAGTGGCGTGAGGGAGGTTCCGGTGGACGCGGACGAGGCGGTGGAGACGATCCAGCGCGAGATGACGGCTTTCGCCCGGCGGGCCCGGGCCTCGGCGGGGCGCATGCATCCCGAGCTGTCGCTCGTGTCGTACACCCTGCTCGGGCACCTGGAGGAGCGCGACGGCTGCCGGGCCACCGATCTGGCGGCCCACTACGCCCTGGACAAGTCCACGGTGAGCCGTCAGGTGGCGGCGCTGGAGCGGGCCCGGCTGGTCGAGCGGCGCGTGGATCCGGACGACCACCGGGTGCAGGTCCTGCACCTGACCGAGGCGGGCCGCCGGATCCTCGCCCAGGTGACGGACAGCCGCCGGGCCGCGTTCCGGGAGCGGCTGGCGGACTGGCCGGAGGAGGATCTGCGGCGGTTCGCCGGCTATCTGGCGCGCTACAACGCGTGGGCCACGCCCGGCGAGGAGGGCTGAGGCGCTGCCGGCTCCCTGGCTTGTGCGAGGTGTTCGGGGGCGCGGGCCGCCAGGAAGGCGGTCGTGCGGCGGAGCCGGAAGCCGAGGGTCTCGTACAGGCGGATGGCGCCGGTGTTGCGGGCGGAGGTGTGCAGGAACGGGGTCTCACCGCGCTCGCGGATGCCGTGGGCGACGGCGAGGATCAGCCGGGTCGCCAGTCCCTCGCCGCGGACGGCGGGGTCGGTGCAGACGGCGCTGATCTCGGTCCAGCCCGGCGGACGCAGCCGCTCCCCCGCCATCGCCACCAGAACGCCGTCGCGGCGGATGCCGAGGTAGGTGCCGAGCTCGACGGTGCGCGGCAGGAAGGGACCGGGCCGGGTGCGCGCGACCAGGTCGAGCATGTCGGGCACGTCGGCGGGGCCGAGCCGGACGGCCTCCGCGTCCGGCGCGGCGGCCAGGCCGTCGTCGACGAGCTGCACGCCCTCGACGTGGAAGACGACCTCCCAGCCGGCGGGCACCTCGGGGCAGTAGCCGTTCAGCGGCACCTCCGCTCCGGGGCCCGCGAGCGCGGCCAGGTCGGCCCAGTCGCCGGCGTCGGGTTCGTCGGGCAGCGCGAGCCACGGCGAGACGTCCACCGGATAGCGCAGCACCCGTCCGCGCCGCTCGGCGAACCGGGCGTGCGGGCCGGTCAGGGACGCGAGGGCCGGATTGTCGAGGACGTGGCTCATCCGGCGGCCTCGACGACGACCTCGTCCCGGACCTCGACACCGGCGGCCTGAGTACCGCCGTACCGCGTGCCGCCGTACGTCTTCGGCATGTGCTCTCCCTCTCCCTCGCGCTCGCCCCTGCCACAGGCGGCAAGCAAGATCGGGGAGCGGCTATTCCCGGGGCCCGGAAGACGTCACACGCCGTTCACGAAGCGGGGGTCCCCGGCCCCGGGGCATACCTGACGTGCACGTACGGTTGAATGCGTGAGAACCGACCTCCCTCCCGCTGGATCCGTATGAACGTCACCCGAGGCTTCACCGGGCGTCCCCGCGTCGCCGATCCGGGCCTGCCGCCCGGTCAGTACGACGCGGGCGACGACTGGCCCGTGCTGTCCGCCGAGGTCACGCCCGAGCTGGCGGCGGCCGACTGGACCTTCCGCGTCGACGGGCTGGTGAAGCGGCCCCGGACCTGGGACTGGGAGCAGGCGCACGCGCTGCCCGGCTCGGCGTACGACGGCGACATCCATTGCGTGACGGGCTGGTCCAAGTTCGGCGTGCGGTTCGCGGGCGTGTCCCTGGACGCGTTCCTCGACGCGGCGCGGCCTCTGGCGTCCGCCACGCACGCCGTCGCGTACGCGCACACCGGGTACACCGCCGGTCTCCCCCTGGCGGACCTGACCGGCGGGAAGGCCTGGATCGCCTGGGAGTACGACGGCAAGCCGCTGCCCGCCGAACACGGCGGTCCCGCACGGCTGCTGGTGCCGCACCTGTACTTCTGGAAGAGCGCCAAGTGGATCGCGGGCATCCGGCTCCTGGACCACGACGAGCCCGGTTTCTGGGAGCAGAACGGCTACCACGAACGCGGCAACCCCTGGGAGGAGCAGCGGTACTCCGGTGACTGAGCGACCGACCCAGACCCGCCCTGTGTTCGTCCCCCCGACGCGCTTCGCCGTGCCCGGCCGGATCGAGGTGAGCGACGGGGGCGCCGCGCGGTGGCAGACCGCGACGCTGACCGAGATCCGGCGCGAGACGCCGCGCGCCTCGACGTTCCGGTTCGCGGTGCCGGCCTGGACGGGGCATCTGCCCGGTCAGCATCTGATGCTCCGGCTCACCGCCGAGGACGGCTACGTGGCCCAGCGCCACTACTCGATCGCCTCCGCGCCGGACGACGGCGGGCACATCGAGCTGACCCTCGACCACGTCGACGGCGGCGAGGTCTCGGGCTGGTTCCACACGGTGGCGCGGCCCGGTGACCGGGTGGAGGTGCGCGGCCCGGTGAGCGGCTTCTTCGCCTGGCCCGGCGACCGGCCGGCGCTGCTGATCGGCGCCGGCTCCGGCGTCGTACCGCTGATGTCGATGGTGCGCCACCGCCGGGCGCGCGGCCTGGACGTGCCGCTGCGGCTGCTGGTGTCCGCGCGCGGTCCGCGGGAGCTGATCTACGCGCGGGAGTTCGGCGCGGAGACGACACCCGTCTTCACCCGGAGCGCTCCCGAGGGCGTGCCGGTGGGTCGTCTGGCCGCCTCCCATGTGGCGCCGCTCCTGGCCGACGGGCCTGCCGGCGGCTGGGAGGCCTATGTGTGCGGCTCGAACGCCTTCGCCGAGCACGCCTCCCGGCTGCTCGTCGCGGCCGGCCAGCCCGTCGACCGGATCCGCATCGAACGCTTCGGCTGACGCCCGTCCGCCGCCTCCCACGGTGAGCGATCTTGCCGCCGCCGGGTACCCGCTTCCCCGGGAACTCGCGCGCGCACGCGGCGCGGAGGGACAATACGGACCGGACCCCATCAGTCCCTCCGGCTCCGGTCACGGCGGGGAGGTCGAGATGCGAACCCGGGTGCGCGGCTGGCGCTGGCGGCGCAATCCGCTGCGGCGCCGGTCGGACGTCGTCGAGGCGTGGACGGTGCTGGCCGTCGCCGTGCTGCTGCTCGTGGGCGCGCCACTGGCGGGGGCGGTCGCCGGCTGGTGGGCGCACGACCACGCGCGGACCGTCGCGGCCGCGGACCGGGCCGCACGCCACCAGGTGCGGGCCGAGGTCGTCGGCACCCCGCCCGACAGGCCCGCCACCACACCGGGCGGCCGCGATCACGCGTACCCCGTGCGGGTGCGCTGGACGGACGGCGCGGCCAGGACGCACACGGCGCAGGCGCGCGTCCCGGCGGGCACCCGGCGCGGTGACACCGTCGACGTGTGGTTCGACTCCCGCGACCGCAGCGTCCCCCCGCCACCGGGAGAGAGCCAGATCTGGCAGCACACGGTCACCATCGGCACATGCGCCGCGGGCGGCTCGGCCGCTCTGGTGCTCCTGGTCAACGTCGTCGTACGCCGCGTCGCCACCGGCCACCGGCTGACCGAGTGGGAACGGGAGTGGGCGCGCACCGAGCCGCAGTGGACGCGCCGGCAGGCCGGAGGGCCGTAACCCCTTGAGGCCCTACCTCTGAGCAGGCCCGCCCGGCCGACGGGGTTCGTCCGATCCGTCGGACACCGACGCTCCCCGCCTCGATGACCAGCGGGTTCCTCGCCGGGGGCGGATTCGCGCCGTCGAGCGGCCGGGCGGCACAGGTCTGGCGAGTCGTCCGACCACCCACGTACGGTGTGATCACCCGTTCGGTCCCGACTTCAAGGCGGTCCTGCATGGCCCTGTTCGACCTCCCCCTCGACGAACTCCGCGCGTACCGCAGCGCGTCCGCCGAGCCCACGGATTTCGACGCGTTCTGGTCCAAGACCCTCCAGGAGGCCCGCGAGCACGACCTGGACGCCCGCTTCGAGCCGGTCGACACGGGGCTGACGACGGTCCAGGTGTACGACGTGACGTTCGCCGGGTTCGGCGGGCACCCGGTGAAAGGCTGGCTGACGCTTCCCGCCGGCACGGACGAACCGGTTCCGCTGGTCGTGGAGTTCATCGGGTACGGCGGCGGACGCGGGCTCCCGCACGAGCATCTGCTGTGGGCGTCCACGGGCCGCGCGCACTTCGTGATGGACACGCGCGGCCAGGGCAGCGCCTGGGGCGGCGGTGGCGGCACCGCGGACCCGATGGGCGGCGCCCCCGCGTACCCGGGCTTCATGACCCGGGGCATCGACGCGCCCGAGAACTACTACTACCGCCGTGTGTTCACCGACGCGGTGCGCGCCGTCGAGGCGGCGCGTTCGCATCCGCTGACCGACGCCTCGCGCACGGTCGCGACCGGCGGCAGCCAGGGCGGCGGCATCACCATCGCCGTGGGCGGCCTCGTTCCGGACCTGGTCGCGATCGCCCCGGACGTGCCGTTCCTGTGCGACTTCCCGCGTTCCACCACCCTGACGGACCGTCACCCCTACCGGGAGATCGGCCTGTTCCTCAAGACCCACCGCGGCCGCGCCGAGGACGCCCTGCGCACCCTGTCCTACTTCGACGGCGTCCACTTCGCCACCCGCGGCCGCGCGCCCGCCCTCTTCTCGGCGGCCCTGGAGGACCAGACGTGCCCGCCCTCGACGGTCTACGCGGCGTTCAACAACTGGGCACACGACGACAAGCGGATCGAGGTGTACGAGTTCAACGACCATGAGGGCGGGGGGCCTTACCAGCAGGCGGCCAAGCTGAAGTGGCTGCGGGCCTACGCCTGAGGGGCCGGGCATGCGGACACATGAGGCGGCGGAACGCTTCGTCAGGGTCTGGGAGCGGGCCTGGGCCGCGCACGACGTGGACGCGCTGCTGCGGCTGTACGCCGAGGAGTGCGTCCACCGGTCCATGCCGTTCCGCGAGCCGCACCGGGGCCGGGCCGAACTGGCCGACTACCTGCGCTGGTCCTTCGCGCGGGAGCGGGTGACGGACGTGCGCTTCTCGGCGCCGGTCGTCGGCCCGGACGGGGTGGCGGTGGCCGAGTTCCGGGTGCTCGCCGAGGAGGAGGGAGTGCCGTCCACGCTGGCGGGATGCGTGTTCGTGCGGTTCGACGAGGAGGGGCTGGCGGTCGCGACACGGGACTACTGGCACACGGCGGACGGTCACGAGGAGCCGGCCGGCGACCTGTTCTTCCTCTGACCCTCCCTGCCGTCGGGCGACCTGTTCCCTCTCTCGGTCCCCGCTCCCTCCGGCGACCTGTTACCCCTCGCGACCTTCCCTCCAGTCCGACCAGTCGGTACGTTCAGGGGGCCCGGATCGCGGCGGTGCGGCCCGGGCTTCCGGCGGACGACGGAGGGGACCATGACGGAACGCGAGCCAGTCGCGCGGGGACACTGCGACGCGCGGTTCGAAGCGGTGCGGACGGCGTTCGAGGAGAACTTCCGCGAACGCGCGGAGCTGGGCGCCGCCGTCACCGTGACCGTCGGCGGCGAGGTCGTGGTGGATCTGTGGGGCGGCTGGGCCGACGCCGACCGCACCCGCCCCTGGGAGCGGGACACCCTGGTCAATGTGTGGTCCACGTCGAAGGGGCCCACCGCCCTGTGCGCGCACGTCCTGGCGGACCGGGGGCTGCTCGACTTCGACGCGCCGGTGGCCGACTACTGGCCCGAGTTCGCCGCGGCCGGCAAGGAGAAGGTCCTCGTACGGCATCTGCTGTCGCACCGCTCCGGTCTGGCCGGCCTCAGGGAACCGCACTCGGTCGAGCAGCTCTACGACTGGGAGCTGATGACGCGGCGGCTGGCGGCCACGGAGCCGTGGTGGGAGCCGGGAACGGTCTCCGGCTATCACGCGCTCACCTTCGGCCACCTGGTCGGGGAGCTCGTGCGGCGGATCTCGGGGCTGACGCCGGGGGCCTTTCTGGAGCGGGAGGTGACCGGACCGATGGGGATCGACTTCACCATCGGCCTGCCCGAGAAGGAGGCGGGGCGGGCCGCCGAGCTGTTGCATCCGCCGGCCGCCTCCGACAGCGAACAGGGCGCCGCCTTCGGCCGGTTGACACCCGCGGTGCTCGCCGCGCTGGCCAACCCCCTGGTGGGCGCGGCCGAGGCGAACACGCCGCAGTGGCGGGCCGCGGAGATCCCGGCCGCGAACGGGCACGGCACCGCGCGGGCGATCGCCGCCCTGTACGGGATCTTCGCGGGGCGAGGGTCGTACGGCGGGCGGCGCGTGCTGTCGCCCGAGGCGGCGGAGCGGGTGCGCGAGGGGCAGGGCAGGTGCCGGGACCTGGTGCTCGGCGCCGGACTCGACGGCGAGACGGAGATCGGGCTGGGCCTGTGGCTGAGCGGGCCGAACGGCTCCTACGGGCCCAACCCGAGGGCTTTCGGACACGACGGCTTCGGCGGCTCCTGCGGGCTCGCCGACCCCGAGGTGGGGGTGTCGCTGGGGTACGTCATGAACCGGATGGGGCCTCATATCGCCGACGACCCACGGAAGACGGCACTGATCGAGGCCCTCTACAGCGCCTTGTGAGCCGGGGTGCGGGGCGGGCCGGTTTCGGCCGAACCGCCCGCCCGCTCTTCCCTGGTGGTTTAGACCAATGCTAGATCTGGTGGCGCACCGAGCCCGCACGGCTACCGCACGTCACCAACAGGAGGCGCGGCATGGCCCGCACCACTCCGCACGCCCACTCCCCCGTCACCGGCCCGCCGCTGTACTGGCGCGTCGCCACGCGCCTGTTCGACGACCTGCGCGACGGCCGCATCCCGCCGGGCGAACGCCTGCCGAGCGAAAGGAGGCTGGCCGAGCATCTGGGGGTCAGCCGGGAGACCGTACGGCAGGCGCTGGAGGTGCTGCGCCGGGACGGCCTGGTCGCCACCGACCGGCGCGGCAGCCACGCCACGCTGCCCGGCGCGGCGGTGAGCGGCCCGTCCTCGCTGACGTTCCCGGTGGGCGCCCGGCACACCGACCCCGGCGGCGCGGTCGACCGGGCCACCGTCACCTGGGAGCCTCCCCCGCCCGAGCACGCCGAGGCCCTCGGTCTCGCCGCGCACCGGCCGACGCTGGTGCACCGCTACGAGTCGACGGGCGCCGACGGCCGGGGCCGCCGTACCGCCGTGACCTCCTTCTCCGCCGTCGCCCTGTCGGAGGTGGAGGAACTGGCCCGCTACCGCGACCGCGCCGACGGTGCCGCCACGGCCCAGCTGCGCCGTGCCTACGACTGGATGCGCAAGGCGGGCCTGACCCTGCACCACCGCGACTCCATCACCCCGCTCGCCGACGCGCCCTCGGTGCGGGTGAGGCGGCGCGTGCACGACCAGTACGCGCGGCCGCTGGAGATCACCGACCTGCTGATCGACGCCCAACAGGAGGCCCTGGTCTACGAGTTCACACTGCCGTCGGCGGGCTGAGCGGTCGCGGCCGGCTCGTGGCGCGCTGCCGGGGCGGGCCGAACGGCCCCCGCGTCGCACCTTCAGGCCCTGCTCCGGCGGCCGTACGACGGCGATCCTGAAAGAGGGGACTGCGTGCGGCGCGGCATGCCCGGGGCCGCCGCGCCGGGACCGGAGGTGGGCCATGACCGGACCTGTCGTCGTCGGAATCGACGGCTCCCCGGCCGGGACGACGGCCGCATGGTGGGCCGCCCGCGAGGCCGCGAGCAGACGGCGGCCGCTGCTGCTGCTCCACTCCTGGTCCACGCAGCCGCTCGACGTGCCCCTCGCCCATGAGGCGCTCGGCAAGCAGCAGAACGGCGGGCGGCTCCTGCAGCGGACCGAGACCGAACTGCTGCACCACTACCCCGGTCTGGTCCTGACCACGGAACTGACGTCGACCCCCGCCACCGAGGCGCTGCTGGACCTCGGCGGGCTCGCGGAGCTGCTGGTGCTCGGCAGCCGCGGACACGGCTCCACGGCGAGTTTCCTGCTGGGTTCCACCAGCCTGTACGTCCTGGGCCGCGCCCGGTGTCCGGCCGTCGTGGTCCGGGCCGGCGATCCGGCGGTCGAGGACGGCTCGGGCCGTCCCGTGGCGGCCGACCGCGGCGAGGTCGTGGTCGGTGTCAAGGAGACGGGCCGGGCCGCCGACCCGCTGCTCGAGTTCGCGTTCGCGGCGGCCGACCGGCGCCGGGCCCGGGTGCGCGTGGTGCGGGCGCTGCAGTCGTTCGGCACGGTCGCCCCGGTGCACGCGATGGCCGCCGGTCACGCCGACAGCCACCACGAGGCGGAGGAGCACGCGCGTCTCGCGGCCGTACTGGCCCCTTGGCGGGAGAAGTTCCCCCACGTCCGGGTCGTGGAGCAGGTGGCGGCAGGGCCGGCCGCCGCGGTGCTGCTGTACGCGGCGGAGCGCAGCGAACTCACCGTGCTGGGGCGCCGGCGCAACCCCTCGCACCTGACCTGGAGGCTCGGGCCCGTGGCCCACGCGGCCCTGCACCACATGCCGTGTCCGGTCGCCGTCGTCCCGCACGACTGACCGGCCGGCGGGCCCGCGTGCCGGGGCGGGACCGTTCAGCCGGCGCACCGCACATGGTCGAACGTCTCGGCCTCGTAGCACGAGGGACATGTCACGCGCCGCGCGAGCCGGCGGCCGGCGCCCGGCCCCGAGCCGGGGGCGCGCTCCGTCAGCCGTCCGACGACGTGGGCGTGCCGCAGGCACACTCCGCAGCCGCAGCGGTCGCACACCGCGACCGCCGGGGCCGTCGTGTCCTTGAGCGCGCAGTCGTAGCAGTTCACGACGCACCTCCCTGACCCGCGTTCCGCACTCTCATCGTCCCGCCCGACGCGGTCTCCGGCGCCGGGCCGGTCGGGCCTTTCCCGGGACCGACGGCCCAGCCCCGGCCGCCGTGACCGCCCCGCGCCCTCAGGACCTGACGGCCCGCACCAGGCGCACCCGCGGGCTGCCGTCGCTTCGCCGCCCGAACTCCGGCAGGGCCTCCAGGCCGACACGGAACCCGGCGCCCTCCAGCTCCCGCCGGACGTCGCCGAGCCGGAAGTCCCGGTAGTACATGACGAACGGCGGGCGCCACACGGCGTTGCGCACCCGCATGACGGCGTCGAAGCCCAGCAGCATCCAGAAGGCGGGCGACGAGGGCCGGGGCGGCGCGAGCACGGGAAAGGCGAAGCAGCCGCCCGGCCGCAGCACGGAGTGCACCTGCCGGAACAGGCCGGGCAGTTCGCCGGGCAGGAAGTGGCCGAAGGCCCCGAAGCTGACCACCAGGTCGAAGGCCGGTCCGAACGGCAGCGCGCGGGCGTCCGCCCGCACCCAGGAGACGTCCGGCCCCGCCGGTCGGACGTTCTGCCGGGCCACGGCGAGCATCCCGGCGCTGAAGTCGACGCCCGTCACACTCTCCCGGCAGACCCGGCCGAGCACCTCGACCCCCGCGCCGGTGCCGCAGCACAGGTCGAGCCCCGTCGCGTAGGGCCCGGTCCGGGCGAGGGCCGCCGCCACGGCCTCCAGCACCGACTCGGGCGTCCGGAAGGGCGTGTGGTCGAACTTGGGGGCGAGCAGGTCGTATCCGCGCTCGACGGACGAGAGCGCCTGGACGGCGAGTTCACGCAGGCTGGGACCTTCGGGGCTGAACATCTCGGTCAGCTTAGGGGAACCGGTCGTGGACAGGCCCGCGCCTCCTGGCTAGTCTCATCGGCACCTATTCCACTAGTTCACTATGGAGTGAGCGATGCGCGCGTTCCGCGAAGCGGTCGAGGCGGGTGATCTCGACGCGGTCGAGGCACTGCTGGCGGAGGACGTCGTGTTCTCCAGCCCGGTGGTGTTCAAGCCGTACCCGGGCAAGGCGATCACCGCGGCGATCCTGCGGGCGGTGGCGCAGGTCTTCGAGGACTTCCGCTACGAGCGCGAGCTCGCCGGGCCCGACGGCCGCGACCACGCCCTGGTGTTCGCGGCCCGGGTGGGCGACCGCGAGCTGACGGGCTGCGACTTCATCCACCTGGACGAGAACGGCCTGATCGACGAATTCACCGTCATGGTGCGGCCGTTGTCGGGTGCGCAGGCGCTGGCGGCGGCCATGGGCGCCCGCTTCGAGGAGATCGCCAAGGAGGCACAGGCACGGTCGGCCTCCGCTTCCTGACGTCGGGTCCGGGGGCCCGCCCTCACCCCGGCCGGCACTGCGCGAGCCGCCTGCGCAGGAACCTCCGTTCGGCGTCGTTCCGCACCAGTTCCAGGGCCCGCTCGTACGCCGCGGCCGCCTCGGCCGTCCGTCCGGCGCGGCGCAGCAGGTCGGCCCGGGTGGCGGGGAGCAGGTGGTAGTCGGCGAGCTCGCCGTCGCGTTCCACTTCGGCGACCAGGGCGAGTCCGGCGTCCGGGCCCTCGGACATGCCGACGGCGACGGCGCGGTTGAGGCGTACGACGGCGGAGGGCACGAAGCGGAGCAGGGCGCCGTACAGCGCGGCGATGTCGGCCCAGTCGGTGTCGTCCGCCGTGGCGGCGTTCGCATGGCAGGCCGCGATGGCCGCCTGGATCTGGTAGGGCCCGGGCCGGCCGCGGCGCAGGACCGTCTCCACCAGCGCGGTGCCTTCGTCGATCTCGGCGCGGTCCCAGGCGCTGCGGTCCTGGTCCTCCAGGGTCACCAGGTCGCCGGCGGCGTCCACGCGCGTGTGCCGGCGCGCGTCGTGCAGCAGCAGGAGGGCGAGCAGGCCGAGCGTCTCCGGTTCGTCGGGCATCAGGCGGGCCAGCAGCCGGGCGAGACGGACGGCCTCCGCGCACAGGCCGGCGCGCACGAGTTCGGCTCCGGAAGTGGCGGCGTAGCCCTCGTTGAACAGGAGGTAGACCACGCCGAGGACGCCGGTGGTGCGTTCGGGCAGGAGGTGGGCGGGCGGCACCCGGTAGGGGATGCCGGCGTTGCGGATCTTCCGCTTCGCCCGCACCAGGCGCTGGGCCATGGTCGCCTCGGGCACCAGGAAGGCACGGGCGATCTCCGGCGTGGTCAGGCCCGCGAGGGTGCGCAGGGTCAGGGCGACCCGGGCCTCGACGGGCAGCGCGGGGTGGCAGCAGGTGAAGATCAGGCGCAGCCGGTCGTCCCGCACGCCGCTGTCGTCGCGGTCGTACTCGGGGTCGTACGGCTGCTCGTCGCGGGCCAGCACGGCGGCCTCCCGGAGTCTGGCCGCCCCGACCGCCCTGCGGCGCAGGACGTCGAGGGCGCGGTTGCGGGCGGTGGTGGTCAGCCAGGCGCCGGGGCGGCGCGGGACGCCGTCGCGCCGCCACCGGTCGAGGGCCTGGGTGAAGGCGTCCTGCGCGCACTCCTCGGCCAGGTCCCAGTCGCCGGTCACCCGGATGAGGGTGGCGACGACCTGGCCCCATTCCTCGCGGAAGGCGGCGGCGACGGCCGCCGCGACGTCCTCCGTGGCACTCACTCCCAGACCGGCCGTACCTCGACCGAACCGCCGTCACACGCGTAGGGGTGCCCGGCGGCCAGGGCGATCGCCTCGTCGAGGTCCTCCGCGTCGACGAGGGCGATCGCCGCGAGGTCCTCCCCTGACGGCGCGAACGGCCCGTCCGCGAGCAGGACTTCACCGTCCCGCACGCGGACGGTGGTGGCGTCCACGGCCGGCCGCAGCCGCACCCCGCCGGTGACCTCCGGGCGGTCCGGGCCCCCGGACGGGGGTTCCTCGCCCCCGTCCGGGAGGCGGGCCAGCAGGGCGTACCGCATCACGCCCCCTTCACGGACACGGCGTGCTCGTGGGTGATCAGCCGGCGCAGCCCGGTGTCGCGGTAGCCGGTGGTCACCCGCAGCGTCTCGTCGAGCGCCGTGCCGTCGCCGCGGGCCGCCGTCAGCCGGACCAGGGCGTGGGTGAAGCCGACGCTCTCGTCGACCTGGACGCGCAGGTCCAGCACCTCGCGGGTCACCGGACCGGTGACGGACGCGAACAGCTCCCGCAGCGCCTCCCGGTGGGCGCCCAGCCCCTGGCGCTCCTCGCCGTGGGCGAGGTGGAAGACGGCCGCGTCCGGTGTGTAGCAGGCGAGCGCGCGGTCCAGGTCGCGGGCGTGGAAGGCGGCGGTGAGTTCCGCGTCGAGGGCGCGGATCGCGCTCTCGGCGTCGTCCTCGTCGCCCATCGGCCAGAACGGCCGCACCTCCATGGCTCCGATGGCGGCCACGGGGTGCGCGGCGGCCGCCTCGACCGCCTCCTCCAGGCTGTCGCACTCCAGGACGTCGAATCCGGCGACGTACTCCTTGGTCTCGGCGAAGGGGCCGTCGGTGCGCAGGACCTCGCCTCCACGCACCCGTACGGTGACCGCCTCGGCGGGCAGGGCCAGCCGGTGGCCGTGCAGGCGGGCGCCGCGCTCCCCGAGTTCCTCCACCCAGGGTTCGACGGGCGCCATGCCGGAGGCGTCGGCGGTGTCGTCGCCGCAGACGAGCAGCATGTACTTCATGGGGTCCTCCCGGTCGTCATCAGCTTCCTACACCCCACCGACGAACGGGACCGGCCGCAATCGACACCGGCTGTGCGGAATAGGCCGGGACACCGTCGTGTTGACGCCGGTGAGCAGTCGAGCGGTTTGGGCCCGCGGCCCCTGTGGTACCGTCCTGCTAGCACTTGCGTACGCCCCGTTGAGGGCGCCGGTGCCGTTCCACCTCAGTCAGCCGACCGCCCGCCGTCCTCCGGCCGGCGCACCGGCTTTCCACCACCACCCCGTGACCGGCGCGTTTCCCGCCCCGCACCGAGGTGCCGTTCCCGCCGCCGAAGGCGCATGTCCGCCTTCCTCTCGCGGCCTCCCCCTCCCTCCCGCATGTCCCCTTGCATTCGTCCTCGAAAGGACCGACCGACATGACCACCACTCTCGAACACCCCCCTGTCAGGCAGGAACCCCAGACCCAGGTCGCCGCCGGTGTCCTCGACATCGACGCGGGCGGAAAGGGTCATCTGCGCGCCCCGGGCCTGCAGGCCACGCCGTCCGACCTGCCGGTCCCACCCGCGCTGATCCGCCGTCACGGCCTGCGCAAGGGCGACCTGGTCGACGGCGTCCGCGACGGCCGGCGCGCACTCACCGAGGTCGTACGGGTCAACGGGCGCACGCCCGACGAACTCCGCGGCCGTCCGCACTTCCGCGACCTCACCCCGCTGCATCCCCGGCAGCGCATCCGTCTGGAGCACCCGGCGGCCGGGCTCGCGGGACGCGTCGCCGACCTCCTCGCCCCCGTCGGAAAGGGCCAGCGCGGCCTGATCGTGGCCCCGCCCAAGACCGGCAAGACCGTACTGCTGCAGCAGATCGCGGCCGCCGTCGCCGGCAACCACCCCGAGTGCCACCTGATGGTGGTGCTGCTGGACGAACGGCCCGAGGAGGTCACCGAGATGCGGCGCTCCGTACGCGGCGAGGTGTACGCCTCCACCTTCGACCGGAGCCCCAAGCAGCACATCGCGCTCGCCGACCTCGTCATCGAGCGGGCGAAGCGGCTCGTCGAGGCCGGCGAGGACGTCGTGATCCTGCTCGACTCCCTGACCCGGCTGTGCCGGGCGCACAACAACGCGGCCGCGTCGAGCGGCCGTACGCTCAGCGGCGGCGTGGACGCCTCCGCGCTGCTCGGCCCGAAGCGGTTCTTCGGCGCCGCCCGGCTCGCCGAGGAGGGCGGCTCGCTGACGATCCTCGCCACCGCGCTGGTGGAGACCGGCTCGCGCGCCGACGACTACTTCTTCGAGGAGCTGAAGAGCACCGGCAACATGGAACTGCGCCTGAGCCGCGAACTCGCCTCGCGCCGCGTCTTCCCGGCCGTCGACGTCAACCCCTCCGGGACCCGGCGCGAGGAACTCCTCCTCTCCCCCGCCGAGTTGACCACCGTACGCGGCCTGCGGCGCGCCCTTCAGACACGGGACGGGCAGGCGAACCTGGAGACCCTGCTGGAGCGCATGCGCGACACCCCGGACAACGCGACCTTCCTACGGCGCGTCCAGCCCACGCTGCCGACTAGCTGACGCACCGTCAGATCCCGTGCTCGCCGGTGAAGATGTCCCGCACCTCACGCACCGCGTAGTAGACCAGGACGTATCCGGCCGCCGGGTCGGCCCACCACAGGCCGGCCAGGGAGTTGAGCAGGAGGCCGAGGAGCACGGCGGCGGCCAGGAGCCCGTCGATCAGCGTGACCCGGCCCTCGGTCCTGAGCACCGGATTGTCCAGCGCCTCGCCGGTGCGTGCCTTGCCCGCGGCGAGGGCGAACATCACGACGGCCGTCACCGCCGTCCAGGCGATGCCCAGCGCCGAGTGACGTGGCCGGAAACCGGTCGCCAGCACCCAGGTGGACTGCGCCAGCAGGTAGACGGCCAGCAGTGCGAAACCGACCCCGATCAACCGCATTGCCCTGCGCCGCCGTTCCTCGCCCGTACCGGACAACTCCCAGATCACCACGGCCGAGGCGCCGATCTCGATGAGGGAGTCCAGGCCGAAGCCGGCCAGCGCGACGGACCGCGCCGAGACCGCGGCGACGGCGAGCACCACGATGCCGATCACGTTCCAGCCGAGCGTGAGGCGTTCGAGGGTCATGCCCCGACGGGCGAGCGCCCGGCGGACGGTGTCGTCAGCGCTGGTCACCACGGAATCCTCCTCCGGCACGGGATGCGCGCAGCGGGGGGCCGCACACCACCCGATCATCGCCCCTTATCCTTCGGGCTGACCTGCACATGCAGACCACAGGTGCGACACGGGGGTACGGCACATGACATATCGGCGCGCGCTCATACCGGCGGCGGTCGGAGGCGCCCTGCTCACTCTGCTGACGCTGTGGGCCGGGGCGAGCGCCTCGGCACTCGGGCTCCAGGGCACGGGCAACGTCTTCGACATCGAGTCCGCGACCGCACTCAGAACCCTGCTTTCTCCCTGGTCGTACTCGGGCGTCTCCGGTGGCGCCCTCTACGCCGACCTCTACCGCACCGCGATGCAGATCAGGTTCGTGACCCTCTTCCTGTTCTTCGTGGCCGGTGCGCTGCTCCTGTTGCGCCGACTGCCGCCGGTGCAGGGCCGCACGCCGGCCACGCTGCTCGCACTGTGGGCCTGGGCTCCGGTGGCGGCGACGCTGGCCGTGACCGTCTCCGCGCCGTGGCTGATCGCCTCGCGGGGCCACGGCAGTTTCCGGGTGCTGCCGCAGGTGGCGAGCGTGATCGCCTCCGGCGGTCCGGTCGCGGTGGTCGCGGGGCTGCTGACCGCCCCGGTCATGGTGGTTCTGGCGCGTGTCATGAACGTCGACCCGGAACCGCTGCCCCGGCGCGACGTACCGCCGCTCGCGGCCCGTCTGGCGGCGAGCGCCGGGACCGCGGTGGTGGCGCTGTCGCTGGTGGTCCTCTCCTACCAGTCGGTGGCGGCCTGGATCCAGACGTCCTTCCCCGGCGAGGGGCTGTTGTCCGAGCCCGGCGACCTGCTGCGCGAGTGGCTGCTGCTGGGCGCCTGGAACGGCCCGTCGACCACGCCCCTGGGCGACTGGCTGCTGTACCGGGCCGCCGACGTCGTCGTGCTGGCCGTGGTGTGGTGGGCGCTGCGGCTGCTGCCGGGCCTTCTCACCGAGGCCACGGCGCCGGCGATGGCGGCGGGCGCGGTCTGCGCGACCGTGCTGGGACTGCTGGCGAGCCAGTTCCTGCACTGGGCGACGGACGACACCACCACCGTGCGCGGACCGGTCTCCTTGTTCGCCGGGCTCGGCGGCGGCGTGCCGGCCGCCCTCACCTTCGGCGTCGTCGCGGGGATCGCGGCCGTCGTGACGCTGCGGCTGGCCGGGCGCCGGGACACCGCCGACGCCGCGGAGTGACTGCGGCATCCGGGTGCTCCCGCCCGCGGCCCGGCCCGGCCATCGGCCCGAGCGCCGGACCGATTCCTACGTTGACAATATGACCATCGGATTTTCCTTCCGTATGCCTCGAACCGCGGTCGCGTTCCGCATGCCCCGGGCCGCGGCCGCCACCTGCGCGGTCTGTGTGGCGGGCGTCCTGGTGTTCGCGCCCGTCGCGGCGGCCGCCGCGCCGAAGCCGGGACCGGCCGGCGGGCCGAGGGCGGTGATGCCGCGCCCGTCGCTGCTGTACGGGCACGGCACGCTCGTGCGCCCCCGGCCGGGCACTCCCGCGCTCCCCGACGTCTCCGCCCTGTCGTGGCTGGTGGCCGACGCCCGCAGCGGCGAGGTGCTCGCCGCGCACGACGCGCACCGCAGACTGCCGCCAGCCAGCACCCTGAAGACCCTGTTCGCGCTCACCGTGCTGCCGACCCTGCCGGGGGGCATCCGGCACCGGGTGCGGGAGGAGGAACTGGCGGGCATCGGACCGGGCAGCAGCATGGTCGGGGTCGCCGAGGGACGCACGTACACCGTCGCCGACCTGTGGCGCGGGGTGTTCCTGAACTCCGGCAACGACGCGGTGCACGTCCTCGCCTCCCTCAACGGCGGCTGGGCCACGACGGCGGCCCGAATGCAGGCCGAGGCGCGGGCGCTCGGCGCTCTGGACACGCACGTGCGCTCACCCGACGGCTACGACACGCCGGGGCAGGTGTCGTCGGCCTACGACCTCGCGGTCTTCGGGCGGTCCGGGCTGCGCAACGCGGACTTCGCCCGCTACTGCGGCACCGCCGAGGCGATGTTCCCGGACGGCGCCGGAGGGTCGTACGGCATCCGCAACACCAACCGGCTGCTGACCGGCGCGGACGGCGTGGCGCCCTACCCCGGGCTGATCGGCGTCAAGAACGGCTACACCACCAACGCGGGCAACACCCTCGTCGCCGCCGCCCGCCGGGGCGGGCGGACCCTCGTCGTCACCGTGATGAACCCGCAGGCCGGGGGCGGGTTCACCGTCTACGAGGAGGCCCGGGAGCTGCTCGACTGGGGGGTCGCGGCGGCCGGGCGGGTGGCGCCGGTGGGGTCGCTGGACGGGCTGCGGGTACGGCCCCGGCCGGGCCCCCACGCGGCGCCGGTGGCCGCGGTCGTCGTGCCGGAGGGCGGGCCCGGATGGCCGGAGACCGGTGTCATCTCGGGGGCCGCCGCACTGGGCGCCGGTGCCGTGGCGCTCGTGCTGCGGGGCAGGGTCGCGCGCTCGTCGGAGGGATGACCGACCGGCAGCCGCAGCAGCAGGCCGAGGGTGATCCACGCGTAGGTGTTGCCGCCCAGGAAGCCGTCGACGCCGGAGGCGTCGTCGAACCACAGCCACACCACGCTGGTGCACATCACCGCGTACAGGGCACCGGCGGTCCGCGGGTGCCCGGCGCGGACCAGCACCGCGAAGGCCGGCAGCATCCACACCAGGTGGTGCACCCAGGTGATCGGGCTGACCAGGCACGCGGTCAGGCCGGTCAGGGCGAAGGCGGCCGGCCAGTCGTCCGCGGCGAGGGCACGCCGGGTGCGCCGGGCCCAGACGGCGAGGACCACCAGGACGGCGCACGCCCAGACGGCGTGGCCCGTCACGCCGAGCCGGGCCAGGACGCCCTGCAGCGACTGGTTGGAGACGTAGTCAAGGCGGCCCACCCGGCCGGTGTCCCACAGCGCCTGTGTCCAGTAGAAGCGGGAGGCGCCGGGGGCCACCCAGGCGGCGAGTGCGGTCGCCGCGCACGCGACGGCGGCGGCTGTCGCGGCCGCGCGTCGGCGGCCGGCGAGCAGCAGCAGGCCGATGAAGACAGCGGGGGTGAGTTTGACCGCCGCCGCGAGGCCGATGCCGACGCCGGCCCAGCGGTCGTGTCCGGTGCGCAGCAGCCGGGCGTCGACGAGCACCAGGGCCAGCAGCAGGAGGTTGACCTGGCCGAAGCTGAACGTGTCGCGCAGGGGCTCGAACAGGGCGAGCAGACAGGCCCCGAGAGCGCAGCCGAACCAGCCCAGGCGCCGCCACGCTCCGTCCGTCAGCAGGTGCACGATCAGTGCGAGGGCCGCGAGGTTCAGCAGCAGGGCGAGGACGATCGCGGTGCGCAGCCCGACGAGGGCCATGGGCAGCATGGCGACCGCGGCGAACGGCGGGTAGGTGAAGCCGTACGCCGTCCCCGGCACCCGGTAGTCGTAGAGCCGCCCGCCGTGGTGGATCCAGGTGCCGACGGCGCCGTAGTAGACGCGCAGGTCGAACCAGTCCCGCAGCAGCGGCACGGTCGCGGTGAAGACCGTGACGGCGACTGCGACGGCCGCCACCAGCAGGATGCGGCCGCGGTCGGTGGCGGGGGGCCTCACGCGGTACGTCCCAGGGCCGGGGCCTGCGCCGCGAGGTGCACCTGCCACAGCACGACCACGGCCAGCAGACCGCCGGAGACGGCCAGCACCAGTTCGTCGGCGCCCGCCGGCGCCCCGCTGGGCAGGGCGAGGAACGCCACCGCTCCCGTGACCGGTGCCAGGCGGCGCCGTACCGCCGGGCCGGGCGCCGCCGCGGCGATGAGGAACAGCGCCCACAGGGCGTACCACGGGCGGATCGCGGGGCCGAGGACGACGACCGCGGCCAGGCTGAGGCCGAGCGCGTAGACGGGGGTCGGGCGTCCTCGCCGCTTCCATATGACGAGGATCGCGACGCCGGTGGCGGCGAGGCCGGCTGCCTGCCAGGCGGGGACGGCGAGCGGGGCCAGATCGCTGCCGGCCTTCGTGAGCAGGGCGGCGGTGGCCCGGCCGAGCAGGCTGGTCAGCGCCCAGTTCTGCGGGGAGACGGGGGTCTTCAACGCCGCTATCCAGCCGTAGCCGGTGCCGGTCACGGCGGTGGTGGCGACGGTCGTGGCGACGGCGGCCGCGACGGTCGTGACCACCGCGCGCGCCGGTCGACGGCCCGCGCGGATCGCGAGCGCGACGACCGCCGCGAGGCCGAGCACCGCGGGCGCCTTGACCAGGGCAGCCAGGGTGACGAGCACGGCCGCCACCACCGGCCACCGGCCGAGCGCGGCCACCAGTCCCGTACCGAGCAGCCCGAGCATGATCGCGTCGTTGTGGGCGCCCGCGACCAGGTGCAGCAGCACCAGCGGGTTGAGGGCGCCGAGCCACAGGGCCTGGGCGGGGTCGGCGCCGCAGTGGCGGGCGAGGCGGGGCAGCGCCGCCGCCATCAGGGCCACGCCGAGCAGTGCCACCAGGCGCATCCCGATCAGCCCCGCCGGGAGTTCGCCGCGGGTCAGGCCGGTCAGGGCCGAGGCGACGCCGAGGAACACCGGGCCGTACGGGGTCGCGGTGTGCCGCCACAGCGCGGGGACCTCGCCGGCGAGCGGCCCGCCGAGGTGGGCCGGGCCGTACGCGTACACGTCCATGTGGGCGTCGACCATGGCGCCCTGGGCGAGGTAGCTGTAGACGTCCCGGCTGAACAGCGGCGGGGCGAGCAGCAGGGGTGCCGCCCAGACGGCGAGGACCAGCAGCAGGGCCCGTGTCGTCGGCGGTTCGGCGCCCCGCACGAGCCGGCCCAGCAGCAGCCAGGCGGCGATCAGCAGGGCGACGCCGAAGTACACGCAGACCAGCCCCAGCGCCACACGCACGTCGGCGGGGGCCGGCAACTCCTCAACGGGCAGGGCGCCGGCCGTCTCACCTCCCAGCGCGAGGAAGGCGGTACCGGCCAGCCCCAGCACCTGGCAGCGGCGGAGATCGACGGGAAAAGCCAAGGCCAACACTCGGGAAGCGTGTCAACGCCGGATGGCGGGAGATTGACGCGCCGCCCTCGCGTCGGGGACCTGGATGTGACCGGCGTGTGATCCCGTGGCGGCGACGACTTCCACCGGCCCGAGGAAGTTCCCGGACCGAGCGCGGCCCCGGCTCAGAACACCGAAAGGCCCGTCAGGGTGGTGAAGCGGTCCAGGGCCGCCACTCCCGCCACCGAGTTGCCGCGCTCGTCGAGCCCGGGGCTCCACACGCACAGCGTGCAGCGCCCCGGCACGACCGCGATGATGCCGCCGCCCACCCCGCTCTTGCCGGGCAGTCCGACCCGGTAGGCGAACTCGCCGGCCGCGTCGTACGTCCCGCAGGTCAGCATCACCGCGTTGACCTGCTTGGCCTGGCTGCGGGTGAGCAGCCGGGTGCCGTCGGCGCGGATGCCGTGCCGGGCCAGGAAGCCGGTGGCCAGGGCGAGGTCGGCGCAGGAGGCCGTGACGGAGCACTGGCGGAAGTACTGGTCGAGCAGGACCGGGACGGGGTTGTCGATGTTGCGGTAGGACGCCATGAAGTGGGCCAGGGCCGCGTTCCGGTCGCCGTGGCCGGCCTCCGAGGCGGCGACGTCCTTGTCGAAGTCGAGCGCTGTATTGCCGCTCTCGGCGCGCAGGAACGCCAGCAGCTCGCCCGCCGCGTCGCCGGTACGGGTGTGCAGACGGTCGGTGACGACCAGCGCGCCGGCGTTGATGAAAGGATTCCGCGGGATGCCGTTCTCGTACTCCAGCTGGACCAGGGAGTTGAAGGGGTTGCCGGAGGGTTCGCGGCCCACGTGCTCCCACAGCTCGTCGCCCTCGCGGGCCAGGTCGAGGGCGAGGGTGAAGACCTTGGTGATGGACTGCGTGGAGAACGGCTCCCGCCAGTCCCCCACGCCGTACACCGTGCCGTCCAGCTCCGCCACGGCCATGCCGAAGCGGCGCGGGTCGCGGGCGGCGAGCGCCGGGATGTAGTCGGCGGGCCGCCCGCGGCCGGGGGTGCGTTCCATCTCCTCGGCGATGCGCTCCAGGACCGGCTGGAAGGAGTGGGACGACGTCGCGTTCATGATCACCATTGTGCCTCCGTGCCGGTCCCGGTGCCTCGTGGCGCCTCGTCGCGGATCAGACCAGGGGTGCGCCGTTGCCGGCGAGGACCTCGGGCCGCAGCAGGCCGGCGAGCGTCTCGGCGGGCAACAGGCCCTTCTCCAGGACGAGTTCGGCCACACCACGGCCCGTGACCAGGGCCTCCTTGGCGATGTCGGTGGCGGCCGTGTACCCGATGTGCGGGTTGAGGGCGGTCACCAGGCCGATGGAGTTCTCGACGCTCGCACGCAGCGCCTCGGTGTTGGCGGTGATGCCGTCCACGCACCGCGCGGCCAGCGTGAGGCAGGCGCGCTCCAGGTGGGTGATGCTCTCCGAGAGGGAGTGCAGGATGATCGGCTCGAAGGCGTTCAGCTGCAGCTGCCCGGCCTCGGCGGCCATGGTGATGGCGACGTCGTTGCCGATCACCTCGAAGGCGACCTGGTTGACGACCTCGGGGATCACCGGGTTGACCTTGCCGGGCATGATGCTCGAACCGGCCTGCACCGGCGGCAGGTTGATCTCGCCCAGGCCCGCACGCGGCCCGGAGGACAGCAGCCGCAGGTCGTTGCAGCTCTTGGACAGCTTGACGGCGATCCGCTTGAGCACCCCGGACATCTGGACGAACGCCCCGCAGTCCTGGGTGGCCTCGACCAGGTTGGCTGCCGTGACCAGGGGCAGGCCGGTGAGGGCGGCGAGGTGACGGCGGGCCGCCTCCGCGTATCCGGCCGGAGCGTTGAGTCCGGTGCCGATGGCCGTGGCCCCCAGGTTGATCTCATGGATCAACTGGACGGCCTCGTCAAGACGGTTGCGGTCCTCGTCAATCATGACCGCGTACGCCGAGAACTCTTGACCGAGCGTCATCGGCACCGCGTCCTGCAACTGTGTACGGCCCATCTTGAGCACGTCACGGAACTCGACGGCCTTGCGGGCGAAGGAGTCCTGCAGTACGGACATCGCCTTGAGCAGTCCCCGTACCGCGAAGACCGTCGCGATCTTGACGGCGGTCGGGTAGACGTCATTGGTCGACTGGCCGAGGTTGACGTCCTCGTTGGGGTGCAGGAACCGGTACTGCCCCTTCTCGTGCCCCATCAGCTCCAGCGCCCGGTTGGCGACGACCTCGTTGGCGTTCATGTTGGTCGAGGTCCCGGCACCGCCCTGGATGACGTCGACGACGAACTGGTCGTGCAGCTTGCCGTCCCGGATCTCCCGGCAAGCCTCGACGATCGCCGCGGCCTTCTCCGGCGCCAGCAGCCCCAGCTCCTCGTTGGCGAGGGCGGCGGCCTCCTTGACCGCGGCGAGCGCGTCGATCAGATGCGGGTAGGCGGAGATGGGCGTGCCGGTGATCGGAAAGTTCTCGGTGGCCCGGAGGGTGTGCACCCCCCAGTAGGCATCGGCGGGAACATCACGGTCGCCGAGCAGATCATGCTCGCTACGGGTGAGGGCGGCGGTCATGAGGTTACGGTTCCTCTTTCTGAGAGGGGGACATGAGCGCCCTTGCAAGGGGCGCGGGGCTGTATCGATGTGCGGCTGCCGCCGCGCGGGCGCGACCGGCCACACCCGGCCCGCAGTCGCGAAACAGCACATTTGGCAGGGCCCTAGGCGCAGGCCTGGACGACCACGGGGTCCAGCGACCGAGCGGGTCGCACACACCCGACCGGCTGCCCGCCACCGAGCAGCGCCTCGCCCCGGAACTCGGCGAGCGCCGCCGGATCGACCCCGGCGCGCGCCAACGCCGCCGCGGCCACGGGAATCCGCGCCCGGTTCGCCCCGTCGGCGATCTTCACGGCCACGGCCCGCCCGTCCGGCAGCGCGGCGACCTGCACGCCCTCGAAGCCGTCCTTGGCGAGCAGCCCCGGCACGGCCCGCATCAGGGCGGCGACGTCCCGGCCCGAGCCGGAGGCCATCTCGGCGTGCGCGCGCATCGCGTCGGCGACACGCGCCTCCGGCGTGCCCGGGGCAGCCGTGGTGACGCGCGCGGCCGCCCGGGCGAGCCCGTGCAGCGACACCGAGAACAGCGGCGCCCCGCAGCCGTCGACCGTGACCCGCGCGATCCGCTGCCCGGTGAGGTCCTCGACGATCTCGGCGATCGCCTGCTGCAGCGGGTGCGCGGGGTCGAGATACCCCTCCAGGGGCCAGTCGTTGAGCACGCACGTGTACAGCATCGCCGCGTGCTTGCCGGAGCAGTTCTGGGCGAGCCGGGAGGGCGGCCGGCCCTCCCGCACCCAGGTGTCCCGGACGACCGGGTCGAAGGGCAGGTCCGGGACGTTGCGCAGGTGGTCCTCGGTCAGACCGGCGAGTTCGAGGATGCGCCGGGTCCCGGCGAGGTGCCGCTCCTCGCCGGAGTGGCTGGCGGCGGTGAGCGACAGCAGCTCACCGTCGAGCGGCAGGCCCGCCCGGACCATGGCGACGGCCTGGACGGGCTTGAGGGCCGAGCGGGGGTAGAAGGCGGCCTCGATGTCACCGAGCTGGAAGTCGACCTTCCCGTCGGTGCCGAGGACGACGACGGAACCGTAGTGGATGCCCTCCACGACCCCGCCGCGTATCAGGTGGGCGACGGGGGCGTGGAGGGGCTCGCGGATCAGGGGTGCGTCCGCGACGGAACTGCTGAACATCACTGCCTCTTGTCAGGGAGCGGCGCGTGGGTCACGCGTCGACTCCGGTAGATGCGTTCTCGGTGGAGGTGCGTCCGACACGGCCGCGGATGGCGAACCAGCCGCCGACCAGGGCACCGACGATCAGGGGCAGGCACAGCACGGTGGTGCGGCCGGCGCCTCCGTCGGCGTACATGAGGACCAGGACGGAGGCGAGGAAGGCCAGCGTCACGATCTCGGTCCAGGGGGAGCCCGGCAGCCGGTAGCCGGGGCGGGTCAGCTCGCCCCTCTGGGTCTTCTGCCAGAAGAGGAGGTGACAGATCATGATCATGCCCCAGGTGGAGAGGATGCCGAGCGCCGCGAAGTTCAGGACGATCTCGAAGGCGTCCGCCGGGACCACGAAGTTCAGTCCGACACCCAGGACACATATACCGCTGGTGAGCAGGATGCCGCCGTACGGGACCTGGCTGCGGCTCATCACGCGGGTGAACTTCGGCGCGGAGCCGGACATCGCCATGGAGCGCAGGATGCGGCCGGTGGAGTACAGGCCGGAGTTGAGCGAGGACATCGCCGCGGTGAGGACGACGAGGTTCATCACGCCGCCGGCCGCCGGGATGCCGATGTGGGACAGCACGGTGACGAAGGGGCTCTCGCCGGCCGTGTACTTGTTCCAGGGCAGCAGCATCGACAGCAGGAGCACCGAGCCGACGTAGAACAGGCCGACGCGCCACATGATCGAGTTGATCGCCTTCGGCATGATCTTCTCGGGGTTCTCGGTCTCACCGGCGGCGACGCCGACCAGTTCGACGGAGGCGTAGGCGAAGACGACGCCCTGGATGATCAGCAGCATGGGCAGCATTCCGTTGGGGAAGACGCCGCCGTTGTCGGTGATCAGGGACGGTCCGGGGTGCGCGCCGTCGACGGGGTGCTGGGTGACCAGCAGGAAGATGCCGATGCACATGAAGACCACCAGCGCGCTGACCTTCACGATCGCGAACCAGAACTCGAGCTCACCGAAGATCTTGACCGAGATCAGGTTGACGGTCAGGACGACGGCGAGGGCGATCAAGGCGATCAGCCATTGGGGGATGTCGGAGAACATGCCCCAGTAGTGCGTGTAGGTGGCCACGGCGGTGATGTCGGCGATGCCGGTGGTCGCCCAGTTCAGGAAGTACATCCAGCCCGCGGTGTACGCGCCCTTCTCGCCCAGGAACTCGCGGGCGTACGACACGAAGGCGCCGGAGGAGGGGCGGTACAGGACGAGTTCGCCGAGGGCGCGCACGACCAGGAAGGCGAAGACGCCGCAGACCGCGTACGCGATGAACAGGGAGGGGCCGGCGTCGGCGAGACGGCCGCCCGCGCCGAGGAAGAGACCGGTGCCGATGGCGCCGCCGATGGCGATCATGTTGACGTGCCGGGACTTCAGGGACTTGCTGTAGCCCGCGTCGCCCGCGTCGACATGTGCGGCCGGTGTGCGCGTCTCTTCTTTGAGGTGCTCGCTCACGCCTCGGGTCCGCCTTCCGTGGGGGTTTGCGCGCGCGAGGGGCGCACGATGTCGGTGAGGGTGGTCTCGACGCGGTCGAGGTGGTGCGCCATGGCGTCCGTCGCGTCGAGTTCGGAACCGTCCATCAGCGCCTCGACGATCGCCCGGTGCTCGCGGTTGGAGTGTTCGCGGCGTCCGCCCAGGTCGTTGAGGAAGGCCGACTGACGCGCCAGTGCGTCGCGGATCTCCTCGATGACCCGGCGGAAGACCGGGTTCTGGGCGGCCTGGGCGACGGCGAGGTGGAACAGCGTGTCGAGGGCGACCCAGGAGGTGGTGTCGGTCTCCCGCTCCATGCGCTCCAGCAGGTGCGTGAGGTGGTCGAGGTCCTCGGGGGTGCGGCGCCGGGCCGCGTAGCCCGCCACCGGGATCTCCACGTGGCGGCGCACCTCCAGCAGGTCGCTGGCCGCGTAGTCGCCGAAGGTGGGGTCCTCCACCGCGCTGGCGACGACGAAGGTGCCCTTGCCCGTCCGGGAGACGGTCAGGCCCATGGTCTGCAGGGCCCGGAGGGCCTCGCGCAGGACGGGCCGGCTGACCTCGAGGGTGCGGCACAGCTCGGCCTCGGAGGGGAGCTTGTCCCCGACCGCGTACTCGCCGTTCTCGATGGCGGCGCGCAGATGGGCCAGGACCGCTTCCATGGCGCTGATGCGCCGCGGACCCTGACTGGCTGTCTTGCTGTCTGACAGGTTCACGGGAGTGATCCTGCGGGTGACGTACGGGGACTGTCAAGGGAGGTGAATGAAAAGATTCGCGGGGCGCGCGACCTGAAAACGGATCGCACACCCCGCGTCGGTGACCGGACGGGTCAGCTGCCGATCGCGCCCGTGCCGAGCAGGCCCAGCAGCAGCACGCCGATGATGATCCGGTAGACCACGAAGGCGTTGAAGGAGTGCTTGGCGACGTACTTCAGCAGCCAGGCGATCGAGCCGTAGGCGACGACGAACGAGATGGCCGTGCCGACCAGGAGCGGGGCGGCGCCCACGCCCGCGCCGAGCGCGTCCTTGAGCTCGTAGATGCCGGCGCCGGTCAGGGCGGGCAGGCCGAGGAAGAAGGACAGCCGGGTCGCCGCGACCCGGTCGAGGTCGAGGACCAGCGCCGTGGACATGGTGGCGCCGGAGCGGGAGAAGCCGGGGAAGAGCAGGGCGAGGATCTGCGAGCTGCCGACCAGCATCGCGTCCTTGAACGTGGTGTCGTCCTCACCGCGCTTGTGCCGGCCCATCTGGTCCGCGGCCCACATCACACCGCTGCCGACGATCAGCGAGGCGGCCACCACCCACAGGGACGCCAGCGGACCCTCGATGAGCGGCTTGGCGGCCAGGCCCACGACGACGATCGGGATCGTGGCGTAGATCACCCACCAGGCGAACTTGTAGTCGTGGTGGTAGCGCTCCTCCTTGTTGGCCAGTCCCCTGCCCCAGGCGGTGCAGATCCGCACGATGTCCTTGAAGAAGTACAGGAAGACCGCGGCGATCGCGCCGACCTGGATGACGGCCGAGAAGCCGACCACCGCGTCGTTGTCGACGGGGATTCCCATGAGCCCCTCGGTGATCTTCAGATGCCCGGTGGAGGAGACAGGGAGGAACTCGGTCAGTCCTTCCACGACTCCGAGGACGGCGGCTTGACCGACGTTGATGACGCTCATGGGATCCAGTTCTGAAGGAGTTGGTCGACAGTGCTGTAGACAGTCTTACTACGGGCGAGCGGGGGCCTTGCGCCTACCCCCACAGCGCCCGGGCGAGCCACACCCCGGCGAAGGCGGCGCCGAGGCCCGCCGTCACGCTTCCGACGACGTTGGCGGCAGCGTAGAGCCCCGCCCCGGTCTCGGTCAGCCGCAGGGTCTCGTAGGAGAAGGTGGAGTAGGTCGTCAGCGCTCCGCACAGGCCGGTCCCGAGGAGCAGCTGGGTCTGGGAACCGGCGGCGCCCTGGGCCACGGCGCCGGTCAGCAGGCCCAGGATCAGGCAGCCGGTGACGTTGACGGCGAAGGTGCCCCAGGGGAAGACCGAGTCGTGGCGGGACTGCACCGCACGGTCGGTGAGATAGCGCAGCGGTGCGCCGACCATGGCGCCCACGACGACCAACAGCCAGTTCACAACGACTTCTTACCCTTCCTGCCCGACGCGCCGGTGGCCCGCTCGCGGCCGACGTACCGGATGACCTCGCAGTCGTCGAGGATGACGAGCCCTTCCTCGACGAGCTCGTCGAGCTGCGGAAGGAAGGCGCGGACGCGTTCCTCGGTGTCGACGACGACGATCGCCACCGGCAGGTCCTCGCTCAGCGACAGCAGCCGCGAGGTGTGGATCAGCGAGGAGGCCCCGAACCCCTCGATGCCGCGGAAGACGCTGGCCCCGGCGAGGCCGGCCGCGTGGGCGCGGTGGACGATCTCGGAGTACAGCGGTTTGTGGTGCCAGGTGTCGTTCTCGCCGATGAAGACGGTCACGCGCAGGGCGCTGCCGGTCAGCCTCGTCATGGCTGCCTCCACTTCAGGACGCGGCGGGCGGCGGTGACCGCGAGCCAGACCGCGGTGAGGGCCGCGAACAGGGTCGCGGCGAGATAGGCCAGCCCGGTGGCCGGCCGGCCGCCGTCGACGAGCTTCTGGATGTCGACGGCGTAGGTGGAGAAGGTCGTGAAGCCGCCCAGGACGCCGGTGCCGAAGAAGGGGCGCACGAGCCGGTGGGCGGCCCAGACGTCGGTGATGACGACCATGAACACGCCGATCACGGCACAGCCGATGACATTGGTCCACAAGGTCGCCCACGGGAAGTGGCCGGGCGGGGTGGGCCACGCCAGGGCGAGTCCGTAGCGGGCGCTCGCGCCGAGGGCGCCGCCCAGCGCGACCACCGCGAGGACCGGTGCCTGGGTGCGCCAGGCCGGTGCTCGCCGGGTGCGGGCCGGGGCGCGCAGGCTCTCGGCTTCCGGTGCGGTCATGGTCGTACGTCTCCTACTCGCCGGGGCCCGGGTGCGCGGGCGCCGCTCCTTCGCAAGTAGGGACCGTTGGCGGCACCGGTGCCGCGGTTCGGGTACGGCGGGCCCCACCGCCGCGCCGCGAAGGAGGTCGCGGCCGGGCTACAGCGTAGCGTCCGGGCCGCGCGGAGGTCATTTCGGGTCCGGCCGCTCGCACACCGCGATGCCGCGCTCCCACAGGCTGCCCAGGACGAGGCGGCCGCCGGCCTCGCAGACGCTGGTGACGAAGCGGAAGCCGGAGCGGTGGTGGGTGAGGTGGTGGACGATCGTGCCCCGGTCGTCGACCGCGAGGACACCGATGGTGCCCGTGGGGCGGTAGGGGGCGTGGACCGCGACGCGGGCGGCCGCGGCGCGGACGGCGGGGGCGGCGCGGTGCAGCAGGTCCAGCGGCGGGATGCGGGGGCCGGCCAGGGAGACCCAGACGGGTCCGTCGGGTGCGCCGCGCCAGATGTTGTCGGGCATGCCGGGGAGGTTCTCGACGAAGGGCTCGCCCTGCCCGGCCTTCGGTCCGCTCAGCCAGTAGCGGCTGAGCCGGCGGGCGCCGGTCTCGGCGACGACCAGGAACGATTCGTCCGAGCTCAGCGCCAGTCCGTTGGCGAACTGCAGGCCGTCCAGCAGCACTTCGGGGTGCTCGCTGCCGGGGGCCAGGCGCAGCAGCCGGCCGGTGCCGGTGTGTTCGACGATGTCGCCGATCCAGTCGTCCAGTGGGTAGCGGCGGCTGGAGACGGTGAAGCAGACGCTGCCGTCGGACAGCGACACGACGTTGCTGCAGAACCGCAGCCGCTCCCCCGCCACCGAGTCGGCGAGGATGCGGACGATGCCCTCGCGCAGGTCGACGCGGAGCAGGCCGAGTTCGGCGTCGCACACCAGCAGGGCGTCGTCCGGCAGCAGTTCGAGGCCGAGGGGCCGGCCGCCGGTCTCGGCGAGCACCTCGACGCGGATGGGCGCCTCGCCGGTGAGGCCGTCGACGCGCAGGATGCGGCCGTCCTCCACGCCGGTCAGCACCCGGCCGTGGGCGTCGGCCACGACGTCCTCCGGGCCGCGGCCGCCGATGGCGACGTACTTCAGCGGGACAAGTGCGGCGGGACGGTCCATGAGAACCCCTTCGTCGAGGTCGGGACGGTTCATGCTGGCATGCGTACGGGCGTCCGACGGGTACCGCGTCACTCGATCAGGTTTACCTCGTGGCTTTTCTGCCCACTCAGTCCATCGCCACCAGTGTCTTCACCGGACCATGCGCACAGCGGTGTCCCGGTAACCAAGAAGGGGTGGTTCCATGTCACGGTCCTCCGCGTGGTGGCACCGGTTGGGGTTCGCCGAACTCCATCGGCGCGGCGCGGAACTGGAGTTGCTGCACCGGGCCATGGGTTTCGCCACGCTCGCCCTGGTCACGCTGGCGCCTCTGCTGATCGTCGTCGCGGCGGCGGATCCGCTCGGGCACGGCGGGTTCGCGCTGTGGCTGGTGGACGGCATGGACCTGTCGGGCAGGTCCGCCCAGGCGCTGTCGCACGTCTTCACTCCGCCGCGCAAGGTCATCAGCACCACCAGCGCGTGGAGCGTGGCGCTGCTCGCGCTGTTCGGTCTGTCCTTCGCGTCCAGTGTGCAGAACGGCTACGCGCGGATCTGGAAGCCGTCGGCCGGCCCCTGGCACCGGCTGTACCGCCAACTGGTGTGGCTGGTGGTGCTGATGGTGTACGTGTACACGCAGGTGCAGACCCGCAATGTGCTGGCCGGGCCGCCTCGCGTTCCGCTCAGCCTGGTGGTCGGGCTTCTGTTCTTCTGGTGGAGCGCCCACTTCCTGCTCGCCGGTGAGGTGCGCTGGCGCCATCTGCTGCCCGGGGCCGTCGCCACGATGGCCGGTCTGGTGGGCCTGCGCTGGTTCTCGTATCTGGTGTTCACCCCGCTGCTGATCACCAACGCGGTCAGCTACGGGCCCATGGGCACCATCGTGGTGGTGGAGTCCTGGCTGGTCGGCGTGGGGTTCGTGGTGTTCGGCGGCGCGCTGGTCGGGCGGCTGCTGTGCGAGCGCTTCGGGTACACGGAGGAGCCGCCCGAGGACGAGAGCGGCACGGGCCAGGGGCCGTCGACGATGCCGTGGTCGCGGGGCACGGTCTAGGGCGTGTGCCAGGCGTCGCGGGGCAGGCGGGGCTTTCGACACACGCCCTGGCAGCACCTGTCCGGCCTCCGCTCCCCCCGCCGCGTCTACCAGCCCTTCTCGAACAGGCGGGCCACCTCGGCGATGCGTATCTCGTCGCGCCGGTAGCGGGTGTGCTGCCGGCTGCCGTGGGTGCGCAGCAGGCCCAGGTCCGCGAGCAGTTCGAGGTGGGTCAGGGCGACGGCGAGGGGCACTCCCAGTTTCGCCGCGACGGCGTCCGCGGTGACACCGTTCTCGACCGGGTCGCCGTGCGGCTGCGCAGGGAAGTGCTCCGGCGGGTCCTTGAGCCACTCCAGGATGTCCTGACGCAGCGTGCCGCCGGGAGTCCTCAGCATCTCGTCCCCCTTACCGGGCGGGCCACCGCGTACCGCGTCCTCCCACTGTCCCGCAGCGCGCGCCGCCGTGTCCGGGACTCCGTGGCCTTTGTCCGGGACCGAACGGCCCCCTGCGGAGTGGGCCGTTGGGCCCGGCCCCGGGAATGCGGGCGGGGGCCCGGCCGCTCCCCTGCGACCGGGCCCCCTCCACCAGGTTCAGCGGTGGCTGAACCAGCTCATGGCCGAGGTGGCCCTGTCGTTGTAGTCGAACAGGGCCTGGTTCTCCCAGCCGTTGCCGGAGGCGGGGTCGGCCGGGTCCCAGCCGTTGCCGGTGACGGCGGTCCAGGTGGCCTCCCAGTAGAAGACGCCGAGGCCCTTGTTGCCGGGGACGGCCTCCACGATGTTCGCGACGGCGTTCATCCACGCCAGCTGGCCCGCCTGGGTGGCCGGATAGCCGGTGACCAGCTCGCCGGTGGTGTCGATCTGGTTCTCCAGCGAGTCGTCCTGGGCGAGGGTGAACGGGTAGGCCGTCTCGGCGACGTAGACCGGCTTGCCGTAGCGGGAGACGACGTCGTCCAGGGTGGTCTGGGCGGCGGCGAGCGAGCCGTGCCAGTACCCGTAGTAGGACAGGCCGATCACGTCGTAGTTCACGCCGTACGTCCTGGCGTTGTCGAACCACCAGCGGACGGTGGAGTCGTCGCCGGCGTTGGCCAGGTGCAGGGCGACCTTGGTGGCGGAGGAGACCGCCTTGACGGCGCTGTAGCCGGAGTTGAGCAGGCCGGCGAGCTGCGCCCAGTTGTCGGTGGAGCCCTCGCTCCACAGCATGCCGCCGTTGATCTCGTTGCCGACCTGCACCATGTCGGCGGTGGTGCCCTGCGCCTTCAGCGCGTTCAGCACGTCGTACGTGTGGTTGTACACGTCCGTCTTGAGCTGACCGTAGGTGTGGCCGGACCAGGCGGCCGGCTTGGTCTGCTTGCCCGGGTCGGCCCAGGCGTCCGAGTAGTGGAAGTCGACCAGCAGCTTCATGCCGGCCGCCTTGACGCGCTTGGCCATGGCCAGCACGCGGGCCTTGTCGTTGTAGCCGTCGGCCGGGTCGACCCAGACCTTCAGGCGGGCGTAGTTCATGCCGGCGTTCCCGAGGAGGGTGACCGCGTCCCCGGCGGTGCCGGAGCTCGTCCGGTAGACGCCCCCGAGGGCCTCGCTCTTGGCGAGGGAGGATATGTCGGCACCCTTGATCGACAGTCCGGTCGATCCGGATGCGAAGGTCAGGTCGTCAATGTTGATCCAGTTACCGGCGTTCGCGTCACTGTTGATGCTGATGGTGCACTGGTTGTCGGTCACCTTGACCGACGTGACGACACGGACCCAGCTGCTGGTGGACACCGGCAGGTCGGTGCGCTGTGCGGAACCGCCGCAGTTCTTCAGGGCCAGGTACGCGGCGTTCTGCCCGCCGCTGGAACGCACCCAGGCGGTGAGCGTGTAGCTGCCGTTGGCCAGGCCCGACAGGTACTGGTATGTCTCCACCTTGTAGGCGGACGCCGCGTAGTGGGACAGCCGGTAGCCGCCGCTGTGACCGCCGGACTCGGTGTACGAGGCGCCGGTGTCGCCGTACTCGGACCAGCCCGCGGGGGTGGCGACGCCCGCGCCGTCGGTCTCGAAGCCGCCGTTGGCGAGCGTGCTCGCCGCGTGCGCCGCGGTGGCGGGCAGGGCGATGAGGGCGAGCCCGGCCACGAGCGGCAGCAGCAGGGCCCTGAGGGTGCGTCTGGGATGGAACATCGTCGTCCGTCGTCCCTTCGACGAATGGGGATGGGAATCCCCTCCGGTGGAGGTGCCCCTCCGGTGGCGCCCGGAGGAGAGCCCCTCCGCCCGCGGCTCTCGTGGCACACACGGGCGGAGGGAGTCGGCTCAGCCGTCGAGTCGTACGACCCGCACGGCTCCCGCGGGCACTTCCAGACGGCCCGCGGCGCGTTCGCCGGTGAGCAGCTCGGTGCCGTGCGCCTCCAGTGGCACCTTGGCGTCCGTGGCGGTGTGGTTGATCGCGAAGAGGTAGCTGCCCGAGTCGCCGGTGCGGCGTACCACCTCGACGTCGCGGGGCAGGTCGGCGCGCGCCGCGACACCGGCGTCCTCGACGGCCCGGCCGAGCAGGGCGTCCAGCCCCTCGGGGGTGAGGCGGGTGGAGACGTACCAGGCGGTGCCCGCGCCGAGACGGTGGCGGGTGACGGCCGGGTGGCCCGCGGTCAGGCCGTCGGCGTACGTCCACACGGTCTCCGCGCCGCGCGGCACGACGAACTCCGTCCACACGTCGCCGGCGAGTTCGGAGCCGTCCGGGCCCGTCACGCGCACCGCCTGCCCGGGCAGCAGCGGCGAGAACTCCTCCACGGTCAGACCGAGCACGTCCCGCAGCGCTCCGGGCAAGGCGCCCTCGTGGACCCCGTCGTGCTCGTCGACGATGCCGGAGAAGTACGACACCACGAGGGTGCCGCCGTTCTCGACGTACTCCCGGAGGTTGTTCCCGGCCGCCTCCGTCATCAGGTACAGGGCGGGCACGACGACAAGGGGATATCTCGACAAGTCGGCTTCCGGGTGGGCGAAGTCGACGGTGAGGTGGTGGTCGTAGAGGGCCTCGTAGAAGGCGTCGGCGCGTTCGCGCGCGTCGTGGTCCTCGCTGGGGCGCCATTCGAGGGTCTGCGCCCACCAGGAGTGCCAGTCCCACAGGACGGCCACGTCGGCCTCGGTGCGGGTGCCGCGGACCGTGCCGAGCGAGTCGAGGGCCGCGCCGAGTTCGACGACCTCGCGCCACACGCGCGTGTCGGTGCCGCCGTGCGGGACCATCGCCGAGTGGAACTTCTCGGCGCCGCGCCGGGACTGGCGCCACTGGAAGAACATCGCGCCGTCGGAGCCGCGGGCCACGTGCGCCAGGGAGTTGCGGGCCATCTGGCCCGGCGCCTTGGCGGGGTTGCGGGGCTGCCAGTTGACGCCCGAGGTGGAGTGTTCGAGCAGCAGCCAGGGGGCGCCGCCGGCCACGGAGCGGGTGAGGTCGGCGGCCATGGCGAGGTTGACGTGGGTGCGCCGGCCGTCGGTGATCAGGTAGTGGTCGTTGGTGACGATGTCGACCTCGCGGCCCCAGGCCCAGTAGTCGACGGAGTCGCACTGGCTGAGGGCGGTCATGAAGTTCGTGGTGACCGGCACGCCCGGCGACAGACGGTGCAGGATGTCCCGCTCCATCAGGAAGTTCTCGCGCATGGTGGCGTCGGCGAAGCGCTTGTAGTCCAGCGCCTGGGCCGGGTTGACGGCCGTCGGGGTGGCACTCGGCGGCCCGATCTCCTCGAACCCGGTGTAGCGCTGGCCCCAGAAGGCCGTGCCCCACGCGTCATTCACGGCTTCGACGCTGCCGTACGACGCCTGAAGCCAGCGCCGGAAGTGGGCGGCGCAGGAGTCGCAGTAGCAGGCCGAGACCGGGACGCCGTACTCGTTGTGCACGTGCCACATCGCCACGGCCGGGTGGTCGCCGTAGCGCTCGGCGAGCCGGGTGGTGATGGCGGCGGCGGCCGCGCGGTAGTCGGTGTTGCTGTGACAGATGGCGGCGCGGGAGCCGAACGCGAAGCGCACGCCCTCGCGGCTGACCGGCAGCGCCTCGGGATGGGCCCGGTAGAACCACGCGGGCGGGCAGACGGTGGGGGTGCCCAGGTCGACGCGGATGCCGCCCGCGTGCAGCAGGTCCAGGACCCGGTCCAGCCAGCCGAAGTCGTACGTGCCGGGTGAGGGTTCCAGCAGCGCCCAGGAGAAGATCCCGACGCTCACCATGCTGACGCCGGCCTCGCGCATCAGCCGGACGTCCTCCTGCCACACGCTCTCCGGCCACTGCTCGGGGTTGTAGTCCCCACCGAAGGCGAGCCTGGTGAGGCCCCTGGGGCTGTTCTCCGGCATGGATCTCTCCCGAATCGGTCGATCATTTGGGAACGTGCACACACATCTTTGGCGGTGCGAGCCCAACATAACCGCACAGCAACAACCATTGACAAGTGTCCGGGATGTTTCTCTACTGTGAACGCTCACAGAGCAGCATCACAGGTCCTCGCCACGGGCGGGGGCCCGGCTCATGTCATTCGCATGGCACGTTCCCGCAGCAGGCGGGGACCCAGGTCAGGGGAGAGACCCATGCCCAACGCGCAGCGCCGCCGTCTCGTCGTCAGAAGTGCAGCGTCCGCCCTCGCCGTCGCCCTCGGCGCCTCCGCACTCGCCGCCTGCGGTTCGTCCGGCGGCGACAGCAAGGCCGAGTCCGGTCCGGTCTCGCTGACGTACTGGACCTGGACGCCCGGCATGGACAAGGTCGTGGACCTGTGGAACAAGGGTCCGGGCAAGAAGGACCAGATCACGGTCACCGTGAAGAAGCAGGCGTCCGGCGACTCGCTGGTCACGAAGATCCTCACCGCCCACAAGGCGAAGAAGGCGCCGGACCTGGTGCAGGCCGAGTACCAGGCGCTTCCGACGCTGGTCAGCAATGACGCGCTGGCCGACATAGCGAAGGAGACCGGCGACGCCAAGGGCAGGTTCGCCGCCGGCGTCTGGCAGCAGACCACGCTGGGCACGGACGCGGTGTACGCGATCCCGCAGGACATCGGGCCGATGATGTTCTACTACCGCGCCGACCTGTTCAAGAAGTACGGCCTGAAGGTCCCGACGACCTGGGACGAGTTCGCGCAGGTCGCCCGGCAGCTGAAGAAGAAGGCCCCGGACAAGGACCTGACCACCTTCTCCGCCAACGACTCGGGTCTGTTCGCGGGCCTCGCCCAGCAGGCCGGCGCCAAGTGGTGGACGACCTCCGGCGACAAGTGGAAGGTCGCCATCGACGACGCGGCGACGCAGAAGGTCGCGAAGTTCTGGGGCGATCTGGTCAAGGAGGGCGCCGTCGACAACCAGCCGATGTACACCCCGGCCTGGAACAAGGCGCTCAACACCGGCAAGCAGATCGCCTGGGTCTCCGCCGTGTGGGCGCCGGGCACGCTGACCACGGCCGCGCCCGACACCAAGGGCAAGTGGGCCATGGCCCCGCTCCCCCAGTGGTCCACCGGCCAGGACGTCACCGGCAGCTGGGGCGGGTCCTCCACGGCCGTCACCACGGACTCCGCCCACAAGGAGGCCGCCGCGAAGTTCGCCGCCTGGCTGAACACCGACGGCTCCGCGCTCCAGGCGCTGGCCAAGGAGAGCGGCATCTACCCGGCCGCCACCAACGCCCAGACCAGCGGCGCCTTCGCCACTCCCCCGGCGTACTTCGCCAACCAGCCGGACTTCTACACCAAGGCCGCCGAGATCGCGAAGACCACCGCGCCCTCGGCCTGGGGCCCGAACGTGAACGTCGCCTACACCACCTTCAACGACGCCTTCGGCGCCGCCGCCAAGAACAAGTCGGACTTCGTCGCCGCCCTCAACACGATGCAGGAGGCCACGGTCGCCGACCTGAAGAAGCAGGGCTTCGGGGTCTCCCGGTGACCAGCGCCGCCCGCCGCAGGCCGTACGGGGTCAAGGGGGCCCCGTACGGTTTCCTGATCCCCGCGACGATCCTCTTCGCCCTGTTCTTCGCGCTGCCCATCGGCTACGCCGTCTATCTCAGCTTCCGCAAGGTGCACGTCTCCGGACTGGGCCTGGGGTCGGGGGCCCGTAAAGAGGTCTGGGCGGGGGTGGAGAACTACACCGACGCCCTGACCGACAGCGAGCTGACGCACGGGGCGCTGCGCGTGCTGGGCTACGGCTGCATCGTCGTCCCCGTGATGCTCGGCCTCGCACTGCTCTTCGCGCTGATGCTCGACTCCGAGAGAGTGCGCCTCGCGCCCTTCACCCGGCTCGCGATCTTCCTGCCGTACGCCGTCCCCGGTGTCGTCGCGGCGCTGATGTGGGGCTTCCTGTACCTGCCGGACGTCAGCCCGTTCTACTACGTGCTCGAAAAGCTCCACCTGCCGCAGCCGGACCTCCTCGACGGCGGTCCGCTCTACCTCGCCATGTCCAACATCGCGGTGTGGGGCGGCACCGGCTTCAACATGATCGTCATCTACACCTCGCTGCGGTCGATCCCGGCCGAGGTGTACGAGGCGGCGCGGCTGGACGGGGCCACCCCGCTGCAGACCGCGCTGCGCATCAAGATCCCGATGGTGGCGCCGTCGCTGGTGCTGACCTTCTTCTTCTCGATCATCGCCACGCTCCAGGTGTTCAACGAGCCGACGACCCTCAAGCCGCTCACCAACTCCCTGCCCCTGACCTGGAGTCCGCTGATGACCGTCTACCAGGACGCGTTCCGCAAGGGCGACATCTACCAGGCCGCCGCCGAGGCCGTGATCATCGCCGTCGTGACGCTGGTGATGTCCTTCGGCTTCCTGCGGGCCGCGAACCGCCGCCAGAAGCAGGAGGCCACGCGATGAGTTCCCTCGCCGTCCGGGAGGCCCCGCCGGCCGCGGGCACCACCGGCGCCATCCGGAACCGGCCGCCCCTGCGCCGCCGTATCGCCCTGGTCCCCACGCTCACCCTGGTGCTGGGCGCGGTCTACACACTGCTGCCGGTGGCGTGGGTGGTCGTCGCGTCCACGAAGTCGGGCAGTGAGCTGTTCTCCACGTTCACCTTCCTGCCCGGCACCGGCTTCGCCGACAACATCCGGCAGCTCGACGCCTACCGCGACGGCGTGTACTGGACGTGGATGGGCAACTCCGCCCTGTATGCCGGTCTGGGCGCCCTGCTGTCGACGTGCGTGTCGGCGCTCAGCGGCTACGCGCTCGCGATCTACCGCTTCCGCGGCCGCGAGGCCCTCTTCAACATCCTGCTCGCGGGCGTCCTCATGCCACCGATCATCCTCGCGGTCCCGCAGTACCTGCTGCTGGCCAAGGCGGACCTCACCGACTCCTACCTGTCGGTGCTGCTGCCGCAGATCCTCTCCCCCTACGGCGTCTACCTGGCGCGGATCTACGCCTCCGCCGCCGTGCCCACGGACGTGGTGGAGGCAGGGCGGATGGACGGCGCCGGCGAGTGGCGGATCTTCACCCGGGTCGCGCTGCCGATGATGGTGCCGGGCCTGGTGACGGTGTTCCTGTTCCAGTTCGTGGCCGTGTGGAACAACTTCCTGCTGCCGTACATCATGCTCAGCGACGACGAGAAGTTCCCGATCACGCTGGGTCTGTACACGCTGCTGGAGCAGGGCTCCAACCAGCCCGCGCTGTACACGCTGGTGATCACGGGCGCGTTCCTCGCGGTGCTCCCGCTCATCGCGCTCTTCCTGGTCATCCAGCGCTTCTGGAGCCTCGATCTGCTCTCCGGGGCCGTAAAGTCATGACCATGAGCAACACGGGGGGCCGACGCAGACCGCCGACGATCCACGACGTGGCGCGCGAGGCCGGTGTCTCACGGGGCACCGTCTCGCGGGTGCTCAACGGCGGGCACTACGTCAGCCCGGCCGCGGCGGAGGCGGTCAACGCGGCGATCCGCAAGACGGGCTACGTCGTCAACCGGCACGCCCGCTCACTGATCACCGGACGTTCCGACTCCGTCGGCTTCCTGCTGACGGAGCCTCAGGAGCGGTTCTTCGAGGACCCGAACTTCAACGTCCTGCTCAGCGGCTGCACGCAGGCGCTGGCGGCGCACGACATGCCACTGCTGCTGATGCTGGCGGGCACCAAGGACGAACGGCGGCGCATCACGCGCTACATCACCGCCGGCCATGTCGACGGGGTGCTGCTGGTCTCCAGCCACTCCGGCGACCCGGTCGCGGAGGAACTGCGCAAGGCGGGGGTGCCCCTCGTGCAGTGCGGCAAGCCCATGGGGCCCGGCTCCAAGGTCAGTTACGTCGCCGCCGACGACCGGGACGGCGCCCGGGACATGGTGCGCCATCTGCTGTCCCTGGGCCGTCGCCGCATCGGCATGGTGACCGGTCCGCTGGACCTGCCGGGCGGCGTCGACCGCCTCGCCGGCTACAAGGAGGTGCTCGGGGAGGCGGGCATCGACATCGACGACCGGCTCGTCGTCTCCGGCGACTACAGCCGGGCCAGCGGCGAGGCGGGCGCCGAACGGCTGCTGGCGCAGGCCCCCGACATGGACGCCGTGTTCGTCGCCTCCGACCTGATGGCGCAGGGCGCGCTGACCGCGCTGGCCCGCGCCGGGCGCCGGGTCCCCGAGGACGTGGCCGTGGGCGGCTTCGACGACTCCGTCGCGGCGGTGGAGGCCACCCCCGCCCTCACCACCATCCGGCAGCCCTACGACCGCATCAGCGCCGAGATGGTGCGGGTGCTGCTCGCGCAGATCGGCGGCGAGGACGCGGCGGCGGTGATCCTCCCGACGGAGCTGGTCAAGCGGGACTCGACGTAGCGTCAGGCCCGGGCGCCCGCCGCCGGCGCCTTCGTGGGGCTGCTGACGGTCCGCCAATGGAGCGGTGCGGCGGCCGGGATCGCGGAGCCGCGCGGGGTCACCCGGCGCCGGATCGTGGCGCCGTCCCGGGACCAGCGGACTGGCTGGTGCGCGCGCACCTGTCCGCGGCGGCCGCCTTCACTCGCCCGGACCGGCGAGGAGGCTCTCGCACCCCGGCCGGCGACGCTCGCCGACGACCTCGGGGCGGGGCGCCGGCGCGCCCGGCACGTCGGCCCGCTCGCCCTCGGCGGACCTCCCGGTGGCGGATGGCCGGATCGCAGCCGGTCAGGATTGGAGAAGCCATGCCCCGCTCCCCCGCTCTAGCGTGACATCACCGACGAAAACCGTCGGTTCCACCACCGAGCCGAGGAGCATCCCATGACCGCCGGCCTCAACACGATCATCTACCCCGTCAAGGACCTCGCCAGGGCGAAGGCGGTGTTCAGCGCCCTGCTGCAGACGGAGCCCTACGCGGACGAGCCGTACTACGTCGGCTTCAAGGACGCCGGGCAGGACGTCGGGCTCAACCCCAACGGCCACGCGCAGGGCTGGACCGGGCCGGTGCCGTACTGGCACGTCTCCGACATCCGGGGACGGCTCGCCGCCCTGGTGGAGGCGGGTGCCGAGGTGCTGGAGGACGTGCGCGACGTCGGCAACGGCAGGCTGATCGCCTCCCTCAAGGACGCGGACGGCAACCTGATCGGCCTGCTCCAGGACCCGGCCGCCTGATACCCCCGGAGCACATGCATCCGCACTAGTTGCACACTCAACAATTGGCCGATTCGGTGTTACCGTGCGGGTATGGCGGTGAAGACGGCAGACACCCGGCTCGAGGCGAAATGGCGGGACATCCTGTCCGCGCACGCGCGCACGATGTGCGAGATCGACCGGGTGCTGCACCCGCACGGCCTGGGCGCGAGCGATTTCGAGGTCCTCGACATCCTCGCGTCCGAGGCGCCCGAGGAGGGCGCCCAGTGCCGGGTGCAGAACCTGGTGGGACGGGTCCATCTCAGCCAGAGCGCGCTGTCCCGGCTCATCGGCCGGCTGGAGAAGGACGGCCTGGTCGAGCGTTCCGTCTGCACCGAGGACCGGCGGGGCGTGTATGTCGCCCTGACCCGCAAGGGCCGCGACCTGCACGCCGAGGTGCTCCCGCTGCAGCGCGCCGCCCTGGGACGCACGCTCGGCTGATCAGTCCGGCGCGCAGCCCCTCAGCACGAAGGCGATGACGTCGTCGAGTCCCGTCTCGGCCATCTCCGGGGGCAGGTGCCCGGTCGCCGCGAGGTCGGCGTAACCGTGCAGCACCGCGAAGACGGGCCCTCCGACCCGCTCCAGCGACCCCTTGCGCACCTCTCCCCTGCGCTGCCCCTCCTCGATCAGCCGCTCCAGCAGCTCCGACCAGCGCTGGGTGGCCACCAGCAGGCCCTCCGACGCCTCCGGAGCATGCTTGAGCGAGTACATCAGCTCCAGCAGCGCGGCGTTCTCCAGGGCGAACCCGACATAGGCGCGCACCATCGCGTCGAAGCGTTCGGCGAAAGACTCGCCGAGCCCTTCCTGTGACGCCTCCAGGACGTCCCGCAGCCGTTCGAAGCCGGTCTGCGCGAGCGCGTCCAGCAGCGCCTGCTTGTCCTTGAAGTGGCGGCTCGGCGCGGCATGGCTGACGCCGAGATCACGGGCGAGTTCCCGCAGCGACAGGTCGGCCGGCCCCCTCTCACGGAGGGTCTGCTCGGCTCGCGCCAGCAGGGCGGCGCGCAGGTCTCCGTGGTGGTAGCGGCGAGTCCGGGAGTGCATGGGCCTCAGTGTAACGGTCATGTTTGTGGCGCCTACATTGTTGTCGCCGTCACCATTGTTGTCATTGACAGCATTGTTGGCGGCGCCTACATTTGCGGCCATGGCTACTCGATCCAGCAAGTGGAACGTCAACGACATCCCCGACCAGACGGGCCGTACCGCCGTCGTCACCGGCGCCAACAGCGGGCTGGGCATCGCCACCGTGGAGGCGCTGGCCGGCGCCGGCGCGCATGTGGTGCTCGCGGTGCGGGACCCTGCGCGGGGCACCGCCGCCGCGGCTCGGGTGAACGGCAGCGTGGAGGTACGCCGCCTCGACCTCGCCGACCTCTCCTCCGTGCGGGAGTTCGCGGCGCAGTGGCAGGGCGACCTGGACCTGCTCGTCAACAACGCCGGGGTCATGAACATCCCGGAGTCCGCCACGAAGGACGGCTTCGAGACGCAGTTCGGCACCAATCACCTGGGCCACTTCGCCCTGACCAACCTTCTGCTGCCGCGCATCACCGACCGGGTGGTGACCGTGTCGTCCGGCGCACACCGGATGCCGGGCAGCCCGCGCATCCACTTCGACAACCTGAACCTCACCGGTGAGTACGCCCCGATCAAGGCATACAGCCAGTCGAAGCTGGCCAACCTGCTGTTCACCCTGGAACTGCAGCGCCGGCTCGAGGCGGCGGGCTCGTCCGTGCGGGCGCTCGCCGCGCATCCCGGGTGGGCCGCGACCAACCTCCAGAGTCACGACGGCAGCGCACTGCGCCGCCTGCTGATGCGGTTCGGCAACCGCTTCATCGCCCAGGACAACAGGGCGGGCGCCCTGCCCACCCTGTACGCCGCCGTCCAGGACCTGCCGGGTGCGAGCTACGTCGGTCCGGACGGCCTCGGCGAGATGCGCGGCGCCCCGGCCCTGGTCGGCCGTTCCGCGGCGGCCAGCGACCCGGTCACCGCCCGCCGCCTGTGGGACGTCTCCGAGGAACTGACCGGCGTCGCCTTCCCGCTGTCCGCGGCCGTGGCACGGGTGTGAGCGGTGACGGGTCTGCTCCTCGTGTCCGTCCTCCTGCTCGGCATCGCCTGCCTGGTGACCGCGGTCGCCCAGTGACCCGCCGCGGCCCGGCATTCGTGCGGCCCCTGCGCCGGCACGCGCCGGACGGACCGGGTGGCGACCCCGCCGGTGCGAACGGTGGCCACTTCGCCCTCCCGGCTGCCGCGGTCACCCTCCTGCCCGCCCGACCTGGGCACGCTCCGGGCGCCTGCGGCCCGGCACACGTGTCGCCCTGTGCCCGCAGACACCCGGCGGAGTCGGAGGCGACCCGCGCCTCCGGGCCACCCTGCCGTATCCCGGTTTCTGACGACGGCGGCCGGGCTCAGGCTGTCGGCCCCGCCGCCGGTGGGCGGCCCGAGGAGCCCTCGCCCGGTCTGCGGTCGGCCGGTCTGCGCGGTGGGATGGGCGTCGAGGTGAAGTCGCGCGGGCCGGTCCACAGGGCCGGGACGGCATCGCAGCGGCGGCACAGCCGGTAGGCGATCGCCTCGTAGTTGACCCGCCAGCCGTGGAAGTGCGGCCAGGCCTCCTCGGTGGCGCGTTCGACGCGGAAGCCCGCCGCCTCCAGCATGGCGACCGCCGCCCCGAACTCGACGGGGTCGAGCTGGATCGGGGCGCCGGGGTCGGGATCGGGATCGAAGGGGATGCGCAGGGCACGGGCGACGTCGCGCAGGGCGGTGAACCCCGCCCGCAGCACGAGGCGCGCCTCGGGCGGAGCGCTGCGCGGGGTGAGCGCCAGTTGCATGGCCGCCGCGTCCATCACGGCCACGAGGCCGACCAGCCAGTGCCGGTAGGGCCGGGGCGAACGGAACGCCAGCAGGACGGGATAGGTGGAGTGGCTCTCGCCGATGTCGGAGGCCAGCCGCTCCCAGGCCCGGTACAGCTCGGGCAGCGCGGTCTCGGTGTCGACGAGGTACTGCCGGGCCAGGATCTCCGGGCCCCAGGCCGGTTCGCCGGCCCGTGACTGCAGGAGGGTCACCTCCAGTTCACGGCGGTTGTAGGCGGCGTAGAGCGTGGGCAGGTAGGCGATCTGCAGGGCGATGAGGACGGGGCCGGTGGCCGCCGCCACGAAGTCCAGCGCGGACAGCCGCAGCCGGGCGCCGCTGGCGAAGCCGAGGGTGAACAGGCTGGAGCCGGCCTCCCGGAAGGAGCTGCCCCAGGCCAGCCCGGCCAGGGCGTGCAGCATCAGCCCGAAGCCGGCCAGTGCGCCGCCCAGCCAGGTGGCGAGCATGCCGATCAGGATCAGCGGGGCGAGCCAGGTCTGCGCGCGGTCGATGGCGCCGTAGTCGCCGCGCGGGGCCGCGAGGCGCAGCAGCCGGCGCAGCGTCCACCACAGCCGGTACACCAGCGTCGAGTACAGGCCCCGGGGAACCACCAGGGTGCGCAGCACGCTGAAGGCCATGGCCGCCAGCAGCAGCCCGCCGGCCACGCCGGAGATCCATGTCATGCGGTCATTGTGGCCCCGGCCGGCGTCCGGCGATCAGACCACGAACTGGAGGTGCTGCCGGGCGGGCCGCCCACCCGGTGAGCCGGACCCGGACGTCTCGGTGCGGGCGGGAGTCCGTGGACGGGGCCTACGGCCGGGCCAGCAGCGTGCGCACGCCCTCCGAGGTGAGCGTCAGCGGGTGCTCGGAACCCGCGTCGATGGTGAGCGACAGATCGTCGGCGGGCCACTGCGAGGCGAGCGCGCCCAGCGGCACAAGGCGGTAGCGCGAGACGAAGGGCAGCAGGTCGGCCAGCTCCCCCTCCGACGTGAACACGGGCACCACCGGGTCGCCGCCCGGCTGCTCCAGAACGGGCAGCGCGACGGCCGACGGGTCGGCGGCGTCCTCCTGGTTCGCGTCGTCGGGTACGGGCACGAGCACCTCGCTGCCGGCGAGTGTGTCCAGCGCCGCGGTGTCGTCGGTGTTCACGGCCAGCGCGTCCAGCGCCTGCCGGGCCGGTGTGGCGGTGTGGTCGTTGGCAGGTGTGTCCATGGCAGATCCCCAGGTAGCGGCGGTCGTACGGTCCACCCGGGGCAAGATCGCCCCAGGGCGGGTTCTGCTCGCGTACCCGGACCCCGGCGGGGCATTCCTGTGACCGCGGGGAATTACGGGATGTCCCAGCCCGCCCCGGCCCGGTCGGCCGTCCGCCGTCGGGGACGATCCGCGCCGGCCCGGCGGTTCAGGGCAGCGGGCGGCACTCCAGTGCCTGCTCGTCGGCGCCGCCGCGTCCGTCCGGTTCCACGCGGTGCACGCGGGCGTGCGGCAGGCGGGTCACCGTCTCGGTCAGCCGCCCGTCCGTGAACAGGGCGCCGGTTCCGTCGTCCAGCGCCCATCCGGCCGGCAGCGATCCGGCGGCGACGGCGGATCGGTAGGAGGGGCGCCGGCCCGGTTCGCTGTCGTAGTGGGGGCAGACGGAGCCGGGCAGCAGTCCGAGTCCGTCCTTGAGGAAGGTCAGCGGACCGAAGGAGTCGGTGTGCGAGCCTTCCGCCCAGCAGTTGGCGCCTGCGCTGATGCCGCACAGCAGGGTGCCGCGGTCGTAGGCCTCGCGCAGCAGCCGGTCCACACCGTGCACGCGCCACACCGCGAGCATGTTCGCGGTGTTGCCGCCGCCGACGTACACGACGTCCTGGGCGAGCAGGTGGGCGCGCAGCGCCTCGTCCTCCAACTCCCTTCTAAACAGGGGCAGTACGGAGGGCATGCAGTGCCGGCGGGGCCGGAAGGCGTCGAGGAAGCGCTCGATGTACGCGGGCTCGTCGCCGCTGGCGGTCGGCAGGAAGCAGATGCGCGGCCAGTCGGTGCGCACATGGCTCAGCATCCAGTCGTCCAGGAGGCCGTCGTCGTCGGTGCCGAAGCCTCCGCCGAGGAGGGCCACGCGCCGCCGCGGGGGCGGGATGGGGTTCGTTCCGGGTCTCACTGCGCCTCCGCGAGCAGTTCGTCGACCGTGGTGACGGTCACCAGCGGCCGGTAGAGGTCCATGATGTGCAGCGCCCTGGCGTGCGCGTCGTCGTCGGCGCCCGCGCAGGCGTCCGCCGCGACCCGTACGTCGATGCCGGCGTCGGCGGCGGCGAGCGCGGTGGACAGCACGCAGCAGTCGGTGCTGACGCCGGCCAGGACCAGGCGGCCCTCCGGCTCCGCGAGAGCGGCGAGGGACGGGTTCCACTTGCCGAAGGTCGGGGCGTCCAGGACGCGCGTGGCGAGGCCGCCGAACTCCTCGGTCAGCTCCCACAGCGGGGCGTCCGGCGGCTGGAGGGCGAAGGGCCAGCGGTCGTAGTAGGCACGCCAGGCGCCCTCGGGTCGCGCGGGGGCTACGAAGCGGGTGAAGACGGTGCGGTCGCGGTGGGCCGGCAGCAGGCGTCGTACTCCCGCCGCGGCCTCGGCGTAGCGCGGGGCCGCCCAGGGGCTGCCGGGTTCCGCGAAGACGCGTTGCATGTCGATGACGGCGAGCAGGCCGCGGGTCATACGACCGCTCCCGCGTCCGCCGGGCTCGGGGCCTGCGCTTCCTGATCGCGCACCCGGGCGCGGCCCAGGGCGAGGGTGCCGAGGAAGCCGAGTGCCAGGGCGGCGAGGACGCCGAGGTTGGCGTAGGCCCAGGCGCCGGACTTGCCGCCGAGGCCGAGGGGCCGGAGCAGGTAGCCCTGCCAGGTGAGCCAGTGGGCGGCCGAGTTGGTGACCAGGCCCCAGCCGAGGGCGGTGGCGGCGACGGTGAGCAGGAGCGGGGTGAGGGGTACGTCGCCGTAGCGGCCGGAGGGGCGGTAGAGGTCGGTCTCGTCGTAGTCGCGGCGGCGCAGGGCGAGGTCGGCGAGCATGATCCCGCACCAGGCGGCGATGGGGACGCCCAGGGTGGTGAGGAAGCCCATGAACTGGCCGAGGAAGTCGTCGGCGACGAACACGATGTAGACCGAGCCCGCGATCATGAGGACGCCGTCGACGAGGGCGGCCAGGTAGCGGGGGATCCGCAGGCCCGCGGAGAGCAGGGCGAGGCCGGAGGAGTAGATGTCGAGGACGGCGCCGCCGACCAGGCCGAGGACGGCGACGACGGCGAACGGCACCAGGAACCAGGTGGGCAGCAGGGTCGTGAGCGCACCGATGGGGTCGGCGGCGACCGCGGCGCCGAGCTTGTCGGAGGAGCCCGCGAGCAGCAGGCCGAAGACGAGCAGGAGCAGCGGGGCCACCGAGGCGCCGAAGGTGGTCCAGCCGATCACGCCGCGGCTGGAGGAGCCGCGCGGCAGATAGCGGGAGTAGTCGGCGGCGGCGTTGACCCAGCCGAGGCCGAAGCCGGTCATCATGAACACGAGCGCGCCGATGAACTCCTGGGTGGAGCCCGGCGGGATCGCGCTGACGGTGCTCCAGTGGATGTGGTCGGCGACGAGGACGACGTAGACGACGGTCAGGACGCCCGTGACCACGGTGATCACCGTCTGCAGCCGCATGATCAGGTCGAAGCCCATGACGCCGCCGGCGACGGTGAGCGCGCCGACCAGGATCAGGGCGACCACCTTGGTCTCGGTGCCGCCGCCCCAGCCGAGGCGGGAGAAGACGGTGGCGGTGGCCATGGTGGCCAGCGCGCACAGCACGGTCTCCCAGCCGACGGTGAGCACCCAGGAGATCACCGAGGGCAGGCGGTTGCCGCGTACGCCGTAGGCGGCCCGGCCGAGCACCATCGTCGGCGCCGAGCCGCGCTTGCCGGCGACGGCGATGAAGCCGCACAGCAGGAACGAGAAGACGATGCCGACGACTCCGGCGATCAGCGCCTGCCAGAAGGAGATCGAGAAGCCGAGGGCGAAGGCGCCGTAGCTCAGCCCGAGGATGGAGACGTTGGCGCCGAACCAGGGCCAGAACAGGGTGCGCGGGGTGCCCTTGCGCTCGGTGCCGCCGATGACGTCGAGCCCGTGCGTCTCCACCTGGAGCTGCCGGGCCGGCGCTCTGCCCTCGGGGTTGTCCGCGGAGCCTGCCATCGACGACCTCCCGTGTTCGCGCGTGATGGCTGGAGGCTAAGTGGGGTCCGGTCGGCCGTCAATGATCAATGGTCCGGACCACGGCCGGGCTCGCCGTGGACCGGGTGGGGCGCCCCGGTCCGACGGCGGGAGCAGGCGGTTCAGCGGGCCCAGAACGGCAGGGGGGCGCAGGTGTTCGCGCAGGTGTAGCCGCCGGGCATGAGCAGGCCCGCGTCGTCCTCGTTGTTGTCGCCGCCCGCGAAGTACACCTCGGGGACCCAGCCCCAGCGGCCGTTGTCGGCCACGGTGCTGCCCCACCAGTAGTTCTCGGCGGCGCCGTCCCGGAAGGTCTGGCCCTGCATCTCGGTGACGAACCAGTTCGCCGCGCCGCCCTGTTCGAGGTACCCGACGACCGGGGCGCCGGGTGAGCGGGAGGCGAACACCGGGACGTGGCCGCGGGTGAGGTTGCAGTGCAGGACGGTGGTGCCCGGCCAGACCCGGCCGGAGAGCGGGTCGGTGAGGTCCCGCTTGACGGGGCTGTGGCAGGGGACGTCGTCGGTGGCGTGGGCGGCGGGGGCGGTCAGGGCCGCCAGGGCGGCGAGCGCCGCGGCGGCCGTGAGGAGTCCGCGCTTGATGTGGATCATGCAGAACGGAACGACCCGTTCTGCCCGGGGGTCACGGCGGTGTGGGTCAGGCGGGGGTCTCGGGACGGCCGGGCGCGGCCCAGTGGGTGTGGAAGGCGCCGGGGCGGTCGGTGCGCAGATAGGTGTGGGCGCCGAAGTAGTCGCGCTGGCCCTGCAGAAGGGCGGCGGGCAGGCGGCCGGCGCGCAGGGTGTCGTAGTGGGCGAGCGCGGCGGAGAAGGCGGGGACGGGGATGCCGCGGCGGGCGGCGGAGGCGACGGTCTCGCGCCAGGGCACCTGCGCGTCGGTGATCTCCATGGCGAACTCCATCTCGCCGAGGAGGCTGACCAGTTCGCGGTCGGCGGCGTAGGCGGCGCGGATGCGGTCGAGGAAGGAGGCGCGGATGATGCAGCCGCCGCGCCAGATCTTCGCGACCGTGCCGAGGTCGATCTTCCAGCCGTACTCGGCGGCCGCGTCCTGGATCATCTTCAGCCCCTGGTCGTAGGCGATGACCTTGGAGGCGTACAGGGCGTGCTCGACCTGGGAGGCGAAGCGTTCGGCCTCGGTGCGGGTGAGCTGGGGGCGGGTGCCGCCGGGCAGCCCGGCGTAGGCGGCGCGCAGTTCGCTCTGGCCGGAGGCGGCGCGGGCGAAGGTGCCCTGGGCGATCGCGGTGACCGGTGAGGCGAGGTCGAGCGCGGTCTGCACGGTCCAGCGGCCGGTGCCCTTCTGGCCGGCGGCGTCGGCGACGACGTCGACGAAGGGGAGGCCGGTCTCGGCGTCGGTGTGGGCGAGGACGTCGGCGGTGATCTCCACCAGGTAGGAGCCGAGCCGGCCGCGGTTCCAGTGGCGGAAGACGTCCGCGATCTCGGCGGGCGTGTATCCGGCCACCTGCCGGAGCAGGTCGTAGGCCTCGGCGATGAGCTGCATGTCGGCGTACTCGATGCCGTTGTGGACCATCTTCACGAAGTGCCCGGCGCCGTCGCTGCCGATGTGGGCGGCGCAGGGCTCGCCGTCGACCTTCGCGCTGATCCGCTCGAACATCGGCCCGAGGACGTCGTACGCCTCCGCCGAGCCGCCGACCATGATCGACGGCCCCTCCAGCGCGCCCTCCTCGCCGCCGGAGACGCCGGTGCCGACGAAGTGGATGCCGCGCTCGCGCAGGGCCGCCTCGCGGCGGCGGGTGTCGGAGTAGTGCGCGTTGCCGCTGTCGATGATCATGTCGCCGGGCTCCAGGAGCGGGGCGAACTCGTCGATGACGGCGTCGGTGGCCGCTCCCGCCTGCACCATGATCATGAGGCGGCGGGGGCGTTCGAGGGCGGCGACGAACTCCTCGGCCGTCTCGGCGGGCACGAACGCGCCCTCGTCGCCGTAGACCTCGATCAGCGCGCGCGTGCGACCGGCCGAGCGGTTGTGGACGGCGACGGTGTAGCCGTTGCGGGCGAAGTTGCGCGCCAGGTTGCGGCCCATCACGCCCAGGCCGGTCACGCCGATGGCTGCGGTTGCGTTCATGGAGTTCGTCCCTCGATCGGAGCGGTGGCGGGGCGGGCGTGCCCCATGCCCGTCAGGTACGGACGGGCGGCCGGATCGTCTCGATGTCCGAGGCAAGCGGATGTGACGAACCCCGCTCAAACGATCGATCAACCAGGGTTTAACATATGAGCGCCGCCTAGCTCGAAAGATGGATCAGTGACTGCTGTCAACGACGACTCGTTCACCAACTGGAAGACCCGCGAGGAGATCGCGGAGTCGATGATCCCCCTCATCGGGAAGCTGCACCGCGAGCGGGACGTCACCGTCCTGCTGCACAGCCGCTCCCTGGTGAACAAGTCGGTGGTGAGCATCCTCAAGACCCACCGCTTCGCCCGGCAGATCGCCGGCACGGAACTGTCGGTCACCGAGACCATGCCGTTCCTGCAGGCGCTGACCGCGCTCGACCTCGGCCCCTCCCAGATCGACCTGGGCATGCTCGCCGCGACCTACCGGAGCGACGACCGCGGCCTGACGGTGGAGGCGTTCACCGCCGAGGCCGTCGCGGGTGCCACGGGCGCCAACAAGATCGAGCGCGGCGAGGGCCGGGACGTCGTCCTGTACGGCTTCGGCCGCATCGGCCGGCTCGTGGCCCGGCTGCTGATCGAGAAGTCGGGTTCGGGCAACGGCCTGCGGCTGCGCGCGATCGTGGTGCGCGGCGGCGGCGAGCAGGACATCGTCAAGCGGGCCTCGCTGCTGCGCCGGGACTCCATCCACGGCCAGTTCCAGGGCACCATCACCGTCGACGAGGCGTCCAGCACGATCTTCGCCAACGGCAACGCGATCAAGGTGATCTACGCGAACGACCCCTCCGAGGTCGACTACACCGCGTACGGCATCCGCAACGCGATCCTCATCGACAACACCGGCAAGTGGCGCGACCGCGAGGGCCTGTCCCAGCACCTGCGTCCCGGCATCGACAAGGTCGTGCTGACCGCGCCGGGCAAGGGCGACGTCCCCAACATCGTGCACGGCGTCAACCACGACACGATCAAGCCGGACGAGCAGATCCTGTCCTGCGCGTCCTGCACCACCAACGCGATCGTGCCGCCGCTGAAGGCCATGGACGACGAGTACGGCGTGCTGCGCGGCCACGTGGAGACGGTCCACTCGTTCACCAACGACCAGAACCTGCTGGACAATTACCACAAGGCCGACCGCCGCGGCCGCTCGGCGCCGCTGAACATGGTCATCACCGAGACCGGTGCCGCCTCCGCGGTGGCCAAGGCGCTGCCCGACCTCAAGGCGCGCATCACCGGCAGCTCGATCCGTGTGCCGGTCCCGGACGTCTCGATCGCGATCCTCAACCTGCAACTCGCCCGGGAGACGGACCGCGAGGAGGTCCTCGAGTACCTGCGCGACGTGTCGCTGACCTCGCCGCTCAAGCGCCAGATCGACTTCACCACCGCCCCCGACGCGGTCTCCAGCGACTTCATCGGCTCACGGCACGCCTCGATCGTGGACGCCGGCGCGACCAAGGTGGAGGGCGACAACGCGATCCTCTACCTCTGGTACGACAACGAGTTCGGCTACTCCTGCCAGGTGATCCGGGTCGTCCAGCACGTCTCCGGCGTCGAGTACCCGACGTTTCCGAGTCCGGCGGCCTGACCTGGGAACCCGTCTGGTCAAGGGTCGGCAATGCCACCTTTGGCCAGACCGTTCCAGGGAATGAATCCGGCCACAGAGTGGATCTGTTCTCTGGAGGCGCCGTGACCACATCATCGGAACCGCGGGTGCAGGGCCTGGAGATACGGTCGATCGACTACGTCCCGCTGGACGAGCGCCACGGCAAGCTGTGGCACCTCGGCCCGCTGTGGTTCATGTCGAACGCCCAGATCGCCACACTGGCCGTGGGCCTCATCAGCATCACCGAGGGCGGCAACCTCATCTGGTCGCTCATCGCGATCGTGGCGGGCACCGTCCTCGGCACCTTCTTCATGGCCTTCCACTCGGCCCAGGGCCCCCAGCTCGGCCTGCCGCAGATGATCCAGTCGCGGCCCCAGTTCGGCTACGTCGGCGCCCTGCTCGTGTGGCTGTTCGCGTACGTCCAGTACGCGGGCTTCAACGTCTTCAACACGATCCTCGCGGGCGAGGCCATGCACACCACCGTGCACGGCGGCGTGAAGCTGTGGGTGGTCGCCGTCACCGTGCTCGCCCTGGTGATCGCGCTGGTGGGCTACGACATCATCCACAAGGCCGAACGGTTCCTGACGTACACGTTCCTGGTCGTCTTCGGGATCTTCACCGTCGGGGTCCTGCTCACCCTGCACTACCCGGCCGGCTCCTTCGACCTCGGCGCCTTCAAGTGGACGCCGTTCCTGGCGCAGTTCGGCGTGGTCGCCGGCTACCAGATCAGCTGGGCGATCTACGTCTCCGACTACTCCCGCTACCTGCCGCCGAACGTCACCGTCCGCAAGACCTTCTACTGGACCTACTTCGGCTCCGCCCTCGGCGGCATCTGGCTGATGGTCCTGGGCGCCCTGCTCGCCGCCTGGGCGGGCAAGGACTTCGACACGATCAGGTCGATCAACGCGGCGGGCGACAAGGTGTTCAGCGGCTTCGGCGCGATCGTGCTGCTGTTCGCCGCGCTGGGCCTGGTCTCCGTCACCGCGCTGAACATGTACGGCGGCTCGCTCACCCTCATCAGTGCCATCGACTCCTTCAAGCGGGTGCGGCCCACCCTCGCCGTCCGCCTGGTCACCATCGGCCTCACCGCGGCCCTCTCCCTGGTCGGCGCGCTGGCCGCCACCTCCCACTTCCTGGAGAACTTCAACAACTTCCTGCTGCTGGTCCTCTATCTCTTCATCCCCTGGACCGCGGTGAACCTGATGGACTACTACGTGGTGCGCCGCGGCCACTACGCCATCGCCGAGATCTTCAACCCACGGGGCATGTACGGTCGTTGGGGCTGGCACGGCATCATCGCCTACCTGGTCGGCTTCGCCGTCATGATCCCGTTCTTCTCGGTCGGCACCCTCTACACCGGCCCGGTCGCCGACGCCCTCGGCGGCGCCGACATCTCGCTGTTCATCGGGCTGCCGGTCTCCGCGCTGCTGTACTGGTGGCTGACCCGCTCGATCGACGTGGCGGCCGAGCAGCGGGTGGCCCAGGCCGAGGCCCAGGCACTGGAGCTCGCGGCGCACGAGCATCGTGAGCCCTGAGACGCCCGCCTTGTCACCGCCGCACTAACAGCGTCGCCCGGGCACTCAACTCCCGCAAAACACACCCCTCGACCATCCCCTTCGCACGGGCGTCACTGCCATATTCGAAAGCCACTTCGGAGGTGGCTGTGACGCGAGAGGCGACGACATCCCGGGCCGAGGACACGGCGGCGCACGCCCCCGACCGCACCGCCGCGCGGCTCGCCGAGCTGGAGAGCCGCCGGATGCGGGCGGTGGCCCCGGGCGGCGCGAGACGCCGGGGGCTGCTCGGTGCGCGGGAGCGGATCGAACGGCTGCTGGACGCGGGCTCCTTCACCGAGACCGGTCTGTTCGTGCGGGCCCACCGGGCCGGGGACGGCGCCCGGCGCCCGTACGGGGACGGGGTGGTCACCGGGCACGGCACGGTCGACGGCCGTACCGTCTGCGTGTTCGCCCAGGACTCCACGGTCTTCGGCGGCAGCATGGGCGAGTCCTTCGGCGAGAAGACGGTGGCCCTGATGGACCTCGCACTGAAGATCGGCTGCCCGGTCGTCGGGCTCAACGACGGCGGCGGGGCCCGCATCCAGGAGGGCGTCGCCTCCCTCGCCCTCTACGCCGAACTCGTGCGCCGCAACGTCCGGGCCTCCGGGGTCGTCCCGCAGATCTCCGTCGTCCTCGGCCCCTGCGCGGGAGGCGCCGCCTACTCCCCTGCGATCACCGACCTCACGGTGATGGTGGACGGCGCCTCCCACATGTTCGTCACCGGCCCCGACGTCATCGAGGCCGTCACCGGCGAGCGCACCAGCGCCGAGGAGCTGGGCGGCGCCCGCACCAGCAACACCGTCAACGGCAACGCGCACTTCCTCGCCGCCGACGAGGAGGACGCCCTGGACACCGTGCGCGACCTGCTGTCGTACCTGCCCGCCAACAACCTCGAACGGCCCCCGGAGTACGCCCCGGGCTGCGCGCGCGACGGCGCCTGGCTGGACGAGGTCGTGCCCGACCGGCCGGACCAGGCCTACGACATGCGGGACGTCCTGCACACGGTCGTGGACGACGGCGAACTCCTGGAGGTCCAGGCCCTGTTCGCGCCCAACATCATCTGCGCGCTGGCCCGGGTCGAGGGCCGCTCCGTCGGCGTCGTCGCCAACCAGCCCCTGCACGCGGCCGGTGTGCTGGACATCGACGCCTCGGAGAAGGCCGCCCGCTTCGTACGGTTCTGCGACGCGTTCGGCATCCCGCTGCTGACCTTCGCTGACGTGCCGGGCTACCTGTCCGGCGTCCGCCAGGAGCAGGCGGGGATCATCCGCCGGGGCGCCAAACTGCTGTACGCGTACGCCGAGGCGACCGTCCCGAAGGTCACCGTCGTGGTCCGCAAGGCCTACGGCGGCGGCTACGCGGTGATGGGCTCCAAGCACCTGGGCGCGGACGTCAACCTCGCCTGGCCCACGGCCCGCATCGCCGTGATGGGCGCCGAGGGCGCCGTCGGCATCCTGCACCGGCGCGAACTCGCCGCCGCGGCCGACCCCCAGGCACTGCGCGCCCGACTCGTCGCGGCGTACGAGAGCACCCACGGCACGCCGTATCTCGCCGCCGAGCGCGGCTACATCGACGCGGTCATCGCCCCGCGCGAGACCCGCGAGCAGGTCTGCCGCGCGCTGCGGACCTTGCGCGGCAAGCGTGCCCCGATGCCGGAGCGCCGGCACGGCAACATCCCCCTCTGAAGCCGCTGAACTCGCTGAGTATGTGCGGCCCCTGCCCTCTCTGATCCCGCGCACCGCTCCCACCGCCGCGCCCCACACGCCGACCACGTCAGGAGCCATGCCCGATGGACAGCCGCCGTCCCCCGCACGCGCCCGCCCACCGCAGCCTGCCCGCATGCGTGCGGCACTGGGCCGAGACCACCCCGGACCGCCGGGCGTTCACCTACGTCGACCATCCCGCGCCCGGCTCCCGCGGCGTCCACCGCACGCTGACCTGGCGGCGCCTGGACCTGCGGGTGCGCGCCCTGGCCGCCCGGCTCGCCGAGGACGCCGGACCGGGCGACCGGGTGGCGCTGCTGTGTCCGCAGGGCACGGAGTACGTCACCGCCTTCCTCGCCGCGCTCACCGCCGGTCTGGTCGCCGTACCCCTGTATCCGCCGGACCTGCCGGGGCACGGCGGCCGGCTCGCGGCCGTGCTCGCCGACGCGCGTCCGGCGGTCGTGGTGACCACCAGCCCGGCCGCCGGCATGGTGCGGGACTTCTGCGCGGACACCGGGGCCCGCGTCGTCGTCGCGGACCAGGTGCCCGACGCGGCCGCGGAGGGATGGCAGCCGTCGACGACGCCGGAGTCGGCGGTCGCGTACCTGCAGTACACCTCCGGCTCCACCCGCACCCCGGCGGGCGTGGAGATCACCCACGCCAACGTCGTCGCCAACGCCCACCAGGCGCTGACCGCCTACGGCGCCGACACCGAACCGTTGACCTGCGTGGGCTGGCTGCCGCTCTACCACGACATGGGGCTGGTGCTGAGCGTGGCAGCCCCGGTGGTGCGCGGGCTGCTGTCGGTGCTGATGGATCCGGCGGCGTTCCTGCACGAGCCGGTGCGCTGGCTGCGGCTGCTGGCCGCGCATCCGCGCGCGGTGAGCGCGGCACCCAACTTCGCCTACGACTACTGCGCCGCCGCCGTCACCGAGGCGCAGAAGGCGGATCTGCGGCTGGCCGGCGTCGCCGCGCTGATCAACGGCAGCGAGCCGGTACGCCCGGGCACCGCGGACCGCTTCCACGCCGCCTTCGCCGCCCAGGGGCTCGATCCGGCGACGCACTGCCCGTCGTACGGGCTGGCCGAGGCCACCGTCTTCGTCAGCGCCGCCCGGCCTGGCCGGCCGCCGCAGCGTTTCGCCCTGGACCGGGACGCCCTGGCGGCCGGCAAGGCGCTGCCCGCGCGGCCCGACGACCCCAGGGCCGTGCTGCTCGCGGGCTGCGGCACTCCGGCGGGCCAGCGGGTGCGCATCACCGATCCGGTGACGGACGCCGTCCTGTCCGAGGGCGAGGTCGGCGAGATCCGCGTCCAGGGGCCGAACGTCGGGCGCGGCTACTGGAACCAGGAGGAGCACAGCCGGCGCGTCTTCGGCCCCGGCGGCTGGCTGCGCACCGGGGACCTCGGGACCCTGCTGGACGGGCAGTTGCTCGTCACCGGCCGGCTGAAGGACCTCATCGTGGTCGACGGCCGCAACCACTACCCGCAGGACGTGGAGGCCACCGCCCAGGACGCCCACCCGGCGCTGCGGCCCGACCGGCTCGCCGCCTTCGGCACACCGGGGGACCCGGGCGAGCGGGCGGTCGTCGTCGCCGAGCACGTGCGCGGCACCTCCCTGGCCGAGATCGACGTACCGGCCCTGGTGGCGGCCGTGCGCGCGGCCGTGTCGGCCCGGCACGGGCTGCGGCTGGCCGACGTCGTCCTCGTGCCCCCGGGCACCGTGCCGCGGACCTCCAGCGGCAAGGTGTCGCGGGCGTTGACCCGTGAGCGCTATCTGGCGGGCGCGTACCCGGCCGAGGGGGTGCGGTGAGCGCCGTCGACGAACGGGCGGTGCGCCGGCTGATCGCCCGGCGGGTGGCCGAGTGGGGCGGCACGGAGGCCGAACACGCCCCGATGGACCGCCCGTTGGCGGATCTCGGCATGTCCTCGCGGGACGCCGTGACGCTCGCCGGGGAACTGTCGGTCCTGGCGAGGCGCGAGCTGCCGGCCACGCTGGTGTGGGAGGCGCCGACCGGGGAGGCGCTCGTTGCGCGGCTGTGCGGCCCCCGGGCAGCGGCCGCCGCGCCGGTCCCGCGGGAGACGGCCGCCGCCCCGGCCTCGTTGCCGTCGATCTCCGGGGAGCCCGTGGCGGTCGTCGGTGTCGGCTGCCGGCTGCCCGGCGGGGTGCACGGCCCGGACGACTACTGGCGGCTGCTGTGCGAGGGCGCCGACGCGATCCGCCGGGTGCCCGAGGACCGCTGGCGCGACTTCACCGCCTTCCCGCCCGCCGACGCACTCCCCTACGGCGGCTACCTGGACGACATCGCCGGGTTCGACGCGGAGTTCTTCCGCGTCACCCCGCGCGAGGCCGCCGTGATGGACCCGCAGCAGCGGATCCTGCTGGAGGTCGTCCAGGAGACGCTCGACCACGCCGCCGTCCCGGCCACCTCCCTGGCCGGCACCAACACCGGTGTCTTCGTGGGGGTTTCGGCACCCGAGTACGGCGGGCTCACCGGCGCCGACACGAAGACGGTCGACCCGTGGGCCCCGGCGGGCGCCGCGCTCAGTGTGACCGCGGGGCGCCTGGCGTACGTGCTGGACACCCGGGGGCCCAGCATGGCCGTCGACACCGCCTGCTCGTCGTCGCTGGTCGCCGTGCACCACGCGTGTGTGAGCCTGCGGACGGGCGAGAGCGACACGGCGATCGCCGCCGGAGTCAACCTGCTGCTCTCCCCCACCGTCACCGTCGCGTTCCGGCGGGCGGGCGCCCTGGCCCCGGACGGGCGCTGCAAGCCGTTCTCCGCGGGGGCGGACGGCATCGGGCGCGGCGAGGGCTGCGCCGCCGTGCTGCTGAAACGGCTGTCGGACGCCGAACGGGACGGCGACCGCGTGCTGGCCGTCATCAGGGCGACGGCCGTCAACTCAGACGGCCGCTCCAACGGCCTGCTGGCCCCCAACCCGGCCGCCCAGCAGGCCCTGTTGACCACCGCGTACGCGCGTGCCGGTGTCCGGCCGGCGCACGTCGACCACGTCGAGGCGCACGGCACCGGCACCCCGCTCGGCGACCCGATCGAGGCGGGCGCGCTGGCGGCGGTCCTCGGCGCGGACCGCGACCCCGACCAGCCGCTGCTGCTGGGCTCGGTCAAGGGCAACCTCGGTCATCTGGAGTCGGCGGCGGGCATCGCCGGGCTGGTCAAGACGGTCCTCGCCCTGCACCACGACCTCGTCCCGCCGTCCCTGCACTGCGCGGACGGCAGCGCCCTGGGCGGCGTACCGCTGCGGGTGGTGACCGAGCCGGAACCCTGGCCGCGCTACGGCGGCACGGCCGTGGCGGGCGTCTCCGGGTTCGGATTCGGCGGCACCAACGCCCATGCGGTGCTGGAGGAATGGCGTCCCGCGCCCACTCCGCCCGCCCGCAGTCGGGCGGCCTTGCTGCATGTGCTGTCCGACCTCGACGGCGAACGGCTCCGGGACACCGCGTCGCGGCTGGCCGACTGGCTGCGCACTCCCGCGGGCGCCGGGGCGCACCCGGCCGACGTCGCGCGCACGCTCGCGGGGCGGACCGGCCGGGGACCCGTGCGGGCCGCGGTCGTCGCCCGTGACCGGGCCGAACTCGTCGAGACGCTGGACGCGTTGGGTTCCGGGAGGGCGCATCACGGGGTGGTGACCGAGGACCGGGACCGTGTCGGGCGCGGGCCGGTGTGGGTCTTCTCCGGGTACGGCAGCCAGTGGGCCGGCATGGGGCGCCGGCTGCTCTCCGAGGAGCCCGCCTTCGCCGCGGCCGTGGAGAAGACGGATGCCCAACTCGCCGCCGAGTGCGGGTTCTCCCTCTACGACCACCTCGCCTCCGGCGGTGACCTGGAACGCCTGGAGGTCGCCCAGCCCGTGCTGTTCGGGGTCCAGGTGGCCCTCGCCGAGCTGTGGCGTGCCCACGGCGTCGAACCCGCCGCGGTCATCGGCCACTCCATGGGCGAGGTCGCGGCGGCGGTGTGCTCGGGTGCCCTGGACCTGTCGGACGGGGCGCGGGTCGTCGCCGTAAGGGCGCGGCTGCTCGGTCGGCTGCGGGGCGGCGCGATGGCCGTGGTCGACCTCGACGAGAGCGAAGTCGCCGCGCTGCCACGGGACTTCCCCGGTGTTCATGTCGCCGTGCACTCCTCACCCGGCCGGCAGGTCGTCACCGGCGAGGAGGAGGCGGTGGCCCGGCTCGTGCGGCGGCTGCGGGACGAGGGCCGGGCCGTCAGGGCGATGAAGGTCGTCGGCGCCGGTCACTCCCCGCAAGTCGACCCGCTGCTGGTCGAGTTGGCGGAGCAGCTGGCCGATGTCCGGGGCAGGCGGTCGCGCGTTCCCGTCTACTCCACCGTCCTGGACGACCCGCGTGGGGAGAGCGTCTTCGACGCCGCCCACTGGGTGGCGAACCTGCGGCGCCCGGTCCGGCTGGACCGGGCCGTCGCGTCGGCCGCGGCCGACGGTCACACCGCCTTCGTCGAGATCTCGCCCCACCCGGTGCTGCTGGGGGCCCTCACCGGGTCCGCGCCCGGCGCGCTGGCCCTGGGCACGCTCCACCGCGACGCCGACGACTCGGCCGCCTTCCTCGGCCGGCTGGGCGCCCTGTACACGGCGGGCCTGCGGCTGCCGCTTCCGCCCGGGCGCGTCATCGACCTGCCCGCGCCCCGCTGGCGGCATGTGCGGCACTGGTGGACGGACGGGCGGACGGCGGCCCCCGCGACGCCGAAGCAGGAGCCCGCTGAGGCCGACGACTCCGTCACCGCCCGCCTGCGCCACCACATCGCGACCGTCACCGGGCATGCGCCGGCCCGCCTCACTTCCGCCACCCGACTGGCCGACCTGGGACTGGACTCGCTGATGGCCGTCCGCGTCCGCACCGCGCTGGAGCGCGAGTTCGGGACCGAACTGCCGCTGCGCGACCTGATGGGCGCCGCCTGCCTCGGCGATCTCGCCGACCGCCTCCGACAAGCCGTCCCCAAGGGGGAGTTCGCGCCGCTGCGTCCCCTGAACACCACCGGCTCCGGGACCCCGCTCTTCCTGGTCCACGCGGCAGGCGGGACGAGCGACGTCTACCGGACGCTCGCCGAACGCCTCGGCGACGACCGGCCGGTGTACGGCCTCGACCGGATCGAAGAAGCCCGTACGGTCACCGAGAAGTCCCGCCGCTACGCCCAGGTCATCACCGCCGCCCGCCCGAACGGGCCGCTGCTGCTGGGCGGTTGGTCCTTCGGCGGGTTCGTCGCGCAGGAGACGGCACGGCAGCTGACGGCCGCCGGGCGCGAGGTGGGGCTGGTGGTGCTCATCGACTCCGTACGGCCCCTCCCCCGGCCCGACCGGCTCCGCACCCGTCTGACGGGCTTCGCGGCCCACGTCGCCGATGTCTACGGAGTGCGGCTGGAGCTGCCGTACGACGAACTCGTCGCGGTGGAGGACGACGGTGAGCGCATCGACATCGTGCTGCGGGCGCTGCGCGCGGCCGCCGAGGTGCCGGGCGCCGCGCTGGAGCACCAGCGCGCCTCCTACCTGGACCTGCGGATCGGCGAGGCGCACCGGCCGCGGCACTACGACGGCCGCGTGGTGCTGTACCGGGCGACCGAGCCGGCGCCGCACACCGTGCGCGACCCGGCCTACGAACGCGACGACGCGGCGCTCGGCTGGGACGAGGTGTGTCCGCGACTGACCGTCGTACCGGTCGCGGGGCACCATCTGTCGCTCCTCGACCCGCCCCACGTCGACGAACTCGCCGCACGGCTGCGGCGGGAGTTCGCCGCGCAGGTCCGCTGAACCCGAGACCCGAGGAGCCGCCATGTCCCACCCGCACCGCCCCGCCGCAGTGTCCCGACGCACCGTCGCCAAGGCCGCCGCGGTCACCGGGCTGGCCGCGCTCTTCGGCGCCGCGACCGGCACCGCGCGGGCCGCCACCCGTCTGACGGCCCGCACCCTCGACGTGTCGGTCCCCTCCGCCGCGCTGGGCCGCGGCGCACCCGTACGGCTGATCCTGCCGTCGGGCTTCGACACCCAGCCCGGACGGACCTACCCGGTGCTGTACCTGCTGCACGGCGCCCACGACGACTACACGTCCTGGACGAGGGAGACGGACATCGAGGCCTTCACCGAGGGCCGGAACCTGATCGTGGCGATGCCGGACGCGGGGCCCACGGGCATTCCCACGGCCTGGCGGGGCGGCCCAGACTACGAGACCTTCCAGCTCTCGGAGGTGCCGGCGCTGCTCGCCCGCGACTACCGGGCCTCCGCGGTGCGGGCCGTCGCCGGCGTCTCCACCGGCGGCTACGGCGCCATGGCCCACGCGGCCCGCCATCCGGGCGTGTTCACGGCCGCGGCCTCCTACAGCGGCATCCTCGACACCACCTTCCCCGGCGTGCCCACGCTCGTCGACGCGATCGTGGCCCGCGAGAACCTCGCCCCCCTGTCCCTGTGGGGCAACCCGATACTGGACCTGCTCACCTGGCAGAACTTCAACCCCCGGGCCCGCGCGCAGGGGCTGCGCGGCACGCCCCTGTACGTCTCCAGCGGCAGCGGCGTGCTGGGCGGCATCGGCGACTGGCTGCCCGAGGCGCTGGAGAGCACACTGTGGCCGTCGGCCCACAGCTTCACCGACACCCTCGACCGGCTCGGCATCGCCGTGACGAAACACTTCTACGCGGGCGGCGGACACAGCTGGCCGTACTGGAAGCAGGAGTTCACCGCGTCGTGGCCGATGCTCGCCCGTGCGCTCGGGGTGCCGGAGTGATGTCGGTGCCGTCGGGGCACGGAACGGAGCGCAGGGGACGTCCGTCCAACACCGGACACACCCCGCGTCCCACGGGCAACAGCCCGCGGGTGAGCCGGATCCGGGTGAAAGGAGTGACCTCGATGGCCGTCCCCACCCCCCACGACGGGCCGGCCGGGCGGGCGACGCCCCTGCTTCCGCCCGATCTGGCCGACGTGCTGCGCTCCCGGCTCGAGGCGGTCGCCGACGAGGTGGAGGAGGAGGTCCGCAGACAGGTCCCCGAGTACGCGGGCCCGGCGGACGGCGCCTACACCAGGAACCTGCGGGCCGGCGTGGTGCAGGCCCTGACCCTGTTCGTCGACCACATCGCCGACCCCCGCGGTCCGGGCGACGCGATCGCGGCGACGTACTACGAACTCGGGCGCGGCGAGGCCCTGGTGGGCCGCAGCCTGGACGCGCTGCAGTCCGCGCTGCGGATCGGCGGGCTGCACGCCTGGCGGCTGATGGGCCGCACCGTGGAGGAACTCGGCCTGGACTCCCAGGTGGTGGCCGCGCTGGGCGAGCTCGCCTTCCGGACCGTGCACGAGGTCGCCGAGGCGGCCGCCGAGGGCTACGCGGACGCCCGGCTGCGCAGCACCGACGAGCTGGAGCGGCGGCGCCGCCGCTTGCTGGACCTGCTGCTGGGCGAGGGGCCGGTGCCGGTGGAGGCCGTGCACGAACTGGCGCACGGGGCACGGTGGACCGTGCCACGGTACGTGGCCGTCGTCGCGCTCGCCGCCGCCGGCGAACGGAGCGCGGACGACCGGCCGCTCGCGGCCGCCGGGGCGCTGGTGGACATGGGGGCGCGGCCGCCGCGGATGCTGGTGCCCGATCCGGACGGCTCGGGCCGCTTCGCCGGGCGCGCCTTCGCGCTCGCCCTGCGCGGCCGGCCCGCGGCGATCGGACCGACGGTGCCGCTCGCCGAGGCCGCGCGCTCGCTGCGCTGGGCGTCGCTGGCGCTGGGGCTGATGGGCCGGGGCATCCTGCCCCGGCAGGGGGCGGTGCGGTGCGACGAGCACCTGTCGACCCTGCTGCTGCACAGCGACGAGCCGCTGCTCGTCCAGCTCCGGGCGCGCGCCCTCGCACCGCTGGAGCGGGTCTCCGAGGGCCAGCGCGCCCGGCTCACGGAGACCCTGCTGGCCTGGCTGCTCAGCGGCAGCAACGTCCCCGACGTCGCCACCCGGCTGCACGTCCACCCGCAGACGGTCCGCTACCGGATGCGGCAACTGGAGAAGGTCTTCGGCGACGCTCTGCACGACCCGGACACCCGGCTGGAGATGATTCTCGCACTGCGTTCCGCGGACCCCGTCCGCACGCAACAAAAGCAGGGGAATTTCTGAATTCCCGGCAATAACACCCCGTCACCGAACGCGAATACGTTCGGGGGGTCCTTTTCCCCAGGCGCGCCAACGCGCCCGACCCGCAAAGGATCCCCATGCGTATCCGCTTGTGCCTCGCCGCGCTCTCCCTCGTCGGAGGGGCCGGACTCACCACGCTCTCGGCGCCCGCCGCATCGGCCGCCACCTGCTCGGACATCGACGTCGTCGCGGCCCGCGGCACGTTCGAGCTGGGCACCCTGGGCGCGATCGTCGGCGACCCCGTGTATGCGGCGCTGCAGCAGAAACTGACCGGCCGGAATCTCTCCGGCTACAAGGTGAACTACCCGGCCGACCTTTCTCCCACGTCGGCGGCGCAGGGAAACGCGGACCTCGTTCGTCACGTCAGCGCTCAGGCGGCGGCCTGCCCGAACCAGCGTTTTGTTCTCGTCGGCTATTCGCAGGGCGCGAACGTGGTCGACAACTCCATCGGCGTCAGCAGCGACGGCGCGGTCGTGGGCAGCCCCATCGTGGCCACGCTTCCGGCCGCCGTGGCACCGAGAGTGGCGGCGGTGCTGCTGTTCGGCAATCCGATCCGGGCCCTGGGCAAGAGCGTCACCGGCCCCTACCAGAGCCGCACCCTCGACTTCTGCGCCAAGGGCGACCCGATCTGCGAGAACGGCGGCGGCGACGTCCTGGCCCACCTCGGTTACACCGCCGATGCGGGCGCGGCGGCCGACTTCGCGGCGACGAAGGTCTGACGGGCGGCGCCGGCACGGTCGTCTTCGCGCCATGTGCGGAGGCGGCCGTGGGGCACGGCCGGGATGGCCTTCATGGAGGTTGCGCGGATACCTCGCCACCGAACTATGTAGCCCCACCACATGTGCGCCCGACGTGCGTGTTCCTACGGTGTGCCGACACGTACCCGTCCCCATCGCACACGAGGAAGTGGCGCACATGGCCTCCGCAGCAGCATCCGCTCCACCGACCCCCGCCAACCTCAAGCGCATCGTCGCCGCCAGTCTGATCGGCACCACGATCGAGTGGTACGACTTCTTCCTCTACGGTTCCGCCGCCGCGCTCGTTTTCAACAAGCTGTTCTTCCCGGACTCCGACCCGCTGGTCGGCACGCTGCTGTCGTTCCTGACGTACGCCGTCGGTTTCGCGGCCCGGCCGCTGGGCGCCCTGGTCTTCGGGCACTACGGGGACCGGATCGGGCGCAAGAAGCTGCTGGTGCTGAGTCTGCTGATGATGGGCGGGGCGACCTTCGCGATCGGTCTGCTGCCCACGCACGCGACCGTCGGCAGCGCCGCTCCGGTGCTGCTGACGACGCTGCGGCTGGTCCAGGGCTTCGCGCTCGGCGGCGAGTGGGGCGGCGCGGTGCTGCTGGTGTCCGAGCACGGCGACGCGCGGCGGCGCGGCTTCTGGGCCTCGTGGCCGCAGACCGGCGCACCTGCCGGGCAGTTGCTGGCCACCGGTGTGCTGTCCCTGCTGACGGCCCTGCTGTCGGACGCCGCCTTCGGATCGTGGGGCTGGCGGATTCCGTTCCTGCTCTCCGGTGTCCTGGTGGTCGTCGGTCTGTGGATCCGGCTGTCCGTCGACGAGTCGCCGGTGTTCAAGGAGGCGCTGGCGCAGGCCGAGGCCCGCAAGGCGGCCCGCAACGGCGAGGCGGAGAAGCTGCCGCTGGTGTCGGTGCTGCGCCACCACTGGCGGGACGTGCTGGTCGCGATGGGCGCACGCATGGCCGAGAACATCAGCTACTACGTCATCACCGCGTTCATCCTCGTCTACGCCACCACCTCGGCCGGCGTCTCCAAGCAGACCGCGCTGAACGCGGTGCTCATCGCCTCGGCCGTGCACTTCGCGGTCATCCCTGCGTGGGGCGCCCTGTCGGACCGCGTCGGACGGCGGCCGGTGTACCTGCTGGGCGCGGTGGGCGTCGGGCTGTGGATGTTCCCCTTCTTCTCCCTCGTCGACACGGGCGGTTTCGGCGCCCTGGTCCTCGCCGTCACGGTGGGCCTGATCCTGCACGGCGCCATGTACGCGCCCCAGGCGGCCTTCTTCTCCGAGATGTTCGCGACCCGGATGCGCTACTCGGGTGCCTCCATCGGCGCCCAGTTCGCCTCCGTCGCCGCGGGCGCGCCGGCCCCGCTGATCGCCACCGCGCTGCTGGCCGACTACGACAGCTCCACCCCGATCGCGCTGTACGTCGTCGCCGCGGCCGTCCTGACGGTGATCGCCGTGCTCGCGGCCAAGGAGACCCGCCACCGGGACCTGGCCGACGTCGAGCCGTCCGTGGGCGCGGAGGCCTCGGCGGTTCCGGCGGCGGACGCGCGCACCGTCTGAGCGGACGGCACCGGCCCCCGTACGCCCGCGCGTACGGGGGTCAGTGCTGTGCCGGTGCGGACAACCGGTGCAGCCGCAGGGCGAGTTGTATCTCCAGGGCGCGGGCGGGGTCCTGCCAGTCGTCGCCGAGGAGCCGGCCGACGCGCTCCAGGCGCTGGGCGACGGTGTTGACGTGGACGTGCAGCGCGTCCTTGGTGCGGGCCGGGCTCATGCCGCAGGTGAAGTAGGCGTCCAGGGTGCGCACCAGGTCGGTGCCGCGGCGTTCGTCGTAGGCGACGACCTGGCCGATGGTGCGGTCGACGAAGCCGGCGATGTCCCGGTCGCCCGCCAGCAGCAGGCCGAGGAAGCCGAAGTCCTCGGCGGCGGCACCGTCACCGGCGCGGCCCAGCAGGCGCAGGGCCTCCAGGCAGCGCCGGCCCTCGGCGTAGCCGGCGGCCACGTGGTCGGGGTGGGCGGCGAGGTCCCGGACGGGGGCGGAGGCGCCGACGGTGACCGGTTCGTGGACGGCGCTGCCCAGTTGTCGGGCGGTGCGGCGGGCCAGGCCGGTCGCGGTCTCCCCGGCGGTGAGGGGCAGCAGCAGGACGGTGCCGCCGTCGCGGGCGGCGGCCAGGCCGTGCCGGGTCGCGGCGAGGTGGGAGGCGGCGGCTCCCAGGCGTCTGCGGGCGGCCGCCTCCTGCTCGGCGTCGGCGGCGGGGCCGTCGAGGCGGGCGGCGAGGACGACATGGGTGGAGTCGAGGTCGGCGTGCAGCCGGCAGGCACGCTCGCGCAGCAGCCGCGGGTCACGGTCGCGGGCGTCGAGCAGGTCGTCCAGGAGTTCGCCGCGGACGCGCTGCTCGGCGTCGGCGGCGGAGCGTCTGGCCAGCAGGAGCAGCGAGGTGACCATCGCGGCCCGCTCCAGGGTGAGCTGGTCGACGGGGTCGAGGCCGGGGTGGCCGTGCAGCACGAGAGCGCCGAGCAGTTCGCCGCCGGCGGTGACGGCGGCGATCCAGTCGTCCGCGTGCCGTACGGCGTGGCCCTCCGCACGGGAGGCCTCCAGGGGCGCCGCGGCGGTGTCGGCGGCTTCGGTGAACTCGACCGTGCCGTCGAGGACCTGGGAGACGGCCGCGGCCACGTCGTGCACCCCGCCGCCGCGCAGCACGAGCTCGGCGAGCCGGTCGTGGACGTCGGAGGCACGCTCGATGACCGCGCTGCGGTCCCGGATGATCTCGTTGGCCCGCTCCAGGCCGGCGAGGGCCGAGCGGGTCTCGGTGAGCAGGTTGGCGGTGTCGATGGCGGCCGCGGCCAGTGCGGCGAAGGAGCCCAGCAGGGCGATCTGCTCGCGTTCGAAGACGCGGGCGCGCCGGTCGGCGGCGAAGAGCACGCCGATCACGTGGTGGCCCAGCGTCAGGGGCACGCCGAGGATGGCGACCAGGCCCTCGTCGCGGACACCGGCGTCGATCGTGCGGGTGTGCTGGAAGCGGGCGTCCTTGAAGTAGTCGTCGGTGACGTAGGGGCGGGCGGTCTGGGCCACCAGCCCGCCGAGGCCCTCCCCCATGCCGAGCCGCAGCTGCTGGAAGCGGGCGGCGACCGAACCCTCGGTCACCCGCATGTAGGTGTCGCCGCGCTCGGGGTCGTTCAGGCTCAGGTAGGCGACGTCCGTGCCCAGCAGCGAGCGGGCGCGCTGCACGATCGCCTTGAGGACCGCGTCCAGGTCGCGCAGTCCCGCGAGGTCGTGGGCGGTCTCGAAGAGTGCCGACAGCTCGGCCTCGCGGCGGCGCCGGCCCTCCAGCTCCGCGCGCACCCGCAGGGCGAGCGCCTTGGCCCGCTCCAGCCCGCCGATCGTCTCGGCGGGCCGTCCCTCGGCGCGGGCCAGCAGCACCGGCTGCTCGTAGGCGTCGGCCGACGCTCCCCTGGCCAGCAGCTCCAGGAACGGCGTCTCGACGCCGGTGGGCGCGGCGGGCGGCGCTTCGGCGGTGGAGCGCTCGGCGGACTGCACGTGATCGCGGGACATGCTCACAGCATCACCCATCGCACGGCCGCCCCGTCAGCCCTGTGGACAACTCCTCCTCGCACAGACGTACGCCTGGTCAGTGGGCGGTCCAGCCGCCGTCGAGGACGAGCGAGGTGCCCGTGACGAAGGAGGCCTGCGGGCCGCACAGATACGCCACGGCCTCGGCGACCTCCGCCGGTTCGACGAGGCGCTTGAGGGCACTGTCCTGCAGCAGCACCTCGGTCAGGACGCGTTCCACCGGGATGCCGTGCGCCTCGGCCTGGTCGGCCAGCTGCCGCTCGACCAGGGGGGTGCGCACATAGCCGGGGTTCACGCAGTTCGAGGTCACTCCGTGGGCGGCGCCTTCCAGGGCGGCGGTCTTGGACAGGCCCTCCAGTCCGTGCTTGGCGGCCACATAGGCGGATTTGTACGGCGAGGCGCGCAGTCCGTGGACGGAGGAGACGTTGACGATGCGCCCCCAGCCCTGCCCGTACATGTGCGGCAGGGCGCCGCGGATCAGCCGGAAGGGCGCCTCCAGCATGACCGTCAGCACGGTGTGGAAGACGTCGGGCGGGAACTCCTCGATGGGACGGACCAGTTGCAGGCCCGCGTTGTTGACGAGGACGTCGGTTCCGGCGGCCGCGTGCTCCGCGGCGTCGAGGTCGGTCAGGTCCAGGACGTGCGGTTCGATGGCGCCCGTGAGGCCGGCGGCCTCCTCGGCGAGGGACTCGAGTCCTTCGGCGTCCCGGTCGACGGCTCTGACCTTGGCCCCGGCGGCCGCGAGCCGCAGCGCACAGGCGCGGCCGATACCACTGGCGGCGCCGGTGACGAGGGCGGCGCGGCCACCGAGGTCGAGGGCGAGGGCGTGTGGGGGCGGAAGGGCACCGGTCGGGGTCATGGAACGACCCTAGGCAGCGCTATGCCCTCGCCACATGTGGTCGAAGCACATACTTCACTGCGGCGCGGTGGGGTCGAACCATGTGGGTTCGTCGGACAGGGCCTGCTTGATGCGGAAGTGGTGGAACTCGGTCATCTCGGGCAGCTCGTCGAGCGAGAACCAGCCGACGGCCAGCGACTCGTCGTCGTTCACCCGCGCCTCGCCGCCCAGGACGCGGCAGCGGAAGCAGAGGTCCATGAACTGGCAGACGTCGCCGTTGGGGTAGGTGACCGGCCGGCTGGAGCGCACCGAGACCAGCCGCTCGACGGCGACCCGGACGCCGGTCTCCTCCTCCACCTCCCGCACGACGGCGGCGGCGGGCTGCTCGCCGGGGTCCGGGATGCCGGAGATCAGCGCCCACCTGTAATTGTCGGCACGCTGTCCGAGCAGCACTCTGCCCTCGCCGTCGAAGACGACGGCGCTGACGCCGGGGAGCCAGAGCAGCTGGTGGCCCGCGGTGGCCCGGATCTCGCGGATGAAGTCAGGAGTCGGCATGGCACCGACCCTACGGGGCCGTCGCCCACGCCCCCGCGCGCTCCCTGGGGCATGTGCCCGGCGTACCGCCGCACGGCCCCGGCGCGCCCGGCCCGCGGGACCGCTAAGCGTCCCTCGTCCGCCGCCCGCGCACCCCCGCGCCGATCGCCCAGCCGAGACCGCCGGCGGCGACCAGCACCAGAGCGATCTCCGGGAGGACGCCCAGCCGGGTGGCGGGGGTCTCGGAGGAGCGCAGCGGCACCTTCTGCACCAGGTGGGCGTGGACGAACATGCCGGTCTTCTGGGTGATCCTCCCGTCCGGCATGATGATCGCGCTGACGCCACTGGTGACGGGCACGGTGACGGTGCGGCTGTGCTCGACGGCGCGGACCCGGGACATGGCGAGCTGCTGGTAGGTCATCTCGCTGCGGTCGAAGGTCGCGTTGTTGCTGGGCACGGAGATCAGCTGGGCGCCGTCGGTGACCTCGGAGCGCACGGCCCAGTCGAAGGCGGCCTCGTAGCAGGTGACCAGGCCGACCTTGGCGCGGTCCATGGTGAACACGCCCGGCTTGGTGCCCCGGCTGAAGTCCTGGCGGACCATCGAGGTCCAGTTGCCGTTGATCGCGCCGATCAGGCCGCGCAGCGGCAGGTACTCGCCGAAGGGCTGGATCTGCCGCTTGTCGTAGGTGTCGGTGGGGCCCTTCTTCGGGTCCCAGAGGATCTGCTCGTTCCACAGCTTGCCGTCCCGGGCGACGACGCCGCCGACCGAGATCGGCGCGCCGATCGCCTTGGCCGCGTGGTCGATGACCGCGTAGGCGTCGGCGTTGGCGAAGGGATCGACGTCGGAGGAGTTCTCCGGCCACAGCACGAGGTCGGGCCTGGCGATCTTGCCGGCCTTGACCTCGGCGGCCAGGCGCTCGGTCTCGCGCGCGTGGTAGTCGAGGACGGCCCTGCGCTGGGCGTTGAACTCCAGCCCGGAGCGGGGCACGTTGCCCTGGATGAGCGCGACGGTCGTGTAACCGTCCTGCGCCTTGTCGCTGACCAGCGCGCGGGCGGCCACCGCGCCCGCCACCGGTACGGCCACGCTGAGCAGGGCCACGGCCGCGGCCGACCGCCGGATCTCCCGGGTGCGCCGCGCGTCCAGGCCCAGGCGTACGGCCTCGTACAGGCCGAAGCCGCACAGGACGACCGCGAAGCCCAGCACCGGGGTGCCGCCCACCGCGGCCAGCGGCAGGAACACGCCGTCGGCCTGGCCGAAGGCGATCTTGCCCCAGGGGAAGCCGTGGAAGGGCACGCGCGCGCGTGCCGCCTCGCCCGCGATCCACACCGCCGCCGCCCACAGCGGCCAGGCGGGCAGTCTCGACACCGCGGCGACGCCCGCGCCGACCAGCGCGATGAACATCGCTTCGATCGCGGCCAGCGCGATCCACGGCACGGGACCGACCTCCACGCCCGTCCACACCAGCAGCGGCAGCAGGAAGCCGAGGCCGAACAGGTAGCCGAGACCAAGACCCGCCTTCCAGCCGCGGCCGCGCAGCACCCAGCCGAGACCGGCGAAGGCCGGCAGCGCCAGCCACCACAGGGGGCGCGGCGGGAAACTGACGTAGAGCAGCACTCCGCAGAGTGCGGCGGCGAGGGCCGGAACGAGGCGTACGAGGCGCGCCGCGCGCGAGGAGGGCGCGGTCTGCGGCTGCAACTGGTCCGACTCGTCCACGGAGGTTGCGGTGACGGTCACTCGGGGAGTGTACGGCGGGTGACCTTGGCCGGGACAGCGCGGTCCACATGGCAGCACACCGGCCCCCGGGAACCGGCCGCCCCACCGTTCCTGCGCATCTCGGTCCAACTCATCCACAAAACGCCCATCAGCGGTTACGGTGTGCCCAGCCACAGTCGCCCGGCCGGTCACGGCCTCGACGGGCGGGTCGTGCGAGGTCGGGGGGCTTCGGTCGGGTGTGGGGGGCGGGGTGGGTTCCACGGGGACGACGTCCGTCGCCGGTCCTGCGGAGGACGGCGACAGACGAAACGTTTCGGACGCGGCGGGCGTCATGGCGCTGGGTGGCTGTGCCACCTGGTCGCTGGTCACGGCGACCGCACACGACGGCCGCCCGGAGGGCGTGCTGCTGGCGGTGCTGGCCGTGGCGGCCGGCTATGCAGCGGGACGGATCTGCGGTGCGTTGCTGCCGGTCGCGGCGCTGTGCGCGGGCTCGCTGGCCGGGCTCGTCGTGATGCTGGCCGTGCCGCGCCTCGCGGCCGGCCCGCAGATCGACGCGCCGCTCGGTCACGCCGGGGGCACCGCCGCCCTGCTCACCCTCTGCACCGGTGCCGCGTGCTGCGCCGCGTGGGAGGCAGGGTCACCGGCCCTGCGGTTCGCCCTGGGCGCGCTGGCGGCCGCGATCACGGCGGCCGCGCCGCTGCTCGGCTCGATCAGCGGGTTCATCGGCTGTACGGCCGTACTGCTGTGCTCGCTCGCCGCCGGCCGGATGCGGCGGCGCGCCCTGGGGATGGCCGGTCTGGCGCTCGGTGCCGCGGCTGCGGGCCTGCTCACCTGGACCATCGCCGCCGGCGCGGTGCCCGGCGGGCTGACCGCGTCGCTCCAGGGCGAGCTGACGCCGTACCGCCTGCGGCTGTGGCACGACGCCCTGCTCCTGTCGCACGACAACGCGGGGCTCGGCGTGGGGCCCGGGCGCTTCGGCGAGGTGAGCGCCACGGCGACCCGCACCCTGTCCTCCGACGGCAAACCGCACTCGGCGCTGTTGCAGCAGGCGGCGGAGCAGGGGGTGGTCGGCGTGCTGCTGCTGGGGGCGGTGTTCGGGTGGCTGCTGTACACGCTGTGGCGCTCACCGCGCCCCACCCCGGTCGTGCTCACGGCGGGCGCGGCGCTGACGCTGCTCGCGGCGATCGCCTCGGTCGGCAACGCGCTGAGCTTCACCGCCGTGTCGGTGGGTGCGGGGCTCCTGGCGGGCCTGGCCACCGCGCGGCCGCTCGCCGACGGCTCGCCCGAGCAGGAGGTGCCACGGGTGCGACCGCGGGGCGACCGCCTCACGCCGTGAGACCGAGGCGGTGCGGACGGAACGAGCGGCTGGTGACGCCGTTCAGTGCGCCGTGCCGGGGGTGCCCGACCGCAGCCGGTCCCTGATGACCCGCACGGCGGCCTCGGCGTTGTCCACGGTGATCGTGAACGTGTGGCCGTCCCACAGCCGCAGCACGACACCCTCGCCCCGGCGTACGACGACCGCGGTGCCCTTCTCGGGCCGCCAGCGGTAGCCCCAGCCGCCCCACTGGCGCGGAGTGACGTGCGGGGCGAACTCGGCGCCCGCCACGTGGTCGAGGGGGATGCGCCGGCGCGGCACGCCGATGTGGCCGCAGCGCACCTCGAGGGACTCCTTGTCGAGCTTCAGGTCCACGTGCACGAACGCGAGCGTGCCGAACAGCACCAGCAGTCCGGCGGCGATGCAGCCGACGACGGACATGACCAGCGGGGCGATGCCGGAGTTCCAGGCGGAGTCGACGGCCAGCTCGACGCCGAGGGCCATGAAGGCCGCGCCGCCGAGCGCCAGCAGCCACTGGGCGCGGTTGGTGGCCCGGCCCGTCCAGACGTCGGGGTGCCGGGAGCTCTCGTCGTGGGGGTGGTCCCTCATACCGATGAGGTTACCCAGGTTTCGCAGCGGTGGTACCGGGTCGCGGACAGTGACTGCGCCGACCCGGGCACCCGCCGGTCACCGGGCGGCGCCGACCGCCTGGAGGAAACGTCCCTCCTCGTACGTCAGCGCCGTCGCGGGCAGCTCCGCCGGGCGGCCGCTGAGCAGCACCGTGAGGGTGCCCTCGGCGTCGGCCTCGGGGACCGGCTGAGCGCCGATCCGGCGCAGCGCCTGGGCGACCACCGCGCCGGCGGTGCCGTGCAGGATGAGCGGCGGTCCGTCCGGCCGCTGCACGGCGGCGCGGATGCGCTCGGCGACCAGTTCGTAGTTGGTGCAGCCCAGGACGAGTGTGGTGACGTCGTCCGGGGTGCGCGCGGCGGCCGCGGCGACGGCGGCCTCGACCGCCGCGTCGTCGGCGTGGTGCACGGCGTCCGCGAGCCCCGGGCAGGGCACCTCGGCGACGTCGACGCCCGCAGCGAACTCCTGGATGAGGCCGCGCTGGTAGGGGCTGCCGGTGGTGGCGGGCGTCGCCCAGATCGCGACGGGGCCGCCGCCCGCGGCGGCGGGCTTGATCGCGGGCACGGTGCCGATGATCGGCAGCTTCGGCTCGAAACGGGCGCGCAGCGCGGGCAGCGAGTGCACGGAGGCCGTGTTGCAGGCGACGATCAGCACGTCCGGGTCGTGCTCCGCGGCCGCTCCGGCGACGGCCAGGGCCCGCTCGGTGATGTCCTCCGGCGTGCGCGGCCCCCAGGGCATCCCGTCGGGGTCCCAGGACAGGACGAGGTCGGCGTCGGGGCGCAGACGGCGCGCCACGGCGGCGGCGGGAAGCAGACCGATTCCGGAGTCCATGAGCGCGATCTTCACCCGGCCACGATAGACGATGAGCCGTTCAGGGCCGGTCGGGTGGGGCAGACTGCGCGGGTGAGCGCCCTCGTGTGGATTGCCGCCGTGTCCCTCGCCGCCTGGCTGTGGCTGCTGCTGTGTCAGGGCTTCTTCTGGCGCACGGACGTCAGGCTGCCGCGCCGCGCGGATCCCGGCGACTGGCCCCCGGTGTGCGTCGTCGTCCCGGCCCGCGACGAGGCCGCCGTGCTGCCCGCCGCCCTGCCTTCCCTGCTCGCCCAGGACTATCCGGGGCGTGCCGAGATCTTCCTGATCGACGACGGCAGTTCGGACGGCACCGGCGACCTCGCCCGCGAACTGGCCGCCTCCCACGGCGGTCTGCCCCTGACCGTCGGCTCCCCCGGCGAGCCGCCGGCCGGCTGGACGGGCAAGCTGTGGGCCGTGCGGCACGGCATCGGCCTGGCACGCGCGCGTGGACCGGAGTACCTGCTGCTGACGGACGCCGACATCGCGCACAAGCCGGACAGCCTGCGGGAACTGGTCGCGGCGGCGCGCGCCGGCGGCTTCGACATGGTCTCGCAGATGGCCCGGCTGCGGGTGGAGAGCGCGTGGGAGCGGCTGGTGGTTCCCGCGTTCGTCTACTTCTTCGCGCAGCTGTATCCGTTCCGCCGGATCGGCCGGCGGCGGGCGCGGACGGCGGCCGCGGCGGGCGGCTGCGTCCTGCTGCGGGCGGACACCGCCGAGCGGGCGCGGATCCCGGACGCCATCCGGCACGCCGTGATCGACGACGTGGCGCTGGCGCGGACCGTGAAGGGCACGGGCGGGCACATCTGGCTGGGGCTGGCGGAGAGGGTGGACAGCGTCCGGCCCTATCCGCGCCTGCACGACCTGTGGCGGATGGTGTCGCGCAGCGCGTACGCCCAGCTGCGGCACAACCCCCTGCTGTTGCTCGGGACGGTCGCCGGGCTGCTGCTGGTCTACCTGGTGCCGCCGCTGGCGCTGGTCGTGGGCGCGGCGGCAGGGGCCTGGCCCGCGGCTGTCCTCGGCGGGCTCGCCTGGCTGGTGATGACGGGCACGTACCTGCCGATGCTCCGCTACTACCGCCAGCGGCTGTGGCTCGCCCCGCTGCTGCCGTTCACCGCGTGCCTGTACCTGCTGATGACCGTGGACAGCGCGGTCCAGCACTACCGGGGGCGGGGTGCGGCCTGGAAGGGCCGCACCTACACGCGCCCCGACACCGTCGCGGACGAGAGGCCCCTCTGACGACTCCGGGGGCGGTCACTTCCGGCCGGGGGTCCAGTTCATGCCCCAGCCGTAGGCGTGGTCGACGGTGCGCTGGGGGCTCACCCCGCGCTCGGGCACCAGGTAGCGGGCCTCGCGCTGGACGATCAGATCACCGCCGGTGTTGGTGATGAGGGCGAGCGCGCACACGGTCGAGGGGACCGTGCACTCGTCGAGCGAGAAGTCGATCGGCGCGCCGTACTGCGGCTGGAGCGTGACCGTGGCGTGCAGGTCGGCGAAGGAACGCGCGCCCTCGTAGATGGTGACGAAGACGAGGATCCGCCGGAAGCTCGCCTTGTGGTCGAGGTTGACGGTGAGGTTCTCCCCGCTCGCCACGGCACCGGTGCGGTCGTCGCCGTCGAGGTGGATGTACGGCGGGCGGTTCAGGGAGCCGAAGGCGTTGCCGAGGGCCTGGACTACTCCCTTGCTGCCGTCGGTGAGTTCGTACAGGGCGCACAGGTCGAGGTCGAGGTCGGCGTGCAGGGCGACCGCGCGGCCGCGCTTGCTGCCCCAGCCCGAGAACTGCTTGCGCACCTCCCAGTTGAGGTTCACGCGCAGGGCGCCGGAGGTGCCGCCCTGTTTGGCGAGGGAGACCGCCGGGGCCGCCTTGGTCAGCGTGACCTTGCTCAGCCGGACCGGCGCGGTGGGCGGCGCCGGGGGCTGGACGGGGGCCGGGGGCCCGGCCGGCGGCGGCATCGTCACGGGCGGTGCGACGGGGGGCGGCATGGTGACGGGCGGCGCGACGGCCGGCGGAGCGGTCACCGGCGGGGCGACCGGGGGCGTCACGGGAGCGGCGGCGGACGGGGCCTGCTGGGGTTCGTCGACGGTGATGCCGAAGTCGGTGGCGAGGCCCTCGAGTCCGCTGCTGTATCCCTGGCCGACCGCACGGAATTTCCACGCGCCCTGCCGACGGTAGAACTCACCCAATACGAAAGCGGTTTCTACACTCGCGCCCGTACTGTCGAATCGAGCGACCACCGCATGGGAGCCGGCATCACGCACTTCGATATAGAGATCCGGCACCTGTCCGAACGTACCGCCGTCGGCGGACGCGGCGAGGACGACCGTCTCGATGGCCGGCTCCACGCGCGCGAGGTCGACGAGAAGGGTGTCGGTGACCCTGCCGCCGCCGTCCCTCTTGCCCTCGTGCCGGACCGCCCCGGAGGCGTGCGCCGGCTGGTTGTAGAAGACGAAGTCACTGTCCGAGCGGACCTTGCGGCCCGCGAGCAGCAGCGCCGAGGCGTCCGCGTCGGGGACCCCGGGTCCGGAGCGCCAGCCCAGTTCCACCCGCAGCGCCGCCGTCGGCACCGGAGTGTTCGATCCCTTGGGCATTGACATGTCCGTCCCCCTCGCGTGTCTCGGCGCCGCTCCGCGCCCGGAAGCCGCCTACGGGTTCTCCTGAGCACAACCTATTCCTCGGTGCGCCGGACTCCCATGCGAGGCGCGACCGGACCGTCGGGTGACCCGCTGGTAACCCGTCCGGAACTCGGCCTTTATCGGATCACGGCCCCCTTGGGCGCCCCTTTTTGGCCCGTTCGCTCGCATTGGGTATCCCGAGCCACTGCGGCCACGGAAAACAACCTTCTTATCGGTCTCCCCAACCAGCACATCGTGGGCTTAACTTATGTGCCATGACCTCCCCCCGCTCCACTTATGGCGGCGGTTACTACTCCGCCTTCCCGGACACCCCGATCTACGACAGGCTCGTCGCCGAGCGGGGCACCCCGCAGATCGCTCCGATCAGGGTCCCCGCCGCCTACGACATGCCGGGCAGCAACCTGCCCGCGCTGCCGTCGGCCCTGCCCGCCCTCCCGGCGGGCCCCTCCCAGCCCTCCTACGGCTACCCGCAGGCGCAGCAGCCCTCACCGCTGCAGCAGGCGCCCGCCGCCTACATCCCGCAGCAGGCCACCGCGCCGCGCGGCTATCCCGGCCCACAGCAGCAGCCGCAGCGCCCCATGGCGGCAGGCACGGGCTACGAGGCCATGCGTCCCGCGGCTCCCCGTCCTGCGGCCCCCTACCAGGATCCGTACAACCAGCAGCAGTACCGCGGCTACTGAGCCGCCCTCCCCGCTGTCACCGCCACCTGGCACGATGGCTCCATGGGGAATGCGCGGCTGCGGTCGATTCACGTACATCCGGTCAAGGCGTTCCGGGGCCTCGCGTCCCGGGAGGCCGTCGTGGAGCCCTGGGGGCTGGCCGGAGACCGGCGCTGGGCGCTGATCGACGACGGGGGAAAGGTCGTCACACAACGTCAGCAGCCGCGCCTCGCACTGGCCGCCGCCGAGCTCCTGCCCGGCGGCGGCGTACGGCTGTCCGCCCCGGGCATGGACCCGCTGGCGGTTCCGGTGCCGCGGCCGCAGGGCACGGTGCCGGTGGAGATCTTCGGCGAGAAGGTGGAGGGCATCCTCGCGGAGCAGCCGGACGCGCACGCCTGGTGCAGCGCCTACCTGGGCGCCGGGACCCGCCTCGTGCACATGGACGATCCGGCCGTGTGCCGCCCCGTCGAGCCCGAGTTCGCCCTTCCGGGCGAGACGGTGACCTTCGCGGACGGCTATCCCCTGCTGCTCACCGCCGACGCCTCCCTCGACGCCCTCAACTCCCTGATCGCGCAAGGCGAGCACGCGGACGAGGGCCCGCTGCCGATGAACCGGTTCCGGCCCAACGTCGTCGTGTCCGGCACCGATGCCTGGGCCGAGGACCACTGGACCCGCATCGCGATCGGCGAGGTCGCCTTCCGTGTCGCCAAGGTGTGCGGGCGCTGCGTGGTCACGACGACCGACCAGTCCACGGCAGCGGTGGGCCGGGAACCCCTGCGCACGCTCGGCCGGCACCGCCGGATCGGCAACAAGCTGGCGTTCGGCCAGAATCTGGTCCCCCTCGACCGGGGCACGATCCGGGTCGGGGACCCTGTCACGGTCCTGGAGTAGGCCCGGCCGGCCGGTCGCGGGGAAAGATCCGGCCAACACCCGTGCGGCGGGAACCGACGCCGGGGCGCCGGACGTTGCACGGTCGGTGAGAACTCCATGCCAGGCCCCGCTCGGAGGTGATTTCGCTCTCTCTTCGACCGGGCCCGGCCGTGGAGGAGTCCGCCAGGGGCTATCACGGAGCGGGGAAGGGGGTGCGGGGGCGATGCGAGCGATCGGCGGACTCTGGCGCTGGCGGCACAATCCGCTGCGCCGCACGAGCGATCTGGTCGAGGCATGGATGGCGCTGGCCGCCCTGCTGCTGATCCTGGCCGCCGCGCCCGTCGTCGGCTCCCTCGTCGGCCGGGTCGCCCAGAACTCCCTGCAGCAGTCCGTCCGCGACCAACGGGCCGCGCGCCACGCGGTCACGGCCACGGTCGTGCGCAAGCTGGACCGGTCCCCGCTGGACACCGACCCCGAGACCTCCTCGGCACGGGACCTGCGCAGCCGCGTCCTCGCGGACTGGACGGCCCCCGACGGCACCGCCCACCACGCCGTGACCCTGGCCGCCCTCAAGTCCCCGCACCGCGGCGACCACTTCACGATATGGACGGACACCCACGGCCGCCCGGTGGCCCGTCCACTGGACCCGGCGACGGCGACGACCCACGCGGTGCTCGCCGGATTCGGCGCCGCCCTGCTGACCGCGGGCGCCGTCGAGGGCACCCGGCGACTGGTCCTGTGGCGCATGGTCCTTCGCCGCTACGCCCGTTGGGACCAGGCATGGGACCGGGCGGGCCCGGACTGGGGCAGGACCGGCACCGGCAGCTGACGGCCTTCCGGCTCTGGTCAACCCACCCCCCGTGCGCACGCTACGGTGGACCGGCCGAGCTCATTCGGCAGCACGAACCCGCGTACGACGAGGTGGGGGCACAGCAACGCCATGGCACAGGGCACGGTCCAGGTGACGCACACCGGAACATCGCGGTGGCGGCGCCGCACGGGTGAGTACGCGTCGCTCGCCGCCGCCCTGGAGGCCGCGGCCGACGGCGACGTCCTCACCGTCGCCCCCGGCACCTACCGGGAGAACCTCGTCGTGGAGCGGGTGGTGACCCTGCGCGGCCCCGAGGGCTCCCCCGGCTCGGTGCGGATCGCGCCCCTGGACGGCGTGCCGCTGACGGTGCGGGCCTCCGCCGTGGTCCAGGACCTGCACGTGGAGGGCCAGGACGCGGCCGCGCCCGCGCTGCTGGTCGAGGAGGGCACCCCGGAACTGCTGGACGTACGGATCGTGACCCGCTCCGCGGCCGGGATCGAGGTCCGCGGCGGCGCACGGCCCACCGTGCGGCGGTGCACCGTCGACAATCCGGCGGGCATCGGCATCGCCGTGCTCGACGGCGGCAGCGGGGTGTTCGAGGAGTGCGAGGTGGTCGCGGCCGGGCAGGCCGGCGTCGCGGTCCGCGGCGGCGCGCACCCGCGTCTGGAGCGCTGCCGCATCCACCACGCCTCGGGCTCGGGACTGACCGCGACGGGCGAGAACTCCGCCCTGGAGGCGGTCGGTTGCGAGGTGTACGAGGTCCGCGGCAGCGGGGTGCAGATCACCGGCCGGGCCACCGCCCACCTCACGGACTGCGACGTCCACCGCACCACGGCCGACGGGGTCACCCTCGACACGGACGCGGTGCTCACGCTCGCGGACTGCCGTATCCACGACATCCCGGAGAACGCGGTCGACCTGCGGTCGCGTTCGGTGCTGACGCTGACGCGCACGACGGTGCGTCAGTTCGGGCGCAACGGCCTGTCGGTGTGGGACCCGGGCACCCGCGTGGACGCCAACCAGTGCGAGATCTTCGACAGCACCGGCGACTACCCGGCGGTGTGGGTCAGCGACGGCGCCACGGCGGTGCTGGAGTCCTGCCGGGTGCACGACGTGCCGGACGCCCTGTTCGTCCTGGACCGCGGTTCGCGCGCGGACGTCGTCGACAGCGACCTGTCGCAGGTGCGCAACACGGCCGTCTCGGTGAGCGACGGGGCCACGGCCCAGCTCGACGACTGCCGGATCCGGGACGCGGCGACCGGCGCCTGGTTCCGCGACCACGGCAGCGGCGGCACCCTCAACAACTGCGCGGTGGACGGCACCCAGACCGGTGTGATCGTCACCAAGGGCGCCGATCCGACCATCGAGCGGTGCACGGTCGACTCCCCCGCCGAGGCCGGCTTCTACGTGTCGGCGGGCGGCCGCGGCAGCTTCCTGAACTGCCGGGTGACCGGCAGCGGCGGCTACGGCTTCCACGTCATCGACGGCTGCCGTACGACGCTGCGCAAGTGCCGTACCGAGCGGTGCGCGCGCGGCGGTTACGAGTTCGCCGACGGCGGCCCGGACGCGGCGGCCGGCACGGGCCCCGACGTCGAGGACTGCACCAGCGACGAGACCGGCGTCCGCCCGCCGGCCGCGCCGGAGACGGCGGTGCAGACGGCGCACCAGTCGTCCGGGCTGCTGGGCGCCATCCCCGGGCAGCGCCTCACCGAGCAGGGAGCCCCGGCCGTCCCCGCGGAACCGGAGCAGCCGGTGCGGGCCTCCAAGGCAGTGCTCGGTGAACTCGACGCGCTGGTCGGCCTGGACAGCGTCAAGCGGGAGGTGCGGGCGCTGACCGACATGATCGAGGTGGGCCGGCGCCGGCAGCAGGCGGGCCTGAAGGCCGCCTCGGTCAAGCGGCACCTCGTCTTCACCGGCTCCCCCGGCACCGGCAAGACCACCGTGGCCCGCCTGTACGGCGAGATCCTCGCCTCCCTCGGGGTGCTGGAGAAGGGCCACCTCGTCGAGGTCTCCCGTGTCGACCTGGTCGGCGAGCACATCGGGTCCACGGCGATCCGCACCCAGGAGGCGTTCGACCGGGCGCGCGGCGGGGTGCTGTTCATCGACGAGGCCTACGCCCTGTCGCCGGAGGACTCGGGGCGGGACTTCGGCAAGGAGGCCATCGACACCCTGGTGAAGCTGATGGAGGACCACCGGGACGCGGTCGTCGTCATCGTGGCGGGCTACACCGCCGAGATGGAACGGTTCCTTTCGGTCAACCCCGGTGTGGCGTCCCGTTTCTCACGGACCATCACCTTCAGCGACTACACCCCCGAGGAGCTGCTGCGGATCGTCGGGCAGCAGGCCGACGAGCACGAGTACCGGCTGGCGGAGGGCACGGGGGAAGCGCTGCTGAAGTACTTCACGGCGATCCCGAAGGGCCCGGCGTTCGGCAACGGCCGCACCGCGCGGCAGACCTTCGAGGCGATGGTCGAGCGGCACGCGAGCCGGGTCGCCCAGGTCGACGAGCCCAGCACGGACGACCTGACGCTCCTCTACGCCGAGGACCTGCCCGACTCCCCCTGAGGACGCGGGGCCGGCACCTCCGGGCGCAGCCGGGCCAGCAGCCGTTCCCGCTCCTCGGCGAAGACGGGGTCGGCCTGGTAGTCGCTGTGCCCGAGGATCGGCGCGGGCAGCGGGTGGCGGGCGGTGCGGCCGTAGGCGAGGGGGTCCTTCAGCGGGGCGTGGTCGACCTCGGGGCCGCAGTCGCCGGGCAGCCGGACGGGGCCGCCGATCGGGTCGGTCAGCCGGTAGAGGTTGCGCCAGCAGTCGACCTCGTGGTGCAGGGAGCTGAGTGCGGCCGGGCCGAAGTGGGCGGGGAACCAGCGGCCGTAGAGGCGCTCCAGGGGTGAGCCGTAGGTCAGCAGGGCGACCCGCTTGCGGTCGGACGGGTTCAGCTGCCAGGCGGCCGCCGCGGCGAGCACACTGCCCTGGGAGTGGCCGGAGATGACCAGCCGGCCTCCGGTGGAGCGGGTCCAGGTGGCCATGCGCCAGGTGAGGTCGGGCACCGCCCGCTCGGCGTAACAGGGCGGGGCGAAGGGGTGGGCGGCCCGCGGCCAGAACGTGCCGACGTCCCACAGGATGCCGATGGTGCGCCGCGCGGAGGCGTCCTTGTAGGCGCGCCGCCCCCAGGTGACGAAGAGGACGAAGCCGACGCCGATCAGCCAGGAGCCCAGTGCCTGGGCGGTCTGCGCGGTGCCGTGCACGAAGGCCTGGCCGTCGCGGGCGGCGGGGCCGGGCGCCTCGTCGGTGAAGGCGGCCCCCGCCAACGCGGCGGCGCCCAGCGCCAGGGTGGTGGCGGCGGTCACGGCGGCGATGAGGGGGCCCCGGTCGGTCAGGGTGGCCATCGCGCGCGTGGTGGCGATGGCCCGGGTGCGCGCGGCGTCCCGGCGCTCGTCCGGGTAGTCCGCCTCCACCTCGGCCAGCTCGCCGCGGCGCAGCCGCCAGGTGCCGCGTCCCAGCCAGGCGCACAGCGCCAGCAGGACGAGGAGCAGGACGGGGATGACGGAGGACTGCCAGGTCAGCAGGACGGGCGGTCCGGCGAGGGAGGCCCTGGTGCCGTCCAGCCAGTCCGAGACGCGCTGGGAGACGCCGCCCGACATCACCCCGCCCAGCGCGCAGGCCAGCATCGCGACGGCCGGTCCGGCCAGGCCCCGCATCGCCGCCCGGGGGTCGGGGTGGGTGCGGTGCAGCACCCGGGCGACGACGGCGAGGGCGACGACCAGGCCGCCCTGGGCGAGCGCGATGGATCCGAACGCGGTGCCGCCGCCCGGCAGCCGGCCCGCGGAAACCCAGCCCGGCCGCTCCCAGCCGGCGTACACGGCGGCGAGCAGCAGCAGGCCCAGCGCGGTCAGCGGCAGGCGTCGTACGAGATGCCGGTCGAGCCGCCGGTCCAGGCGGTTCTCGGTGCGACCGCGGCGGCAGACCACCCACAGGGTCACGACGGCGGTGGCGGCGAGCCCGGCGTACAGGAGCCGTCCCAGCAGGTCGAGGAGGGCCGGGCCGCCCGGTTCGCGGTCGAAGCGGGCTGCCGAGGAGGCCAGCGCCGCGGCGACCGTCAGCAGGCCGGCCGCGGTGTGGGCGGCGCGCAGCCGGGCGACGAGGCGGCGGCCGTACCAGAAGCCGGGGCGGCCCAGCGAGGTGCGGGTGCTGTCCTCCTCGGGCGCCTCGTGGTGGGAGACCGGCTGTACGGATTCGTACGCGCTCCAGGTGCGGCGCGAGAGGTACCACAGCAGGCCGGTGAGCGCCGCGGGGACCACGGCGGCGAGGGCGAGACGGCGGCCCGGGCGGCTCCACCAGCCGTCGTGGGAGACCTCCGGCGAGAGGAAGCCGAGCCAGGAGTGGCGCCCGGCGCACGCGCGGGTGCCGGCGCACTGCCAGGCCGCGAGGTCCAGGGCGACCTCGCAGGCGGCGGCGACCAGCAGCACGGTCAGGGTCAGGCCGGCGAGTCGCACGAGCAGCCCGTAGAAGCGGACCGTGCGGGCGCGTCCGAGGGCGGTGGGGCGCATCCAGTGGGCGAGGTTGACGACCATGAACGGCAGCAGCAGGAGCCACAGGGCCCGGGCGCTGTTGCCGGAGGTGAGGTTGCACCAGACGTAGGCCTCCGGGACCGGGCGGCCGCGGTAGTCCTCGGGGCGGCTCTCGGCGTCGGCGTCCTCGGCGCGGCGGAAGACGGCGGCCGTGTCGTCGCCGGTGACCCGCACCGTGCGCGGATCGCCGAGCATGTCCTGCGGAGTGGTGCCTCCCACCCCGTGGACCAGCAGTTCCAGGGCGATTCCGGATTTCCCGGCCGCGGGGCCGGCGCCTTGCGTCGAGGCGGTCTCCTGCGCGCGTTCCACTGTTCGCACTTCCCCCGTGACGAGCCGTCGGCTAGTGCCCGTGCGGCCTGAAGGTTCTCCGGTGCCACGGCGCCCTACACCTCTTCTCACCGAATCTCCCCTGTACGTGTGACAAGCGGCGGGCGGATGATGCCTGGCCGGCATGCACGCGTCGTGACAGTCGGTGGGGCCACCGGGACCGAGGCGTGCGAGGATGGGACGTCCGCGCACCGGGGCCGGGAAGAATGTCCTTGTCGGAGAGGGTGTGCCGGGCGTGTCGGACTGCATGTGGCGAAAGGACCGGAGCGTACGTGAGTGAGAATCAGAACCTCCTCGCGGAGCAGCGGCGCGCCCTGATCCTGGACGAGGTGCGGCGCCGGGGCGGGGTCCGTGTGAACGAGCTGACGCGCAAGCTCGGCGTGTCGGACATGACCGTGCGCCGCGATCTGGACGCGCTGGCCCGGCAGGGCGTGCTGGAGAAGGTGCACGGCGGCGCGGTGCCGGTGGTCGAGGCGAGCACGCACGAGCCGGGTTTCGAGGCCAAGTCGGGTCTGGAGCTGACGGCCAAGGAGGACATCGCGCGCTCGGCGGCCGAGCTGGTCGCCCCGGGCAGCGCGATCGCGCTGTCGGGCGGGACGACGACGTTCGCGCTGGCCCACCAGCTGGTCGACGTGCCCGATCTGACCGTGGTGACCAACTCGGTGCGGGTCGCCGACGTCTTCCACGCCGCGCAGCGCAGCTCCGGCCCCCGGCAGGGTGCGGCCACGGTGGTGCTGACCGGCGGGGTGCGCACCCCGTCCGACTCGCTGGTGGGGCCGGTCGCCGACCAGGCGATCGCGGCGCTCCACTTCGACGTGCTCTTCCTCGGCGTGCACGGCATATCGGTCGAGGCCGGCCTGTCGACGCCGAACCTCGCGGAGGCCGAGACCAACCGCCGTCTGGTGCAGTCCGCACGACGGGTCGTGGTGGTCGCCGACCACACCAAGTGGGGTGTGGTGGGCCTGAGTTCGTTCGCGGCGCTGGAGCAGGTCGACACGCTGGTGACCGATGCGGGGCTGCCGGGCGAGGCCCGCGAGGAGATCGCCGATCATCTGCGGCGGCTGGTGGTGGCGGGCGAGCCGGAGGACTGACGGCGGTGAGGTGGTGCTGACATCTGACGGGGCGCCAGTTATCGTGACGTCGCCCGCCCCGGTCAACCACCCTTAACCGTCACGGGGGTTCGCGTCCATGGCCAACCGTCTGCGCCCTGTCGGGCTCGACTTCATCGCGACCGCCCCGGTGCGGCTGGTCTTCGCACAGGAGATCTCCGCGGCGCCCGAGGCGGTCTTCCGCGCCCTCAACGACGACGTGCCGGGCTGGGCGGAGTGGTTCGCGGCCGTGTCGCACGCCCGGTCCATCGACGACGGCGCCGGGCGCGACATCCGGCTCAAGGGCGGCGGACGCTTCCGGGAGACGGTCATCGCGGCCAAGGAGGCGGAGCTGTACGCCTACCGGGTCGACGTGACCAACGCGCCGGGCGCCCGAGCCCTCGCCGAGGAGTGGCGGCTGACGCCGGCCGGGACCGGCACGCACGTGCGGTGGACCTTCGGCGCGGACGGCACGGCGCCGTTCCGGTGGGTGCTCAAGGCGGCCCGCCCCGGACTCGGCCGGGCCTTCCGGGACGCGGTGACCAGCCTGGACCGACGGCTGGCCGAAGAGCGCTAGCCGCCCGGCGGCGGGTGCCCGGGGCCGCGGTGCGGTGTCCGTCCTACGGCGACGCCAGCCGTCCGGCGCCGGGTTCACGGGGCTGCGGTGCGGTGTCCGTCCTACGGCGACGCCAGGCGTCCCGCGCCGGGCGCCCCGCCTCTGCGATGCGGTATCCGTGCCACAGCGGCGGCAGGCGTCCGGCGCCGGGTTCACGGGGCTGCGGTGCGGTGTCCGTCCTACGGCGACGCCAGCCGTCCGGCGCCGGGTTCACGGGGCTGCGGTGCGGTGTCCGTCTTACGGCGACGCCAGGCGTCCCGCGCCGGGCGCCCCGCCTCTGCGATGCGGTGTCCGTTCCACGGCGACGGCAGCCGTCCCGCGCCGGGCGCCCCGCCTCTGCGATGCGGTGTCCGTTCCACGGCGACGGCAGCCGTCCCGCGCCGGGCGCCCCGCCTCTGCGGTGCGCCGGTCAGCGACGCCCGGCGTCGGCGGCGCGGTCTGCGTTCTTCGTCGACGGCAGGCGTCAGCGCCAGACGCCCGTCGCCAGCAGGGAGTCGATCGCCGCCGTGTACGGAGCGATGTCCAGGCCCTGCTCGGCGAGCCACGCGTCCGAGTAGTACTTGTCGAGGTAGCGGTCGCCCGGGTCGCACAGCAGGGTCACCACGCTCCCCCGCCGTCCCGCGGCCACCATCTCCGCGACGATCTTCAGCGCGCTCCACAGCCCGGTGCCCGTCGAACCGCCCGCCTTGCGGCCGATGGCGCGCTCCAGGGCCCGCACCGCGGCCACGCTCGCGGCGTCCGGGACCTTCATCATCCGGTCGATCGCGCCGGGGACGAAGCTCGGTTCCATCCGGGGCCGGCCGATGCCCTCGATGCGGGAGCCGCAGTCGCAGGTGACGTCCGGGTCGCCGGTCGTCCAGCCGTCGAAGAAGCAGGAGTTCTCCGGGTCGGCGACACAGATGCGGGTGTCGTACTGCATGTAGTGGACGTAGCGGGCGAGGGTCGCCGAGGTGCCGCCGGTGCCGGCCGTCGCGACGATCCACGCGGGCTCCGGGAACCGCTCCAACTCCAGCTGGCGGAAGATGGATTCGGCGATGTTGTTGTTGCCGCGCCAGTCGGTGGCCCGCTCGGCGTAGGTGAACTGGTCCATGTAGTGGCCGCCCGTCTCGGCAGCCAGACGGGCCGACTCCTCGTACATCTTCCGCGAGTCGTCCACGAAGTGGCACTGCCCGCCGTGGAACTCGATCAGTCGGCACTTCTCGGCGCTCGTCGTGCGCGGCATGACGGCGATGAAGGGCACGCCGATCAGCTTCGCGAAGTACGCCTCCGAGACGGCCGTCGACCCGCTGGACGCCTCGATCACCGGGCGGCCCGGCCGGATCCAGCCGTTGCACAGGCCGTAGAGGAAGAGCGAGCGGGCGAGCCGGTGCTTGAGGCTGCCGGTCGGGTGGGTCGACTCGTCCTTCAGGTACAGGTCGATGCCCCACCTCTCGGGCAGCGGGAAGCGCAGAAGGTGGGTGTCGGCCGAGCGGTTGGCGTCGGCCTGGACCTTTCGCACGGCTTCTTTCAGCCAGTCGCGGTAGGCGGCGTCACTGTGGTCGACGTCGAGGGTCTCACCGGTCGGGGCTTGCTGAGTGGTGCTCACCACGGGGCTCCTTAAGACGTCGCGCCGACGGCGTGTCGCTCTGCCGACACACCGATCATAGACACCTTCCGCACCCGTCTCACCTGCATAAACACCACTTTGAGCAGCCCAAAGGACAAGCTGGGGGCGCGCGGGGGGCCGGGGTGGGGGCGCATTCGCGCGAGTGCTCCGAGTGCCTCGCGCCAGCGCGCCATGCGCACTGGTGCTCGACGTCGGGTGCGGGCAGACTGCAGCGAACGGGGCGGCACACTGGATCACGAAAGGCGCTGGACCCGGGCCCGCACAGGAGCCACGGACCGGCGCACCCACGCGTACGAGGGGGCATACGGCATGGCGGAGCCGGAGTTCACGGCTACGGGCGTGCGGATCGAGAAGCGGCTGCGTTCGCTCACCCGGGCCGGGCAGGTCCGGATCAGGGACGGCAGAGTGCAGTTGCTGACCAGCTACGGCAGCGAGATCGACAGCGCGCCGGTCCAGGCGGTGCGCGCCTCCAAGCCGTGGTTCGCGGCCGACGACCGGGCGCTCGCCGACCTCAACGGCAAGCGCTACACGCTCACACTCGGCGACCACGACCCCGCACCGGGCGAAGGAGGGCCGCCGGCGGCACGGCGGTTCATCGAAGCCGTACGGAGGGCCGCGGGCCGCGGGGGCTGACCGGCCCGGCCCGATGACGCACAGCCCGTGCGGGGTGACCGCGAGTTGCACTCCCGCGCCCCTTGCGTCACGCTGGTCTCACGTCACTCTGGGTTTACCGGCGATAACGCTGCGAACCAGCCCGCCGGGCACGACAGCAGCCGACCATCTCCGTCCGGGCCGCTGCTGCATCCGAACTCCGTGTTCTTCCGGACCTCACGTCGGGGAGTCGCAGCCGTGATCAGTCACCCAAGCAGGCACTGCACGGTGGAGCTCCAAGCCCTGCCGTCGCGGATCGGCCAGGTCCGCAGAATCCTTTCAGCGCAGTTGCGCTACTGGCATCTCGATCCCCTCATAGACCGGGCCGCGCTCGCCGTGACCGAACTGCTGACCAACGTCCACCGGCATGCCCAGCCGGACAAGCAGTGCACCGTCAAGATCGAGCTTCTGCTGGACCGGCTCACGGTCTCGGTGCGCGACCACGACCCGCGCCTGCCCGAAGTGCAGGACGTGGAACCCTCCGCCACCAGCGGGCGCGGGCTCGCCATGGTGGCCGCCGTCAGCGAGAGCTGGGGGGTACGGCCCGAGGGCGAGTCGGGCAAGGTCGTCTGGTTCACGCTGCCCGCCTCCGCCGTGACGGTGACGGCACCCAGCCGCCGCCCACGGCGTACGGCCGAGAAACCCGTACGGCGCTTCGTCGAGGCCGAGCACGCGGTGGACGGCCACAGGGCCGGGCACGCTCCCGCCCGGTCGGCCGTTGTCGGTTGACCGGGCGGTGACGGGGGCGGCTACTGCGTCGCTATCGCGCGCAGTACGTCCAGGCGAGCCGCTCTGCGGGCGGGGCGCAGGCCCGCCAGAGCGCCGGCCGTCAGGCCCACCAGGGCCACGATCAGCAGGCGGGTCGGGGGGAGGGCGAAGGCGAAGCCGCTGTCGCTCGCCCCGTCCGAGGCCTTGACCAGGACCCAGCCCAGGAAGGCGCCCAGGCCCAGGCCGCCCGCCGTGCCGAAGGCCGCCACGAGGACCGACTCCCAGCGGACCATGGCCCGCAGCTGTGAGCGGGTCTGGCCGACGGCGCGCAACAGGCCCAGTTCGCGGGTGCGTTCGTGGATCGCCAGCGTGAGGGTGTTGGCGATGCCGAGCAGCGCGATGAGCACCGCGAGGGCCAGGAGCGCGTAGACAAGGGTGAGCATCATGTCGATGCCTCCGGCCGAGGACTGCGCGTACTCCTCCCGCGTCTGGACGGCGGGGTCGCCGTAGCGGGCGGCGACCTTCTCGACCGCGGCCTTGCCCGCCTTCGTGCTCACGCCCGGACCGAAGGTGACGGCGACGAGTGTGTCGGAGTCCTGGGTGCGGTGCGGGGCCCAGGCGGCGCGGGTGATGACGTAGTCCCCGGCGAGCTCGGAGCGGCCGTAGACCGCGCGGACCGTGAAGGTCTTCCGCCGGCCGTCGGTGAAGGTGAGCCGGGTCGTGTCCCCGGGGGTGAGGTGCCGTCGGGTGGCCTCGGTGCGGGTGATCGCGATGCCGTCGGTGCCCAGGCCGGCGAGGGAACCGTCGATCCGGCCGAGGTCGAAGGTGCGTTCCAGGGCGAGGGGGTCGGTGACGGTCAGGGCGCGTCCCTCGCCGTCGACCTTCGCGACGCCGCGGCCGAGGCCCACCGCCGTGTCGACCTGGGGCAGTTGCTGGATCGCGCTGGCCAGGCGAGGACTCAGACCGCTGCCGCCCGCGCCGAAGGACGGGGTGCTGACCGCCACGTCGCCCGCGAAGGAGCGGGAGACGGTCTGGTCCATGGTCGCCTTGAGGGAAGCGGCGAAGACCGTGAACAGGGAGACGACCGCCACGCCGATCATCAGGGCGCCCGCGGTGGCGGCCGTTCGCTTGGGACTGCGCAGGGCGTTGCGGCGGGCGAGGGAGCCGGTGACGCCGCGCAGCCTGTCCACGGGGGCGCCGAGGAGCCGTACGACCTTCGTGGCGGCGACCGGGCCCAGGACGATGAAGGCGGCCAGGGCGAGGACGGCGCCGAGTCCCGCCAGCGGCAGGGAGGGTGAGGCCAGGACGCCGTAGAGGGTCGCGGCCGTGGCGAGGGCCGCCATGGCCGTGCCGGTGAGGGCTCGGGTGCGGGAGGCGCCGGAGGCGTCGACGGCCGTCTCGCGCAGGGCCGCCAACGGGGCGATGCGGCCCGCCCGGAGAGCCGGCAGGAGGGCGGAGGCCAGACAGACGGTGATGCCGACGGCGAGCGGGACCGCCAGGGACGGGGTCTTGATGACCAAGTCGCCGTCGGGGAAGGGGAATCCGATCGCCGGGAAGAGGGCCTGCAGGCCGGCCGCCATGCCGATGCCGCCCGCGAGGCCGGCGGCGGACGCGGTCACGGCGACCGCCGTGGCCTCGATGAGGGTGGTGGCGGTGATCTGGCGGCGGGAGGCGCCCAGGGCCCGCAACAGGGCGTTCTCGCGGGTGCGTTGGGCCACGACGATCGCGAAGGTGTTGTGGATGGAGAAGGTCGCCACGAGGAGGGCGATGCCGGAGAAGACCAGGAGGAAGGTGGTGAAGAGGGTCAGGAACTGGCTGGAGACCATGTCCGTGTTCTCCTGGGCCGACTCCTGGCCGGTGATCGCCTCCACTCCCTTGGGGAGTACGGACGTCAGGCGGGCGACCAGGTCGCGCTGACCGGTGCCCGGGGTCGCCCGGACCTTGATGCTCGCCGCCTCGCCGGGGCGGGCGGTGAGGTACTTCTCGGCGTCCGCGCGCGTCATGCCGGTGAAGGTCACCTGGGCCATGCCGTCCTGGCCCGCGAACGTCGCGAGGCCCACGACGGTCACCCGGACCGGGTCGGGGGTGCGCAGAGTGGTCGTGTCGCCGATCTTCAGGTGGCCCTTGGCGGCGGTGCCCCGGTTGATCACCACTTCGCCGGAGCTCCGCGGTGCCCGGCCCTCGGCGAGGCGGTAGGGGTTGAGTTCGGGGTCGGCGATCCAGTTGCCGGCGAGGGTGGGCGGTCCTTTCCCGCCGATCGCCTTGCCGTTCTTGCCGACGAGTTGGCCGGCGCCCTCGATGTCGGGTTCGGCGGCCGCGACGCCCGGCACCTTCTCGATCGTGTCCGCGAGCGTCGCGGGAACCGGTTGCCGGGTGCCCTGGCTCTCGCCGGGGGTGGTGATGGCGTCGGCGCTGCGGACGACGGCGTCCGTGCCGGCGGCCGCGCGTCCGAACATGGTGTCGAAGCCGGCGCGCAGCGTGTCACCCATGACGAGGGTGCCGGCCAGGAACGCGACGCCGAGGAAGACGGCCAGAAAGGTGCCGGCGAAGCGGCGTTTGTGGGCGCGCAGGGAGGACGCGCTCAGGCGTACGGCGGCGTTCACGCGGGCACCTCGAACGCTTTCATCCGGTCCAGGACCCGGTCGGCGGTCGGGGCTTCCATGCGGTCGACGAGACGGCCGTCGGCGAGGAAGACGACCTCGTCGGCGTGGGCCGCGGCCACGGGGTCGTGCGTGACCATGACGACCGTGCGGGAGGTCTGGCGCACGGCCCGGCCCAGCAGGCCCAGGACCTCCCCGCCGGCGCGCGAGTCGAGGTTGCCGGTGGGTTCGTCGGCGAAGACGACGTCCGGCCGTCCGGCGAACGCCCTTGCCACGGCGACGCGTTGCTGCTGGCCGCCGGAGAGTTCGGAGGGGCGGTGGTGGAGGCGGTCGCGCAGGCCGACGACGTCGATCAGGGCGTCGAGCCACTCCTGGTCGCGTCCGCCGCCCGCGAGGTCGAGGGGCAGCGTGATGTTCTCGGCCACGGTGAGCGTCGGGATCAGGTTGAAGGCCTGGAAGACGAAGCCGACGCGGTCGCGGCGCAGCAGGGTGAGGCGGCGGTCGTCCAGCGCGCCGAGCTCTGTGCCGCCGATGTGGGCGGTGCCGGAGGTGAGGGTGTCCAGGCCGGCGGCGCAGTGCATCAGGGTGGACTTGCCGGAGCCCGAGGGCCCCATGATCGCGGTGAACCGGCCGGCCGGGAAGTCGACGCTCACCCCGTCCAGGGCCCTGACCTCGGTGTCGCCGCGGCCGTACACCTTCACGGCGTCGACGACCCGGGCGGCCGCGCGCACGGTGGTGGCGGTCGTCATGCCGCACCGCCCTTGGTGCGGCCGAACTGCTCGTCCAGGACGGACAGCCGGCGCCAGTACTCGTCCTCGTCGATCTCGCCGGAGGCGAAGCGGCGGCCGAGCACCGCGAGGGGTGAGTCGCCGGAGGGCCGCGGGTCGTCCATCGGACGCCAGGGGCCGCGGCGGCCGCGCCATACGGTGCGGCGCAGGAAGCCGGCGACGCCGATCACGACGGCCGCCCAGATCAGCGGGAAGAACAGGATCCAGGGGCCGGGGCCGCCGTGCCAGTCTGCGAGGGTCTGCATCTCGGTCATCTCCTGAGGGGTCGCCGTCGGTGATGTCTCGAGATTCGCGCCGGAAGGGGGTCCGGGTCGTCGTACGGCCAGCGGCAGTGCGGATACCTCCCGGGGAGTACCGGCGGGCCCCCGGGCTGCTCCCCTCACCTCTGGAATTCTGTAACTACTAGTATGTACAGTGCGTGGGTGAGCACTTCGGAGAGCACCGCGGACCGACTCGTCGACGCCACCCGTGAGCTGCTGTGGGAGCGCGGGTACGTGGGGACGAGCCCCAAGGCGATCCTGGCGCGGGCGGGCGCCGGACAGGGCAGCATGTACCACCACTTCAAGGGGAAACCCGACCTCGCGCTGGCGGCGATCCGGCGGACGGCCGCGGAACTGCGGACCACCGCCGAGGCGCTGCTGAGTGGGCCGGGGACACCGTACGAACGCATCGAGGCGTATCTGCTGCGCGAGCGCGACGTGTTGCGGGGCTGCCCGGTGGGGCGGCTGACGATGGACCCGGACGTCGTCGCCAGTGCCGCGCTGCGCGCTCCGGTCGACGAGACGCTGGACGCGATCCGTGAGCTGATCGCGGGGATCGTGGAGGAGGGCAAGGAACTCGGCCAGTTCGCGCCCTCGCTGGACGGCGAGGAGATCGCCGCGGCCGTCCTCGCGACCGTCCAGGGCGGCTATGTGCTCGCCCGCGCCTCCGGATCTGCGGCCGACTTCGACGCCGGTGTCCGGGGCCTGCTCTCCCTGCTCGCCCCGCGCCCCGCCTGAGGAGGCATCGATGCACGCCATGCAGTACGAGCTGCCCCTCCCCGCCGATTACGACACCGGCATCGTGCGCGCCCGGGTCGACCGCAAGGGACACCTGCTGGACGACTGGGAGGGGCTCGGGTACAAGGCCTACCTGCTGCGCGAGCGCGGGGTGGACGGCTCGCCGGTCAACCAGTACGCGCCGTTCTACCTGTGGAACACCATGGAGGGCATGAACTCCTTCCTCTGGGGGGGGCCTTCCAGGGGCTGAGCGACGACTTCGGGCGGCCGTCGGTGCGGCAGTGGTCGGGGCTCGCGTACGCGCAGGGCACGGCCGGCGCGGGTGCGGCGTGCAGGGCGGTGCGTCGGCGGCGGCGCCTGCCGGACGGCGTCGTCCTGGCCGACGTCATGGCGGAGGCGGTGGACGAGGTCGGGCGGCTGGCAGGCGAGGACGGGGCCGTGCTCGCGGCGGCCGCGGTGGACACCAGCCGCTGGGAACTGCTGCACTTCTCGCTCTGGGAGCACCCGGCGCCGACGGCGCGAGGGGACGTGTTCCAGGTGCTGCACCTGTCCGCGCCGGGGCGGGACGCGCTGCCGGAGGGCCGGCAGTGGTGACTTCGGTCCGTACGGTGCTGGGGGACGTGCGTCCCGAGGAGCTGGGCGTGTGCGACGCGCACGACCATCTCTTCCTGCGCAGTCCCTTGTTGCCCGGCCAGGAACTCAACGACGGCGCCGCCGCCCGGGCCGAGTTGGCCGCGTTCCGGGCGGTGGGCGGCGGCACGGTGGTGCAGTGGACGCCGTACGGCATGGGGCGGCGGGCCGCCGATCTGCCCGAGCTGTCCCGGTCCTCGGGAGTACATGTGGTGTGCGCGACCGGTCTGCACCAAGCGGCGCACTACAGCGCGCAGTTGCTGGAGGAGCTGCGCGGCCGGCTCGCCGAGGTGTTCGTCGCGGAGCTCACGCAGGGCATCGGCACCTCCGGGGTGCGGGCCGGGCTGATCAAGGTCGCGGGCGGCTTCCACACGCTGGACGCGCACGCCCGCTGGACGATGACCGCGGCCGCCGAGGCCCATCACGCGACCGGGGCGCCGATCGCCGTGCACCTGGAGATGGGGACCGGAGCGCTGGATGTCCTCGACCTGCTGTGCGGCAGCCTCGGCGTGGAGCCGCACCGGGTGATCCTCGGGCACCTGAACCGCTCCCCCGACCCGGTCGTCCACCGGCAGGCCGCCGAGGCCGGCGTGTACCTCGCCTTCGACGGCCCGTCGCGGGCGCACCACGCCACCGACTGGCGGATGCCGGAGGCCGTGCGGGCCCTGGCCGAGGCCGGTTTCGGGCATCGGCTGCTGCTCGGCGGGGACACCGTGGTCGCCGGGGCCCGGTCGGTCGACGGCGGCCCCGGAATGCCGTATCTCCTGCGCCGTGTCCGGCCCCGACTGGTGCTGGAGCTGGGCGAGGAGCTGACGGATCACATCCTGACGGAGAATCCCGGCCGGGCGTTCGCTGTGGAGTGGCGGTGAGGCCAGTCGGAGGGCGCGGGCCGACGGCAGTTCAGCGGCAGAGGGCGTCGATGTCGTCGCAGAAGGACGGGAACTCGGTCCGGGCCTCGTCGACGATCTCCCCGGCGGGGCGGCGGGGCGTGGTGGCGTGGCGCTCGGCGAGCGCGGTCAGGGCCGGGTTCGGCCGGCCCTCGCGCTGTCCGAACTCCACGACCTCCAAGGGCCCGAGGCCGTCGGCCAGGACCCACAGGAAGTCGGAGAGGTTCGCCGCGACCACACCCATTTCCCCCTCGGAGCCGAAGAACACCACGGGCTGCTCGGCGAGCGGCCGGCCGGGGCGTACACACCACAGGGCGGCGAGACCGCCGGTGCCGTCCTGGCCGAAGACCCGGTAGGCGTCGCCGTCGAGTTCGTGGTTGCCGGTCCAGTGGCGCAGCCAGTCGGTGGTCTCCTCGGCGGAGTCGAAGGCGCCGTACGGCTCGAAGTCGACGCCCTCGCCGTCGTCGTAGTCGAACTCCGCCTGGGCCACGTCGGCCAGCGCCGGCGGGAAGCGGCGGGAGTCGTCCGTTGTCTCGATCATGCCCGCAGGCTAGCGACCGGCACTGACAACGCCCGGCTGAGTCAGGGCGCGGTCCGGCCCAGGTCGAGCCGCTCGACGCGGGCCACGTTCTCGCGGTCCTCGGCGTCCTCGCTGGCCGTGGCGGCGAACCAGGCGTCGAGGATCTCCTTCAGCAGCGGCTCCGAGGTCAGCCGCAGGCTGAGCGCGAGCACGTTGGCGTCGTTCCAGCGGCGGGCGCCGTCCGCGCTGTAGGCGTCCGTGCACAGCGCGGCCCGTACACCGGGCACCTTGTTCGCGGCGATGGACGCGCCGGTGCCGGTCCAGCAGCACACGACCGCCTGGTCCGCCCGGCCGGCGGCGACCTCCCGGGCCGCCGCCTCCGAGCAGGCCGCCCACTGCGGGTCGTCGCCGGGGCTGAGCGCGCCGTGGGCCAGGACCTCGTGGCCGCGCCGGCCCAGCTCGGCGACGAGGGCGCGGGCGACGGGTTCGTCCATGTCGGAGGAGACGGAGATCCGCATGCCGACGAGCGTAACTCGCCGCGCCGCCGCTGACCGGCGGCGTCTGCCGTCCGGACTCCTTGGACCGGCGGCGTCGGTCGCTCGGAGCTCCTCGGACCGGCGTCGGCCGCCCGGCACTCCCCGGACCGGCGACGTCGTGTGCCCGGGCGCTCGGGCGCTCGCCGGACCGGCGGCATCGGCCGCCCGGCACTCCCCGGTCCGGCTCGCCCCGATGCCACCCCGCACCGGCCAACCCGCCCCGCCCAGGCCGTCCTACGTGAGTGCTCCGAGCGGGTCGTCGAGGACCGGTTGCCATGCCAACTCCGCCGCTCCGACCAGGCTGTTGTGGTCGAGGGTGCAGGCCAGGATGGGCACTCCCCCGCTCTGGCCCCACAGGCTGCGGTCGGCGACGACGGCGCGCAGGCGGTCGGGGTCGGCGTCCAGGAGGGTGCGGTGCAGGCCGCCGAGGATGATGCGGTCGGGGTTGAGGATGTTGACCAGGCCCGCGAGGCCGAGGCCGAGGCGGTCGATGAGGGTTTCGGCGGCCGCGCGGACGGCAGGGTCGTCGTAGTGCTCGCGCACGAGGTCGTCGGCCTGCCGGAGCAGGGACACCTCGGGGCCCGGGTCGAGGCCGGCCGCCGTGAGGAGGGCGAGCGGATCGGCCTCGACGTCGAGGCAGCCGCGGCTGCCGCAGTGGCAGGGGCGCCCTTCGGGGTTGACGGTGAGGTGGCCGACCTCCAGGGCCAGGCCCGAACTGCCGGTGTGCAGGCGGCCGTCGAGGACCAGGGCGCCGCCGACGCCCCGGTGTCCGGTGGCCACGCACAGCAGGTCCCGGGCGCCGCGGCCGGCGCCGTGCCGGTGCTCGGCGAGCGCGGCCAGGTTGACGTCGTTGCCGGCGAAGGCCGGCCCGGTGATGCCGGCCTCTCGCACGCGCTCGGCGAAGATCCGCCGGACCGGCGCGCCGACGGGCCAGGCCAGGTGCAGGGGGTTGAGGGCCAGGCCGTCGGGCTCGGCGACCGCGGAGGGCACGGCGAGTCCGGCGCCGACGCAGCGCCGTCCGGTGGAGCGCAGCAGGTCCGTGCCCGCCTCCACGACCGAGCCGAGGACCTTGGCCGGGTCGGCGTCGACGGTCTCGCAGCCGGGCGCGGTGGCCACGATCCGGCCGCCCAGGCCGACCAGCGCGGCCCGGAAGCCGTCGGCGTGGACCTGCGCGGCGAGCACGACCGGGCCGTCGTCGGCGACCGCGAGCCGGTGCGAGGGCCGGCCCTGGGAGCCGGCGGCCGCGCCGGGCCGGGCGTCGACCCGGATGAGCCCCAGGGCCTCCAGTTCGGCGGCGACCGCGCCCGCCGTCGCCCGGGTGACCCCGAGTTCGGCGGTGAGCACGGCGCGGGTGGGCGCGCGGCCGGTGTGCACGAGCTCCAACGCGGGCCCGAGCGCACCGCGCCCCCGGTCCAGCCGCGTCCTCGAGGTGGTTCCTTCCCCCGCCGGCCGGGGGTCAGCCTTGCCGCTCATGAGGGCGAGTCTCCCATGATCCGCAGCCGCCTCCGGCTACAGGCCGCTGACCCGGAGCGTGATGTTCAGACGTCCGGACAGCCCCAGCCGGGGCGGCGCGGTGCCCGCGTGCACCCGGGGCACCCCGTGGTAGGCGAGCCGGGAGGGGCCGCCGAACACGAACAGGTCACCGCTGCGCAGCTCCACGTCCGTGTAGGGCCGGGTGCGGGTCTCGGTGTTGCCGAAGCGGAAGACGCAGGTGTCGCCGAGGCTCAGGGACACCACCGGCGCGTCCGATCTCTCGTCGCTGTCGCGGTGCATGCCCATCCGGGCGTCGCCGTCGTAGAAGTTGATCAGTGCGATGTCGTACGGCGGTGCGGGGGCGCCCAGCGCGTCGGCGACGGCCCGCCGCCCCAGCTCGCCGAGCCATGCGGGGAACGGCTTCACGGGCGCGCCGTCGCCGTCGACGACCGTAGGCGCGTAGCCGTACGGGTACCAGTGGTGGCCGAGGCAGACCTGGCGGGCGGACATGGTGCCCCCGCCGGGTACGCGTACCGTCCGCAGTCCGGCCGGCGGGCGCGCCCATTCCCGGCAGGCGTCCAGCAGTTCGCGCTGGCGGCCGTCGTCGAGCCAGTCCGGCAGGTGCACGGCTCCCGGGGAGACCTCGGTGCGGGGTCGGGGGAACAGCTCGGCTTCCATACCGGCCATCCTGCTCCACCCGGTCAGCTCCGGCGACGGCGGCGTCGGCGGTCGCGCAGGCGGGTGGTGAACCACAGGGCGTGGAACGCGAGCAGTGATCCCAGGGTCAGGAGGGCGTCGGCGAGGTCGAGGCCGGTGCGTGCCGTGCGCAGACCGGTGACCGCGGTGAGGATCAGCCGGAGGTCCGCCGGGAGGGTGTAGAGGGCGAGTCCGGCCAGGCAGAGGGCGGTTCCGGCGACCTGGACGACGCTGTAGACGCGCACCGCGCGCCGTTCCGCCGGGGGCAGCTTCCGGGTGGGGTCGGCGTCCGGGGCGCGTCTGCGCAGCAGGCGGCCGGCCAGGTGACGGGCGTGGGCGCGGCCGTCCCCGTACAGGTCGCGGCAGCCGGTCAGGTCCTGCAGGACGAAGTACACGTCCGTCCGCATGAAGACCATGAGCTGGAAGGTGAGGGGCAGCAGCGCCCACAGCACGGTCGCGGCGAGCAGCCGGTGCGGGGCGGACCCGGGGGGCGTCACGAGCAGGAGCAGGAACGACGAGGCGGCGACGGCGAGATTGACGGCGATGCCGGCCAGGTAGGCGGTCAACCGGTGGCGGCGGGGGGCGAGTTCGATGCCGCTGATGTCCGTCTGGGCGACGAGGAACTGCAGCCGGGTGGCGAAGCCGATCCGGCCCGGGACGCCCGCGGCCCTGGCCACGGCGAGGTGGGCCAGTTCGTGCAGCAGCAGGATGGACCAGCCCACGACGGCGCCGGAGAGGATCACCACGCTGCCCCGGTCGCTCCACAGCAGGTCGCGGTAGGTGGGGGCGAGTTCGGGATGCCGGAGGAGGACGGCCAGAGCGGCGGCGGCGAGGGCTGCGGTCAGCAGCGGCAGCAGGGGGTGGAGCAGGAAGCGCACGTGCTCGGGGCGCAGCCGGGGCAGGGTCGGCGGGCGCACCGGCTCCGTCGCCACCGGGCGGCCCGCGGCCTCGGCCACGAAGCCCAGGGCGATGAGGTCGCGCACGAACTCGGCCACGTCGAGTTCCTCGCCGGTCTCGGCGAGCGCCTGCTCCTGGGCCTGGCCGACGCTCAGTCCGCGCTCCAGCAGGCGGACGACCCTGATGCCGGCTTCGGGGAGGGCGACGAACGTCCGCGTCTCGCGCCGTCCGACGATCCACTCGGCGCCGTCCGGTCGCCGGGTCAGGGCGTGCAGCCGGACGTGGGACTCCGGCCCCACCGTGATCGTCGTTGCGTCGGCGTCCTTCGCCGTGCTGTGCGGACGCATGGCCGGTTCGGTCACCGGAGCGGACACCCCCCGTGTTGACTCGGTCATGCCATCCTGGGCCGGTCGCCGGACCCCTGACAAGGGCCGCCCCGGTCCCGGCGGGGCCGTGGCGTCGGCGACCGGGGCGCTACGGCGGCCGCCCGACCGGGGATGACCTGCGGCTCCGCTAGCCTGGTCGCACGATGAACGACCGTATGACGACGCCCTGGGGCGAGTTCGCGCTGACCCGTTTCCCGGAGGACCCGCGCGAGAGGCTGCGCGCGTGGGACGCCTCCGACGAGTACCTGCTCGGCCATCTCGCCGAGGAGAAGGTCCCGCTGTCCGGCACGGTCGTGGTCCTCGGTGACCGCTGGGGCGCCCTGGTCACGGCGCTGGCCGAGCACGGGCCCACCCAGATCACCGACTCCTTCCTCGCCCAGGAGGCCACCCGGCTCAACCTCGCGCGCAACGGCGTCGAGGCCGGCGCCGTACGCCTGCTGACCACGCAGGACGTGCCGCCGGAGCGGGTCGACGTCCTGCTGGTGCGGGTGCCGAAGAGCCTCGCGCTGCTGGAGGACCAGCTGCTGCGGCTGGCGCCCGCCGTGCACGAGGGCACGGTCGTGGTCGGCACGGGCATGGTGAAGGAGATCCACACCTCGACGCTGGAGCTGTTCGAGCGGATCCTCGGTCCGACGCGCACCTCCCTCGCCGTGAAGAAGGCCCGGCTGATCTTCTGCACGCCCGATCCGTCGCTGGAACGGCCCGCCGACCCGTGGCCGTACACCTACACGCTGCCCGAGGACATCGGTGCGGTCTCGGGCCGTACGGTCGTCAACCACGCGGGCGTGTTCTGCGCCGACCGGCTGGACATCGGCACCCGGTTCCTCCTGCGGCATCTGCCCGCCCCGGGCGCCCGCCGGGTCGTGGACCTCGGCTGCGGCAACGGGGTCGTGGGGACGGCCGTGGCGGTCGCCGACCCGGCCGCCGAGGTGCTGTTCGTCGACGAGTCGTTCCAGGCCGTGGCCTCAGCCGAGGCGACGTACCGGGCTAACGGGGTGCCCGGGCACGCCGAGTTCCGGGTCGGGGACGGCCTGGCGGGGGTGCCGGACGGGAGTGTCGACCTGGTCCTCAACAATCCGCCGTTCCACTCCCACCAGGCGACGACGGACGCGACGGCGTGGCGGATGTTCACCGGGGCGAAGCGGGTGCTGCGCCCCGGCGGCGAGCTGTGGGTGGTCGGCAACCGGCACCTGGGCTACCACGTCAAGCTCAGGCGGCTGTTCGGCAACAGCCGCCTGGTCGCGAGCGACCCGAAGTTCGTGGTGCTCAAGGCCGTCAAGCGGTGATCAGTTCAGCGTCCGGATGATGCCGGTCACGGCCTGCACCATCGCCTCCCGGCCGACGCCGAGATACTTGCGCGAGTCGACCGCTTCCGGATGGGCGGCGAGGAAGTCGCGGATCGCGCCGGTCATGGCGATGTTGAGGGCGGTGCCCACGTTCACCTTGGAGATGCCGCCCGCGACGGCCGCGACGAGCTCGTCGTCCGGTACGCCCGAGGAGCCGTGCAGCACGAGGGGCACGTCCAGGGCGGCCGAGAGGCGCTTGAGGAGGGTGTGGTCGAGGGCGGCGGTGCGGGTCGTCATGGCGTGCGTGCTGCCGACGGCGACGGCGAGGGCGTCCACGCCGGAGTCGGCGACGAAGGCGCGGGCCTGGTCGGGGTCGGTGCGGGCGCCGGGGGCATGGGCGTCCAGGGCGGGCTGCCCGGCCTTGCCGCCGACCTGGCCCAACTCGGCCTCGATCCACAACCCTTGGGCGTGCGCCCAGTCGGCCGCAGCCCGGGTCGCGGCGAGGTTGCGCTCGTAGGGCAGGCGGGCCGCGTCGTACATGACGGAGCTGAACCCGGCGTCCGCCGCCTGGCGCAGCAGGTCGTCGCTCTGGACGTGGTCGAGGTGCAACGCCACCTCGACCACGGCGCGTTCGGCGACGGCGAGGGCGGCGCGGGCCAGCGGGAGCAGCCGGCCGTAGCGGAACTTGACGGCGTTCTCGCTGACTTGGAGCACCACGGGGGCCTCGGCGGCCTCGGCGCCGGCGACGACGGCCTCGACGTGCTCCAGCGTGATGATGTTGAAGGACGGGACGGCGGAGTGCGCGGCGGCGGCCCGGGTGACGAGTTCGCCGGTGGTGACGAGGGGCACGGTTTCTCCCGTTCGAAGAGGTGCGTCAGGGGGCGAGGATCACCGAGCGGGTGAGGTGGCGGGGCCGGTCCGGGTCGAGGCCGCGGGCCGCGGCGACGGCGACGGCCAGGCGCTGGGCGCCGACCAGTTCGGCGAGCGGGTCCAGGTCGCCCGCGATCCACAGCCCGCCGGTGGCGCGCACCTGGTCGGCCAGGTCCTCGGGGGCCTCGCCGAGCATCCAGGTGGCCGTGCCGTGGGTGGTGACGCTGATGGGGCCGTGCCGGTACTCCATCGCCGGGTAGGCCTCGGTCCAGGCGAGCGCGGCCTCGCGCATCTTCAGTCCTGCCTCGTTGGCCAGGCCCACCGTCCAGCCCCGGCCAAGGAAGGTGAACTGCGTGCAGTCGACGAGGCCTTCGGGCAGCGGGCGGGCGAGCGCGGTGCGGGCGTCGGCGACGACGGCGTCGGTGTGCAGGCCGAGGTGGGCGCGCAGCAGGGTGAGGGCGGTGGTGGCGAACCGGGTCTGGACGACGGATCGTTCGTCGGCGAAGTCGAGGACGACGACGTCGTCGGCCGCCCGCATGACGGGGGTGTGCGGGTCGGCGGTGAGCGCGGTCGTGCGGGTGCTTCCGCTCAGGTCGCCGAGGAGCTGGAGGACTTCGGTGGTGGTGCCCGAGCGGGTCAGGGCCAGGACGCGGTCGTAGGAACGGCCGCGGGGGAACTCGGAGGCGGCGAAGGCGTCCGTCTCGCCCTGCCCCGCCGACTCGCGCAGGACGGCGGCGGCCTGCGCCATGAAGTACGAGGTGCCGCATCCGACGATCGCGACCCGCTCCCCCGACACCGGGAGCGCCTCGGCGTGCCGCGGCGCCTCGGCCGCGGCCCGTGTCCAGCACTCGGGCTGACTGGTCAGCTCCTCTTCGACGTGCGTCATGCCGCACCCTCCCTCTGTTTGCTTGTTCTTGCAAGATATAGCGAGCTTTCAAGCACAATCAAGCATTCGTGCGTCTTCAGCGTGCGTTAGGGTCGCCGGGAGGGCGAGGAAGGGAGAGCGGATGTCGCGCGACGCCCGCTGGAAGGCGCTGCTGGAGCTGCTCGTCGAGCGCGGGCGGCTGGACGTCGAGCAGGCGGCCGCCGAGCTGGAGGTCTCCGCGGCGACGATCCGGCGCGACTTCGACCAGCTCGCCGAACAGCAGATGCTGGTGCGCACCCGCGGCGGCGCCGTCGTGCACGGGGTGTCGTACGAGCTGCCCTTGCGCTACAAGACCGCCCGGCACGCCTCCGAGAAGCAGCGGATCGCGAAGGCGGTGGCGGAGCTGATCTCGCCCGGCGAGGCGGTGGGGCTGACCGGCGGCACCACGACGACCGAGGTGGCGCGCGCCCTCGCCGTGCGCGGTGACCTGGCCTCCGGCTCCCCCGCGCTCACCGTCGTCACGAACGCGCTCAACATCGCCAACGAACTCGCCGTACGCCCCCAGTTCAAGATCGTGGTGACCGGTGGGGTCGCGCGCCCGCAGTCGTACGAGCTGATCGGGCCGCTCGCGGACGGCGTGCTCGGGCAGATCACCGTCGACGTGGCGGTGCTCGGCGTCGTCTCCTTCGACGTCACGCACGGGGCCGCGGCCCACGACGAGGCGGAGGCCGCGATCAACCGGCTGCTGTGCGAGCGCGCCGAGCGGGTGGTCGTCGCCGCCGACTCCAGCAAGCTGGGCCGGCGGGCGTTCGCGCGGATCTGCGCGGCCGGGGCGGTGGACACGCTGGTGACGGACGCGGCGGCGGACCCGGAGGAGGTCCGCCGGTTCGAGGAGGCGGGCGTCGAGGTCGTCGTGGTCTGAGCCGGCGCGGCATCACACCGAGCCGACCCTCGCGACAGCCCCTAGGCTGAGTGCCGGGATGCGCGTCGGACGCGTGTCGGGATGCGTGCCGGGTGCGGGAGGCAGCGATGGGCGCACGAGCGATCGACGACGACGCCCCGGCGGCCGCCGCCCGGTACCTGCCGATCGCCGAGCACGGGCTGATCGGCGATCTGCGCAGCGTGGCCCTGGTGGGCACGGACGGCACCATCGATTGGTACTGCTGCTCGGCCTTCGACGCGCCGAGCGTCTTCGCCGCGATCCTGGACGCCGAGCGGGGCGGCTCCTTCGAGCTGGCCGCGTCCGTGCCGGCGAAGACCAAGCAGTTCTACTTCCCCGACACCAATGTCCTGATCACCCGCTTCTTCACCGAGGACGGCGTCGGCGAGGTGCAGGACTTCATGCCGGTGAACGGCGACGAGGTGGAGGTCGAGCGGCACCGCCTGATCCGGCGCGTGGTGTGCGTGCGCGGCTCCGTCCCCTTCCGCACCCGGGTCGCGCCGCGCTTCGCCTACGGCACCCGGCCGCACACCGTCCGCATGGCGGGCGAGGTCGCGGTCTTCGAGTCCGACGGGCTCTCCCTCGCCCTGACGTCGACCGTGCCGCTGGAGGCCCACGGCCCGGACGCGCGGGCCGACTTCAAGCTGTCCGAGGGCGAGACGGCCGTGTTCGCACTGGACCAGGTCGGCGGCGACGTGCAGCCGCGGCGCTGCGCGAAGGCCGAGGCCGAGGAGCAGTTCAACACGACGGTGGCGTACTGGCGGCGCTGGCTGTCGGCCTCCAAGTACCGGGGCCGCTGGCGGGAGATGGTGCACCGCTCGGCACTCACCCTCAAACTCCTCACCTACGCGCCCACCGGCGCCATCGTGGCCGCGCCGACGACGAGCCTGCCCGAGCAACTGGGCGGCGAGCGCAACTGGGACTACCGGTACGTGTGGGTGCGCGACGCGGCGTTCTGCGTGTACGCGCTGCTGCGGCTCGGCTTCACCGACGAGGCCGAGGCGTTCATGACGTTCGTGACCCGGCACATCAGCCCGGGCGACGGCAGGCCCTCCGGCCCGCTGCAGATCATGTACGGCATCGACGGCCGCACCGATCTCACCGAGGCCGAACTCGGCCACCTGGAGGGCCACCAGGGCTCGGCGCCGGTCCGGATCGGCAACGCAGCCGCCGAGCAGCTCCAGCTCGACATCTACGGCGCGCTCATCGACTCGATCTACCTCTACGACAAGTGGGCCAAGCCCATCTCCAGCGGCCAGTGGGACGACGTGTGCGCCCTGGTGGACTGGGTGTGCGAGCACTGGGACCAGCCGGACGAGGGGATCTGGGAGACCCGCGGCGGGCGCAAGAACTTCCTGTACTCGCGCCTGATGTGCTGGGTGGCGATCGAGCGGGCCATCCGCATGGCGCACCGCCGGGGCCTGCCGGCCGACCTGCCGCGCTGGCGCCTCAGCCGTGACACGATCTACCGGCGGATCATGAAAGAGGGCTGGTCGGACCGGCGGCGGGCCTTCGTGCAGCACGAGGGCGGCGATGTGCTGGACGCGGCGGTGCTGATGATGCCGCTGACGAAGTTCATCGCGCCGACCGACCCCAAGTGGCTGTCCACGCTCGACGCCCTCACCCACGAGCTGGTCTCCGACTCGCTCGTCTACCGCTACGACCCGTTGGCGAGCCCCGACGGCCTGCGCGGCGACGAAGGCACCTTCTCCATCTGCTCGTTCTGGTACGTGGAGGCGATGGTGCACGCCGGACGGGTCGACGAGGCACGCCTGGCGTTCGAGAAGATGCTGACGTACGCCAACCATCTCGGCCTGTACGCCGAGGAGATCAGCCACACCGGGGAGCAACAGGGCAACTTCCCGCAGGCGTTCACGCATCTCGCGCTGATCAGCGCGGCCTTCAACCTGGACAAGGCGCTGGGCTGACGCGGGTGGAGGCGGCACCACCCCGAGGCGGGCGCGGTCGTCGCCGCCGACCGCCCGATCGATCCGACGATCACGGTCAGCGGCACGTACGTCCTCTACGGTTCGATCTCCCGGCTGCCGCTGGGGCTCTTCCTCGGCACGCTCGGCCACGTGGTCACGCGCACCGGGCTGCTGCCGCGCTGGGTCGGCAGGTCGGGCACCACCGCCCTGATGGGCGCGCTCCTCAGCTGGTGGCTGCCGGCCGTGGGCATCTGCGTCTACCGCAGCGCGGCCGGTACCCGATCGGCGGTGACCGCGTAACCTCGGGTCAGATCACCAGGCGGCGGGGGCCTCGGCCGGCCCCCGCCGCACCTGTCCTCGACGCAGGAGCCCGCATGACGACCGTCGACGGCACACCCGCTCCGCCCGTAGCCGACCCCGGTGCCCGGCCACCCGCGCTCACCCTCGGCCGGGTCCGGCTGGGACCGGGCGGGCCGCTGGGCCGGGTGCGGATCGACGGCAGCAGGATCGTCGCCGTCGAGGAGACGGACGAACTCGGCGGGACGACCCTCGACATGGGCGGACGTACGGTGCTGCCCGGGCTGTGGGACTGCCATGTGCACATGGCCCAGTGGGCCGGCAACCGGCGGCGGGTCGACCTCGCCGGGCTCGGGTCCGCGCACGCGGTGGCCGAAGCCGTACGGTCGTACGCGCGTGGTCTGCCGGACGGCGAGGTGCTCGTCGGGCAGGGTTTCCGGGACGGGCTGTGGCCGGACGCGCCCGACAAGGCGCTGCTGGACTCGGTGTGCCCGGACCGGCCCGTCGCGCTGATCAGCGCCGATCTGCACGCCGTATGGCTGAACTCCGCGTGTCTGGCGCTGGTGGGGCGGCCCGGTCACGCGACGGGACTGCTGCGGGAGCACGACTGCTTCGAGGTGCTGCGGACACTGCCCGAGGTCCCCGTCGAGGTTCTGGACCGCTGGGTCGCCGAGGCCTGCCGGGAGGCCGCCGGGCGGGGTGTGACGGGGATCGTCGACTTCCACTTCTCCGACAACCTCGCCGACTGGGCGCGCCGCGCGGCACGGGAACCGCTCGGCACGCGGGTGCGCGCCGCCGTGTATCCCGGGCATCTGTACGCGGTGACCGAGCGCGGGTGGCGCACCGGTGACGTGCTGCCCGGGACGGGCGGCCTGGTCCGGGTCGGGCCGCTGAAGCTGTTCACGGACGGCTCCCTCAACACCCGCACCGCCCTGTGCTGCGAGCCGTACCCGGGTCTGGAGGGCACGCCGGAGGCCCACGGCATCGAGGAGATGCCCCACTCCGAGCTGGTCCGCCTGATGCGGCGGGCCGCCGCGCACGGCATCGAGCCCGCCGTCCACGCGATCGGCGACCGGGCCAACACGCTGGCCCTGGACGCGTTCGCGGCCGTCGGCTGCCGGGGCCGGATCGAGCACGCCCAGCTGCTGAGGGCGGCCGACGTGCCCCGGTTCGCGCGGCTGGGCGTGACCGCGAGCGTGCAGCCGGCGCACGCCGTCGACGACCGGGACGTGGCGGACCGGCACTGGGCCGGACGTACCGGCCGTGCCTTCGCCTACGCCGATCTGCTGGCGGCCGGCGCCCGGCTGGAGTTCGGCTCCGACGCCCCCGTCGCACCGCTCGACCCCTGGTCCGGCATCGCCGCCGCCGTCCACCGCACCGGAGACGGACGGCCCGCCTGGCATCCCGAGCAGCGCGTGCCCGTACGGGCGGCGCTGGCCGCGTCGGCCCGGGGCCGCTCGGCGGTCCGGGCCGGGGACACCGCCGACCTGGTGATCGTCGACGCGGACCCCGCGACGGCCGACGCCCGCACACTGCGGGAGATGCCGGTACACGGCACGTTGCTGGGCGGCCACTGGACCCACGGCCCCGGCTGATCCGACCCGGCGAGAGCGCAACCTTTCGGCCATCCTGAATGTCTTCCGCCGTATCAGCACCCACCACGCTTCGGGGGACGAGATGAAACGAAGCAGAACAGTCTGGACGGCAGTCGCACTCCTTCTCACCGCGCTGGGCGCGAGCGCGCTCCCGGCCGAGGCGGCCACGGCCGCCACCACCCGGGCCACCGTCTGCCCCACGGGCTGGGGCAGCCTTCCCAAGACCCGCGAGGCCGGCACCTCGACACCGGTGCGGAACGTCAGGACCGCCCGCCACACCTGCTACGACCGCATGGTCATCGACGTCCCCGGCGCGAGCCGGAGCGCGCTCGGCTACTCCGTCGGGTACGTCGCCCACCTCTACCAGGACGGATCGGGGCGCGAGATCCACGTCGGCGGCGGGGCGGTCCTCGAAGTGCGGATCAGCGCGCCCGCCTACGATCCCGAGACCGGGAAGCCGACCTATCCGGCCGAGGCCGGCCGCCGGCTGCCGGGTGTCGACCTCACCGGCTACCGCGCCTTCCGCGACACCCGCTTCGCCGCGAGCTTCGAGGGCGACACGCAGCTCGGGCTCGGCGTGCGGACCCGGCTGCCGTTCCGTGTGCTGCGCACCGACGGCCACCTGATCGTGGACGTGGCGCACAGCTGGAACGGAACGCCCTGACGCCGGGGGCGGGCGCGCTCAGTCGTCGGTGACCAGCTCCGCCGGTACGGCGACGACGTCCACCAGGGCGTCGCCGCGCAGGGCGGTCAGGGGCAGGGGGCGCCCGATGGCGTCCTCCAGCATCAGGCGCTGCAGCGCCTGGGCGCTGGTGACGGGCGCGTCGCCCGCGGTGAGCAGCAGGTCGCCGGCGCGCAGGCCGGCCCGGGCGGCCGGGGAGGCGGTGACGACCTCGGCGATCCGCAGGCCGGTGCGCCGGCCGGTGCGGGCGCGCACCGGTGGGGGCAGCGGGCTCGGGGTGCCGGCGATGCCGAGGTAGGCGCGGCGGACCCGGCCCGTGGCGAGCAGCGCCGCGATGATCTTCCGGCTGGTGCCGTTCACGGGGATCGCCAGGCCCAGGCCGACGTCGGCGATGGCGGTGTTGATGCCGACGACCCGGCCGTCGGCGGTGGCGAGGGCGCCGCCGGAGCTGCCGGGGTGCAGGGTGGCGTCGGTCTGGACGACGTCGTCGATGACCCGGGTCGCCCGGCCCGTGCCGGCCGGCAGGGACCGGCCCAGCGCGCTGACCACGCCCGCGGTGACGCTGCCGGTCAGACCCAGCGGGTTGCCGACGGCGACCACCAGCTGGCCGACCCGGAGGGCGTCGGCCTCGCCGAGGCGGGCCGGCGGCGGGGTCGGTCCGTCGGCGCGGACCACGGCGAGGTCGGAGAGCGGGTCGGCGCCGATGACGTGGAAGGGGGTGGTGGTGCCGTCCGCGAAGGAAGCCGTACCGGCGTCGGCGTGGCCGACGACGTGGGCGTTGGTCAGCAGGAAGCCGTCGTCGGTGAAGACGACGGCGGAGCCGGTGCCGACGACAAAGCGTCCTCCGGCGCGGCGGTGCGCGACGTTCAGGGCCGCCACCTTCGGGGTGAGTTCGGCGGCGACGGAGGTGACGGTCCGGGAGTAGGAGTCGAGCGCGGCCTGCTCCTCGCCGGAGCGGTCGGGCCCGGAAAGTGTCTCGGCCACGAGTCGGCCTTTCCGCTTGCCCAGAAGGCTGGATCCCCCACCAAAGAGGCTGGGATTACATGCTTACACCCCTGCTTCGGCAAGCGGACCGGACTTCGCTGCGGGCTGACGCCCGCCCGCCGCCCCGCACGGTCAGCGGGTGCCGGTTCCCGGGCCCCGCGAGGTGCGCAGCGTGCCGATCGTCCTCAGCAGACGGTCCGCGGGGGCGCGCAGCCCGGGGTGGGCGTTGACGGTGTTGCGCAGGCCGCGCACGGGCCTGCGCCACAGCCGGTGGGCGGTCGCCACCGGGTGGGGGCGGCTGGCGAAGCCCTCCGACACGCGCAGTTCGCGGGTCTTGAGCCAGTCCTTGTACTCCTTGTCGCCGCGGCCGAGGTCCATGAGCGTCACCCCGTGGCGGGCGGCCGCCTCGGCGGTGCGCAGATGCATCATCAGGCCGGGCGAGTAGTAGTGCAGCTCGGGGTCGTAGGCGGTGAACCAGGCCGCGAGCACGGTGCGCGATCTCGGCCCGAAGTGGGCGGCCACCGGACGGTCCCCGGCGTAGAGGACGGAGAGCACCCCGGTGAAGTGGGGCTCGCGGACCTGGAAGAGGTGGTCCACCAGGTCGACGATCCACGGCTTGGAGAAGCGGTCCATCCGGCCCGTCCTGCGGTACTGGGCGGACTTCCACTGCATGAGCCGGCGCAGCACCCGCGGGTCGCGCTCGTCGAACTCGAAGCGCACCTCGCCGACGTCGCGGCCGAGGCGGCGTTCCTTCTTCAGCGTCGTCTTGGCGAGCCCCGGGTAGGCGCCGCGCAGCCACTGCGCGTAGCCGCTGGGGTCGGGCTTGAGGTCGACCACCGGGGAGGCGAAGGTCCCGGTGACATGTCTGCCGAACGGTTTCTGTTCCGCGACGAGGTGGTCGAACTCGAAGATGGACAGCCCGCAGGCCTTCAGCAGGTCCTGGGCGTCCCAGGTGAATCCGGGGCGGTGCACGAGGGCCTGGCAGTCGGACAGGCCGAGTCCGACGGCCCGCCCGACGCCGAAGGCGTTGCGCTCGTACGGGAAGAACCCGGCCGGCGTCCCGCCCTCGCGCAGGACGGCGATGCGCGTGCCGGCTCGGTGGTGTCCGACGCCGAGGGCGAACTCGGGTGCCAGGAAGGGATTGGAGTACTCCGGCGACTCGTCCATGGCACGGTGCCAGGCGTCGCGCAGTGAGGCGTTCAGCTCGTCGGCTCTGTGGATCGTGACGTCCACTTCAGATCAACCGTCCTTCCACAGGCTCCGCGAGGAACGCGCCGGCGGCGGCGCAGGCCGGAAGGGCGGGTGACCTTCTGTTCTCGGATCGCATAGGCGATCGCTCCCCCGTGACGTCCCCCCATGACGCGCTGTCCGCGTCCTACCGCTCAATTCAGTATCAGCCGATTCCGCGCTGTGTACACGCTCGTTTCGCGATTGACCCTTCCGGTGCCGAACTGTCCGACGTGGATCAAACGTCGCGAAACAGTACGCGTGTTGTCAAGAGCGCCTGCCGCAGCGGAAGTCGGTGACGCGCCAACCGGCAGGCCGCTCGCGTCGCCGATGTTCACAGGGCCACCGGCCGTCCGCCGCGCCCGCGCAGGCGGAGCGAGGCCAGGGTGCCGCACACCAGGGCGGCGGCGAGGAGGAGCGCTCCGGCGGTCGCGGCGGTGCGCGCGTCGCCGTCCAGGGCCGCGTGCAGGCCCCGCACGGCCCAGTAGCCGGGCGAGGCGGGGGCCAGGCGCGAGACCCAGGCCGGCAGGACGTCGAGCGGGACGAGCGCGCCGCCGACGCTGCTGAGCAGCATGCCGCCGATGTCGAAGGAGGCCGACAGCTCGCCGGTGCTGCGCACCAGCACCCCGATCAGCGCACCGAGGCCGAGCAGGGTGCAGCTCCAGCTCAGCAGGACGCCCAGCAGCAGGAGGGGATGCGGCACGCGCAGACCGCAGACGGCCGTGCCGAAGCCGACGATCAGCAGTTGCTGGGCGAGCAGGGCCGCGAAGACGGGGATCGCCTTGCCCAGGAGCAGCTCGGCGGGGTGCAGGGGTGTGGCGCGCAGCCGGTCCCAGGTGCGGCCGAGCCGCTCGGTGAGGATGGCGCCGCCGGAGATGCTGAGGGCCAGCAGCGAGAAGGTCACCAGTGTGCCGACGACGGCCTGTTCGGTCCCGGCCTCCTGCCCCTGCGCGGCCAGGTAGAGGGGGCGCAGCAGGGTGATGAAGACCAGCGGCAGGATCATCCGGCTCAGCAGCGGTCCCGGTTCACGCAGCATCAGCAGGGCGTTGTGCCGCACCAGGACGGTCACACGGGCGGCGGACGCACGGGCCGCCGCGGCCCGCCCCTCCACGGACAGGAGGCGCTGTGGCCCGGGTGGGGCGGCGGGTTCACGGCCGCGGGTCGTGACGTCGCGGGGGAAGGCCGCCTCGGCGGTGGGGTCGGGGCTACGCATCGCTCGCCTCCTTCTGCGATGCGGCGGATTCCAGGGCGCGGTAGAGGTCGTCCAGGGCCGGACGGTGGATGTCCACGGTGGTGGGGGTGCGGCCGGAGGCGAGCAGCGTCGCCAGGTCGGCGCCCGGGTCCGTGGTCGGCATGCGCAGGTCGGGCTCGGCCGGGTCGGCGAAAGTGACGCGGAGTTCACCCGGCAGATGGCGGGTGAGCTCCTCCTGGGTGCCGCGGGCGATGACGCGTCCCGCCCGGGCGATCGCCAACGTGGCGTCGAGGTCGACGAGTTCCGGCAGGTAGTGGGTGGTGTAGACGACGGCGGCACCGGCTGCCGCGCGGGCTCTGACGGTGGCCAGCAGGGCCTCGCGGGTCTCGGGGTCGGCGCCTGCGGTCGGTTCGTCCAGCAGCAGCAGCGGCGGCGAGCCGACCAGGGCGGTGGCCGCCTGCACCCGGCGGCGCTGCCCTCCGGACAGGACGCCGGCCCGCCGGTCCGCGACGGCCGCCAGCCGCAGTTCGTCCAGCACGCGGGCGATCTCGGTGTCCCGGCGCCGCCCGCGCAGGCCGGCCAGTGCGGCGAACAGCCGCAGGTTCTCGCGCACGGTGGCGCCGCCGTACAGGGCCAGTTCCTGCGGTGCCACGCCCAGGAGCCGGCGGGCGGTGCGGCCGGCTCGCAGCGCGTCGTACGGGCCGATGCGGACGCGGCCCTCGTCCGGGCGCACCAGGCCGGTGACGACCTCGACGAACGTGGTCTTGCCGGCGCCGTTGTGGCCGATCAGGCCGACGATCTCGCCGGCCGCCACCGTCAGGTCGAAGCCGTCGAGCGCCCGGTCGGGGCCGTAGCGCTTCACCAGTCCTTCCGCGACGAGCATGTCCTCCCCCACTCCATGTATACGCCGTACACGTATACACTGTAGACCCATGAGCGGGAGACGGGAAGAGATCCTGGACGCGGCGCTGGCGATCGCCGACGAACGCGGCCTCGACGCGGTGTCGATGCGCGCGCTGGCGGAGCGCGTCGGGGTGACGCCGATGGCGCTGTACCGACACGTGAAGGACAAGTCGGCGCTGCTGGACGCCCTGGTGGGGCGGTTGCTGGCCGCGCTGCTGCCGTCCGGTGCGCGGCGGGACGAGCCGTGGGCCGAGCGGCTGCGCGCCCTGGCGCGGGCCTGCCGTCAGGTGACGCAGCGTCATCCGTGGGCGGCGCAGCTGCTCTTCTCCCGGCCCGCCGTGACACCGGACGCGGTGCGCGCGGTGGACATCATCTACACCGCGCTCCTCGAAGCGGGGGTGCCGGAATCCGAAGTGCCCCGGCTGGAACGCCTGGTCAGCACCTTCGTGATCGGTTTCGCCGCCTCGGAGGCCGCGGGCCGTTTCGCGCCCGGCCCGCTCGACCCGCGTGGCCGCCGCGGGCAGTTGCCGCAGAGCGCGCTCCCCGGCCACAGCAGGCTCGCGCCCTGGCTGGACCTGCCGCTGGACCTGGGCGCCGAGTTCGAGGCCGACCTGGAGGACATCCTGCACATGGTGGAGACGGCCGCGCGCAAGCACCCCCGGGTGTGAGGGCTCACCCCGCGGGCCGGCTTCCGCCCGGTGCCGGTCCCTTGACCCTGCAAGCGTTTTCGGACATTCACGGGCCGGTCATGTCGGGGCCGTTGAGGTCGCCGCCGGCCGCACTAGCGTCGGCGGACGGCCCGACCCGACACGAGTGAGGTAGTGATGTCCGCACGACGCGTCCTCGCCGGCCTGGCGCTGGCTCCGCTGTTCGCCCTCCCGGTGGCCGCTCACGCCACGCCCTACGACAGCTCGCCCGTACCGCACCCGAAGATCCGGTTCGACCTGCAGGCCCACCGCGGCGGAATCGGCATGACCACCGAGGAGTCCCTCGCGGGGTTCGCCAAGGCGATGCGGCTCGGCGTGTCCACCCTGGAGCTGGACACGCAGATCACCAAGGACGAGAAGGTCGTCGTCACCCACGACCGGCAGGTCAGCTCCGTCAAGTGCCGTGACACGGCACCGGTCACCCCGGGCGACCCGGTGTATCCGTATGTCGGCAAATACATCAAGGACCTGACGCTGGCCCAGATCAAGACCATGGACTGCGGTTATCAGCAACTGCCCGGCTTCCCCGAGCAGGAGGTCGTCGAGGGCAACCGGATGGCCGAGCTGAAGGACGTCCTGAACCTGGTCAAGAGCTACCACGCCTGGGGCCTGAAGCTGAACATCGAGACCAAGGTGGAGGCGGGCGCACCCGACGAGACGGCTCCGCGCGAGCTGTTCGTGCGCCGGGTGTACGAGGAGATCCACCGCTCGGGCATCGAACGGCAGGTCACCATCGAGTCCTTCGACTGGGGCGCGCTGAAGGCGATGCACGCGCTGGCCCCCAGGTGGCCGCTGGTCGCCCTGACCAACTACGACTTCCTCCAGGTCGGCCGGCCCGGCGCCTCGCCGTGGCTCGGCGGTATCGACGCCGACGACTACGGCGGCGACTTCGTCCGGGCCGCCGCCACGATCCCCGGCGTCCGGGCCCTGTCCCCCAACTACGGCTTCCCGCAGACCGGCAAGGTCGGCGACCCCGGCTTCCGCTTCTACTCGGACCGGGCCATGGTCCGCGAGGCGCACGCGCGCGGACTGAAGGTCGTTCCGTGGACCTGCGACGACCCGGCCACCGTCGAGGCGCTCATGGACATGGGGGTGGACGGCGTCATCACGAACTACCCGAACCACGTCCGGCAGATCATGGCCGACCGGGGCATGCGCCTGCCGAGGTCATACGGCCGTACACCCGGCGGGAACTGAGCTCCGCGCCGTCTCAGTCGTGCGGCGCCTGCCCGCTGACCCGGTGGTCGGCGTGGCTGAGCGCCTCCAGGACGAGGCGGCGCAGATGACCGTCGCTGAGGCGGTAGTGGATGTGCCGGCCCTCCCGGCGCGTGTCGACGAGCCCGGCCAGGCGCAGCTTCGCGAGGTGCTGGCTGACCGCCGTGCGTGAGGCGTCGGTGCGCTCGGTGAGCGTCCCGACGTCCGACTCGCCCTGCGCCAGCAGCCAGAGCAGATGCAGCCGGGTGGCGTCCGAGAGCATCGCGAAGACCCCGGTCGCCTCGGCCAGCCGTGCGCTGTCCGGGGCCCGCAGATGCGCACCGGATGCAGTTGACATGGGGTCGCGTACGGACATGGGAACAGCGTAGAGGCAGTGCGGCCCGGCGCGGTGAGGAGCGTCGGGGCCGTCGTGCTCCCGCCGCCGGCCATCATGTGCGCAGATGCGCACATGATGGCTACACTGGCCGGACCGAGCCGTCGTACGCCGTCGCGCCCAGGAGCCGCCGCATGCTCGCCGTCCTGCGCAACCGCACCTACCGCCACCTCTTCGCCGCCCAGGTCATCGCCCTGGTGGGCACCGGGCTGGCGACCGTGGCCCTCGGGCTGCTCGCGTACGACATCGCGGGCGGTGACGCCGGTTCGGTGCTCGGCACGGCCCTCGCGATCAAGATGGCGGCCTACGTCCTGATCGCCCCGGCGATCGGCGCGGTCGCCGACCGGCTGCCCCGCCGCGCCCTGATGGTCACCGCCGATCTGACCCGGGCGGGGGTCGCGCTGCTGCTGCCGTTCGTGGACCAGGTGTGGCAGGTGTACGTCCTCGTCTTCCTGCTCCAGTCGGCCTCGGCCGCGTTCACCCCGGCCTTCCAGGCCGTCATCCCGGACGTGCTGCCCGAGGAGCGCGACTACACCCAGGCCCTGTCGCTGTCCCGGCTCGCCTACGACCTGGAGAGCCTGTTCTCCCCCGCGCTCGCCGCCGCCCTGCTGACCGTGGTCACCTACAACTGGCTGTTCACGGGTACCGTGCTGGGCTTCCTGTCGTCGGCCGTGCTCGTGGTCTCCGTACTGCTGCCGAAAGCGGCGTCCCCGGGCCTCGCGCGATCCGGTCGCGTCCGCGCCCGGGCCACCGCGGGCACCCGGCTCTTCCTCGCCGTCCCGCAGCTGCGCGCGCTCCTCGCGCTGAACCTCGCGGTCGCCGCCGCGAGCGCCATGGTGACCGTCAACTCCGTCGTCTACGTGCGGGACGTGCTGGACCGGCCGGCGGGCGCCGTGGCACTCGCGCTGGGCGCGTACGGCGCGGGGTCGATGGCCGTCGCCCTCGTCCTGCCCCGCGTGCTGGAGAAGGTGTCCGAGCGTGCCGTGATGCTGCGCGGGGCGCTGCTGCTCGGCGTCGTCTTCGCGGGGCTCGGCGCCATCACGGCGGCGGGGGGCGGGAGTTGGCGCTGGCCCGGACTGCTGGTGGTCTGGGCGGCCTTCGGCGCCGCCTGCTCGATGGTGCTGACGCCCGCCGGACGGCTCGTGCGCCGCGCCGCGCCGGCCGAGGAGCGGACAGCGGCCTTCGCGGCCCAGTTCTCCCTCTCGCACGGCTGCTGGCTGCTCACCTATCCCCTGGCGGGGTGGCTCGGCGCGGAGGCCGGTCTGACGGCGGCCGTCGTCACCCTCGGGGCGATCGCGCTGGCCGCGTCCGCCGGGGCGGCGCGGCTGTGGCCGTCGCCGCGACCGGCCGCGCCCGCCGTGCCGTCCCGCCCGCTCACCACGGCACCCGGCCTCGCCCACGACCGCTGACCGGTCCCGGACTCAGCGCGCGACGCCGGACTCAGCGCGAGAACCCCGGCCCAGCGCAAAAGGACCCCGGCCCAGCGCGAGGACCCCGGCTCAGCGCGCGGCGCCGGACACAGCGCAAGGACCCGGGCTCAGCGCGAGGCCCCGAACTCGGCGCGAGAACCCCGGCCCAGCGCAAAG